>JAJFTI010000016.1 GCA_021373115.1 Eubacteriales bacterium | reverse complement strand
TGCAGTTCTACTTCCCGCAGCTTGACGATGATCTGCTCAACTGTGTAGTTCTTTCTTGCCATCTTCTTGCAGCTCCTTTGTTAGTCTTTTTTTCTCTCTTTCCTAACATTGTAGCTGGTCCAGTTTTCGGGGGCTAGATCAGTACTGTTTGATATATTTCTTCTTTCTGTTCTGAAACCGAGATGGAATTTGTTGGTTTCAGTTCTGTTGCTTTCAGGCGGGATTGTCGGCGTTGCATTAATCGGACTTCAAATCCCATATGCGCTGTACGCCTATCGAATGTTTTTTATATTCGTCGCGCTGACAGGTTATACGTTTGTGGTCTTCAAGGATAAACCGGGTAAAATCGTTTTAGCCGCTGGCATGATGTACTTGGATAATATTATATGTGAAATTATCCTGCTCGCCGCTTTTCCAAACGTAGGTTCGTCAACCGACTGGATTAAAACGCTCTCTGAGCCGGAACGTGTCCAGATGCTCGTTTTTTATTCCATCATATTAGGTACCCTTCTTTTTTTAACCGCGCGCCTTTTTTCCAGAAAATCCAGCCGTCTTACAACGAAAGAATGGTTGCTGTTTGCTCTGTTCCCCCTCAGCCAGGCAATGTTGCTGTGCCTGTGGTTCTTATCGGCACAGAGCATGTCGCCGACCATGCTGGCCGTTTGGCAGATCGTTTCCGGTTGCATCTGTATCGTGGTTGACATCTCTTTATATATGATCATCCGCGGGATTTCCCAGCGCGCGGAGTTAAAGGTGCAAAACGAGATGCTGGAAAAACAAATCGCCATGCAGAAACTCCATTATGTCAAACTTTCGGAGCAATACCAACGCATACAAATGCTGCGGCATGATATTGCAAACCATATGCACACGATTCAGATCTTACTGAAAAGCAAAGAATTTCAGGAAGCGAGATCCTATTCGTCTGAAATCTTACAGTTGCACACCTTTCAGTCGAGCCTGGGTCAGTGTGAAAATCCCATTATCGACGCATTCATAAGCAGCCGTGTTGAGGACGCAAAAAATCAACAAATGCCGATCGATATCGATATTTGTCTCCCCTATCAATTGAGTATCAGCGATCCCGAATTAGTCACCGTATTCGGGAATCTGCTGGATAACGCAATCGAAGCGAATCTGAACCTCCCAATCGAAAATCGCTACATCCGCATAGCCGCAGCAACGAAGGACGGTTTTCTGGCAATTCGTATGGAAAACAGCCTTCCGCAGGCGAGTCATGCTGAGAAGGCGACTCGAATCGAAGGGATACAGCGAGGCCTCGGCTTTCACATTTTAGAGAGTATCGCCAAGCAGTACCAGGGAAACTTCATAAGTTATTCTGAAAATGGCTTGTTTATATCCGCCATAACCTTGAGACTGGATGGTGATCCTCAATAATACACTTTGTGCTTTGCGATGATAACGAACTCCATCTCGCCGATACTACCGCGGTTTTGCAGCAGCAAGCGCGTAAAGCAGAGCGCTCAATTGAAATCGAAGCGTTCCAAAATGCTGAAGCGCTGATGCTTGCGCTTATGAATCATGAAGTTGCTGCGGATATCGCCATACTGGATATCCATATGGGTGATACGGACGGTATATCCCTTGCAAAGCATATCAACCATATTTTGCCCAACTGCCAGATTATTTTTTTAACGAGTTATATTTCTTATGCTATGGATGTCTACGAAGTGGATCATGTGTATCTCATCCTAAAGGATAAGCAGAACGAACGTCTTTGGCCCGCCGTGGAACTTGCTTATAAAAAATATTGTGACTCTACGCAGGATACTATTGTTTTTCGAGTACCCTCCGGTGTCGAAGTGCGAAAGCTCTCCGAGATACAGTATTTTGAACGCATCGGTCGAAAAATCTTCGTACATTCTGAAACAGGAGATATTTGGATCAAAGACTCAATAGAAAATATTGCATGTAACTATCTACCAAAGGGATTCTTCAGATGCCACCAGGGTTACATCGTCAATCTTGATTTTGTGCTCAGCATCGAAGAGGATGGGTATATTCTTCGAGATTTAACTCTAGTTCCAGTGAGCCGCTCCAATAAAAAAGAAGCGCGGGATAAGTTCTTTGACCATAAAAATGCCATCGTACTCCACGGGCATATGTCGACGGAACAAACCATACATGGTATTTAATGGCGTCAACTCGCAATAAATATTCCCTAAATTTGACGGTGACCTTGCGATGCAATACGCCGTTGCTCATAGCTGGGAGGTGTTCCGAAAGAAGAACGAAATAACGCCTGCCATCACGCCATACGGTTGGCGGCATACGTTTGTATCGATTAGCAACAATATGCCGGAGGGGCTGAAGCGCCGCCGCGTCGGTCACGCGTCCAGTATGGACACTGAGGGTATCTACGGGCAGGCCGTTGCTGGCGAAGATGAGCAGGCCACGGCCTACGTCGAGCAGCGGTTTGACGCGATATTTACCGCCGTCCCAAAACCCACTTTGTAACCCACTTGGGTGTAAAAAGGCAATAATTACGAATTCGCGCACATGAACACACTCTCTAAAAAAGCGCTAAACTAGGCGCTTTCTTCGCACTCGCGCACGAACGATTCGTGTACGCGAATCTGGTTTTTTGGGTTCAAATCCCTCCGGTCGCACCAAAAGAAGACCCGATAAACGCTAGCGTTTTCGGCTCTTTCCTTTTCCCCAAAACCCACTTTGTAACCCACTTGGCTCATCTTTGCCGCCATGTGACGATAATGGCACAGGACAATAACGAATTTACCCCTTTGTAACTTGATCCCTAAAAAAGTAGTCCTCCTAAAGAAGAAAATAATCAGGTGAAACAAAGAATTGAACGAGAATACGAGAAAGAGCCATCACACAAGGGAGCAGATCGCTCTTTTATTGAAGCAGGCAAAACAAGATACGTCGATTTGCGTTTTTTGAGTGGATTACTGTTTGTGGGGACAGGTCAAGTGTTGGCAAAATGAAGATGACTTGTTACGAAGAGGAGCAAATCTTCTTTGCGTTAAAATCGTTGGTAGTCGGTATGCGTTTGAGACCTATGCATTCCATTTCAAGACATACATTTTAACTACCATTTTAAAAATTACACTTTCAGTAAACCCATATACGGCCATGCACTCAAGCTATTTATTGTAGTTTCAACTTTCAAATCGCATGAAATTGAATCGGCTGTCATTAGCAGGCTTACTTTTCAGAACCCACGAAGCCGCAAGCTGAAGCGATAGCGAATCCGTTGGCTTTTATTTGTTAAAAACACAGATGCCGCCAAGAGCAATCTTGACGATATTTGAAATATTGACAATCGGAGTAATGAGAACAAAAGACACCCTATCTCTATTTGACTCACCATGACTTTGATATGGCTAGATGAAGCTAGTTATGGCTCAATTATATTCGTCGATTTTCACGATTTTTTCTGTTTTTGAAAAGCGTTGCAGCACGTAAAAACTCTTGATTTTCTTCTTCAATTTTGATGCGTCAAAGCTCGGAGAAACGCCCTGTTTATACGGGTTTTCCGAGTTTGGACGATCGTGTTGAGAAGTGACCTTTTGTCGAGTTTTTCCCTATGCCCCATTTTATTCTCGCGCGCATTTGGAAGAGGCGATGGCCCCTGGTAGCCAAGGGCTTGCTCCAAATCGCCTTGACTGGGGGGACTATGCCTGCCGTCCTTCTCCGGTGACGTTTATTGTGGTATTTCAGGCACTGTGGGATATCGTTGCCTTGCGGTTGCTATCTCTACGTGCCAACGGAGAGCGGACACAACTTGAACCCATCTCGATCATGGGCAGCCAAATTATGTATTTGCCTTTGAGTTTCATATAGTCCGATCATATGTACAAACCCAATAATAATCCAGCCTTAATTACCCAGACAATACCGTTTTCCGACTGTTCAAAATTGTGTCTTTCATAAACCTCTGTTATAATCAACGGTAAAGTTACGTATTAAATCGAGCGTTATGTCTTCGTTTTGAAATCTAAAAGTCGTCGTCTGATTAAAGGTTCAAAGATACAATGGATTGGCTAACTAAACTGTACAGAAAAGATGAGGTAGTGGTATTCTCTTGAAGATGAAAGAGAGGGAAAAACCATGCCTGAAAAACGAGCAAGAAGAACGTTTAGTGAAGAGCAAAAGAAGCAATTGGTTGAACTGCTCAACCACGGCAAACCCAGAAGCGAAATCATCCGTGAGTATGATTTGACAGCCTCAGCTTTTGAAAAATGGGTGAAACGGATCAACGCCACAGGCTCCAGCCGGGAGAAAGACAATCGCACGATCGAAGAGCAAGAATTGATCAAGCTTCGTAAGGATAATCAGCAGCTGCAAATGGAGAATGATGTTTTAAAGCAAGCGGCGCTGATATTCGCACGAAAGTAATTGTGATCAAAGCTAATGCCCGCAAGTACTCAATATCAGCGCTGTGCAGAGGTCTAGGCATTGCACGGAGCACCTATTATTACGAATGCCATGATCCTCGAGATGAAAGCCCATTGGAAGAAGCGGTTCAAACGGCATACGACGAGAATCGTCGCGTCTACGATCAGCGAAAGCTGAAGCGTGTGTTATTCCGGAAAGGCTGGACGGTTTCACGTCGCCGCATCGGACGAATCATGGCGAGACGTGGCCTGGTTTCGGCCTATACTTGTAAGAAATACCGTGTACATTCATCAAAGAGTAACGAGGCTGCTATTCCCAATCTTCTGGCCAGAGATTTTAACAATCAGGCTCCTGGAGCCTGCGTCGTGAGCGATTTGACCTATGTCCGTGTTGGAACAAGATGGGCATATATCTGCATCCTGCTTGACCTTGGAGCCCGGGAGATTATTGGTCAAAGTGCCGGCGCAAATAAAAACGCCGAGCTGGTACACAAGGCGTTTTCAACGGTGAAGGGGAATCTGTTCGATATCCAAATGTTTCACACGGACCGGGGCAGCGAGTTCGATAATATGCTGATCGACGAATTGCTCGGCAGTTTCCAGATCAACCGTTCGTTGAGCATGAAAGGCTGTCCATACGACAATGCTGTAGCTGAATCAACCTTCAAAATGATCAAGGCAGAATTCGTTTACTCGCGCCGCTTTGAAACGCTAGATCAACTCCAACTGGAGTTGCTGGATTATGTTCACTGGTTCAACAACATCCGTTTACACGGAACACTAGGATACTTGTCACCAGCAGAGTTTAAGAGATCCCTTACTTTATAAAATCTGTCCGACTTACTGTTGACAATCCAACCATCCCCAGAAACGGGGAGTAATATTGGAGGTTTAGAGTGCGTCGTTTAATCGAAATTCACCGGTCTGCCGGTTTTTGACGATTCGTATATTCCATCAATAATACGAGCAACCATCAACGCCTGCTCCGGCAAAACAAGCGGCGGCCGATCATTCTTGATTGCATCGACCCAGACTGCAATCTCCTTGCTTCCAGGATCGTCTATATTAACAACATCAAAGCTCGTCCCGGATTTATTATTCGTATCGATATCGTTAATATACAAGCTTCCGCCAGACGCTCCGTTGATTTTCAATCCTTTAATCGTATCTGCTCCGGCTTTCGTTCCAGCCAGCGTAACATTGCTTTCAACCGCATTACGGCAGTTAATTGCCCAGCTGCACTCCAGCTCGACCGTTGCGCCGTTCTTCATGCGCAACATCGCAAACGCCGAATCCTCTACGTTGAGCAGAGCGGAATTCCATGTTCCCCAAACATTAGCATCCGTCGGCCGGTCAATAATCTTGCGGTATGTATTGCCAATAACGTATTCGGGTTCGTAATTATCCATCAGCCACAAAACGAGATCCAACGCATGCGTCCCGATATCAATTAAGCATCCGCCTCCCTGCAGCGAACTGTCTTGATAGACGCCCCACGTTGGAACGCCTCTGCGGCGCAGTGCGTGTGCTCGAGCGAAATAAATCTCCCCAAGTTGATCGCTCATGCACATTTCCTTCAGCAACTGCACTTCTTTACGAAACCTGCCTTGGTAACCAATCGTGAGCTTTCTATTGGTATTCCGGCTAACTTCAAGCATACGCGCTGCTTCAATCGCGTTCATCGCCATGGGCTTTTCACACATGACATGCTTCCCTGCCTGCATCGCGCGCACAGCTAAGTCGGCATGCGTTTTGTTCGGTGTGCAGATATGTACGGCCGTGATTTCTTTATTGGCTAGTAACGCATCCACCGTTTCATAAACGACCGCGTCCGTACCAAATTTTTGAGCGGCATCCTGCGCGCTCTTTTGATTCACGTCATAAAGCGCGGTGATTTTCGCGCCGGCTTTGACTAGGCCGGGCATATGTTTTGCGGTCGCAATCCCGCCGCAGCCAATCATCCCTACGCAAATGTCCATGGTTGCTTCTCCCGTTTACTCAACGATAATGTTTTTCCGCATCCGAATTCCACGGTTGCGCAAGCAGAGTATCAATCAGTGTTTCCGCCTGCTCCAGCGAACGCGTGCGATGGTCCTGCATCAGTTCAAGTACCAGCAGTGATCGATCGCCATAGCGATACGCATCGTGTAAATTATCCAAAGTACGAATTCGCGGATAGATCACATTATCCATCAGCCGCCTTGGCAACGGACGTACCCGAATCCCTCGAATTCCACAACCGCTCACTTGCGTTGGTATCTCTACCATCACGTCATCCGGGATGCCCGGCACGCAGCCGTTATTTGGTATATTCAAAGTAAAGTGCTGGTACTGGTCCGTTACCATGGCGTTGATTAATGGAATATGCTGTTCCCCGCTCAGCTCGAGCGGGTAAGCCTCGGTAATCGATTTTCCCATCGCGAGCGTATCATGGATTTTTTTATGGTGGACGTCCTTTTGCCTCAAATACTCCGCCCAGCAGATCTCGGAATCAAACCCGCCATTGATCCCGTACCATCTTTCCTTCGTTTGAAAATCCGTATGGTGCCACCAGGGAGACGCGCTTCGAATTGCGTCGCCAATCGGCAGCAATCCATAGTATTTATATGCGTCAATCGTACCAGGCGACAGGGAATCCGGAGCGAACTTGAGTGGTCCGGGCGTATTGTATTCTACTCCCTTCCAATAATCCTCGCTTTTTTCCGCAATCCACTTGTCAATCAGCGGGTATGCATCCATTCCTTTATATCTGAAATCCGTCAAATACACGTGGTGGTTAAAACCTACTACTTCAACCGTAACCTTGTCCCGCTCCAGCCCAAGGATATCCGCAATTTTAAACGCTTCAAAATGTCCGTGACAAACTCCTACCGCACGAATATTGCGATAGCGAGTCAGATAATTGGTTCCATCAAACACGGGATTAGCGGTTTGAACCAACAGGGCATTGGGGCAGACGTCTTCCATGTCTTTTGCAACATCTTCGAAAAACCGAATCTGCCAGTATGCGCCAATCCCGCCGAAATAACATGAAACGCGGTCTCCAATCCCACGATAATAGCCGTGCTCTTCTGCAATCTTCCGTTCCGCTTCAAGCGGGCCATAACCGCCGATTTTCACCGCGCAGATCACATAATCCGCACCTTTGAGCGCTTCCCGACGATCTATGTATGTTTCAATCGTGATACGCGACTTCGTTGACTGAATGTAGCTTTCCGCCGCGCTCCTTCCCTCTTCCAGCCTGGAAGGGTCAATATCCATTAAACGGAATGTGCATTCTTTCAGTCCATCACTCAAGATCAGGTCTTTCGTTATTGAAATTGTGAACGAAGCGCTTCCCGCTCCCAACAGAACAATAATCGGTTTCATGTTTTATCTCCTTGTGATCAATACGCTGAGCGTTCATCATTTCGATTCCAGCCGAGCAGTCGCGGGGGCTCGTCTATGCACCCCCGCGACTGCCGATCCGTTCTCTCAGCCTTCTTTGCCAAGCCCGGCTGCCGCAGATACTTCTTTCAGCTCATCAAGATGGGTACATACCTTGATGATTGCGTCGGACAGGATGTCCATATCCGACGCCGGCCCGAGAAGAACGTAGTGAATGAAGTTTACGCCTTCCTTGTAATACGCCTTGTTCGCTTCGGGAGTATGGAAGCGCGCGGGATCGATTGCCTTGCAATACTCGTCTGAAATCTTGTGGGTATGCTTGCTAAAAGGCCGGTAGAGCGGGCTATCCGTAAGTGGAATATATGTCCTATAGAACATGTTCTTTTCATCGGACTGACCGAGCTCGGCGCGTAATGCCCGCAGAAAAACATCCCGCTCAATCCCGTGTGCTTTTTCGCTGATATATTTGAATGAATAATTATATGCTGCCTGATACGTTATCCCTTCGGGTTTACGCAGTATTTCGATGCAATCCAAACCTGCCAGCGCTTGTTCCAACCGCAGCATGTTCTTAAGCCGATGATCATTCTGTTCGGGCAGTTTCTCCAATTGTGTTACGCCGAGAGCGGCTTGCAGATCCGTCATCCTGAAATTCCCGCTTTGAATGGAAGGTGCCCCTTCGTAGCTGGGACGCCCGCAGATTTTCAGGGATTGCAGCAGGTCACGGTAGCGTTCGCAATTTGTGCTCAGAATGCCGCCATCGCCAGTATTCAGCAGTTTGGACGCCTGCAAGCTGAACGCGCCGATATCGCCGATCGTACCAACGCCCTTACCACGCCATTTGGATCCGTGCGAATGAGAACAGTCTTCCACAACATAAAGATTATATTTTTTTGCGATCGACATGATTGCGTCCATATCCGCAAGTCTGCAATACAGGTGTACCGGAATAATACATTTTGTGCGAGGCGTTATTGCCTTTTCAACCATTTTCGGATCAATCGTATAAGTCGTTGGATCAATATCCACTAAAATGGGAATTGCATTCACGTCCAGAACGGATGCCGCCGTCGCCTGCCATGTAAGCGCCGGTACGATGACTTCGTCACCTGGTCCAATCCCCAGCGCTTCCAACGCCATCCGAATCGCGTGCGTTCCATTCGTACAAGCAATCCCGTACTTCGCGCCTGAATAAACCGCCCATTTCTCTTCGAATTCTTTTTCGATAGGCCCGCGAAACGCCCATATGCCGCTTTTAACCGCTTCGCCTACGTAGTCGATATCGCGTTGATCAAAGATCGGCCAACTTGGTGTGTTTAAAGTTCCAGTAATTTTTCCACCTAATGCTGCAAGTTTCTTCATAAATTATCCTCCGAAAACAACCAATAATTCACACGATTGTTTTTTATGCTTTTATCATAACAACAGCATCGACAACTCCACAATGGAACAGCCTCTTCAATAAATGTAAGATTCATTAAATAACAGCTGTAATACATCAGTAGACTGATAGTATTGATCTAAATGAACCTACCTTTTTCCCGAAACGCCTTTGGAGAGACACCGACGCTCTTTTTAAATCCTTTTGAAAAATGGTACTGATCGTAATATCCCAACGTATTCGCAATTTCTTTTATGCTGAATGCGGTATTGTAAAGCATTTCCTTCGCTACATAAATTCGATGCTCCTGCGCATACGTAGCAATCGTCTTACCGGTTTTTGTTTTAAATATCGTGCTCATGTAATTCACGCTCAAGCCAAAATGTTGAGCAATATCACCTAAAACCAACTTCTCACCATTGCTGTTTTCAATATGCTTTGTGATCATCCCAACCAATTTCTCTTGCCAATTACAATAATTTGGTATTAAATTGTCCGGCATCATATACTTGAGTGTCATCACAAGCATTGCAAGCACTTCTGCTTTTACAATTAATTCCGACCACGAATCGACACCGCTGTATAGTTCGTTTTGGATTGCCTGCAAGTGATGGTTTGAATAAGAAATATCAAAATCGGGCCATACATGGCCGACCGCAAAAAAGGCTCCGGATAGATCGATACCGGCAAAGTGCAGACTTACATTTCCAGGCTCAAGTACAATCCAAAGAGTCAGGCTTTCTTTATCAGCATAGGGAAGGTCTTGATGAAGGGTGCCCGGCGGTATAATCGCTACCTCACGTTTATGTAAAGGAAATACCTTTTCATCAACACGAAGTGCATTCTCCCCCGATAGTAGAACGGACATCTCCCAGTGCGAATGCCGCTGCAGTTCGCTATATGGAGCATTTTTCCTCGCTGCCGGAATGGATTCGATGAGATCATAAGAACGCGTATTCCAGGGCGCATCGATAAAAAGCCAACTCGTATCGAAATGGCTCTGAATATCCTTGATGGCCGTTTCCAGCATTTCAAAAGCCGAGAGTTCATTCATGCAGCTGTATCCCTTTGCTTCGCATGAACCGTATGTTTGGGGCAGCTTACAGGGTTAGGCCGTGAAATCCTCCGCGGTTAACCTGAAGTCTGCCCCAATACATAACGTTTCGATTGATTCAGTCTCGTATGTTAATCGTTCAGAAATTCTCCGATTTTTCCCTGAAGTTGTGTGCAGGCTTCATCTTTCGTAATATCACCCGCTGCATAAACCTGCATTACTTGACCAAGCGCAGCGTCGGTAAATGCCACAGGAATATCATAACACGACATCCGACCGGCTCCCTTTTCGTCAATTGACTTCATAGCGTCGTTATTCAGGTTCGAGGTCGGGAATTTCGCGTCCTTGATGGGCGGATACGTGATGATCACATCCGCGTACCACGATTTGCCATAATCGGAAGTATTCCACCAATTTGCAAAGTCAAGGGCCGCCTGACGTACCTTGGAATCCTTCCATACGCAGATTGCCTGGCTTGTACCCAGCACAACCTTACAGTCGCTCGCGTTGCTGCTGACCGGGTATCCACCAAAGCCGAGATTGAAATCCGGGGCTGTTCTTAGAATTTCGCCTTCTGCCCAAGAGCCCTGACCGATCATGACTGCTGTCTTTCCGGCTGCCATTTCGGAAATTTCAGCATCGAATCCACATTCGAGGGGTTTGGTTCCGCTGTACTGGAGCGTTAAGTCGACGAAATTGAAGAAATCGTTATACAGACTTGAGTAATCCGCCATTGTTTTCTCTCCCGAACCAATTTTGGAGAAAGTGTCATAAGCGGGTTCGCCGGTCATGTTCAAATATGGCTGAAGGACGTGTTTCCAAACCCAGAGTTCTTTATAACCGGTCGTAAACACATTATATCCCTTGGCGGAAACCGCTTCGCAAAGCGCAGTCATCTCTTCGTTTGTTTCTGGTACTTTCGTGATCCCGCATTCTGACAAAATATCCATGTTGTAGATTAAGCCAAACAGATCGCAAGCTTGGGCAAAACCGCAAAGCTTGTCACCGTAGCTCAAGCTCGCTTTTGCGGAATCCGTGAGCGCGCTTGCAAGAGGTTGATCGGAAAGATCATAACAGAATTGTTCGTAATTCTTCAGCTCAAGTCCTGTTGGCACAAAGAAGATGTCCGGCAATTCACCCGTGTTGATCTTTGCTTGGAACATGGACATATAATCTGAAGATGTTTCAAAAACGATCTTCACGCCCGGGTTCAATTTCATGTATTCGTCGCACAATGCCTGCGTCGGCTCTTTGAATTCGGGGCTGCCTAGGAACATGTAGATCTCAGTTTGTTCGTTCGCTTTACAGCCGCTTAAGGCAGTAAAAGCCAAGATGAGCGCTAGAAGTGCATACAAACATCTCTTTCGTTTCATAGTTCTCTCTCCTTTTATATTATCCGCTGGCAGTGCGGACTGAATCGATGCTCAAACTAGCCCTTGATTGAACCCGCGACGACGCCATCCACGATGTACTTTTGTAGTATCAAAAATACGATAATCGACGGGATTGCAGCCATTGCCATGGCACATAGAGCGTAATCCCACTGCGTCACAAATTGTCCGATGTAACCGTATGCCCCAAGCACCAAAGTACGTGTGGAGGATCTGGAGTTGACCATCAGCAGCGGCAGAACAAAGTCGTTCCAAATCCACATAACATTGAGCACAATGATCGTGATCGTAACCGGCCGTAAAAGCGGAAAGATGATGCTGACAAATGAACGCAATGTTGACGCTCCATCGATCTTTGCACTTTCATCGATCTCCTTCGGGACCGTTTTCATGAAGTTATAATAGATGAATACCGCCATTGGGACGCCAAATCCCCAGTATTGGATCCCCAGTCCCCATATGGAGCCGGTTAAGTGTAACCCCATCATTACCTTTAAAAGCGTCACCATAAACGTCTGGAACGGGATTAGCATTGGCGCAATCAGCACGGCGCGCGTTACTTTCGCATACCTTGTGGTGCTTCTACGACTTAACATGTAAGCTGCAATCGATGAAATTGAAACAATCCCAACAACACCGATAACGGTCACAACCATCGTGTTTCTAAACAAAGTCAGGTAGTCTATGTCATTAAATACGTATGCAATATTGCTCCAGATGATTTTCTTGGGCAGCGTCAGTACGCTTAGTGCCATTTCCCTGCGGGATTTTACCGCGTTGATGCACATTAAAATAATCGGGTAAAAATACACCGCGCTGACGAATAATAACAGGATTTGAAGAATCGTATTAGCAAGTTTTGTCCGCTTGTTGCGTCCAAAGGAATGCTTTTTCTTTGAGACAGAAGTCATCAGTAATCAACCTCCTTCCGGCCCAAAGCATTCAGGATCACCTTCGTCAGCAGCAAAATCATGATAAAGAAGACTACAGCTTTCGCCGAGGCAATCCCATAGCGGTGGTAAATAAATGCATCCTGATAGATATTCAAAGTCAAGCTCATCGATGCAATGCCCGGACCACCCTTTGTCATTGCCATAATCGTGTCGAAAACCTGTAAGGAGTTGATAATGGACATCAGCAGGCAAGTTGTTATGGACGGGATAAGCAATGGCAGTTTTACTTGGAAGAACCGTCCAATCGTGCTCGCTCCATCGATCTCCGCAGCCTCCAGGACGTCATTGGGAATGGTCTTAAGCCCAGCGATGTATAGAACCATGTAAAACCCGAGTGCCTGCCAGATTCCGACCAGTACAACGCCATAGTAAACAAGATTCTGCGATCCAAGCCAGCTGAGATTTAAAAACCCCCATCCCAGCACCTTATATAGACTCGAAAATCCCTGCGTGAAGATGAATTCCCATATGAATCCAACGATTGTCATACTTACTACATAGGGCACAAAAAACACGGCACGAAAAAAGCTCGCAAACTTCATTTTTCTCGCTAGAATGACCGCCAATGCGAGAGCCAGAATATTGGAGAGTACGACAAATGCCACAGAGTACCGTATCGTGAACAAGGCGGATTGCATGAAATCCGGATCGCTGGCAAATATTTTAATGAAGTTATCAAGTCCAACAAACGTCGCTTTATCGGCGAGCCCCTTCCAATTTGTTACAGAGTAAACAATGCTGAGTGCAAAAGGAATATATGTAGTAATCACAACCATAATCATCGCTGGCGCTGTGAAAGAAATGGTTTCTATTCTAGTCGTCCTTTGGTTGGAAAGAATTTTCTTTCTCATGCATCCTCCGTGCCTTCATCCGATTCCAAGCTTCTATCGAAAACGTGCCTTGATTGAATTGTACTAATCCAGCATAGTATTCCGATCCGCCAAACACAATGTAAAGTCCTTGCATTACATGTATAAATACATCGATCATGTCAATTCCATATCGGTAATTTTCAACGCAAATAGTTGATTCGTGCGCCTTTTCGGGCACCTTGGGTTTCTTAACCCGATCTTTGCGGTCACCCGTTCAGCGATCCGCTTGAATGGATTACATCATGATGACTTCCCATTGAAATACCTTCGCTATCTGCTTCAGTTCCGGTGAAACATCCCCGCCGATAATCAACGAGTGATGCGAACAGAGCGCCTCCATCACGGCGTGTCCGTCCCGATAACGAATCAGCGCGCCGTTACGGCAGTCCGAACCAGGATACTGGACATATTTCTCCAGTTCCGCTCGGATAATCGAAAGTTTCCGAAACCCCGGATAAATTTTTGCAAGCGTGATGGGCCCCACCGGAAGTTGCGCATCCACCATAACCGCATCGTCATTCACGATGGCGAGCACTTTCGGACGCAATGTCCAGCTCGAGCAGAATTGCCGCGGCACCAGCCCGAAATAGCCGCAGTGCACGCCGAGCGCATGATTGTCCGGGTCATCGATTTCCGGAAAACGGTCAATCCGCTCATGCGCCAACGCAGCCATACCCACCAGAAAAGGATACAGATTTGTCATCATGATGGGTTTTTCAATGGAACGATACATAATATATGTGGAAAGCAACGTCAGCGTGTCGCCTTCGCAAGCCCAGATGATATCGTCACGTTCAAATAGCATGCACCATGCGAGGCACGGCGTGGTATTGCAGTGGAAGGATTCGTTCAGGCAATTTGATCCAACGGCTGCTACATCTCCGATTTCGTCGATTACTTCCTTAATGGCGATATAGATCTTGACAGCCTTCAGAAAGCAGCTTTCGCTGACTCCTTCCCGCGCGATATTCCAGTCTGCGCTGATGCTGCGAGCCTGATCATCCCCGATTTCCTGTGCGCGATCACCAACGGCCTTCCAGCTGCGATAGATCAGCTTACAACCGAATATGCTTTCCATTGATTTCGTGCTGCTCTCTTCCCACCAATAGAACCGCTTAAAGATATTTGCCTGCATCCCCTCCCCCGGCGAGTCCTGCAGCATCAGAAACTTCGCGCCGTTTTTCAGTGCAGCCTTAACGGCGACGGCGCGCAGTACGCTACGGCCGAGTTCAACGTTGTAAGGTGAAAACACCGTACAGCCAAGGTCCCGCAGATACGTAACAATTTCCCAATCCCACATCTCTACGGTTCCAAAGCGGGAAGTAAGAACGATCAAAGGCAGCTTGATCTCACTGAAAAACGCATCATGCCGGAACGCAGCATAGATCATCTGCGGAAACACGATCGCGTCCGCTTCCGGCAGCGCTTCGCCTACCTTCACCGACGGTAAAAACTCCGCCACATCCCCGTAGAACCCAGCCAGCCTTTCCATCTGCTCGGCGTATTCACCGCGTTCGCGTTCGTTACTTTCCTCAAAGTACAGCGGTAATAATTTTGCTTTTCTCATTCGTTTCCATCCTCCGTTTGGTCTTGGCTGAAAGAATCCATCCATGGCAAGGCCTATTTGAACAACACAAACCTTCTCCGGCGCGTCATTCAAGAAAACATTAGCTTTCCCGTGCTTTTCGAACCTCTTCCACAAGTTGTTTCCCGATTTCGGTGATAGACGCATAGTCCCCCGTTTTCGCGCCCCGGGTCAGATCGCTGCCCGCACCGACTGCTACGGCGCCCGACCGAATCCAATCGCCCGTGGTCTCCACCGATACGCCGCCCGTCGGCATCATTCTCGCCTGCGGCAGCGGCCCGTGAATCGCTTTTATGATCGCCGGGCCAAATAGGTTGCCGGGGAATATTTTTACAATGTCCGCGCCGGCTTCCATGCATTCCAGCGTCTCCTTGACCGTCATCGCGCCTGCGATGCAGGCAATCTGGTAGCGCAGGCAAAACTTAACCATTTCCACATTCAGGCAAGGGCTGACGACGAACTGCGCGCCGGCTAGAATCGCAGCATTGGCAGTTTCCGGGTCCAACACCGTACCTGCGCCGACCATGACATCGCTGGAACGATACTTTTCCGTCAGCATATGTATGATATTCGCTGCGCCCGGTACGGTAAACGTGATTTCAATTCCTGTAATGCCGCCCGCCACACACGCTTCGACGATTTTGACGGCCTGTTCCTCATTTTCGGCACGAACCACGGCAACTACGCCGCAGTCGGTTAGTCTTTTCAGCACTTCCTGCTTCAGCATCGCTATTCTCCTTGTTGATTCAAATTTCTCCGAACACGCTTTTTTCGTCCTTCTGCGCCGGCAACTCCATGCTCAGTTCAATATGTGTGCCGTCTGCTGCCCTTTCAGCACGGCAATCGCATTCTCGACCGCCATAACGCCCATTGCGGTAACAGCCTCTGCGGTATGCGCACCCGTATGCGGCGTAAACACAACGCCATCAAGACCGGCCAGCGGGGATTTCACCAGCGGTTCCTGCTCGAACGCGTCGAGCCCCATCCCGCGAAGTTGCCCGCTTCTCAGCGCGGACGCGGCGGCTTCTTCGTCAATCAGGCCGCCGCGCGCGGTGTTGATTACAATCGCTCCGCGCTTCATGTGCGAAATCCTCTCCGCGTTAATCATATGCCGGGTTTCTGCGGTCAGAGGAACATGCAGAGAGACCACGTCGGCTTCCGCAAGCAGATCGTCCAGCTCGCGCGGTTCAATTCCGTTTTCTGCCGCAAACGCACCGTCAAGGAACAAGTCGTACGCAAGCACCTGCATTTCAAACGCTTTTGCACGAAGGGCTAGCTTTTTTCCGATCGCACCCAATCCGATAATACCAAACGTCTTGCCGGAGAGTTCCATACCCGTACTGCGCGGCCATTCTCCGCATTCCACCGCGGAATGCAGCGCCGGAATATTCCGCGCCGCACAAAGCATCAGTCCGAATGCCAGCTCACAAACCGCTGTTGCGTTCGCTCCGGGCGTATTGGTCACTTTGATGCCGCGGCGCGTGCAGGCGGCAATGTCCACACGATCAACTCCCGCGCCATAACGCGAGATAACGCGGACAGAGGAAGGCATGTTTTCGACCACGTCCGCCGTAATATAATCCAGCCCAGCAATATAGCCGTCCACACCGTCCAGCTTTCTGAGTAAATCCCCGCCGCTCAAGGGAGCGCCGGTATCGTTATAGACGATTTCGTCCGCAAACGACTCAAGCAGCACGCGTGCTTTCTCATTTTCCGGTTTTCCAAACGAAGTCGGCGTAACCAGCAGCTTCATGTCGATTCACTTCCATTTCGGGTTGTCGATCACCGCGGGCTCCCCGTTTTGTTCGACAAGCAACTTACGGTATCCTTTTGTTTCAATCGTGCCATAGTCGTGTCCCGCATCCGCGCGGAACACAAAAAACGTGATCAACGGTTCGTCCTGGCCAACATTGATACTGCGATGCGCGTATCGTTTCGGCACATATACAGCCTTACCGGGCTCCATCCCAATGGCGCGCCAATCCCCCTCGGGGTTTTCCAGCAGCATATAACCCTGTCCCCGGATGCAGTAATAAACTTCGGCCGTCTCCAGGATCGTATGAAAGTGTCCTTTCGTCATATGGTACTCGCTACCGACCTTGCCCGGATAAACGATGCTGCAGCCATACATCAAATCGCCGGCAGTTTCCGGAACGGGCAATCCGTGAAACTCATAAACCAGTTTATCGCCATTTTTCAGTTCTGCCTCATATGCGGCGTCGTCGGCAAACATGCTTTTCATCTGGCTCAGGTATCGTTTTCCGGTTTCAACCGTTTCCGAAAGCCCGTTTTTAAGGCTGAAATCAATGGCACATCCTTTTTCAAAATCAAGCAGCGTACCGCTCGGATGAAAATCCTTCATATTGCTCTCCTTTCCATTCAGCAGACCGCGGCAATATCACTGAGTTTTCTCAGCGTTTCACCTAGAATTTCGCGATGAAATACTTCCGCCATGACTTGCGTCCAGCCATAAATGAAATACATCCAACCGTTTTGAACGTTCAGTTCGCGCGCGGCCTGCTGCGCCTGCGCCTGATGAAGGAAATTCAACTCGCCGCGATAATTGATTTCCCAAACCATCGCTTTTTGTGGAAACACGGCGTCGTCCGTCAGCGGCGACCCGGGGCGGTCCTTGCCGAGACCCGTTGCGTTGATAATCAACGATCCGGTGGCCATGCCGGCAAGCACCTTGTCGTTCTGTCCCTGCTCCGGCGTCAAGCAGTACTCCATTTTCACCGTGCCCGGATTGAGCGCTTCGCAGATGTGTTTCAGTTCGTCCAGGCGTGGTTTGCTGCGGTTGCACACTGTTATCGTAAGTGGTTGATTGCCGATAAATTCTTTTCGCAGGTAATATGCGCACATGGAGATTGCGCTGCCGCCTGCGCCCATAATCATTACGCCGGCGTTCGGGTTCTCCGTCCAATACGCAGACGGAACAAATTCCTCCATCGCCATGCCGCAGGTAATCGGATCCTTCGCGTGCCCCCGCAAAGACCCATCCGCACCCTTTGAAATGGACGAGAGCTCTCCGAACTGCTGCGCATATGGATCCATATAATCAAACAAATCTTTAGCAGCGTTATACAGATCGATTTTATGTGTCGTCACCAATGCCCCAAGCGAAAGAGGATCGTTCTTGATGAACGAAACCGCTTCGCGGTAAAGCTCCGGTTCGGCATGAATGGGTAGATCCATGCCCTTGATGACCGCATCTATGCCCAGTGCTTCGACCCATTTGGGAAAAACTTGCATGATCGACGACTTCCCGGTTGTCACGCCGATAAAGTACATGGTTGGACGATCGGCTCTTTTGTATGTCACTTGTTGCTTCTCCTTTGATCATTCTTTATTCGGTTGCGGTTTTACCGTGGATCGTTCGACAAATCTTACCGAATTGTTTTCTAAATTTGTCCTTACCGAAATGCAAGCGCTGCCGCCGGATTTTCTGTGCTCATCATAAAAAGTTGTTCCTCGGTGACACCGCGAAGGCGCAGCATTGGAAAAAAAACAGTCAGTATATAATCGAGCCCCGTTTCCCCGCCGTAGCTTCTTAAGCGCCGGTTCGTCGTATCCAGGCTCAGCAGTAACTGCTTTTCATAGTCGAATTCCAGCATTTTGCATATGATGTCCAATTCTTCATCATCGGAAAGGTATTTATACCTATGGATACTGTCGTAATCCAGATATGCGCCGGTTTCCAGCACCGCACGATGGACATCCATTTCCCGGCTCGTCCGGTCCATGTGGCAAATGATCACGCGTTCGGCGGAAACGCCTCGCCTAACTGCACGGTTAATCAACGGAAGCACGCCGCAGTTCTTTTCTGTGTGGACCATCAACGGCGCACCGGTTTCAAGGACGGCATCAATCGCCGCATCCGTTAATCGATCGTCGAGCGAACCGTCGCTTTCAAACGCAATTTTCACAATACCCGCGCAAGCGCCGAACCGTTCGCCCTTTTCGGAAATCATCCCTTCGCGCAATTCCGAAACAAAGAATTCGGCAAGCACTTCGCGCGTCATCGCCAGAATCGGCGCATCCGCCGGATAGAACTGCCGTTTGTGAACCCCGGTCGCCGCAATGATATGCACGTTTGCACGCATGGAAGCAGCCACCAGCTTTTCTGCCATTCTTCCGCAGAACGGTGGCTGCGCGTCCACAACGCTTTTGCCCCCCGCGTGTACATACGCTCGCAACTCGTCTACAGTCCGGTCCTCGTCCTCCATGTAAAGCGCCGGGTTACAGTCAAACGACGTTCCTTTCTCAATGAACAAATGCTCATGGCACTGCGTGTGGCCAAGCACGTCCCCGGCAATGTCGCCCAATACCGTTCTAACCATGTCCCGCGGCCCTCCCCTTGCTCCAAACGTTAAAAATGGATAAGGTGCTTGATTCCCTTTGCCTGACGTGCATTTTCAAAGGCATCTGTAATATCGTTCAACGCATATCGATCGGTAATCACGCTGCGAATGTCCAGCAGCCCCTGTGAAATAAATCCCAGTGTCCTGCGAAACTGCGCTATGCTGGACCGCGTTGAACCGGTTAGAAAAAGCTCTTTGTAGTGCACAAAATTCGTGTTGATAGGAACCGGCTGCTTCCCTTCGGGAATACCGCCGAAGAAATTGACGCGCCCGCCATAGTTCATCAGCGGAAGCATAGCCGCCTGTACGGAAGGAACCGGGCAGGCCGTAATTGCGATATCCAGCCCGCGACCCAGCGTAAACTCCCTGGTAAACGCAGCCAGATCATCCCCGCAGTAGGTCGAAATGAACGGCATAATAGATCTGCATTGCTCCAGACGCTCGCCGGAAAGATCATTCATTGCAACGATTGCCCCCGCCATGTGCAGCAGCTTTGCGTGCATCACGCCGATTGGGCCCGCGCCGACAACCAGCGCGTGTTCCCCAGGCTGTACGCTGCATTTGGTAAACCCGTTATATGCGCAGCTGAGCGGTTCGTTGACAGCGGCTTCTTCACAGGAAACTCCGTTCGGAAGCACAGCCAAATTGCCGCGTACAATCGCTTCCGACGGTATCTTTATGTATTCGGCAAACGCTCCATCCATATTGATGCCAAACGCGCGGTAATCTTCACAAAGGTGAAAATTGCCCGCAACGCACGCATCGCAGATACCGCAGCCGATATTCGGCTGCATACCAACCACCATGCCGGGCTGATAGAACGGAACGTTTTTCCCGACCTCTTCAATCACCCCCGAAAATTCATGCCCCAGTGTAAGCGGGTGCGTTTCGTCCACTCCCTGGCAACCATTCTGCCACATGCGTATGTCCGTTCCGCAAATCGCCGCGGCTTCCGTTTTCAGCAAAATTTCGTTGTCGTCGATTTCGGGCACGGCAACTTCCACAAGGCGGATGTCCTTCGGCCCAAATAATTTCAGCGCTTTCATTTTTTCTCCTTACCTTTACGGTCAGATATGCGACGTATCCCGGCGATGTCCGGCAATAGTACACCTTCGGCACACATGGGCACATGCTTTTCTATAACTCGACAATCCCGCCGCTCGAGATCGATTCATTTCCTGCTTCTACAATGCGTACAGCCATGCGCCCGTCGGCACCGGTTACCTTCGGCTGCATATCGCGCCGCACACAGCTGGCAAACGAATTATCTTCGGCAAGATATGCATCTTTGAAAAGCGTCATCCAACTCTGGATAAACGGTTCGCAGATACCGGTTTCCGCCGTGGCATAGCGAAGAAAGGCGCCTTCGTTACGGCCAATGTGCAGAACGCCCTTGGTCCCGACCAGTTCCATCTTGGAATCATACCCATACTCTACATAAGCCGCGCCGTCAATCGAAAACTGAATCCCATTTTCAAATACGCCGTTCATCACGACATTATCATAATAATCCGGGTATTCGGCAGCCACCTCAGGGTTACGGTAATTACCCGCAACCGCGAAAAGGCGCTTAATTTCCGATCCCGCAAACCAGCGAATACTGTCGATATCGTGACTGTTGATCTCTGCGAGAATCCCGTTGGATTTCTTTATGTCATACATCCAAGGGCGCGGCTTGCTCGGTCCGCGTGTATTGGAGCGAATTAAAACAAGCTCGCCGATCGTGCCGGATTCGACAAGTTCCTTTGCGCGACAAAAATTTTCGTCATGCCGACGCATAAAGCCGATTTGCAGCTTTACACGGTTTTTCCGGCATGCCTCTATCATCTCGTCGCATTCCGTAGTATTCATAGCCATAGGTTTTTCACAGAAGATATGTTTCCCTGCGTTCGCGCAGTCAATCACGATCTGTTTATGCAGGTTGGTTGGCGAAACGACCATCACCGCCTGCACGGAGGGGTCGTTCAATATATTCGTATAGTCCGTGTAGAACTTTTCACAATCCAACAGCGCAGCAGATTTTTTTGCGTTCTCTTCCACAACGTCTACAACGGCGACGATGCGCGCTCCCTCCACCCGATGGGCGAAGTTCTCCGCATGGATCATTCCGGCGCGGCCGGCTCCAATCAATGCAATTCCTAAATCATTTTTACCCATACCGCAACTCCTTGATCGCCATTTTCTGTCATCATTATAGCGCGGTATGTTATTGTTTTCAATCGTTTGTTATTATTTACTTTTATTATTTTTTGATTTCTGCGGTAATCACATCTACGCCCATCGCTTTTATCTCTTTTAAATACATCGGATCCGCTTCATCGTCCATAATCAACACGTCTACTCTCGAAAGCGGCGCAAACGAGATAAAGGCGCTGGTGTTAATCTTGGAAGAATCTGCCAGAACAAACACCTCGTCTGCACACTCGATCAGTTGCATTTTAATCGACGCCATATCCATATTCGGCGTCGTAAGGCCTTTTTTGATATGAACACCGTTTGCAGCGATAAACACTTTGTCCACATGCAGATTCTTGACCGTATTAATCGCCGAATCACCCACGGTACAATGGAAATGACGGCGCACCGCTCCACCCGCCATAATTATATAGGCGTTTGTGTTGCGCTCCAGATAGGCGGCTATCTGAAGATCGTTTGTCACAACGGTAAGATCCGCGATACTGCCCAAAAGTTTCGCCAATTCAAACGTAGTCGTCCCCGTGTCGATTGCGATTGAATCGCCTGGATGCACGTATCCGACCGCCGAAAGCGCGATTGCACGTTTCCGGTTGACGTTTTGCACCTCTTTTTCATAGGTATTCAGCTCGTAGGAAACACGGCGTTTGTTGATCGCGCCGCCGTGCGTACGCTTCAACGCGCCGGCTTCCTCCAACTCGCGCAAGTCGTTTCGGATTGTCGCGGACGACACGTTGAATTCCTTGCAAAGCTCCGCAACGGTTGCGCGGCCTTTTCCGTTGACCATTTCCACAATGTTCTGTTTGCGGACTTCCGCAAATAATACTTCCTGTTGTTCGCCCATAATCGTATCCTCTATCTGATTTTCATTTCGTCTTTCTGCAAGCGCAGTTCTTCTGCATAGAAACCCGTCAGATGTTCCAGCGCCAGAAGATATGCGTCCGCAAAAACACGGTATTGCTGGGTGTTTTGACATTCGGCTAAAAATACCCTCGTTTTTTGCATAACCCGGAGAATCGGTGCGCGGTAATCGTCAAGCACTCCCGCGCCGTATCCTGCAATCACGGCGCTCCCGATCAGCGCCGTTTCGCCTGTTTGGAAGGTGTTCACTTCAACGCCGAGCACATCCGCCTTGATCTGGTTAAACAGCGCAGATTTCGCACCGCCGCCAATCACTGACAAACATTCGAAACGCTCTTCGGGGTATAATTCGCGCAGAACCGAAAGAAAATAGCGGTATTCGTAGGCGATCGATTCCATCACCGCCCTATAGAGATAACCCCGCGTATGTTTAAAATCCAAGCCTAAAAAACTGCCCTTCAAATTTGGATTGTTCGGCAGAACGCGCCCGGAAAAATGCGGAATAAATAAGGCGCCTTCGCTGCCGACCGGAACTTGTTCCGCCTCCCGTTCCAGTTCGTCATACTGTGCGCATGGTATTCCAGTAAGCGTATCCCGAAACCAACGTACGCACATACCGCCGCCGTTGATATATGCAAGCGGCAGCCAAAACCCATCGATGGGGCTGCGCATCATGGTCATTGTTTCGTGTGCCGTATCCGGCACATACGCGTCAACGACGCTGCAAAGTACGGATGCGGTCCCGGCACAGTCCAGCACACGCCCAGTTTCAAACATACCGGACCCAAATGTGCCCGCCGCCGTATCGCCGCAGCCCGCTGACACCGGAATTCCCTCGATCAATCCGCTGATTGAGGCGAACTCCTTGGTGGTCTTCCCCACGATCATAAACGGGGATACAACGCGCGCCATTTTCGCGCGATCTACGCCGAACAAGTCGAGCATCTCTTCGGACCAGGATTTATTCGCATTATCGCCAAATGTGGAAAAATGCAGATGTGTATAATCGAAGTAAATTTCTGCACCGCGCAGGCCAGTCATTTTTCCTACCACGTAGGCATGCGGCAAAACAAAAAAAGCTGTCTTTTTATAAGCTTCCGGGTGCTCATTTTTCCACCAAAGGATTTTCGGTCCGTGAATGTATGTGACAGGTCCGCCGCTGATTTCGATAATCCGCCGACCAGCCTTTTGTCGCATCTGATCCATGTATTTTCCGCAACGCATATCAAGCCATGAATCGTAATATGTGGTCGCTTCGCCGTTTTCGTCCACGCCCATAATACCCGCCATCTGACCGTCCAACCCGATGGCGAGAACATCCTGCGGACGCACACCGGACTCCTCCATTATACTCCGGATCACGTTTGCACAGGATCCGTAAATCACGTCCGGTTCCTGCCAAACGGTACCTGGCTCCGGCGAAATAAGGCTGGACGGTTCAAACGCCGTCGCACGTACACCAAGCGCTTCGTCAAAAAGCGCCGCTTTCGTTCCTTGTGTCCCGATATCGACGCCAATCAAATACCCGGGCATATGGTTCCTCCCCGTCCAGCATTATCGTTTTCTTTTAAATTCTGCTGTTTTTTATTGTATTGGTTCGTTTGGTCATTGTCAACCGAATGATTCTGTCCTTTCAACGTGAATGATCTTTTTAGCTCGAATACTTCATCCCTTTTGTATATTAAATGTACTTATCAATGATTTACACGTGCCCGTAAGCAGTCGCGCGATTGTATCACTTCATGCTCAGCAAGCGGTTGATCTGGAAACTGTCGAACAACTCATCGATCAACATATTATCGAACCCGCTGCCCCGATCCGTGTGGAACATTTGCATGTCGAATAGATTCCCCTTCACCATTGAGAAAACCTTATGGACCAGTGAACCTGTAAAGTAAAAGTAGAGGAAATAAATCAAGCAACGCCCTGATCTAAGCGAAATTGGGCAGGGCTTTTGTAGTTGAGCGCGGCAGCAGGACGTTCGAGGTTAAAAAAGACACATACGGATCAAGCGTGCTAAGAAGGTCATCGGTATTACGAAGATCAAATTCTTGATACAGTTCGCTCTTTATCCAACCGTTGAGGGCTTCAACAATTGGATTATCCGTAGACGTACCGACCCGGGACATAGATCGAAGGATAGGATAACCGTCGTAAGATAGTTGAAAACCACGCGAAGAAAAGACGGCACCTTGATCGGTATGCAATGTCACCGTCCGATTCAGCAGAAGTGATTTTTATTTTAGAACTTCTAAGCAATGATAATATGGGGTGGTATTGCCGTTGCGTAAAAGGGCAAGGACAAGGATTTCGTTATTAAACGTATACACTAAAAGCGTCCATTCATATCGCACGCCTCTATGCATGAGGCAGGGTAAATGTGTTGCGTCGACCGGCGCATATCGCACCAACGATGTCTGATCTAGCCCCACGGAGTTGGGCCAGCTACAATGTTAGGAAAAAGAGAAAAAAGACTAACAAAGGAGCTGAAAGAAGATGGCAAGAAAGAATTACACTGTCGAACAGATCATCGTCAAGCTGCGGGAGGTAGAGCTGCATTGCAACCAGGGAAAAACGATCGCTGAGGCCTGTAGAGGGCTAGGAATCACGGGGCAGACATATTATCGATGGCGAAAAGAATACGGTGGGATGAGCACCAGCGACGCCCGACGAATGAAAGAGCTGGAAAAAGAAAACGCACGCTTGAAAAAGCTAGTAGCCGAGCAGGCGCTGGACATCTCAATTCTTCGGGATGTGAATTCAAAAAACTTTTGAGCCCTGCCAAGCGCTTAGCGGCTGTCAAGTATGCCGTGGTCAAACATCATGTGGCAGAAAGACGGGCTTGCAGGGTATTACAAATCAACCGCAACAGTTGCCGGTATGAGCCTGTGAAGCGAGCTGACGAAGACGAGATCCATGCCGCGATCATCCGATTGGTTACCAATTACGGTCGAATCGGGTATCGGATGATTACCTATATGCTTCGGAATGAAGGCATTCTGATCAACCACAAACGTGTAGAACGAATCTGGCGGGAAGAAGGATTGAAGCTGCCGAAAAAGCAGATAAAGAAGCGCAGACTCTGGCTGACAGATGGCAACTGCATCCGCCTGCGAGCTGAGCAGAAGAATCATGTATGGAGTTATGATTTTGTTGAAGACAAAACCCGTAATGGCCGGAAGATACGATTCCTGAACGTCCTGGACGAATACATGCATGAATGCCTCGCCAGTGTGCCCCGCAGAAGTTGGCGGAATAATGATGTAATTGAATTACTGTCTGATCTCATGTTAACTCACGGGGTTCCGGAGTATATGAGAAGCGATAACGGAAGCGAATTCACTGCTAAGCAGATTCGTAAATGGCTAAGCGCCGCAGGTTCTATCACCGCTTTTATTGAACCGGGCAACCCGTGGGAAAACGGCTATATCGAGAGCTTCAATGCTCGTATGCGAGCTGAATTCCTGAATGGCGAGTTATTTGACACCATGTATGAGGCACAAGTGTTGACGCAACGATGGGTTCGCTACTACAATCAGGTCAGGCCGCATTCGAGCCTCAGCGGGCGACCGCCCGCTCCTCAAACCGTAATCCCAATCGCTGCGTAGAACGATTCATATACTAACATTGCTCCTGAACCATAATACGGGGGCAGATCATTACGAATTCGCGTAAAAGAACATCACTTTCAAAAAAGCGCCAAAGTCGGCGCTTTCTTCGTATTTACGTATCGAAAATTCGCAGGCACGAATCCGCTTTTTGGATTCAAATCCCTCCGGTCGCACCAAAAGAACGAAGACCCTCGTGGTCTTCTTTCTTTTGGCTTTGATTCAGAGGGATTTGAAGCCGCGTTAAAAAAACGCCGCAGTGTCGGCGTTTTTCGCGGCCGGGGAGCGCAGGCGAACGCTTGCGCCGCGCAGATCGCAAGCCGCAGCCAAGTGGAAAATCCCTCCGGTCGCACCAGAAAAAGAGCCGATAAACTCTAACGTTTTCGGCTCTTTCCTTTTGCCCCAAAACCCTCTTTGTAACCCGCTTGGGGGACAATATGGGAGATTCTGAAATTAACAAATTCTGGCAATGGGACTCGAACACCTGAACTATGCCCTGTTTGACCTGCTCCATAAAAAGCGGACTGCGATTTTGGGGACACCTCAGTTTTGATTTTGATTATATACTTTCATTCCGGCTTCCAGTACATCCATTGCCGTTTCAATTTCCTCGACGCACAAAACATAGGCGAGCCGCACTTCATCCATTCCCATTCCTGGCGTTGCATAAAATCCCGCTCCAGGTGCAACCATAATTGTTGCACCGTTAAATTGAAAATCGGTCAACAACCATTTTTGAAAAGTGTCGGTGTTATCTACAGGCAGTTTCGCCATCACATAAAACGCCCCCTTGGGTTCAGAACAGACAACCCCCGACATCGCGAGCAGACGACGATAAATTGTATCCCGTCGCAGCTTGTATTCATTCCTGGCATCTGAAAAGTAGTCTTGCTTCAAATCGTATAGTGCCGCCGCAGCAATCTGGTTTTGTGTCGCTACGGATAAGCGGCTTTGGCACAGCTTTAATGCATTTTTCCGTAATTCTTTGTTTTTTGTTATCAATGCGCCAATTCTCGCGCCGCAAGCGGAGAAACGCTTGGACACCGAGTCAATGACCACCGCGTTTTCTGCGATATCCTCATACATTCCAATCGTCAGCAGCTGCTCGCCGCCATAGACAAACTCACGATACACTTCGTCCCCGATGACAAACAGTCCGTGCTCTTTTGCTACGTCGGCTATCACTCGCATTTGCGGCTCGCTGAGCACGACGCCAGTCGGATTCCCCGGATTTGTGAAAAGGATTGCGCGGGTATTCGGGTTGATCAGCGTCTCCAATTTATCCTTGTCCGCATATGCATACCCTTCTTCCACCTTGGTTGACAGCGGGCGAATAACGCCTCCCGCAGTTTCAATAAACGCGTGATAATTCGGGTAAAATGGTTCCGGTATGATAACTTCGCTGCCCGGATCTAGGATACAATTCATCAGGATAGACAATGCCTCGGACCCGCCCGCAGTAATCAGTACGTCATCGGGCGTATAATCAACGCCTAGTTCCTTGTAATACCGTATCATTTTCGAAACCAGAGCCGGAATTCCAGGTGACGGCGCATACGCAAGCGTAGGCTGAATGGAATTGCATATCACCTCAAAATACGATTGCGGGGTTAGAATATCCGGTTGACCTATGTTTAGTTGATAGATTTTAATTCCTCTGCTTTTCGCCAGTTCGGCATCCGAGTGGAACTTGCGCATCGGCGATTGACTGCAACAGTTGATACGCTCAGAAAATTTCATGTTTTGCGCCTTTCAAATCAAATATCGTAATATCAAATGTAATCACAGCAGTACGTTTTCCCCGGTCAGCAATCGCGCCGCTGCCTGCGTTCCTTCGGCAAGAATATGTAGAGCGATTAAATCATTGTGCCTTTCAAAGGCCGTATGCGGGATAATCATATGGGTATCATCTGTATATAACGCGCTGATCAACATCCTCAAGCGAGGTAGTTCTTCACGTATATTGTTTCCCCTTTGGCGGTATAGACACGGGGCACACGGCGCCCAATTCTGCATACGATTTCATAATTAATCGTGCCCAGAATACCGGCCAGCTCATCCACCGGCAATGCCGCGCCGCACTGATTCCCGAAGAGAACGACTTCGTCTCCAATCTTGACATTTTGGATCGGACTGATGTCCGCCATGCACATGTCCATGCAGATATTGCCAATGAGTCTGGCCCGACAACCGTGGATCAGCACATCCGCTTTTCCGGAAAGTTGTCTCGGATATCCATCCGCATATCCGATCGGCAGCGTCGCAATCGTCCTTTGCTTCGTCGCAATATACGCTCTTCCATATCCTACACTTTCACCGGGACAAATTTCCCGGATCTGGACAATCCTTGTTTTCAAGCTCATAACAGGGTTGCACTGAATGCTACCCGTTGACATATTAATGGATGGTTGCAAGCCATACAGTTGGATGCCGGCACGTACCATATCGAAGGTGTATTCCGGGTAGTGGATAATCGCAGCGCTGTTACAGCAGTGCTTCAGGCGGAATGTGATTCCACGCCGTTCCAGCAGTGCGCAGAAATCTTCGAACCGTTCCGCTTGCAGCCGGGTAAAGGTCCGATCCGGAGCGTCCGAAGTGCAAAAATGTGTGAAAATCCCCTCTAAAAGGATGTTGGGCAGACTTGCGATACGGGTGATCTCCTCTTCGGCGTCCGAGCAAGGGAAATATCCGATCCGGTTCATGCCGCTGTTAATCTTAATGTGTATTTTTACCTGTTTCTTTTGCCGGACGGCTTCATCCGAAAACCGCTGCGCATCTTCCAAGCGATAAACACAGGGCTCCAAATCGTATCGCACCACCTCGTCCGCACGCTGAAACCCGGTATGCCCCAGAATCATAATAGGGACGGTGATTGCGGCTTTACGAAGTTCAATTCCTTCCTCAACGATCGCAACCGCCAGATAATCCGCTCCGTTATCCAGTAAAATCCCTGCGATCCGTGTTGCTCCATGCCCGTATCCATCCGCTTTTATCACGGCGGAAATCAAAGCGCCCTTTGGAACCGCCAGACGAATTGCCTGCATGTTCTGTCGCAAAGCATCCAGATCGATCTCCGCCCGCGTATCGCGGATATTATCCAGTTGATTCATTCGTCGAACGCTCCATTCAATTGAAATCCATTTTTAAAGACCCGCTTCGAATCCTGCACCTGAATCCGAATACCAATTACCATAAACAACATTTCTGCGTCCATTCTTCGGCCTGTCACCTACCCGACCTGTCCGCTCGAAAAGTTCCCGAATCTTGTATTCAGCGCCCCGATATAGATCATGCAAAAATACGATGCTCGCGCCGCGAACAATGAGAACAGCACCCCCTCCACGAGTGATACGCCCCCCGAACTCTCCGCGCCAATCATGCTGAAAACCATAGCTGGAACCGTATCATCTACAAGGATTCATCGAAAAACACTACGAAATACAGAAGCGGCAGCCGGTTGTACTGCAGCATCGTGTTGGTGTACGCCCCTTCTTTCGCGGCATAGAACGAAAAACTGCGTCATTCCTTGTAGATTTTTACTTTTAACATTTCTCTTGCAAATACACGCGAGGTATATTTCTTCTTAATAGCGCCTTTTACGGTGTCTTATCACTCGGACACGGTATATTTTCCCCTGTTTTTTACGAAATCCCTGTAACGCAAGCGTAACAACCGCCGCTAGAATCAGCACAATACCCGCTATTGTCGAACCAGTGATCGCCTCGCGATAATACAGTACGGACACCAGTGCAGCGATCACCGGCTCCACTGTTGCGAGGAGGCTGACCATTCCATTGTCAAGATACTCCATCGCTCTGGTGTACAGATAGTAAGGCACCGCAGCGCAGATCAAGCCCCCTATAACGGCATAAGGCAGCGCTTTCGGAGCGCATACTTTCTCTATCGTTTCGGCCGGACCACCCATAAGCAGTGAGGATATGGATGCGACGAGGAACGAATACAGGCTGATTGTCAGTGTCCGGTATTTAGAAACGGCGAATCTCGTAAATACGGTGTATGTACCGAATGTTAAGCCTGCCAAAAGCCCCGTAACCAGACCAATCGTCGAAACACCCCCCACGCCTCCGCTGATTCCGCTCACTAGCACGCAACCAACCACCGCCATAACCATTGCGGCGAGTTTTCGCTTCGTAACGCGCTCCCGAAACACAAGCGCGGAAAGCAGGATGACCCAAACAGGCGCCGTATATACCAAGATTCCCACAACCGCCAGCGAGCAGTATTTTGTTGCCGTGAAATAGCACCAACAGAAGGCCGTTATACTGATAATGCCGGAACACAAAAAAATCCATAGATCTCGGGGGCGTACGCGAAATGCTGAAGGATCCTTTAGCAAGGCAAATACGCAGAAGAACACGGCGCTGATCGTCGTTCGCACCGCCGTGATCTGCATGGCGGAAAATCCAAGCGCCGTCAGGCTGCGTGCAAACACTCCAAGACTTGCCCCCCAGCAAATCCCAGCACCCAATGCGCACAAGACGCCTTTGCTCCTCACTGATTTTTCCTTTCCATTCTCGACGATGTACCGTTTAGCCGGTTTAGCCGGTTAGCGATTGCTTCTTTGACGAATTCAGACTTATAAAACTTCTGGTTTTCCCCATCCGCCGGCATGAGTCATATCATATCCCACTGTTCCGCATTTTCAAGGATCTGCAGAGTGATGGAATATTTCCTGCTTTCGCCCGGTTCAAGAAACTTGAGCTTCCCCTTACGCCGCATCACATCACGCCCGTCAGGATAACAGTTTCCCGGTTCCAAACCCAACACATAATCCTTATGTCCCATCATTTTCCATTCTGTAAAACAGTCGAGACTCGATGGATCGAACCGAACGATAAGGCCCTTTCCGATTGCTGGATTGAAGACTGCTGCATGTCCGGTACCGCCAACTACATGATGATAGTAGCACTGCTCCACAAAGCCCTTCTGTGGCGGCAGCATAATGTTCCATGTGTCAATATCTTCCGCGGCGCGCGCGTTGCATGCTTCGACGGAAACAGAAGAAATTTTCAGCTGTGCAGTTTCTGAAAGCAGCGGATAGCCCATGTTCAGATGGTAAAGCAGCATGAGCGGGCTTCTCGCATCCCCCATATTTTCGGCGTGATCGGTAATAACGATCTCGTTTTTTATCAACGAACACTCGATCGTACGATCCAGTATGAGCTTCTCGGCGAATATTCCGGCATGCCGTACCGTTGCGTGAATGCGAACGGCCTGTGGGTCCGATTCCCAGTAAACCTGTTCCGCGGGGAGATGGGAAAGCCCGCCGTGCTGGGGCAGCGCAACGCCCTCGTCAATGCAGGGATTACCCGCGTTGAGAAAACCGACGGTTGTCAGAAATCCGGCCGTAAAGCTTTTTAGCCAGCCGTAGCCTCTGTCATCATAATACGAAGGTGCAACATACCCGTTTACAGAGAAAAACCCGTAGTTTACGCCGCCGAACGATAAACGGGAGATATCGGCACAACGATCTGCTGAAACAGTAAAATCGAGCCCAAGACCGTTTTTCACCTCAAGTAAACGCATACTGTCTCCCTTGCCGCCGACAAGCCTGTGTTCCTCAACCCCAAAGATCTGCGTTTCGTGTCCGTAATAAGCCGGATTGACCATAGCATTGTTTTCCTTCCCATAAGCAATATATAACGTGCTGTAGTACCTTTCGATTCGGCTAAAACGTTTCGAACGCAAGCGCCACTCAAAACGCATCATTCTTTGATTTTATGCGTTGTAAATGACTCCTTGGCAAACCAGTTCGTCCACAGCAACTGGGAATGCGCGATTGCTGCCATGGCGAGGGTTCAACCAAGAACCGGAAAGAACCTTTTCATATGACGACTGGTTATCTGCGTTCTTTGGCGCACATTCCACTAGGCAACACACGTTCGCGGTCGCATTGATAACAACGGAGCTTCCTCTATTTCGCACACTCGTTGCCTTGACGTACCAAACGAAACCCGCTGCACCTTGCCATTAAGAGAGCTAGCACTTACTTTTACGATCAGTTGGTATCCGCGCAGAGCGGTCCTGCAAGTTCTTCCATAAAGAAGAGCTTGCCGGGCATCGTCGGTATGAAACTCGAGGTAATATGCATATCCGGACCATAGCGCAAGGTCATCCATAAGCTCATGCCTTGCCACTGCATGCCGCGAGACAGTATGCCGTCCGCACCGCCGATGATATAATCCGAAGCAAACAGGATCGCCGGTCCAATGGTATTGGCATAGCAGGGGATCAGCGGCCAGCTTGAGCGGAAACTCGTAATGGCGTTTTGCTCTATTGTGAACGGATGCAGATTGACGCCTAACCGATGCGGTACATGCATCCAATCCTCTTGCGTAGCATAATCCTTGGCAAGATGCGGCTCCCAGAACGCAATGTGGCACATTCGGCCTATACCGAACACCAGCACCTGTTTTGCACCGCGCGCCTTCAGTGCTTTGATCTTTTCATGATATAGCGGTAGATTGTTGCGAGTCGCAAAGTTACGCTGGCTCTCCGGCACCGTTAATTCGCCAAGCGGACCATACAGCGCATTGATCATGGCATTTTGGAATGCGGCGGGGTCGCTTGCTGGCAGTGTGTTGCCTTCGGCATCACTCCACTCGTCCATGTTAAACCCATATACATGTTTGCAATCCACGTTCCATTGCTTGAGAAAATAAACGACCCATTTGTACATACCCATCGGGCCGACCGGCAAGATCAAAATCAGCTCACGGCCTTCCTCCTTGGTCTGCCGGATCTGCATGGCAATTTCATGCCCCATGTATACGCCGAATTCTTCAAGGTTGGAGCAGATAACCGGTCGAAAATCTTTGTTCCAGAACGATTGCGGTGTGAAAACGGATTCTGGCGAATTTGAAACGCATTCCATAATGCGGTTGATATCCCACCCCTCAGGCAAAACCTTCGAGAAATTAGAGCCCGCCAATGTTGTCGTCATGTTCATCTTATGTAATTCTCCTCTAGCATTTTTTTACTATCGTTCCAGCAACCGAACCTTGGCTCTTTCACTTAAAACACGGAAAGCCGCCAGAAAGGAAGTCCGGCAGTTCATATCACCGGCCTACACACACAACATGATCGGATCGTTCCCTATTTCTTTTCGTTACGATCCATCTCCTTTTATCTGCTTTCGAAAGAAGCGCTAATGTTGAAAGTTTTCAGCCACAAATCGAAACCGATGAGGGGTCCATCCTGCCTTGCTCGTCTTCGTTCAGCTTTTTTTCCCTGGATTATCCAGAAGTGGAATGGTGATCCTTGTAACAAAACGATCTTCATCAGAAGATGTAAGTGCATCCACCATGTATTCTTCCACTGAGGTATCGGAAATTGCCAAGTTGTGATCCCGCGCCCATTTGGGCAGGATCTCATAGGCTTGTGGGGTAGAGGTCAGTGCACCTACATTCACGGTGCATAGTGCCTGAAAGCCGCCAAATGTTTTCACATTAACCAGATTCTCAGGGATGTTCTCGCTAACGATCTCTTGGGCAAACTCATAGGTCGATTTCTTCTCGAATGACTCTTCGCCGGTTCGCAAACGCAAGTTGGCGTGACGAATAAACATCTTTGTATCCGCCAGTTTTAGCTTTGTAGATTCGGCCAGGCGGGTGAGTTCCACAACGTGGTTGATATATGCATTCCGATCACCATACTCAAGATCCTCGTCAAATTGCAAATACAGGATCTTGACCGCAGGCACCTTGACAATACTGATCCGAAACTGTGAATATTCGGAAGATAGTATCGCTTCCTCCCCATGCAGATACGCAAGCGCGCGTGTATTCAAAACAAGTGCGTTCACGATATTGTGATATCGCGCGAATGCAGCTTGTATCTCCTGTTCCACCATAGTCAAATTGATCTGCAATTCCTGTACGAGCTGATCCACGTCTCTATTGATAAACAAACGTTGGATACTGTCATTGGAAATACCGATCTGCTTCAATTCTTTGAGGAATAACAGTGGTTCTATCTGATCCTCGCTGTAATATCGGTAGCCGTTTTCCGGATTTCGATAGCTGGGGCGTATCACGCCGATTTGATCGTAATAACGCAACTGCCTCGGCGAAATACCACAAGTCTCCGCCATTTCTCCAACAGAATATATTTTGGTTTCTTTCATGGCCTATATCTCCCGTTTTCGATATTTTGGTTCAAAACGCATTCTAACTCCCATTAAGCTTCTATTGGAAGTATGTTACAGAAAAAGGTGGAAAACAGGGTCGTTTCCTGCAAACCATTTTCCCGCGATCCCACCAAAAGCAGATGATTAGAGCGGCCATCTATATTCCTTCAATGCCTTTGCAGTTGTACGCCTACAGATCACAGATCGATGAAACGCTGTTCTTCGTTTGAACGATATGCCGCCTCCATCACGCGCTGTACTTGTACTGCATCTTCCGCCGGCACTTCTACAGGCGCACCGGTGAGTATGGTATTGGAAAAACTTGTGATCTCACGGGTATAAAAATTGCCGAATTTCACATTCCTTACCTCGCCGACAATGTCTTTCTTGTCCTGCTGCACATTGTACTCGCCGGGATTGTCTAGAAAAATCTCATCCAGTTTTCCGCCATCCACTTGCCCAATGACAGTATCGCCCAACAGCCTACCCTTATCTCCGAAAAACTCCAGACGCCACTTTGCTGCGTCATCGGGAATATTGAAATTTGATTGTACCACGCACTGTGTACCGTTTTCCATGCGGAGCATGACCATGGAGGAATCCTCCACATCGTACCGGAAAGACAGCGTATCCTGGAAAGCTGCCACTTGCCTGACCTTTGTGTTCAGGATGTACTGCATCAAATCAATGCAATGCACGCCCATATCCATCATAGCGCCTCCGGCGGCAGTTTTCCTGTTCTGTCCCCATCCGCCTACAGAATCAGGAAACCAGCAGGTGAACTGTGAATATCCGGAAACTGGCCTGCCGATCTTTCCGCTAGCGATCGCTTTTTTCATCTCCTGAACGTAGGTGCCGAACCGCATCATGAAGCCAACGGTGATCAGAACGTTCTTCTTTCTGCAATGTTCGATGACTCTCTGTCCCTCCTCGGATGAAATGGCAATTGGCTTCTCCAGCAGAATGTGCTTGCCGGCGTCAGCCGCAGCCATTGCCTGATAGGCATGGCAAACGACCGGTGTTGCAATGTAAACCGCATCGATCTCCGGATCTGCCAGCAGATCTTCTATCGTGACATAAGCTTTTTTACATCCCCACTTTGCGCGGCACCTTTCAGCCAACTCCTTGTTGATCTCCATCACTGCGACCAGCTCCGCGTTATTGCACAGCATCATTCCAGGAATCGTACGGCGATCGGCGATGCCACCCGCTCCGATAACGCCCCAACGAACCTTTTTCATAGTAACCCTCTTCTTTCTACAGTCGTTTGTCTCTGCTGTACCAATCTTCAAAAGGTATTTACCCCGTCCGGTCGCTTCGATGCAACGATGATATTCCTGCGTTCGTCGGATCACGGGCAAAGTTTTTTCGTTCGTGAGCTCCAAAGACCCAATCGTGCATAACGGCTTGTTGTTCTTTCATGTGCTAACGTTTGTTATGCTCTGACTTCCATAACTTCTTTTCCCTTAAAAAAGACTTTTTTCACGAAGAAGCTCGGATCGACAAAAACAATGTTCGCTAATTTGCCGGCTTCAATGGAACCAACACTGTCAAAAAGCTGCATCGCTTTTGCCGCGTTCGTTGATGCACATTTAAATACAACGCGGATGTCCACACCTGTGAACCGAATGAAGTTTCTCGCTGCCATGGCCAGACAGAGCCTACTGCCGCTGAGAGTTCCGGCGGCGTCGTAGTTGACATCCAACTCTTCTTTTTGTGGTGTTTCTTCTGCAAAAGTGTCCGAAATCAGGATAATATGATCCTCACCCGCTGCGCGGTAGGCTTCGCAAACATTGTACTTCGTGACATGCCGGCCCATTGAGTCGCAGATCAATTCATAGTAGAGCCCCGGTATTGCCAGCAGAATGTCCGCCGTGCATTCCTGCGGATGTTGCGTCCGTTCAGCGGCTTTTCCCACGCCCTGATAATTTGAACTGGCATCAAACAAATGGGTCGCGATCTTTGCGCCGTATGCAACAGCCCTTTCAATATCCTTCGGTCCGGCGTTCGTATGGCCGATTGCAGGCGTTATTCCATATTTCCGAAGTTTTTCTTCCACCTTTTGTGCTGTGGGCAGTTCCGGCGCATAAGTACACTGCCGTACATACGGCGACGCCATGGAAAAGAGCTTTTCACAGAAGACATCGGAATAGTTCATTGCACTTTCCGAGTTGGAACCGAGCTCTCTGTTGATGAAAGGCCCTTCCAGATGGATACCCATGATAGAAGTATTCTCTCCCGAAACCATTGCTTTGATGCACATTTGCACAGTATGTACATGATCTGCCGAAGAGTCGGCATAATCTGTGCTCGGAATATAGGTCGTTGTTCCATGCTTGAGATGTGCCGCTGCCACAGCGGCGGGATCCACTTTCACGGACAGACTTTCGCAATACTGCTGATAGCCATGGCTGTGCTCATCCACAAAGCCAGGACCGACATACAGCCCTGCCGCATCAATAATCTCAGCACACGCAGGAATATCCACATTGCCGGAAGCAACGATTCTTTCCCCGTCGATGAGTAAATTCCCCGATATGACCCTTTCGGGAAATACCAGCTTTCCGTTAATTATCGCCTTCATACTTTCTGTCGTTCCTAACTGTTTTGCTTGGCTATTTACCTACCCTGTTGCAAGCGACCATATGGCCGTTTCCGAGATCCACCAACGGCGGCTCCTTCTCCAGGCACTCCTGCGTACAATAATCGCATCGCTGCGCAAATCTGCAGCACGGTTTGGGGTTGATGGGTGATGTGATCTCGCCTCGGATCAGGATACGCTCCTTCCGGTTATGGATGCTAGGGATCGGCAGCGCGGATAGCAGCGCATTTGTATAAGGATGCAGCGGATTCGCAAACAATTCTTCCGTTTTTGCCATCTCGATCACGCGCCCCAGATACATAACTGCGATCGCATCGGAAATATAGTTGACCACGGAAAGATCGTGCGTAATAAAGATATACGTCAGATTGTGATCCTTTTTTAATTGCCGCAGAATATTCAGAATCTGCGCCTGGATCGAAACATCCAGCGCAGAAACCGGCTCGTCGCAAACGATGAACTTTGGTTCCATTGCCAATGCCCTGGCGATCCCCACTCTTTGGCGGCATCCGCCATCCAGTTCGTGGGGATATGCGTTTGCAAGTCTTTCATCTAGGCCAACGGATCCCATCAAATCCAGAATCTTTGCGAATCTCTCGTCAGCATCCTTATATCGGCCAGTCAGAACCAATGCTTCATCGATTGCACACGAAATAGAGATCCTGGGATTTAAGGAAGAAAACGGATCCTGAAAGATTAACTGCATTTCTTTACGCAGTTGCTTCATGGCACGACGATTAACGTGTGTGATATTCTTCCCCTCAAAGATGATGTCACCGGAGGTAGGTTCGACCAACCTCAGGATGGTACGACCGAGTGTAGACTTACCGCAACCGGATTCACCGACGATGCCCAGCGTCGTTCCTCTTTCAATAGAGAAAGAGACGTCGTCCACCGCGTGCAGCAATCCTGCGCCGACCTTGAAGTACTTTTTCAGATTCCTCACCTGAAGGATCGTATTATGATCAGTCATTGTTTTCCTCCGCCACATAATCGCGCCGCATGAGCGGGTTTTCAGAGGTATTTTCGTACAGCCAGCATTTTACGCCGTGTGTATCGGAAACGAGTATTTCCGGCGGCATGTCTTGCCTGCATTTGTCGCATATATAGTTACATCTCGGCCAGAACGGGCATCCGGCGGGGAGATTTGTTGGATCGACCGTACGTCCATGGATAGGGATAAGCTCCCGGTTTCTGTGCTCGATGTCGGGCAAGGAATTGAACAGCCCTTCCGTATAGGGATGGCGCGTATGATCAAAAATGTCTGTCAGCGTACCTCGCTCAATCACGGTTCCTGCATACATGACATAAACTTCATCGCACATTTCGGCAACTATACCGAAATCGTGGGTGATCATAAAAATTGTAGTATTGAAATTCGCCTTCAATTCGCGCATCAGTTGAAGCACCTGCGCTTGTATGGTTACGTCGAGCGCAGTGGTTGGCTCATCGGCGATCAGTAGCTTCGGGTTGCAGGCCAAGCCCATGGCGATCAAAACGCGCTGCCTCATACCGCCGGAGAACTGGTGTGGATAATCGCAGGCCCTGCTCCTGGGAATACCGATTTTTTCCAGAAGCTCGCCAGCCTCGACCAACGCTTCCTTTCGATCCATGTGCTTATGCAGAACCAGCCCTTCAGCGATCTGTTCGCCGACATTCAGAACGGGGTTTAGAGACGACATCGGATCCTGGAAAATCATCGAGACCAGATTGCCGCGAATGCTCTCTATCTCCATTCTGTTCTTACTCAGGATATCGATCCCGTCCAGCGTGATCTTGCCGTCGATGATTCTGCCTTGCGGCTTCTGGATCATGTTCATAATAGCCAGCGCCGTGGTCGTTTTCCCCGCGCCGGTCTCGCCGACAAGGCCGATTGTCTTGCCCCTGGCGACCTTGATATCGACGCCATTGAGCGCTTTCACGGTCTCTTTCTTGAGAACGAAATGAATATGCAAATTTTCAATATTGAGTAGCAGCTCTTGGTCGTGGTTTTTCATAATCATTGCCCCCTGTCAGCGTTTCAGTTTCGGGTCCAACGCATCGCGAAGGCCGTCACCGATTAAGTTGAAAGATATTGCAGAGAGAAAGATCGCTACGCCCGGAGCGATGACCAAATACGGGTAACTTCTCATATTCGTTCTTGCCATGGCGATCATACAGCCCCACTCCGGAGTCGGAGCCGAGATGCCGAGTCCAAGAAAGCTCAGTTCGGCAGTCGTCAGAATGTTGCACGCAATGATGATCGTAAGATGTACGATGATCGGCGCGATGCAATTGATTAGAATATGTCGAGGTATGATCTTCCATGTGGACTGTCCGATCGCTCTTGCCGCTTCCACATATTCCATGTTGCGAACCGACATTACAGCCGTTCGGACCGTTCTACTCAGGCCGACAGTCGTTGAGACCGCAATTGCCAGAATTAGGTTGAACTCGCTCGCACCAAACGCCGCAACCATAGCAATTGCGAGCACAATGCAGGGAACGCAAGCCAGAACGTCGATCACGCGCATCAAGATATTATCGACAACGCCGCCATAGAAGCCGGCAACAGAACCGATTGTTCCTGCAATGAATAGACCCAGAAAGCCTGCGCCGACGCTAATCCGAAGGGAAATGCGGCTTCCATGCAAGACTCTGGCGAAAACGTCCCGCCCGAGGTCATCCGTACCAAACCAGTGTTCGGCGGAGGGTGGCAGTAGTCTATCGGCAGGATGCGTCGCAATGGCAATGGAATTATAGTCCGCGATCACGTTAGCAAAAATAACGGCAATCAGTATGATGAGGAAGATCACCAAGCCGATCATAGCCAGATAATTACTCGAAAAAATCCGCACCATCTCCAGCGCTTTGCCGTCTTTGCGGTGTTCGCGCAGAAACGCCCGCTTATTTACTCTTTTCACTTCAGCCATTGCTCTTCCCTCCACTGACATATTGCGCCTTGATACGCGGATCCAGATACGCAAACGCAACGTCCGTCACGATCGATATCACCGCAACGCAGATCGCCATCATGGTTACGCAGCCCAATACCACGTTGATGTCTCTTTTGTTGACGGATTCGACCAATAATCGACCCATGCCGGAAATGCCGAATATCGTCTCAACAACCGTAGCACCCCCTATCATTTCGCCGATGATAAAGCCAACCAAAGAAACCGTCGGCATCAATGCATTTCTAAGCGCGTGTTTGAGCACGATATCCTTCTTTTTGACTCCCTTTGCTCTGGCAGTCCGGATATAGTCCATACGCAAAGACTCAATCATAGAAGATCTCGTTGTACGCGACAGCGCCGCCAGATGCGAAAGGCTCATTACCACAGACGGCATAATCAAAGCGGAAAATGACTCGAGGCCAGATGCAGGCAGCCACTTCAGCCTTAATGATAACAGCAGAATAAGTAATAGTCCGATCCAGAAGCTTGGAGCAGAAACACCAATCAATGAAAATGCTGTTGTGATTCCCGAGAAGACGGAATTTGGCTTCAGGGCTGCAAGAATACCGATCGGAATAGAGATCACGATAGAAAGAACGACTGAAGTGATCAGAATATAGATTGTGTTCGGCATACTGACAGCCAGCATATTGGTCACCGATTCTCTTGATATATATGAAATGCCGAAGTTACCCTGAACGATCCCTTTGATATAGTTAATAAACTGCGTCATAAAAGGCTGATCAATTCCTAATTCATGTCTCAGGGTCTCCGCTGCTTCCGGTGTCCATTTGGTACCGAGAAGCTGCATGGTGATATCACCCGGCGCAAAATGAAGCAAGGTAAATACTACAAATATTACTGCAATAATGATCGGAATCGTGAGCAACAATCGTTTTACGACAAATTTCCACATCGTATCTGCTCCTTCTAAGGCCCTACACACATTTAACAATGTGTGTAGGGCATAATCGCATATGCACTGACTGCAGAAAGCAATCAGTAGGTCAGCTTATAGAGGTTATAGGGCATGATGCAGCACATCTCAACGTTCTTTAGGTCGGCATTCGCAAGCGATCTCTGTTCATTCACGTACAACGGGATCCACGGGCAGTCGTCGCAAAGGATGTTTTCCCACTCATGATACGCATTTACGCGAGCCGCGTCGTCCTGCAGGTACGAGTTAGCCCAAAGTTTTTCCAGCTCTGCGTTGGTATACCGCGCAAAGTTGTTGGCGCCAATCGCCGCTTCCGCAAGGCAGCAGGGCGTGCTGAGCGCATCATCCGGTGGACCGCTCCATGCAACGACTGCAGCGTCGCACTGATCCTGTGCAACAAGCGGGATGATGTCGACCATCTGCTCAACAGTCACAACATTCACGGTAACGCCGATTTCGGCAAGCTCGCCCTGAATCAACGCCGCAAGGCTGCCGAAACTTGCATCACAGGTCAGATCAAACGAGAATCCGTCCGCATATCCGGCTTCCGCGAGAAGTTCCTTCGCCTTTTCGGGGTTATAGGAGTAATTACCCGGATTTTCAACATACCCCATGCAGCACGGCGCTACATAATCATACATAACCTGACCGCGTCCTTCTTCCTGTACCATCAATGCTGCGTCGCGATCAACTGCATAGTTGAGTGCCTGACGAACCAGCTTGTTGCTGAATACTTCATCCTGACAATTCATAAAGATATAGAAATAACGGGCGGACGCGATCGAGTGAATAGCAACGTTGGGATCTGCCTTTGCCGATTCGATATCGGCCGCGGAGAATCCATCACAAATATCTGCTTCTCCAGTCTGAACCATGATGGTTCTCGTGGACGCTTCAGGGACGATCTTGAATGTGATCGAGTCATTCTGCGCCGCCGTTGCCTCGTCATACCAATATTCATTCGGCACGAGTGTAACGGAACTTCCTACGACTCTCTCCATGACCGTATAGCGGCCAGAGCAGATCGGATTGGACCATAGATCAGGATTCGTTTTCGCTTCTTCAAGGAAGGAAGCAGGAACAATGGAAGTCAAAGGATCGGCAAGAGCCAGTTTTAGTTGCGGATAAGCGGATGCCGTCTTAATGCTCAGAGTATAATCATCGATGCAGTCGATTTTCTGGATTTGATCCAGCATCTCGCCTGCTAAGCCGGATTCAACTGCATACATAACGCTTGCAGCAACGTCCTTTGAAGTGATCTCGGAACCGTCGCTGAACTTTGCGCCCTGATGGATCTTGATCTGCGTTTCGGTGTCGCTGATCACGTTTACTTCTTCCGCGAGTCCAGGAATGGCACTGGTGTTTTCATCATACTCGAAGAGGCGAGCGTAAATCAGGAAATAGACCGGGAAATCTTCGTTTGCCCATCTTACGTTCGTATCAAAGCTACCCATGTCATACTGCAATGCCATTACTATGTTCTGGTCATGGTCGCCGACGCCGCCAGTGGCAGCTGTGCCTGATTCGGTTACCGGCTTGTCAACACCGGCGGTCGTTTCTGTTTTCGCTGTACATGCAGTTAGGGAAAGTATTGCCATAAGTACAAGCAAAAAACAAACGTTCCTTTTGAGCGATTTCATTGTGCGCCTCCATCATAATATTTGCTGTATTTCCAGCTATTTGATAGTCTAGAGCATTCCATTTTTGAAAGTCAATCCTCTTTTTTTTCTAGAATTTTGGGGTGTTTTAGAGTTTTCGGGGCAAATAACAGAGTATTTCACTGTCAAAAGAAATATTTATACCATTTTCGTGTTTCATTACGGTGGAAACTGCTTAAATTCATTCTTGCAAACCTTCCCTAATGTAAGGTTTGTAGGGGGTGGAATCTTCCAACCGACGAGCTCCAGAGGAATCTTTATTGCTATGGAGACGGGTGCTTTTCACGTGACAAGCATTCTTCCGGCTGGCTCTTTTTTACCTCTCGTGAAGTATATTTGTGCGTAATTCAATTAAGGCGCAATCGCTTTCGGCAGTATCGCTGACGCTAGTCTATCAATGATCCCATTTGATCAAACGCTGGCTGCACTCTTTTTTAGGTTTTCTGGACGCTTTTTCTGATTACCCCGGCAACGCAACGGCGGTATGTGCTATGATAAATATACTAGGTAATGCTTTCAAGGCATTAAATACATCAATCGATAGGAGAAACAATGGAGCAGACAGAAGTGAAAGTGCTACTTCAGCAGTGTTTTGAGGACGAGGCGCGGTATCAGTTCCCCGCATTTTCTCATGCGGACGCTTGGGAACTCGGTAAAATACTTGTGGAGACGTGTCGGGAATACGAAGGGCCGCTGGCTGTTGAGATCGAGATTGACCGCGTAGTCGTGTTTCGGTATTTTCCAGACGGTACGGGCGAATACCACGAACAATGGCTTCGTCGAAAGCGGAATACCGTCAATACGCTCGAGCGAAGCAGCCTGCGCTTTTTCTGCGAGTTGACTGAAAACGGCGAAGATATGGTGCGCGACTGGCTCCTCGACCCAATGGAGTATGCGTATTGTGGCGGTGCGTTCCCGATAAAGCAATCAGGTGGAAGCGTCATCGGCGTCGCAGCGGTGTCCGGCCTGCCACATCTGAGAGACAACGCAGCACTCATGGAAGGGATACGTCGATATCTTTCAAAGAAAAAAACATGATTGCAGATGCAGTTTCCACTCCGAAGAACCCATAACAGTTACAGAAAGAATTCGCTTCCATCCATTTTGTGGGTGAAGGCGATCTGTTACTGTCTTCAATATAGAAGGAATCAGAATTATATTGCAAGAAGATTCAAACGTAGTTGTCTATTAATTGGTAATTAGCAATCTTCCGGCACACCTCCGATACCGGCGTGCCCAGTTTCGCCTGCTTCAGCGCAAAGGCAATCTGCTCCTCCATGTAATTACTCTTGCTCATATTCTTGTCCACTCCTTTTTCTGATTTTACTAACTTTTTCTCCTTTTAAGTGGACTACTTTTTCGGGGAGCAGGTTAGCTCCGCCAGCCGGTCGCGCGTCGGATCGCTGCTGCCGCACTCGCCAAGCTGCCGCTGGTTATACTCCGCGCGGGAGCGAAGCCGCTCGATGCGCTCCTGCAAAGCTTCGATACGCAGCTTCTGGCGGCGCACGTTTTTCAGATCGTCTGTTGTTCGTGAGGCAAAGAGATTTGGATGTTGACGCTCACGATAACTTTTTCTTGCCTAGATCTGCTATGGAAAATCCTTCGCTTCGTTCTAAAACGCAAAGCCGACCCACTTGAAAGCGGATCGGCTGTTGCGTTGTTGCGAGATATCCGCGCGTTCAGTGATGAACGGACCGCGCACCCCGCCCGGGACGGAAGAACTTACTCGTACGTATAGGTGTCCACGTTATCCGCCGTGATCAGCACGGTGCCGGAATCGTATACGGAGTCAACGGTCTTGCCGCTGAGATAGTCCATCGCCAGTTGGCCGGCCATATAACCCATCTTGTAGAAGTTCTGACCCATAGTACCCCAGATTTCACCATCACGAATCTTCTGGAGCGTATCCGCGGTGTCGTCGATGGCCAGAATGGTGACCTTGCCTTTAATACCGAGTTCTTCGCAAGCCAGCGCTGCCGACGGGCCTGCAAAACCTTCAAGGCAGAGAATTGTATCGATTTCCGGATGTGCCTTCAGGTCGTCTTTGAACTTCTCAAGGCTCACGACGCTGTCCGCATTGTCCGCATCCACCAGAACGGTTTTAACATCTGGATAGTCGCTTGCACACTTGGCTTCAAACGCTTCGCGCTGCTGAAGCTGATTGCTGGTGTCAAGGTTGGCCATCATGGTAAGCACGTTGGCTTTTCCGCCCTTGACCTGGTTGATATAGTCCGCGGCAAGCGCTCCGTAAGCGGCGTTATCCGTCCCAATGAAGCAAACGCGGCCGGAGTCTGCGCCGGAGTCGGAGCTGATGTCGATGATCGGGATGCCTGCTTCCTTGGCCTGCGCATACAGCGTGCCGATGGCCGTGAAGTTATACGGCGTGGTGACGATAAGGTCGGGTTTTTCCACAATCGCGCTCTGCACCGCTTCGAACATCTGCGTATCATCCAGCACGGATGGCCCGATGATCTTGAGCTTGAATCCAAATTCTTCCGACGCGGCCGTAATGCCGTTGTCGGCGCTGGTGAAGACGGAGCTCCCGACCAGCGGGTTTACCCAAATAATATAGGGCATTTCGGCGCTCGCAGCGGGAGCGTCCGTAGCTTCGGCGGCCGCTTCGCTGTCGGTTGCTTCCGCAGCAGGAGCCGCTGCGGGTGCGCTGGCTGCCGTACATCCGGCAAACAGCAGGCTCATTACCATGACCAGGGCGATGCTAAGCAGTAGTCCTTTTTTACGATACATGAATCTTTCCTCCACTTTCCTTTTTTCTGTTATATCCCGTATTTTTCAACACAGGTTGCAGCTTTCATCACCGTTTCCTGAGAGAACGAATCTCGGTCGATGTTTCCCCAGATCTGCCCGTGTCCGAAAACGATCATACGATCGCAGACGCCAAGCAGTTCGTTGAGCTCCGAAGAGATAAAAATGATCGCAACACCTTTTTGCGCGAGCCTATAAATAATGTTGTAGATTTCAATCTTTGCGCCAACGTCTACGCCGCGAGTCGGTTCGTCAAGAATCAGCACCTTGAGATCCTTCATCAGCCACTTTGAAAGAACAACTTTCTGCTGATTTCCGCCAGAGAGATTCCGTATGTAATCCTCAATCCCGCCAGCACGTACATGCAGCGCGTCGTAGAAGGTCTGCGCTAGGTCTTCTTCCTTCTTCTTCTTTAGGAATCCGGCTTTGGAGATATCTTTGAGGCTTGCAATCGTCATGTTCTCTCGAAGCGTCATAGGCGCGATGATACCGGAACCTTTCCGATCCTCCGAAACCATCCCGATGCCGTGGGAAATCGCGTCAAGCGGCTTTTGAATCTTTATCTCACGACCTTCGAGCTTAACTTTTCCGCTCGTCTTTTTCATGTAGCCGTATACGGCGCACATGCTCTCGCTCCGACCGGCGCCGACCAAGCCGGCAAGCCCGAGAATCTCGCCTCGGCGCACGTTGAAGCTGACATTCTCTACGATATTTTTGTCCAGTATATAGGGATGTGGAACCTTCAATTCTTCCACTTCGAAGATGACTTCTCCGAGTTTTGCGGACTGTTTGTTATACATCTCGCCTAACGGGCGGCCAATCATATCGCCAATGATCTGATCCACCGTGGATTCAGCTCGGCTTCTAATCGAAATCATCTCGCCGTCCCGTAACACAGCAATGCGGTCTGCAATTTCCAGTACTTCGTCCAGACGGTGTGAAATATAGATGCAGGAGATGCCCTGTGAAACCAGGTTCCGAATAATCTGGTTTAAGTTGCGCGCGTCGGACTCCGTCAAAGCGCTGGTTGGTTCATCCAGCAGAATGATTTCCGGTTTACAGACCAGTGCTTTCGCGATGCTCAGGAGCTGCTGCTGACTGTTGCTAAGGTTGCGAACATCTTCATAGGGATCGACGTTCAGGTTCACCACATCGAGGTATTTTTGCGCCTCTTGATAGATCTCCTTCCAGCGGATAAACGGTCCCTGATGAGGAAGTACTCCCAAGAACAGGTTCTCCGCAACGGACAGATCTCGATGCAGGCTGATCTCCTGATGGACCATCTCGATTCCGTGTTCCTTCGCGTCGTGCTCGCTCCGAAACTCACACTTCTTGCCCCGAACAAAGAACTCGCCTTCATATTCGCCAGCCGCATAGACGCCAGACAAAATATTCATCATGGTTGATTTGCCGGCGCCGTTTTCGCCGACAATCGCCAGAATTTCGCCCTGGAAAAGATCCAAGCTCACTTGATTAAATACCGTGATCTTGCCAAAGCGTTTGGTCACCTGTTTTACTTCGAGTATCTTTTCCATAACCGCCACTCTTCCTAAGCCGCTTTTCGTTGGCTCCTCTGGTATTGGTCAAATCCTACGGCTACGATGATGATCAAGCCCATCACAAACTTCTGCCAATAGGCGGAAACGCCAACCAGATTCATGCCGCTCGACAGTACGCTCATAAGGACTGTACCGAGAACGGTACCGAGGATCGTACCAGCACCGCCGTTCAAACTGACGCCGCCAATGATGACTGCCGTGATCACTGTCATCTCCGTGCCGTCTCCGACGCTCGGCTGACCGGAGCCCATCCGCGCCGCGGTCAGGATGCCTGAGAGCGCCGCGAGCGTGCTGCAAAGCAGGTATACGCTGAAGGTGATGCGGTTCACATCGATTCCCGCGAACTTTGCCGTCTCCGGGTTGCCGCCAATCGCGTAGACTTTTCGGCCAAATGTCGTATGCTTCAGCACCACGTGGCCAACCAGCGCTAATACGGCCGCCACCAGGACGATGTAGGGAATTCCTAAAACATAGCCCTTGCCAAACTGCGAGAACGCGTCCGGCAGCGGATAGATAGGCGAACCTTTCGTTAGGACGAGAACTAGTCCGCGTGCCATGTACAGGCTGCCGAGCGTAGCAATCATCGGCGGGATCTTCAGCTTTACGATAAACAACGCATTGAAAAACCCAAACAGCGCGCCGCAGAGCAGTCCCAGCAAAACCGCTGCGAAGATCGGCAGGTGAAAATAAAACATTGCCGCAGCGGAAATCAGTCCGCTCAACGCGAGAATTGAGCCAACCGAAAGGTCCAGACCACGCGCAATAAGCACAAACGTCATGCCGAGCGCAATAATCAGCGTATACGACGTATTGCGCAAAACGTCCATGATGTTGCTGTAAGTCAGGAAGATGGGATTCGCAATCTCCACTAGAATGCTAAGTATAATCAGGATGAAGAGAATTCCCAGTTCCTTTGTCTTCAGCATCGATTTGAAAACATTCTTTTTCTTTCGTTCCATCTGTATTCTCCGTTTGTCATGATTTCGGACTATAGAATCTTGCTCAAACACTGAAGCGTGCTCCGCAGCAGCAATCGTTGCCCCAGCGCATTCAGGTGCAAACCATCGTTTAGCAGAATCTCCTTTGGCGAATAGGCTGCATACGTCGTACGCATGTCGTTGAGTTGAATCTGATATTCAACGGAGAGATCGTGAATCATATTATTGAGCGCATCGATTTCGGATGGTTCGTAACACCAGTTGGAATCGGGGAATCTTGTCTTGAGCTGTTCGTTGATGACCGGGCTGATGGTGGTCAGAATGATCTGTACGCCGCGGCTCTTGAGCAGGCGAATCATGTAGCGAAGGTTCTTCTCAATGTCCTGCATACTGACGCAAGGAGCCGCGTAGACGTCGTCGTTTCGCCTTAGGTCGTTTGTTCCAATCAGAATGCAAACCACGTCCGGCTCGTAATGAAGCGTCCGCTCATAGAACCGCATTACTGCGTCGTCGCTCTTATCGCCGGAAATTGAGGCATCCACAATCTGTACGTTCGGCTGATCGCGATAGAGTTCGCGGATTGTGTTCATGTAGCTCTCCCGGTCGCTCGTGATGGAATCGCCAATAAACACAATCGAACGTTTCGCTGTTGACGCCGGAATGCTCGTTTCCGCACGCATCCGTTCTGCTTCCGTTCGAACTGTCTGCCGAAATGATTCCATCAGCGATTGCACTTCGTTTCGATCCGCATGAAAGACCATTGCGATTCGATCGGAATCCTGTTCCGGAAGATCCAAAATCAGCTTATACATATTAAACTTAACGTTGTTATATATTTCCGATGACAAAGATAAATCGTCCAATGAATTTGCCCTCGCTAATGCAAACGTTTGCTTTTCTCGAGTATACTATACGGCCAATATCGTGTCAATAGTCTGTCGCTAATTCCCGGAAAATTTTATTATATCGACATTGTTTGCTTATATTGTTTATTATCATCTAGTTTTCAGCACGAATTTATCCGGCCTGGACGAAATTGGTATCGTATTGCATGCAATGGTTTGCATTTTGATGCTGGACAGTTTCTGCCAAATACATTATAATAACTATGCAAACAAAAAACGTCGATCGAGTATGAAAAGCAAGGCGGTTGATTATGGCAACGTTAAAGGATGTAGCGAAAAAAGCTGGTGTTAATATCTCAACCGCGTCGCGCGCGCTGAATGGCGGCCTCAATATCTCGCAGGAAACATGCGACCGCGTGAAGCAGGCGGCAGAAGCGCTGAATTACTCCCCGAATCTATCCGCACGTATCATGGTCGGCAAAGGTTCTCGCATCATCGGGTGTATCGTACCCGAAGTTGACAGCAACTATTTTGCGCGAATCATCTTTGAGATAGAAAAACGTTTGCAGTCGAAAGGTTATTTCCTGATGATCGCAAACACCCAATTCAACAGTGAGAAGGAGATTGCCGCGCTAAATACCTTTTGCCAGTACAATGTAGACGGCATATTCCTAGCCTGCACGATTCACCAGGATATACTGGATAAGTTTGCGGATCCCTTGAAGGGCAAGGGAATCCCACTGGTCTTAATTGAAGCACGCCTGCATAGTGACGATTATAACTACATCATGATCGACGATGAAGCCGGCATTACACACGCCATCGCTTATCTGCTGGAACGCGGCTACTCGCGCGTTGGCTATCTAAGCGACTATATTCTCGTTGATTTACGAAATGATCAGTTCGTCGCCGCGCTTCGGCACAACGGGCTCGATCCCGCCGATAATCCCATTTACACCCACAAAACGATGCGTTTCGAAACGGCCGGATACGAAATGATGAAGCTCGCTCTGGCCGACCCGAATCGACCGGACGCGTTTCTCGCCGGGTACGACGACATTGCGATTGGTGCCATGCGCGCCATCGACGAAGCCGGCCTTCGTATCCCAGAGGATATCGCGCTGATTGGCAACGACAATATTCGGGAAGCGCCTTTTTTACATAAAGCGTTGACGACACTTTCGCCCCCGCTGGAGCGAATGGCAGAGCTGGGCGTCGATCTCATGATCAGCTGCGTGGAAAGTAACGACACCGGCATTATCCACCGGATTCAACTACGTCCTGAATTGATCATTCGTGAAACGACCTGACGTATCGTCGTTTTGCTCCCTGCTCGAGCGGTATCCGTCGTCCCCGCCCGCTGGGAGCGACGGATTGAAATCTCCAAATAAAAAAGAGCCCGAAGGCTCTCCGTCGCCACTTGCCTCGCGGGAAGTAAAGATCGTAATGCAAGGGGGACACGACGCTCCTGAACCATAAAACGGGGGCAGATCAGAACCGCGGCAGCCTAAGGCGGTTCGCTGAACGCTTTCATCGTGTTGCCGGTTCCTTCCGCGAAGGTGCAGAAATCAGGGCAGCCGGAAACGCCGAGAAGATAAATCCCCCGGATTTTCCGCATAGCGGGGCATGCAACGATCCGTCTGCATCCGTTCGCCGCGGCTGCGTTTCTGCTGCTCCATAAATTCGCGGGCGGTAATCTGATAAATCTGCATATGCCCGCTTTTGCGGGCTAGTTTCATGCCGCAGTGCACCGCCGTTCCCGTTGAGCGTGTGTTTTCCTCATGAATCCGTGCAAAAGCGACTTCCTTTCGCATCTCGTAGAACGCTTTCGCCAGTGCCAGTTCAAGCGCGCGCTTTCCATAGCCGTGCCCCCACAGCCGTTCTTCACCGATTACGTAAACAATTTCGCAGCATTCCTCCGTGCAATGGGTCAGCCGGACAAAGCCAACCGGGCCGCCTTCCCTGCTCACCAGAAAGAATCGTCCGTTCTGGTTCAGGTGGCAAGAAAGCATCCCCTCCGGCGTACGCTCCATCAGGGCGATCAATTCATCCGAAACACTGATTCCTTCGTTGAGATAACGGGTCACATTCCGGTTGCGCATCCACTCCGCCAGGCGGTACCCGTCCCTTTGATTTATCTTTGCACGCAAAAAAACAGAAGCGGCTTCATTCATATCGCTTACCTCTCAGCAGTGTAATACCATAAAGCCCTTCCGCGTGTTCACAGACGGTTCTTTATTATTCAGTTGTGCCCACCATAGCATATCGCCCAGGATCTGTCAAATTTCGGGAGTAACCGCCCGTTCTGCCCGCGTTCGTCCATTCGAAACCGGAACGAAACCGATCGGGACGCCGCCGGAATCAAAGAATTATGACTCGTGAAAAGCGGCGGCGATCTGGCGGTATTCGGACGGCGTCATTTCCATTTTCGAGCAAAATACCTGCTGGAAATACCGCGGGTTCGGATATCCCACCTTTTCGGCAATCTCGGATGTTTTCAGCATCGTCGTTTCCAGCAGAATTTTCGCCTCCGCGATTCGTTTTTCCGTCAGCAGGCTGGCAAATCCCTTGCCAAGCTCTTTATTCAGCAGCCGGGAAACATAGGACGCGTTGCGTCCAATGCTTTCCGCGGCATCCGCCAGCCCGACCGGACGCATGAAATTCTGATTGATGAATTCCAGCATTCGATCCACCAGCTGGCTGGTGTGCGACTTTCGCGCAGACGCAATGGCCGAAAGCAGGCTGCCCAACCCGGCGCGAAGCCGCTCCGCATCGCCGTTTGTCATGTCGAGGTTGCGCGGCAGGAATTTTGCCAGCAGATCGTCCTCCTCGTTTGGAACGCCGAGATTGCGCAGCAGAAGGCCGATGTTCAGTTCCGTAATCTTGAGCGCGGCGGCGCGCGTTTCCTCGCTCTCCTGCCGAAGGTGCTGCAGCAGGTGCTCCGCCTTTTCGAAACAGGCGGTTTCATCGCCCGCGTAAATCGCATGAACGAACTGGGCAATGCGGTCGTTCGTATCGATGACGCGCCCGCTGAAGTCGGCGATGTCTTCATAAAAGCAAACGACCGGACCGTCGCTTCCCGCCCCGTGCGCCGCATGGGCGGAAGCCAGGCAGGCGGCGACCTGGCGGCTCAGGAGCGGCAGCATGCCGATTCCGTGTCCGGGATTGCTTACGGCAAGAACGACGCTGGAAAAAAGCTCCGTTTTCGCGAATTCCGAAGCCCAGTTTTCCAGCTGCTGGAGCGTATTCATGTTTCCTTCGGTCAGTTCGGGTGATTCCACCTTCCAGAGCAGATAAACAATATCGCCGATATAGCAGGAATGGAATTGCAGAAAATTCTGGCGAAGCCGCTTTGAGAGGGTGTATGCCGCAAAGAAGGACTGATTCGGCAAGGGTTCCTCCTCATTGGGACAGCAGCGGATTGCAAGAAGGCGATAATCGCAGAAGCTCATACCCAGCGCGAGCGCCTGCTTTTCCTCTTCCGGAGTGCTTACATGCAAAGGGTCTAGAAGCAGATTTTCGAAAAATTGCTTGCGCAGTCCTTCGGAATTGTTTTTGTAGAACGTTTCCAGCGCGTCGGAAAGTTTTTTGCTGTTCTCCAGTTGGCGGTAATGCTGCTCGGCACGCCCAATGCAGGAAATCAGTAAATCCGCCTGTACGGGTTTCAGCAGATAATCAAACGCCTGGTAGCGCAGCGCGGTACGGACATAGTCGAAATCCGAATATCCCGTAATACAGATCACGACGGTCTGGAGCTTCTCCTCGGTTACGGCTTTCAGCAGGGTCAGCCCGTTTTTACATGGCATTTGAATATCCGTCAGCACGATTTCCGGCTGCGAGCGGCGCAGCGCAACCAGCGCGTCTTCCGCGTTATCCGCCGTCAGGATTTCCGCGTCCGCGTAGGCGGATGTACGAATCGTCTTGCGCAAGCTGTTTCGGATAATCGGTTCGTCATCGACAATCAGTATCTTCATCCGTTTTCTCCTGTATGCGGCAGTTGATCCGCAGCATCGCCTCCGAAAGTGTGCAGGCCGGCAGTACGATGCGCACGCACGCGCCCCGGCTGGGAAGGTTCGTCAGTTCCAGGCCGTATTCCGGCCCGAAGTAGAGCTGCAGGCGCTTCTGGATATTCTGCAGCCCGTAGGATTTCTTTCCCTCGTCGGTTTCAAACCCGCTTAAACCCGCGCTCACACCGCCGCGCTGAAACGATTCCAGCGTTTCCGCGTCGAATCCGGGGCCGTTGTCCTTTACGGTGATTTCCAGATTTCCGCCGCAGCGTTTTGCGCCGATCGCAATCATCCCCTTGCCCGCCATATTGGCAACCCCGTGCGTAACGGCGTTTTCAATGATCGGCTGGGTAATCAGCTTCGGAATCGCGCAGTCCAGCAGTTCTTCCGGAACGTCGATTAAAACGATCAGCTTGTCCGCAAAGCGCAGCTTTTGAATATAGATATACTGCCTTAGATAGCTCACATCCTCGTTCAGCGTGTAAAAAGGCGTTTCGCGCACGGAAATGCGCTCAATGGCTGCCAGCGCGCAGATCGCCTTTTGAATATCCTCCGACCGGCCAAGCTCCGCCAGCCCGGAGATGCAGTTGAGCGTGTTATATAGAAAATGCGGATTGATCTGGGACTGATACGCCTTGATCTGCGCCTCCCGTGTCAGGATCTCCTGCAGATGAACCCGTCTGGAAAGGTCGTCGATGCGCACCAGCATATCGTTATATACCTCCGCAAGCGCATGGAACTCGTCGTTGGAATCGATGTGGATCAGCGCTTCCTCGTTGATTGCGGACGTGTTTTTCAGCTTGTTGGTAAATACCTGGAATTCCGCGTTCACGCGGCCGGACACGTTGGAAATGGATATCACGATGAACACCAGCGAAACGAGGATGAGCGCAAGCGCGAACCACAGGAGTTCGTTTGCGCCCTTCGTGGCGAGCGTTTCGTTGCAGACGGCCACAACCCGGTACCCGCAGTAGGAAAGGTCTCCCTCCCGCGCGATATACTTCTGCCCCTCCAGCCGGACGGAACCGGACTCCATAACCGCGCGGATGCCGTCCTGCGTGAGCGGCGTTCCGTTGAGAACGCCGTTTCCCGCGTCATCCAGCAGCGCAAAAAAGACCCCGTCCGATTCGCTCTGCTGCAGCAGTTCCTCCAGATGGCTGAGCCGTATTTCCACAAGCAGCGTGCCGAGGCCGACTTTATTCGACCAGTCATAGTTCCGCCATTCGTAGATATTGCGGGAAAGCAAAAGGACGCCGGAATCGGTTTGCGAAGCGGAAAGGCAGATCATCCCGTGGTTTTCGTCCGTCGCCCGGCGCACTTCGTCAAACAGGGATAAGGCGTTCTTTCGCTCGCTGCCAAGGGTCTCGTTTTTCGCAATAAGGATTCCGTTTTTCGTCAGAATATATACATTCCGGGTAAACGCATCGTTCAGGGACGAGTAGGTGCCCATTTTCTCCGCGAGATTTTTGCTTCGTTCGCTCACCGCGCTTTCGCCGGCAGGACCGCCAAAACTCCTGTTCAGGCTCACCAGATCGGCCTGCTGTCGAACCGCATACAGGAGATTATCGGAATCCAGCGAATACTGATCCAGAAAGGCGTCAATTGCGCTTACCTTGCCGCTTAGGAGCAGATCGGTCTGTTTTCGGGTCGTGATGTACAAATTCTGGTAATAAAAGGCGAATGCGATCAGCGCGATGCAAAGATACCCGAGCAGCGCGAACGGCAGAATCGATATGGCGTACTTATACTTAATGCTGAAATTACCCAGATTAAGTTTTTTCATTCCTGCATTGGCACCTTCCGTAGAAAACGTCCGAACCGGTTCGGGAAAACACGCGGGGATTGCGGATTTCAGCCTTCGTTCATTATAATTTTACCGGGGAGCATTCGCAAGATCGAACGATGAGCAAAGCGGCCGTTGCAGCCGAAAAGACAAAATCTGAGCACGAAAAGTAAAATATTCACAGTCGATAGCCGCCGCCACGGTTGCTAGAATAGGAATCAGAAACAGGGTCTGCGCAGTCCCTTTCGAGTATGCTCAATTTCCATATCGAATTACAGCAAAAGGATGGAGGATCTTTCTATGCGGTATCAAAAGCAGATCTGTATGCTGCTTGCGTTGATTTTTGCCGTTGCATTTACCTTCGGCTGCAGTCCGGCTCCCGCGGCGGACACGGCGGCTGCCACCGCTTCCAGCGGCACGGAGACGGCACCGGTTGCTACGGCCGCCGCCACGGCGGACGAAAGCAAGAATTCCGGCGACTATGTGTATCAGGATCTGCAGGATGCAGAACTGACGTTCTACCAGTATTCCGTTGAAAACGCGGAGATCATTCAGTCGGCTATCGACCAGTACGAAACGATTCACCCGAACGTCAAGATCAATCTGGAATCCGTAGGCGGCGGCACCGACTGGCGCACCTCGCTGAAAGCCAAGATTTCCAGCGGCGACGAACCCACGCTGATTGCGCTGGAAGGCGTTTCGGATTTCGATACGTTCTCCGATATGCTCGAGGACGTCAGCGACCAGCCCTGGGTCAGCCATGTTTACGACAGCGTACTCAAGGAATGCACGATCGACAGCAAAGTCGTCGCGCTGCCCGCCTGCATCGTCTGTTACGGCCTGCTGTATAACAAGGGCATCTTCACCGCCTGCGGCATCGACGGCGAGACCCTGCGCACCTACGATGCAATCGACGCCGCGTTCGCAACCGTCCAGGAAGCCATTGACAGCGGCAAGCTGAAGGATCAGTATCCGGACCTTGAGACCGTCGTGTCCCTGCCCGCCGCGGAAAAATGGGTGCTCGTTCTGCACGGCGCCAACGCTGCGCTCGGGCTGGAGTTCTCCAACGGTTTTGACGCTTACAATGCCAAGACGCTCGACTTTACCACCGCCGGCGCGTTCAAGGATTATATCGATCTAATGGTCAAGTACAGCGCCGACGCGGACAACCCCTCCGCGCTGAACGCCGTCGATTACGACAGCGCAATGGGCGGTTCCTTCTGCATCCAGAAGACCGCTGCAATCCAGATGGGCCAGTGGGTCCAGCCGATTGTCGCCGGTGTGGACGAAACCATGCTCGACCAGATCGGTGTGCTGCCGATTCCCCTCAAGGGTGTGGACGAGGATAACGTGTGCTACGGCGTTGGCGAATACTTTGTCGTCAACCGGCATTCGACCGACGCACAGAAAGCCGCCGCGAAGGACTTCCTGAACTGGTTCTACCTTTCCAACGAAGGCAAGTCCGTGCAGTCGAACGACCTCGGATTCAATGTCCCGATGGATTGCTATGGCGACTACCCGGTGGACAACGTGGTCAGCCAGGCCTGCAACGCCTATGCACAGTCCGGCAACATCACGCCTCTGGTGTTCGGCGGCTATCCGGACGGCTGGCAGGATTCGTTCGGCGCGGGCATTCAGAGCTACATCGCGGGCGAAAAGGACTGGGATACGGTCATTCAGGAAGCAAAGGACAGCTGGGCACAACTGAGATAACGGTCGGTTGAAGGCCCTCCAAATCGGAACAGCAAGGTGCCTTCGGCGCTCACAAAACCGGAGGCACCTTCTTTTTTAGGATGCGACAATGGAAGGGAACGTCAATGAAACAGTCCAAGCTCGTTTTCTGGGGGTTCCAAACCCCGTGCCTGATCGCGTTTTCGCTTGCCATCCTTCTGCCGATGGCAATGGGGATTTATTATTCGTTTACCGACTGGAACGGAATCGGCAGCAGCGCCGTTCCAAACGGATTGTCGAATTATATAACGATTTTTACAAACGACCGGCAATTCGCATATTCCTTCCGCTATACGCTCGTCTTCTCGCTTGCGGCCGTGCTGCTTGTCAATCTTCTTGCGCTCGGCCTTGCGTTGCTGGTTACGCAGAAGTTCCGCGGCAGCAATGCCTTTCGCAGCATCTTCTTCCTGCCGAACCTGATCGGCGGAATCCTTGTGGGGTTCATCTGGCAGTTCATCTTCTCGGATGTGTTCGACGGCCTCGGGACGCTTTTAAAAATCCCCTGGCTCTGCAACTGGCTTTCCACTCCGCAAACCGCCACCGCCGGGCTGCTCATCGTCGTCGTCTGGCAAATGAGCGGTTATATGATGCTGATCTGCATTGCGCAGATTCAGAATATTCCGGACAGTCTGCTGGAAGCCGCCTCCATCGACGGAGCCACCCGGTTCCAGCGATTCTGGCATATCAAACTGCCGATGCTTACGCCGGCCTTTACCGTTGGGATCTTCCTGACCCTTGCGAATTGCTTTAAGCTCTACGACCAGAACCTGACGCTGACGCAGGGCGGGCCTTACAACAGTTCGGAAATGCTGACCATGAATATCTACAACACCGCGTTTTCCATGAACAAGTTCGGCCAGGCGCAGGCAAAAGGCGTTGTGTACCTGGTTGTGGTAGCCGTGATTACCTTAACGCAACTCTTCTTTTTCAAACGCAGGGAGGTTGAACTGTAATGCAGAAACGAAACAGCCTTTCCCGCCAGCGCGCGCTGGCTCTGACCGCCTGTATTATACTGGCCGCCATCTTCCTTTTTCCGGCATTTTTACTGGCGCTGAATTCCTTTAAGACGCTCAAGGAGATCTATAAGAGTGTTCTGTTGCTGCCAAAATCGCTGAATCTGAGCAATTATCTACAAGCGTTTCAAAAGCTCGATTACCTGGCGTCCATCAAGAACTCGCTGTTGATCACGGTTGGCGTCACCGCCTGTGCGACTCTCTTCTGCCCCATGGCGGCCTGGGTGCTGGCCCGGTCAAAGACCCGCAAGAGCAGATTTCTCTTTGCGCTGTTCTCGCTTTCCATCCTCGTTCCGTTTCAGTGCGTCATGCTGCCGCTGCTGCGCGTGATGGGTTCTCTGCACATGATGAACCGAATCGGGCTGATGACGATCAATCTCGGCTTTCTATGCCCCATGTCCATTCTGCTCTACCACGGGTTTATCAAGAACATTCCGACCGATCTGGAGGAAGCCGCCGCAATCGACGGGTGCGGCCCCGTTCGGACGTTTTTTCTGATCGTGCTCCCGCTGCTCAAGGGAATTGGCGCGACGGTCGCGATTCTCTGCGTCATGAGCCTTTGGAACGACTTTTTGCTGCCGTCGCTGACCATTAACAAAGCGGGTCTCCAGACGCTTCCGCTGAAAACCTACCTGTTCTTTGGCGCATACAGCAAGAAATGGAACCTCGGCACGGCGGCGCTCGTGCTGGCCGTAATTCCGGTCGTTACGTTTTACGCGTTCTGCCAGAAGTACATCATCAAGGGCGTTACGGAAGGCGCGGTAAAGGGCTGATGGAAAACGGCGGTGTTTACCGCGTGATTCCCGTTCGGAATGGCGTCTATGCAATCGACGAATCCGGCCTCAGCGTCTTTTACGTCGTAACCGGAAAAGAGCGGTCGCTCGTCATCGACACAGGCACGGGAATCGGAAACCCCGCCGAAGTCGTTGCGACGCTGACCGGTCTTCCGTACGACGTTGTTTTGACGCACGGCCATGTCGACCACGCGGGCGGAACTCGGTATTATAATATGGTATCTATGCATCCTGCGGACAGAAGACAGGCCATGTCCCTGTCCGTTCACGACCGGAGCGATTATGCAGAACGGATGCGCCGGGCAAACGCCTCGCCCGTTACGCGAGATCAGATTCAGAACATCGTAAATCCCGCCCGCGCCCCGCGTATGCTTTCCCTGAAGGACGGCCATCGCTTCGATCTTGGCGGAAGATGTCTGGAAACGATCGAGCTGCCGGGACACACGGACGGTTCCGTCTGCTTTTTCGACGAAACGGACGGCGTCCTGTTTCTTGGCGACAGCTGCAATACCATGCAGTTGCTGGACGATCTCCCCCAGGGTCGCGCGGCGCGGCTGGAACGCTGGCTTCGCGCGCTGGAACGCTGCCTGAGCCGCTGCGCGGGCGCATCCCTGTTCTGCGCCGGTCACGGGCTTCTTTCGCCGGCGCAGGTGCTGGAAGCGCGCGAATGCGGCCGCCTCGCCGCGGCGGGTGAAATCCCGTTTCGGCGCGAGAAACGCCATATTTTTGACGCGGAATTTGCCTCATACCGGAACAGCTGCATTTGTTACGGTTCGCTGGCGGATCTGTTTGCAAAGGATGAAGGGGCTACCCCGGATGGGTTTGGGAGGACTGAATGATGTTACGCAAATCGAAGAATATTCCGGACGGACAGGTGTTTCATCTGGATTCCTATCGGAGAATCGAAATCCTTTCCGAAGACGTCGTACGCGTCGTCTTTACCGGCGGCATGGAGGAGGACCCTTCCGCCGCGGTCGTTGGCGCCGCCGCGACCGTTTCGAATCTAGCGGCGGATACGATAGAAGGGCGGCTTTGCATTCATACGGGAAAACTTCGGATCTTTGCGGACCCATCGTTCCATATCGATTTTTCGGCCGCGGACGGCCGTATCCTGAGCGAAGAATACCGTGGATTACGCGTTCCGCTGAAGATGGAGCGCTCCGGTACGGAGGAGTTCGCCGCATGGGAAGGGCACGACCGCCCCGTATTCGAAGCGAAGGCGGATTACCGGTTCCAGTCCGTCCGCAGGCTGCACGCAGGCGACTGCGTCTACGGGCTCGGCGATAAAGCAGGGTTTCTGAATCAGCGCGGATATGCCTATGAAATGTGGAATACGGACAACGCGGACCCGCACAACGAGAATTTTCGCGCGCTCTACAAGAGCATGCCGTTCTTTCTCGTGCTTGGCGATGCCGGCGCATACGGGATTTTCCTGGATAACCACCATCGAACCTATTTTGACATGGGCAAGGAAAACCCCGATTACTATGTGTTCGGCTGCGACGAAGGGTATCTGGATTATTACTTCATCTATGGCCCGACCCTGCCGGAAATTCTGGAGCGCTATACCGCGTTGACGGGGCGCATGCCGCTGCCGCCACTCTGGACGCTCGGCTACCACCAGTCGCGCTGGGGCTATGAATCGAAGGACGAAATCCGCTTCATTGCCGAAACGATGCGCGCCTGCCAGATCCCCTGCGACTGCATCCATTTCGACATCGACTACATGGATCATTTTAAGGTGTTTACCTGGAACAAGGAGCGTTACCGCGACGGAAAGAAGCTGCTCGCCGACCTGAAGTCGGAGGGGTTCAAAGCCGTCGCCATCATCGACCCGGGTGTCAAGGCACAGCCGGGCTACGGCGTATTTGACGAAGGGGAGCATCTGAGCTACTTCGCAAAGACCCCGGAGGGAGAAACGTACCGCAACGCCGTCTGGCCCGGCGACGCCGCGTTTCCGGATTTTGGCAATCCGAGTGTTCGCGCCTGGTGGGGCGGCCTGCACCGCTTTCTTCTGGATATGGGAATCGACGGCGTTTGGAATGATATGAACGAACCGGCGAGCTTTCACGGGCCGCTGCCGGACGACCTTGTCTTTTCGGACGAAGGCCGCCGCGCAAGGCACGCGGACATCCATAATATCTACGGTCACAATATGGCAAAATCGACTTACGAAGGCTGGAAACGGCTGAGCGGACGGCGTCCGTTTGTGCTGACGCGCGCGTGTTTCTGCGGTTCCCAACGGTATACCGCCGCCTGGACGGGCGATAACCACAGCATCTGGTCGCACCTGCGGCTGGTTATTCCGCAGCTTTGCAACCTTGGTTTGAGCGGCATGGCCTTCTGCGGCACGGACGTTGGCGGTTTCGGCGGCGACACAACGCCGGAACTGCTGACCCGGTGGGTGCAGGTCGGCTGCTTTTCCCCGTTCTTTCGAAACCACAGCGCAAAAGGAACGCGAAATCAGGAACCCTGGCAGTTTGGCGAATCCACACTGGCGATTTACCGCAGGTACGTCGAACTGCGCTACCGCTGGATTCCGTATCTTTACGATCAGGTTCGCCTGGCGGCGCAAAAAGGCTGGCCGGTCATGCGGCCGCTCGCATTCCATTATCCTTCCGATCCGCAGGTTCGGGAAATCAACGACGCGTTCCTGCTCGGCGAAAACGTCCTCGTTTCCCCGGTGCTGGAGCAGGGCGCGCGGCAAAAGCTGGTTTATCTGCCCGAAGGCATATGGTACGACTACTGGACGAGTGCGCGCGAGGAAGGCTCCCGGTGGCTGATTCGGGAAGCGCCGCTCGATCTTTGCCCGATTTATATTAAGAGCGGAACAATCCTGCCCACCTGGCCTCTGCGGCAGTTGATCGATCCCCTGCAGGAAACGGAACTCGTGCTTGAGGTGTTCGGCCCGAACGCTTCCTGCACCCATTATCAGGACAACGGGGAAACCTTCGACTATCAAAACGACGTATATAACCTGTATCGCATCGTTGCCGACGAAACGGGGGCGTTCACCGTTGAGCTCCGGCAAAGCGGCTATCCGCAATATCGGCGCGTTACCGCCGGAAGGGTCGTTCTGTAGACGGAACCGGGCAAACGCGGACGGCGAAGGTTTTATTTCTTGCTCTGACAACCCTCAATGACGAAAACCCGCATGGACTTCTTCCATCTCCCAGTCGCGGGTGAAATCACGCTGCACAAAGTCGATCGCATCGTGGTTAAACAGAACGGCTTGCACCGCGGCTTCGCACAGTTCCTGATACGGCAAAACCGCCCGGCATCGCCTGTAACATACAACGCCGCGATCGATCAAAGCATCAAAATCGGTTTTTCTGTTCTCGCGCAGTGCTTTTTCGAGCTGCGGGCTGCCGCCGCTGCAGTCCAGGAAAATAATCTCCGTCTTGTCGTCGTTCATCGGTTTGATTCGAAGATAGTAAACGGAAAATCCGCGACCCCATGTTGGAACGTCCGCCATTTCAACGTACTGTGTGTTTGTTTTCGCCGCGCGTATCGCTATGAAGATATCGTACCAGTCGCCGCCGGTCATTCCAGAACTATGGCACGCTTCGAACGTCGGCATAATGCAGAAGTTTTTATTCCATTCCGGCGGAGAAAAGATGATCCGGTCAAAGTCGACGATAAAGCGATAACGCTTCTCTTGCTTCGGTAGAAATTCCTGCATTTTGTCCAGCAGCGCACCATTCGGCTGATTATACTCGCTGTTCTGCCGCATTCTTTCGCAGAGGATCGAAACGGCTGTACTGCGCACTTGTTCGTTTACGTCGTTAAGCGCTATATTGACGAGTATATCGTCTTCCGCCTCATACAGCCACTGCGCGGCAAGCAGCCGCAGCCGCCAGTCCGGGTCGTTCAGCGCAACGTTTTTCAGGATTTCTTCGTTCGACCGGACGATCCGAAACGCTTCCGCGCGAACGCACCAATCCGGATCGTTTGCCAAAACGGCGCGCAATATGGATTCGTCCTCCAAACCGTTCACACAGTCTCTTCGCGTAAACCAGTCTTCGCTGAATAGATCTTCCGGCAGAGCGGAACCATTGCCGGACGAATAAGGTTTCACGTTCCAAATTCCTCCTTTGATAACGTTTCCGTTTTAAATATTGGATAAGCCACCAGCGAGGAAAGGCAGTGACAAAAAAAGCGAAAACATCGGCCAAACCGAGAATGCAGTAATAAGAAGGAAAACATTATAAATCGTCAGTATCGAGCCGGTTATTATAAAAAACAGCGCCTTTTCCGGCTTGCCTCCCCAATTTATACCGAATATTCCCAGCGTCATACAAACAGCAGCCAGTATCAAAAAAATAACGACCAGATTTCCGTCCAGCAATTCACCCAGAATACCAAACGCATTGCCAATCAAGGGGGCAAGCAGAGACGACATTCCCAACGCCATGTACACCATTACAAGAAAAATCACACCCATGAATACGAACAGAGCGCTTGCGGTATAAATCATTCCTTTTCCTGACGCTTCCATAGTCCTTCCTTCCTATACATAGATTCAAGGTCGCCTCTCATTTGGGCTGAACACAAAAAAACCACACTTGCGGCTGTGAAACTGTCTTTATAATACGCTATTTACCGCGCAATCTCGAGACATATTAAAATTTCAGCTTTGAATTTCTGCTTGTTTATCGATTGCTGCTTTCACCAGCTCATACCCTTTGGTGTCGTTTTAAATTCCCTCACAGGGATAACATCCCGTAATACACATAAGGTATTGAAGTCTTCCGAAGTATCCTTCCGGAAACTTCGATTTAAAAGCCATCATTGTTCTCTGCTGATTCCTTCAAGCAATCCGCTTGGAGAAGTATCGTGCTATACGGTTGGCGGCAAAGTTCCGGAAACCTTCCTTTCGTTCAGTGCATCGACAATTCTTTTATGACTGCTGTCTTTCAGAGTTACTCCTTTCTATCGCCGTTTTCTCTCAAATCACCCCCTCCATATGCCTCCGCCAAAGCATTTTCGACGGTTCCACTACCGCCTCGCCCGCTCCGCATCCATAGCCGCAAGCCGATTGCGCATCCAAAATGCCGCATGGCACGCCCCGCCGGCTGCCGGTCCGGTTTCGGCATAGTAACCTAGTCACGGTGCTTGCGCTGGGGTTTGGTACAATCAGGAAAAGGAGCGATGATTATGGATCAGACTTCCATTCGAAGCGAGCAGACCGAAGAACTGCTTCAAACGCTGAAAACCCGGTTCGAAAAGAACCGTTACCGCCACACCGGACTGGACTGGGGCAAGATTGAACCGCGTCTTCGCGGCAAGCCCGAAAAACTTCGTTCGCTGTTTGAAATGGAGCGTACCGGCGGCGAACCGGACGTTACCGGTTACGATGCTGTTACGGGCGAATACCTCTTTTTCGACTGTTCGCCGGAAAGTCCGACCGCCCGCAGGAGCCTTTGTTACGACCGCGAAGCGCTGGACTCCCGCAAGGAGAACAAGCCCGCCACCTCCGCGGAAGACATGGCGGAAGAAATCGGGATATCCCTGCTGACCGAGGAGCAATACCGTTACCTGCAAACGTTGGGCGAATTTGACCTGAAGACTTCCAGCTGGATCTTCACTCCGCTGGGCGTCCGCTCGCACGGAGGGGCCTTGTTCTGCGACCGCCGGTATGACCACGTGTTTACCTACCACAACGGCGCGGACTCCTACTACGCCGCTCGCGGTTTTCGCGGTGCGCTGAGGGTGTAAACCGCCTGAAAGGTACCTTACTATCCCGATCAAGGAGGCCGTTTGGCCTCTTTTTTCTTGCACCGGAAGGCGAAGGTGTGTTATAACACAGGTTAATTTCAGCGCGGCGGTCGGTCGTCTGTTTCAACGCGGCTGGATGCTCCTTGGCGCTGGTCCGTTGCAAAACACTATTTTCCCAGCATAGCGCCCGCTCTAGCCGGAAGGGCGGCAAACGGAGTTTACATGAAAAAAGCTGTCCCGCTCGGCCTGCTTGCCGCATTTTTCTTCGCCTTTACGTTCCTGCTCAACCGCAGCATGCACCTTTCGGGAGGCAGCTGGGTTTGGAGCGCGAGCCTTCGCTACCTGTTTACATTCCCCGTCTTCGCGCTGCTGGTCGGCAGAAGATTCGGGTTTTCGCGCGTACACGGGGCGATCCGGAAGCATCCCGGCGCGTGGCTGCTCTGGAGCACCGTGGGGTTCGGGCTGTTCTACGCGCCGATCTCCTATGCGGGAGACCACGGCGAATCGTGGCTCATCGCCGCGAGCTGGCAGGTTACCATCGTCATGGGCATACTACTCGCGCCGCTGTTTCAAAAGCGCATCGCGGGAAAAAACCTCGGCGCGGCGGCCGTCATCCTCGCAGGCGTGTTTCTGCTGCAGGCAAAGAACCTTGCCTCCTTCCGCTTCTCGTCCGTCGCGGAAACGCTGCTGCCGATTCTCGTTGCCGCCGTATCCTATCCGCTCGGCAACCGGAAGATGATGGCGATCTGCGGCGAAGAGCTATCGACGACCGAACGCGTTTACGGCATGACGCTCTGCAGCCTGCCGTTCTGGATTCTGCTTGCGCTCTGCGGGTTCGCCGCGAAGGGCGTGCCCTCCGTTTCACAGACGCTGCAATCGCTCGGCGTCGCGCTCTTTTCCGGCGTAATCGCAACGCTGCTGTTCTTTCGCGCGACCGACCTTGTGAAAACGAGTCAGCGGCAGCTTGCGGTTGTGGAATCCACGCAATCCTTCGAGGTGCTCTTTACGCTGCTGGGCGGTATCTTCGTGCTGCACGATACGCCGCCGGATACGCCGGGATATCTCGGCGTGGGTCTGATCGTAGTGGGAATGGCGCTGAGCAGCCTGGCAGTGGGTTTTCAAATGTCGAAGCAGCATATAGCCTGACCAGATATCATTTATACGTGAAAGACAATATTTAACCCTTATCAAAATTGAAAATCAGTATACAAAAGAACTCTGTTTTGATGTACAATCAATAAGAGTTCTTTTTTTCTGCAAAGATGTGACCTTCGGCTTATGTTTCGTCCGTGATATGCGAAGAAAATTATGAATATTGCAGTGGAGGAAACGCAACATGGAAGCTGCCTGTAAATTGTTCGGCCACAAATGGAACGGGCGAATATGCAAACGATGCGGGGCGATACGCAGCGTTGCGCATGCGCATCATTTCGTGCCGATGAAAGGCGAGTGCGCCGAACAATGCACCATCTGCGGGGAACAGCGCGCAACTGAACACGACTGGCATTCGCCGCCCGAAGGCAAATCGAGCGACGGCAGGTATGTTGTAATCATCGGCGGAAAGGATATCTGCCGAAAATGCGGCGCTGAACAATACGCGCGAGTAAGACTTGGTTACGCGGAATGCGACGCATCGGAGTTGACCCCGCTTCAGCGCGATATTCTTCGGAAAGCATGCAAGCAGCTTGCAAAAAACAATCAAAACTCGGACAAAAAGATGAAGGACGAGCTTCAAAGCATTGCTTTTAACATGGAATACAAACGTCTCTATTTTTATCAGCATATGTTGGACACCGTGAAACTGGCGGAGGCGCTCTATTTAAACGAACAAGCCGGACGATTGAAAGAAACCACGGCATCCGAAGAACAGGATGCGTTGTTGCTCGAATATCTTGCCGGAACAGAGTTGATGGAAAAACTGAATCACATAAAAACGAACGAGTAGCCGATTCTCCCGCCCCTGCGACACCGCGCCTTTTCCGGCACGGCCGCCATGCGGCAGATTCTCGCGCAAACGGACGCTTTTTTCCCATGCGATGATTTTTTCTGTTTCCAGCCACGTTCCGCGGTTTACCGGAAGGACAAATCGTAATACATAGAACCGGAGGGAGTATGAAGCGCTGCATTGTCTTCGCCGGAATAGTCAGCCAAAGAGAACCGCATCAAATGAAAACAACAAAGGAGTTTGATCATGACTATTCCGGACAACATCATTTACCCGCGAAGGGATCATGAAACCGTCTATCTGAAGAACGTCGTCACCGACCCCGGCATCCTCGTAGGGGACTACACGTTTTACAACGATTTTGTTAACGATCCCGCGCAGTTTCAAACCAACAACGTGCTTTACCATTACCCGGTCAATCCCGAGCGCCTCATCATCGGAAAGTACTGCTCGATTGCCTGCGGGGCAAAGTTTCTCTTTACGAGCGCAAACCACGCGAGGCAGTCGCTTTCTACCTACCCTTTTCCGATCTTTGCGAATCACTGGGGTCTGGACTGGGCGGACGTTGCTTCCGCCTGGGACAACAAAGGCGATATCATCGTCGGCAACGACGTATGGATCGGTTATGAGGCGGTCATTCTGCAGGGCGTTACCATTGGCGACGGCGCAATCATAGGCGCGCGCGCGGTCGTTTCGAAGGACGTTGAACCCTACACAATCGTTGGCGGCGTTCCGGCACGGCCGATTAAACGGCGTTTCCCGCCGGAAACGATCGAGGCGCTGCTTACTCTGCGCTGGTGGGACTGGCCGCCGGAGGCCGTGCAGGCGCATCTGGAGGATATCATGAACGGTCGCATCGAACGGCTGGTCTAGAAACGCATCCGGTAACAAACGAATCGCTTTCATCCGCACAGTACGGGTGAAAGCGATTTTTGTTGCAGCCAGGGTGCGGCTATTGTTGATTCGTTCTATTTATCCCGGTTTTTAATCGTCATGGTCACGGTTTTCACACACTCGGAAATCGTGCCGATCACGATAAGCACCATCAGCACAACGAGGAGTACGTTCTTCCCATTCACCTGCGGCAATGCCTGCAGTACGCCCACATTGCTCAGGAAGGTAAGGAACTCGCTCGAAAACATGTTCGGCTGGTTCAGCAGATACAGCGACATCGCCATGCTGACAAGCGATTTTGCCACCACCGATACGCAGACCGGTACGGACCAGCGACGGTCCTTGATCTTCGTAATCCCAACGATAACGCCCAGTACGAACGTGACAAGAATCGCCGGAATCCAAAGGACAAGAAAGTCCGGGTTAAAAACGGTCGTAAAGTGCAGTCCCTCTTCGGAGAACGCCATCGCAAACGGTAGTCTCCCCGTGCAGAACAGAATACCAATCACCGAAAAGACCGTCATCACGACCAGCTCGGCAACGCCTTCCGAAAGCGGAATATGCGTCTGCCCGCTCTTCTGCACCTCGGGGAGGTCCTGAATCCTCCAGCTGTGCTTTCCGCTCTGCTCCGCCCTTTGTCCGCTGCGCTCCGCAATTACGAAACCGACCGTCGTCCAGATCAGCGCCTGGAAAGCGGCGGAAACGCCCATGGAAATCCCCTGCGAAATGATCTTTGTCGCCACGAGATAGTATTTGCTCGTATCAATCTTGAGCGCCATAACGGTTCCCGTGATAAACCCGATCACCATCACGATCACCCCGACGAGCGGGAGCACCCACTTGAGCACGCTTACATATTCGTCGTAATACGCGGGCGAAATCAGGTAGCGCGGGTTCTGGCGGTACTTTCCCGCCAGCGAGGCGGGCGAGCCAAGTTCGTATAGAACCTTCTCAATTTCCGCTTCGCTCGCATTTTCCGGCAGCATATCGTAAATATTCGCGCGAAGTTCCTTTTTTACCTCTTCGCGTTCCTTCTCCGGCAAACGGCGCGCAACGTCGTATACATACCGTTCAATCGTATTTTCCATGGTTACTCTCCCTTCCCGCAGATGGCCGAAATGCTTCTCTGCATATGTTCCCATTCCTTCATCAGCTGCACCAGCGCTTCCTTGCCCTTTTGGCTGACGACGTAGTATTTTCGCGGCCGGTTCTCGCTCGTATCCCAATCGCTGGTGAGGAGTTCCTGACTTTCGAGCCTTCTAAGCAGCGGATACAGCGTGTTCGCCTCAATGTCGATGCCCTGCTCGGTCAGGGTTTGCAAAAGTGCGTAACCGTATCTCGGTTCCCGAAGGCTGCCAAGCACCGCAAGCGTCAGGCTGCCGCGGCGGAGCTCGGTCAGCATGTTTTGCATCGGTTCAAATTCCGGCATTCGTATCACCTCGGACGCATTATACTGTATGTCACACATCATTGTCAATATGTTTTTATTATATTTTTCACCTTATGTTTAATTTTATATTGGTGCGAATCGTCCATTATATTGTTACCGAAATTCGTTTGATCACACGGTAATCTCCGCTGTTCGGGCGCATACGGTTGTGCTATTCTAAACGCAGAAAGCGAGGCGAATCCGGATGAAGATCAAGATTCGGGAAATCGGCAATCCCCTTGTTCGCAGTTATGTGCTCGAAACGCCGCTCGGCTGGATCGCCGTGGATACCGGCTATGCGGGCGGGCTGAAGCAATACGCCCGGCGGTTTTGCGGGTTTGCGCCGCTTCGTGAGCTCAAGTTCGCCTTTCTGACCCACGCGCATGACGACCACACCGGTTTCCTCGGCGAGCTGCTCCAAACGGCGGGCGCGCGCCTCGTCTGCAGCGAGAAAAGCGTGCCCCGGCTGGCTGCCGGAATAAACGCCATGCCGCCCGGAACGGTCTATCTCACCCGTACGGCGGCGCTGCTTTCCGGCGCAATCCGGCACAGGGCACTGTCCCCGATTATCCCGAATGAATCCGCAATTATTGTGAGGAACGAGGACGACCAGCCGTTTCTTGCGCTGGGTCTGCCCATCCGCATCCTGTTTCTGCCCGGACACACGGCGGATTCCATCGCGCTGCTGCTGGAGGAAACGGGCGATTTGTTCTGCGGCGACGCAGCCGGAAACTCATTTCTCGCGCCCGCGCGGCAGAGTATTCTCGTGGAGGATTTCGCCGAATATCAGCGCTCCTGGGATCGCATGCTTGCGGTGAACCCCAGCCGTATCCTTCCCACCCACGGGAATCCGTTCCCGCCGGAGGACCTCGTCCGGTACCGCCACTTTATGGACGGAAGAAAACGAATCCCCGCAAAAGAATCGAATTCGCGCTAAAGGAGTAAAGCATCAATAAAAAACCGTCTTCGGTTGATCCCAAAGACGGTTTTTGTTTCGGTATTGGCTGTTTCAGAGCGTTTTTTGGTAGCAAACGCTCTCCTTCACGTTCTCATACGGCGGATAGTTCGGGATGCGCTTATAACCCGCCGCTTCGTAGAGGCGAATCGCTTCCGGCTGGAGAATGCCCGTCTCCAGTACGGCGCTTTGATACCCGAGCTCCCGCGCCCAGGCTTCCAGCGCGCGCATCACCGCCCGCGCGATTCCTCTGCCGCGCAGTTCCTTTCGAACGAACACGCGTTTCATCTCAACCGTACCGTCCGAAAAGGGCTTAAAGCAGCCGCAGCCCGCCGGAGCATCGTCTACGCAGGCATAGACCGCGTTCTTAACGTCGCTCGCATGATTGTACCTGCCGAAAAAATCCATTTGCGCGCCATACCGCGCCTGGAGGTCTTCGTCCAGCTCTACCGTCAGTGCCTGAAAGGTGGAATCTGTTCCTTCGCAGCGCGTAATGGTTGGTTTTTCGTCAGTGTTCTTCAATATAATCATCCAGTTCCTTGTGGTAGACGTCCACGCGCGTCTCCCTTGGCTCGGTCGGCAGCCCCAGCACGAGATCCATCAGATGATGCGGCGTTTTTCCGCCGATCGCCATGGACTTGATGCAGGAAACGCAGTAGACCGCCACGTCCTGGCAGGGCATCTGCGCGGCGCGCTTCTTCTGAAACGCGTTGACTTCCTCCGCGGAGACATGCGGGTAGAAATTATCCCCGCAGCAGATCGATTTTGTGCCGGAGCATTCCGACTCGGTCACTTCGATATGCATCTTGTCCAGCAGGCTCCGCACCGCGGCGTGCACCTGCGGTTTTTTACGGAACGAGCAGGAGTCGTGAACGGAGAGACGCAGGCCGTCGTAGGTTGGCAGCGGCAACGCGGGGATTGCGTCCAGCACCTCCCAGACGGAGATGGTTTGAACCCCCTCGTAAAGGGAGCGAAACCGACGATCGCATCCGGCGCAGTTGTTGATAATGGTGGAGCCGTCCGGCAGGTTTGGATCGTGCCGGCAGCAGGTTGTATGCAGCTTGGTTGGCAAGAACCGCCGGTTGAGCAGGTAAAGAATCTCGTCCACCGCTTCCGGCCGGTAGAGGCTCATTGCGCAGCCGGGGTTAAAGTAGCATTTTTCGGGATTGATTTCCTCGAGTGGAATACTAGGAAGGGTAGGTCGCCCGGGGTCGTCCATATGGATTTGGTTCCTCCTTTTCTATTGCCCGTCTTTCGGGTATATCTTGATTTGCGACGGCGCGCATCCATAGCGCGCGCGTAAGTATTCATAAAGATTGGCGCAGGCCAGCGCGTCGCAGAGCGCGTCGTGATGGTTCTCCAGCGCAATTCCCAGTCCTTCACAGAGGGCGTCCAGCCGGTGGCTGCCAAAGGCGTATTTCGGAATGTGCCTGCGCGACTGCTCCAGCGTGCAGAGATACCGCCAGGGTTCCTCCGGGTAGATTCCGTGCCGCTCCAGCGCGCGCCGCATTACCGGCAGGTCGAAAAGCGCGTTGTGCGCCAGCAGCAGTCCGCCGGAAAAGAACGGTTCAATCTCCGGCCAGATCGTTTCCAGCGTCGGTTCGCATTCCACATCCTCCGGCCGGATGCCATGGATGGAAATGTTGATCCCGTCAAAATCGTCCTCCGGATTCACGAGGTAGCATCTGCACTGCGGCTCGCCCGCCGCTTCCACGTGCACAAGTCCAATGGAGCAGATCGAACGCGAATACCGGTTCGGCGTTTCCACGTCGATTGCCGTATAGGTATCGAATTCATTACGTTCGAACAAACCCGGCAATCCGCGTCTCCCCTTCGAAAGAATGATGAAAAACTGGCTATATGAGCGCTATTATACCATACCTTGCAAGAAAAAAACGGCGACTTTTCGCAAATCTGCTTTTACCGTGCCGGCGCGGCTTTTCTTCGCGGCGCAAACATGATATAAATACGAATATGGACCAGTCATCGATCTGCTATATCGTCTGCGCGCTGCCGCAGGAACAGCCGCCCGCTCCCAAGCCGGGCGATCTTGTCATCGCCGCGGACGCGGGGTACCGTAACCTGGGCGGCGTAAAGGCCGACTATGTGGTCGGAGATTTTGACTCGCTTGGCTATGTGCCAGAGGGGGAACACGTCGTGCGCCACCCGGCGGAAAAGGACGATACGGACGCCATGCTCGCGGCCAGGCTCGGCCTTTCGCTCGGCTATCGCCGGTTTATCCTGCTCGGCAGCGTGGGCGGCCGGCTCGACCATACGCTCGCAAACATTCAAACGCTTGCCTTTCTGCAGGGGCGCGGCGCGCGTGCCTGCCTGCTTGGCGAGGAGCAAACCATAGCGATTCTCGAGCGGGAAACCCTCCGGTTTCGCGCGGGGCTTACCGGAATCGTCTCCGTGTTTGCCTATGACAAAACCGCGTGCGGGGTTTATGAGCGCGGCCTGAAGTATCCGCTGACCGACGCGGCGCTGACGGACGATTTTCCGCTTGGCGTGAGCAACGCGTTCACCTCCGCCCCCGCCGAAATCTCGGTGGAGCAGGGCCGCCTGCTGGTTCTCTGGAGCGCCACCCCCGAAGACAGCGACTTTTTCCAGTCTGCTTTTGAGAAAAATTTAACGAAGCCGTGATACCCTGTTAAATTACGACCGGATGGAATCGGCCACCCGACAGCCGACGGTACTTTCGGAGGATGCCATGTTTCAGATTCTTGTTGTGGAAGACGATAAAGCGCTGCGCGAGCTCTTTTGCACCGTGCTGTCCAAAAACGGCTTTGTCTACTACGAAGCGCGGGACGGCGTGGACGCCTGGGACGTGCTGGAGAAGCAATACATCGACCTCGTCGTTTCGGACATTATGATGCCGAACATGGACGGGTACGAGTTCGTCCGCAGCATGCGGAAAAACGGGCTGAACATGCCCGTGCTCATGATCACCGCGAAGGATACCTTTGAGGACATGCAGAGCGGCTTTCAGGCGGGCACGGACGACTACATGGTCAAACCCGTCAACGTCAACGAAATGATCCTGCGGATCAACGCGCTGCTCAAACGCGCACAGATCGTCAACGAAAAGCGAATCCACTTCGAAAACGCGGAGCTGTGCTTCGATGACCTCACCGTCTGCATCGACGGGGATTGCAGCGTTCTGCCGCAGAAGGAGTTCTATATTCTCTATAAACTGCTCTCCAACCCCAACCGCGTGTTTACCAAACAGCAGATCATGGACGAAATCTGGGGCATGGATACCGAAAGCGATCCGCATACGCTGGACGTGCATATCAGCCGCCTTCGCGAGCGGTATAAGGAAAACGCGCAGTTCGAAATCGTCACGATTCGTGGTTTAGGATACAAGGCGGTGAAGAAGCATGCGTAAGATATCCGACCTTGCACCCCGCCCCCGTGCGGCGCAGATCTTCGCCGTGATCATAGCGGGAATTGTGACCGTTTCCATGGTGCTCACCTATGGCATTATCTACATGCTGCTGAAGCTGCGCATCGGTACGTTGACAACGATCCTGACCTCCTCCACCTACATGGGCATGCTCACGATCCTGCTTGGCACAGGAATTGCGGCGTACGCCTCCACCAAGATGCTCTCCCCCATTGTAAAGATCAACGACGCGGCGAAGAAGGTCGCAAAGGGCGACTTCTCCGTCCGTCTGGAGGAAAAAAGCATCGCCAAAGAGATCGAGGAAATCGCAACGAGCTTCAACATCATGGTCAAGGAGCTGGCCAGCACGGAGACGCTGCGCAGCGACTTTGTAAGCAACGTGTCCCATGAGTTCAAAACACCGCTTTCCGCCATAGAAGGCTATACGACGCTGCTGCAGGACGAATCGCTGAGCAAGGAAGAACAGGCGCGCTATATTGAGCGTATTTTGGAAAACACCAGCCGCCTGACCAGGCTCACCCAGAGCATACTCTCGCTTTCGCAGCTGGAAAACCAGGAGATCGTTCTGCAAAAAGAAAATTACATGCTGGACGAGCAGATCCGTCGCGTATTGCTTGGTTACGAAGCGCTCTGGGAGGAGAAGGGCCTCGTCATCGACCTGAGCCTTGAAGCGACACCCTTCTACGGCAACAAGTCGCTGCTCGCGCAGGTATGGAGCAACCTTATCGACAACGCGGTGAAATTCTCCGTTCCCTTCGGCGTGCTCTCCATCCACTGCGGGGCCGCAAATGGCGGCGTTCGCGTCGTCGTCCGCGACACGGGAATCGGCATGACCGAAGAGGTGAAGGAGCGCGCGTTCGACAAGTTTTATCAGGGCGAGCGTTCGCACTCCGTCCAGGGCAGCGGCCTCGGCCTCGCGCTGGTGAAGCGGATTGTCATTCTTTGCGGCGGAACCATTTCTCTGGAAAGCGGGGAAGGCAAGGGCACGACGTTTACCGTGCTGCTGCCCGGCGAATCCTCCGGCGCGAAATCCTGAACCGTACGGCAAAACGGTACGCAAGCTCCGCAGTGCGGGGCTTTTTTTTACGCTCCGTTTCCGGATTCCGCCGGAACGCGCTTCCGGCGCCCGCGCGAAGTTGAGAATTAATTGAACTTCTATTGAACAAGATTTGAATGAACGTTGATACAATGCGCTTGTCGGGCGCTTTTTTCAACACTGACCCACCTCTTCGTCTAGAATCAAGCCGCACGAACTTGGGATTTGGAGTTACCATAAAATGGCTTATACGCTCGTTGCCGATAGTTGCTGCGACCTGACGCGCGCCCTCCGCGAGGAATGGGACGTGAAAAACGTTCCTCTGACGCTCACGCTCGCCGAAAAGGAATTTACGGACGACGACAGCCTTGACCTGCCGCAATTTATGTTGGAAATGAAAGCCTGCAAAGGCCGCGTCGGTTCCGCCGCGCCCTCCCCTTCACACTATGCCGATGCGTTTGGCAGCGAGGACGCCTTCGCCGTTACGCTGTCGAGCAATCTCTCCGGTTCCTATGGCAGCGCCATGGTCGGAAAGGGAATTGCCGAAGAAGCCGGCGCACACGTTCATGTTTTCGATTCGCGCAGCGCCGCGGCTGCCGAAGTGCTGATCGTGATGAAAATTCGCAAGCTGATTCTGGAAGGCCTGCAAAAGAGTGAAATTGTAGCGCGCGTTGAGCGTTTTATCAAGGAAATGCGGACGTTTTTCGTGCTGGATAACATTGATAACCTGCTGAAAAACGGGCGCCTCAACCGCATTACCGCAACGATTATCTCCACGCTGCATATCCGTCCCATCATGGGTGCGGACGGAAACGGCAATATCTCGCTTTTTTCGCATGTACAGGGCTGGAAGCAGGTCGTGAAAAAGCTCGCGGACACCATTGAGAACGACGGCAGGGCGACAAAAGGCCAAAGTCTCGTGATTACACACTGCAACAACCCGATGCTCGCCGAGGAGCTGAAGAGCGAAATCGAGCGCCGGTACGACTTTTCGGAGATCCTGATTCTGCCGACGCGCGGCGTGAGTTCCCTCTACGCAAACGAAAAAGGCATCATCATGGCGTTTTAATTCGCCGCACCGGGAAAGCGCAAACCGCCCGCGCGGCAAACTTAATTCTTTTCGGGAGGAATACCATGCAACCGTTTGTCCTGACCTGCTGCTCCACCGCCGATATGCCCAAAGCGTATTTCGAGCAGAGGAATATCCCCTATGTTTGTTTTCATTACTTCTTTGATGGCGTGGAGTATGCCGACGATCTCGGCCAGAGCATGCCGTTTGAAGAGTTCTATGCGCGCATCGACAAGGGCGCCATGCCGACCACCTCGCTCGTAAACACCGAGCAGTTTCTCGCGTTCTTCGAACCGATTTTAAAGGACGGCAAGGATATTTTGCACCTTTCGTTCTCCTCCGGCCTTTCCGGCACCTACGCTTCCGCCATTCTCGCGCGGGACGAACTGCTCGCGCGCTATCCCGGCCGTACGGTTACCGTTGTGGACTCGCTCGGCGCTTCCTCCGGCTACGGGCTCATGGTGGACAAGCTTGCGGATCTGCGGGATTCCGGCGTTTCTCTCAAGGAAGCCGCGGAATGGATGGAAGAACACAAGCTGAATCTGCACCATTGGTTCTTTTCCACCGATTTGTCGCATTATAAGCGCGGCGGCCGGATTTCGCCAACGGCGTTTGCCATCGGTTCGCTGCTGAATATCTACCCGCTCATGAACATGGACGAGCTCGGCCACCTTACCCCGCGCTTCAAAATCAACGGCAAGAAACGTCTGATGCGGGAGATGGTTCAGCAGATGGAGCTCCATGCTAAGAACGGTCTGGCGTACGATCAAAAATGCTTCATCTCCCAGTCCGCCTGCATGGAGGACGCGCAGGCCGTTGCCGCAATGGTCGAGGAAAAATTTCCGAAGCTCAACGGCAAGGTGATGATCAACAGCGTGGGCACCGTGGTTGGTTCCCATACCGGCCCGGGAACGGTAGCGCTATTCTTCTGGGGAGACACACGAAAGAAGTCTTAACATAATGCAAGGAAAAGAAGGCTCCTGCGGTTTGTTCGCGGGAGCTTTTTAATATTCCAAAATAACCCTTGACAAGTTCCTTATAATTCCCTATTATTCCTTTATAAGGAATTTTCAGGAGTATATAACTATGCAGGAACCCTATTATACCGTCGAGCAGATCTCCGAATTGCTGCAGATGCATCCCAAGACCGTCCAACGGTATATCCGCGAAGGCCGCCTTCGTGCGGTCAAGGTCGGCAAAGGCTGGCGCGTCAGCGGGCATGATCTTAGCGTGTTTACCGAGAGCGCCCCGCCCGCTCCGGAATGCGCGCCGGTTTCAATTGTCTCCTGCGTTGCGGACGTATATGCCGCCGAACGGGAGGACGCGATCCGTATTGCCAACACGCTTACCGCCGCGCTCAACGGCAAACCAGCCGAGTACGGCGCAAGCAAACTCTACACGCAGTATATTCCGGAGGAGCGCAAACTCCGCATTACGCTCTACGGCGGGGCGCGTTTTACCGCCACCATGCTGGATGCGCTCGCCTTGCTGACCGGCGAAACGGAACAAACCGAATAAATTGAAAGGAAATAATCCTATGAAAACCAGCGTTTTCCATAGCCCGGCACAGCGGGATGCGTTCCGCGCAGTTTACCACCGATTTTTATCCGGAATGCCGTTTCTGCAGCGCACGGTTGATACGCCTTACGGCGAAACCTTCCTGCTGGAGGCGGGAGACCCGGGCAAACCGCCCGTTCTGCTGCTGCACGGTTCCTGCTCGAACAGCGCGTTCTGGTATGGCGACATTCTCGCGCTCATGGGCGGATATCATGTGTTCGCCGCGGATATCCCCGGCGAAGCGGGCAACAGCACGGAGTACCGCCTGAACCTTGAGAATATGGAGTATGCGGAGTGGCTCGCCGCCGTGCTGGATGCGCTTGGCCTGCGTTCCGTCAGCCTCGCAGGGAACTCCCTTGGCGGCTGGATGGCGCTGAAATTTGCGACCGCTTTCCCCGCGCGCGTGGAACGCCTGTTGCTTTTTGCCAGCGGAGGACTCGCGGACATAAACCGGCGTTACCTCGAGAAAGTTTCCGCCGCCGAGGAAGCAGGCGGGGACTTATCGTTCGACGGGGACGCGGTCGGCGGCGAAGCGATCCCAAAAGAAATCCTCGATTTTCTGAACCTGATTCTGGCCAGTTACGATCCCATCCACGTTCCCCTGCCGGTTTTTTCCGGCACAGCGCTCCGCAGACTGACCATGCCGGTGCTCTATGTTGCGGGCGAAGCGGACGACCTGCTCGATTCGCAGGCCGGGGAAGCCGCGCTGCGCGCGCATGTTCCGCAGGCGGAAATCCATCTATTGCCGGGCGTGGGGCACATGATCCTGAATCCTTCCGTCTGGATGCTTCCCTTCCTTGCCGATAACGAGTGACGCATAAAAAGAACCGCCGGAAAATCCGGCGGTTCTTTGCGTTGCGCAGCGAATGTTACAACAGCTTCTTTCGCTTAAAGAAGATGAAGCTCACGATCACGACAACCACGCTGAGCACGATCACGGCGGGATACCCGAACCGGCTCGTCAGTTCCGGCATATACTTAAAGTTCATGCCGTACCAGCCGACGAGCAGCGTCAGCGGCATGAAAACCGTGGTCACCACGGTAAACACCTTCATAATTCGGTTCGCGTTGTAATCCAGCGCCGCCATATACGCCTCGCGAACCTGCACGAGACTGTCCCGCAGAAGCTGGGCGTTTGCGGAAAGGCGGGCAATCTTATCCCGCATCGCCCGAAAATAGTGCAGCCGGTGCTCGGAAAAGAGATCCGCCTCGTTTTCCACCATTGCGTCGAAGATATCCAGCAGCTGCTCGTAATAGTTCCGGATGATCAGGAGCCTGCGCCGCAGCGAGAGAATCTCGCCGTTAAAATGCTTCCCGGTTTCGCCGGTCTCAATCATACCCTCCATCATTGCAATCTGATTGTCGTAGCTTTCCAGATCGCTTCCGTCGTCGGCCAGCAGCAGTTCAAAAAACATGCAGATCAGGCGCTCGATCGACGCGGACTTCGGATTTACGCGGCGCGCTGCCTCTTCAAACGCCTGCGGGATGCTCTCGTCATCGTCCTTGATCGAAACGAGCAGCAGTAAATTTTTACGGACGATCAAGCCGACACGGTCGCGCGCGCCGTAGACATTTGCCACGTCCCGGAGGGAAACGACGCAAAACAGATGCCCGTCCGTCACGTCTATGGTCGAGCGAAACCGCGTATCCGGCCGTTCCGCTTCCTCCATCACGGCGGAGGCAAAGTTAAAGCGGGCGGCGAAGACCTCCCGGAATTCGGCCAGCGTAATTACACCCGCCGTCAGGCAGTTTTCGTCGATCTCCGATAAAGAAACCGGCTTGCATGCTTCCGAAAACGAATACAGCATGGATGCCCACTCCCCCTATATTCCCGTTTCTGATAGAACGATGATATGCTTTTCCGGCGCCGCGGTCAAGCGGCGTTGCGCAAACGCAGCCGGAAGGCGTATAATAAGCTGATTCTGATAGGACACGGAGAATGGTATTTCATGGCACATATCGACGACGCAAAGCGAATCCACCTGATCGGCATCGGCGGCTGCAGCATGAACGGCCTCGCGCTGATTCTAAAGTCGCAGGGGCATAGGATTACCGGTTCCGACCGCGAGCGCACGCAGTTTACGGACGCGCTCGATCACGAGGGGATCCGGTATACCATCGGCCATACGGGAGAGCTGCTCGGCGACGCGGAGCTAGTCATCTATTCCGCCGCCATCAAGCCGGACAATCCCGAGCGTGTGCTCGCGCGCGAAAAAGGCATTCCCGAACTGGAGCGCAGCGTCGCGCTCGGCCAGATCAGCGAGCGTTTCCCGGAGGTGGTCGCCATTGCGGGCTGCCACGGAAAAACCACCATCACCTCCATGCTCGCAATCATCAACGATCGCGCCAAAATGGACGCGACCATCCATGTTGGCGGCTATGTGGAGTTTCTCGCGGGCGGCGTGCACGTTGGCAAGCGGGATGTGTTTGTGACCGAGGCATGCGAATATGTGGAGAGCTTTCTGACGCTGAAACCCACCATAGCGCTCATCAGCAACATTGACGACGATCATCTCGATTATTATGAGAATATCGACGCGATCTATGCCGCGTTTGAAAAATTCCTTGCGCTCCTGCCGGAAAACGGCGTATTTGTCGCTTGTGTGGACGATTTCCGCGTCCGCGCGCTGGCAGCCAAGTCCGCGCGCACCGTCGTATCCTACGGGCTGACCGGCGGCGACTATACCGCGGCCGACATAGAATTCGACGCGCTTGGCAACGCAGGGTTCGACGTTCTGCGCCGCGGCGAGACGTTGGGCAAGGTACAGCTCAGCGTGCCCGGCATGCACAACATCGTCAATGCGCTCGGCGCAATCGCCGTTTCGGATCGACTTCGCGTGCCGTTTGCCACGATTGCGCAGGCGCTGCACGCGTTCCGGAACACACGCCGCCGTTTCGAGTACTATGGCGAGCGAAACGGGGTCAAGGTGTTTCACGACTATGGCCATCATCCCAGCGAAATCCGCGCGACGCTGGATGCCGCAAAGCGCGTTCCGCACAAAAAGCTCTACTGCGTGTTCCAGTGCAACAGCTATACGCGCGCGCGAACGCTGTTTTGCAGCAACGTCACTTGCTTTTCGGATGCGGACTGCGTGCTCGTTCCGGATATCTATCCCGGCCGCGAAAAGGATACCGGCATCGTCCACGCGCGGGACATGGTTGCCGCAATCAACGAAACGAGCCGAAACGCCGTTTATCTTCCGACATTTGAAGAAATTCGCCTCTACCTCGACGCGCACGCCGGGGAGGGCGACCTCGTGGTCACCGTCGGTTCGGGGGACGTTTACCGTCAGACCAAAAAGCTGCTCTGATCAACTCCACGCCTACAGGGGGTAAGCGACATGCCGTCTATCTTTGAAGCGCTGAAGGATTACCTGCCGGACAAAAGTATCCTCGACCAGCGCCCGCCGTTTGACGAAGACCTCTCCAAGCCGTTGTTTCACAAAGGAAACGCCGTCGGCTGTATTACCCTGCATGGTATTGGCGGAACGCCCGCGAACATCCGCATCGTTGCGGACGCGCTGATCGAAAAGGGCTATACCGTCGTCTCCCCCGTGATCCCGGGTCACGGCGAAACCGTCCGCGCGCAAAACGCGTCCACGGGCAAGCAGTGGCTGGACGAAATCCGCGCGGCATATCAAACGCTCCAAAACGAGGGCTGCGAGCAAATCTACGCGCTCGGGCTTTCGCTCGGCGGCATCCTCTGCGGCCTGCTCGCGGAGGAGCAGCATCTGGACGGGCTTGTGCTGATCTGCACGCCGATTAAAATGAAGCGCTACCTTCGCATCGCAAAGGCGCTCAGCCCGATCCTGCCCGTCGTCGGTTATCCGGAAGGGCGCGGCGGCAAACCCGTTTGGGGCGATAACCTCTACGCGCAGATGTACGGCGGGCTCTCGACGCGAAAACTCGTCGATTTAAGCCGACTTGCGCGAACGCTGAAAAAGAACCTTGCCAGAATCGATTGCCCGACGCTGCTCGTCGCCGCCGCACAGGACGATAAGGTGGATCCCGCGAGCATCGAAATCTTCTGCTCCGGCGCAATCAACGCGCCCAGTGTCGATCTTTCCGAGTTCGAGCATTCGCCGCACGGCTGCACCTATGGGCCGGAGAAAGAGCTTGTTGCCGCGCGCTGCGCGGAATTCGTGGCCAGTTTGGTTGACAAGCATACGGCCGCTTCGGTATAATTCCACTTGCCGCGCGGTGTTGAGCGCCGCAATTGCATACCTGTTTCCGTAGCTCAGCAGGATAGAGCGTCCGCCTCCTAAGCGGAAGGCCGGGAGTTCGAATCTCCCCGGGAACGCCAAGGAAAAAACCACCGAACAGGTGGTTTTTGCTTTTGCTGATTGTGCTGATCTCCTGTTGTTTATTTTGGGGAAAAGAAAACACCATCCGGAGGGATGGTGCTTGAGGTTGCGACTAGATAATATTAGTTATGCTATTCAACCGATATGACCTGGCAGGTTCTTATACTTTTCAATCCTTCTCCTAATTGCTTCGGCACCTCCTTCCATGATATCGAGAACATCTCTCGATATCGTGCACGAGTCAATTGCGCCGACATTGTTTAGGTATCCGTATTGACCATTAAAGCGAAGAACGGAGATATTCTCAGCATCACAAATGACAGGTATATTAGCGTTGTGCGTGGAAATGATTACTTGACGTTTAGTTTTAGCTTTTCGAAATGCCTGCACTAGCGTATTGTAAATATAGCTGTTATCTAAATCATCTTCAGGTTGATCCATCAAGAGAGGGCGACTATCCCCTAAGGCGTCGCCTGCATTCAGGATAATTAAAAGTAAAGCAACGGCGTTTTGTCCCATAGATAATTTTGAGTTGTCCTCAAATCGTTCAGAATGAACCGTGCCTGAGTTAATATTATATTCCATGCGCAAACCATCTTCGACAAATATTTCAATGTGCCGTTCTTGAATCTGGCAACGGATATTTTCTAAATCTTGTATGGTCGCACTTAATTTATATGCATCGATGATTGCTTGAAATTGCCGATCAAGTAACATTAAAAAGAAATCAAACGAGTGGGATGTCTCACTGATACCATAGACTTTTTCTAATGTTCTTATCACACAAAGGTGCGACTCGTAGCTTGCCTTGTATATGGGGCACACTCTATCAGCGAGATGAGAAATTTCATTGCGCCAATTACTATTACTTAGTTTACTCGCCAAAGCGAGCTTTACTTTACCACGTAAAACGCTATTAAGATTCGATATCATCTCAGCTCGTTTGTCTCGTAACGCATTTCGTTTAGTGTTGATTTGCGTGAGTATGCCAGATATTTTTACTACTAAATCTTCATCCTGAATGTAATCAATGAATGATTTCCCAGATTCGCTACGGGCTTTTTCTGAATCAAAAAGAATGCCTCGCAACTGTTCTTCAAAGTATGCTAGTTGATTAACAAGCTTATCATACTCGATTGGATCTTTCCAACGTAGAAAACCATCAACAATTTCAATAATTCGGTTTGGATTCACGCTATATTCATATAGTCTGCGTTGTTGGTATCCAGCTGCAAGGAACTCTTTTATAGCAGGCGCAAATCCATTTTTACTACTACACTTTATGAATTTCGGCGATGTAGCATTTCTTGAGTATATTTGAATCTTTGGCATATATATTTTTTTACTTGAATATGAATCAGTTTCAGTATTAGGTTCGATGAAAATTGCATAGATACTATCCGAGCAACTCAGATACAGTATGGCAGAACAGAATTTTTCGTGGAGGTTGGCTTTCGTATCCTCAGCCAAGTTGTTTGGAGCAACAATACTCTGTATGATCTCAAGCAAAGTTGTTTTACCAGTTCCCCTTGAACCAATTATGCAATTCAACTCAGGACTAAAGTGGAATACAGTGATCTGCCCCCGATTTATGGTCCAGGAGCAATGTTAGTAAACTCGGAATTTGAGGTGTCCCCCAAATCGTAGTCCAGCTTGAATGAGAAAAAATCGATGTTTAGACGGCCTCAGAGCCCGTTTTCCGAGCAAATTCGGCCGGCGTGAGGTATGTTAGTGCGCTGTGCGGACGGAACTCGTTGTAGTCCCT
>JAJFTI010000011.1 GCA_021373115.1 Eubacteriales bacterium | reverse complement strand
GCGCGCTCGATGCGGGGCATCCGCTGCTTGCGGGCGTGTTCATCCTCGGCGCGTTCATGACGGTGTTCTATCTTGGCCGTGTGTTCTTTAAAGTGTTTTTCGGTCCCGAACAGGATGGTTCTCACGCGCGCGAAAGGACGCCCGGCATGGTCGCAAGCGTCCTGTTTTTAGGCGTGCTGGCGCTGGCGCTGGGGCTGTTAATCTCTCTGCCGACGGAGCTTGCTTCGCGCATCTGGGAGGTGCTCTGATATGACGGGCGTTGCGAATTGGCTGAATCAGGGCGCGGCGCTTCCGCTCGCGCTCATCGGACTCCCGCTGCTGGGCGGCGTAATCGCTTGGCTGTTGGGCAAGCGCTATGCGCTGCAGGTTGCCGCGGTGCTTGTGTTCGGCCTTGCCAACATCTTTCTGAGCCTGGCGCTGTTTCTTGGCGGCGGCGCGGACGTGACCTTGCCGTTTGCCGGTTACGGGTTCGAGGGGCATTTTGTGGCGGGGGGAATGTCCTCGGTGCTGCTCGTGTTTACCTCGGTCGTCGCGTTCCTGCTTGCACGGTATTCCGTTTCGTATTTCAAGGGGGACACGCGCGGCGGCGTGTTTTTGCTCTTCTATTTTGTCAGCATAGGATTCGTCAACGGCGCGCTGCTTTCGAGCAACCTGCCGGTCATGCTCGTGTTTTGGGAAGGGCTGCTTGTCTGCATGGGCGTTCTGCTGCTCCTGGGCAATCTGGAGAAACCGCGCGCGGCAATCAAGATGCTCTGGATCAGCGGCGTGGCGGACCTTTTACTGATGCTCGGGGTGATCGTGACCATTCGTGTTTCTGGGCAGAGCGATATTGCCGCAATGGGCCGGCTGCCTGTGGAGGGCCTCGGCGCATACGGCTGCGCGCTGATGCTGCTTGGCGCCATGGGCAAGGCGGGTGCAATGCCGTTTCACAGTTGGATTCCGCTCGCGGCGGAGGACGCGTCCTCCCCGTTTTTAGCGGTGTTTCCCGGTTCGCTCGAAAAAATACTCGGCATCGGACTGAGTATCCAGATCGTCACCCGGATTTACGACGTGCGGCCGGGTTCGGCAATGAGCACGCTCGTTCTGGTCATCGGCGCGGTCACACTGCTCTTCGGCGTGTCGATGGCGCTCATTCAAAAGGATATGAAGCGGCTGCTCTCCTACCACGCGATCAGTCAGGTGGGCTACATGCTGCTCGGTGTTGGCAGCTGCCTGCCGGTCGGCATGGTTGCCGCGCTGTTCCATATGATGAACAACGCGCTCTATAAGTCCGGCCTGTTTCTGACGGCGGGTGCAATCGAGCGGCGAACGGGCACGACCGACCTGCGGCATGTAGGCGGGTTGGGGCGCGCTATGCCGGTGACCATGACCTGTTTCGTCATCTTTGGCCTTTCGATTTCCGGTTTTCCCGGATTCAACGGCTTTTTCTCAAAGGAGCTTGTGTTTGACGCAGCGCTGGAAAGCGGCGTTGTGTATTACATTGTCGCGCTTGTCGGCGCGGTGATGACGGCGATTTCGTTCCTAAAGCTCGGCGGCGCGGCGTTCTTTGGCACGCTGCGTTTACCGCGGGGAATCAAGCAGGTCAGGGAAGTTCGCGCGGGCATGTACTTGCCCGCTGTGGTGCTTGCCGCGCTCTGCGTCTTCTTTGGCGCAGGCAACCGGCTTGTGGATCAATGGCTGTTTCAGCCCGCGCTTGGGCTAACGGAGTCGTTCGCAGGCTGGCCGGAAAACTGGGTTCTCGTTGCGCTGTCCGTCGCGGCGCTGCTGCTTGCGCTCGCGGATCATCTCTATGGGCGGAAAAAGACCGGCGGTGCGCTCGGCAGTGCGGATCATATCCACCATGCGCCGGGGTTGAGGCAGGCTTATGCGCTCGCGGAAACGGGAAAACTGGATCCCTACAACTGGCTCGTCGCCGCGGTCGGCGGATTCTCGCGCGTCTGTCAATGGGTGGAAAACGGCGTTTCGTGGGTATATGACAAAGGCGTTCCGGGGTTGATTGGAGGCGCGTCCAAACTGCTGCACCGCGGGGTGAACGGCAGCCTCACGCGCTATCTGCTGCTTGCGGTCGCGGGGTTTGCCGGCGTATTGATTCTCTTTCTGCTGATTCTGTTGTAAGGGAGGCGCGAGAACATGACGGTATTACAGTGGATTCCGCACTTGTTTCTGGCGCTGCCGATGCTGGCGCTGATTGTCAACAATGTGATCCCGCGCGCGCGCATTCGCACCACGACCATCGCGATGTCCGCGACGGTTGCGGGCGCGCAGATGCTGCTTGCGCTGGCGGGCGTATTTCTGCTTGTCGAATCCGGTGAATCGGCGGTTCGATTCGGGATGATCTGGGACGCGGGGAAGAACGTCGGCTATTTTCAGACGGACCTGGTCTCCATGTTCCTGCTCATGTGCGTCGGCATGGTCGCGCTTGCTTCCGCGCTGACCGCGCTGACGACAATAGACGACCACCGTGGTTCCTATACGAACCTGCTGATGGTCATGATGCTCGGACTCAACGGCATGCTGCTCGTGCGCGACCTGTTTTCGCTCTATGTGTTTCTGGAGGTGACGGGGTTGGCGAGCTTTGTCATGATCGGCATGTATAAGTCCACGCGCGATCTCGAAGGCGCGTTTAAGTATCTGGCGCTCTCCGCACTGGCGACGATCTTTATCCTGACGGGGCTGTCGTTTCTATTTATCAAGGCCGGGAGCCTTGCGTTTGACGCGCTCACGCCCGCGCTCTTTTCCGGCGCGGGGGACGGAAGCACGCTGCTCTGCTGGGCTGCGCTCGTGCTGCTGATTTCCGGCTATTCGATCAAGAGCGGCGTCGCCCCGTTCCATAGCTGGCTGCCGGATGCTTACGAGAGCGCGGACACCGCCGTTTCCATCATGCTTTCCGGAATCGTAACCAAGATTGCGGGCGTATACAGCCTGCTGACGCTGACGCGGCTGTTCGACGGAATCGCGCCTCTGAAAACGGTGCTTGCCCTGCTCGGCATGTTTACGATACTCGTCGGCGCGCTGCTGGCGCTTGCGCAGAAGAACTTTAAGCGCATTGCGGCCTATTCCTCCGTCAGCCAGATGGGGTATATCCTGCTCGGGTTCGCGGCCGGAACGAATCTTGGCATTCTCGCGGGGCTTTTGTATCTCTTCAGTCATTCCGCGGCGAAGTCTGCGTTCTTTACCAACGCCGCCGCGCTCGAAAAACAGCTGGGTACGTTAAATATCGACGAAATGGGGGGACTGCAGAAACGTATGCCGATTACGTCGGGTTCCTCGGTCGTTGCGCTGCTTTCCACGGCGGGTGTTCCGCCGTTCGCGGGGTTCTGGAGCAAGCTGATGGTGCTGCTCGCGCTCTGGAGCGCAGGATTAAAGGGATATGCGGCGTTTGCGCTCATCGCGAGCATCTTGACCGGCGCGTACTTCCTGCGGCTGCAAAAGAAGGTGTTCTTCGGCAAGCCGAATCCGCGCTGGGATGCGGTCGTTGAAATCACCGGCGGAATTCGCGTTTCGGAAATTTTGCTTACGATCGTTACTGTCGCCGTCGGCCTCGTCTTCCCGCTGCTGCTGCTCTATTTACAGCGCGCGGGGCTGATCTGAAAGGAGACCGTATGAACATTGCGATTTATGTTTGCCTGGGGTGCATGCTGGTGTTCGGGGTGTTCTCCGCAGCCAGCCGAAAGCTCATCATTTCGGCCGTTGCGCTCGCGGTCGTCAGCGCCGCGCTGGGGGTGCTGATGTATGTGCTCGGCGCGCATACCGCGGCCATCTTCGAGGTTTCCGTCTGTTCCGGCCTTGTTACGGTGATCTTCATCAGCGCGGTGAGCTTGAGTAACGGGGATAAGCAAATCGAAGCGCAGGATGTTGCCGTACCGGCGCGGAAAAGACGTTTTCTTCCGGCAATTCTCATCGGCGCGGGCGCGATACTGATGATCGTTGCCTGGCTGACCGGGTTTTCCGTTGGAACCCCGGCTGCGGCGGTGTCCGGGGCGAACTTCAACGACGTGTTTTGGGAAACCTGCCAGGCGGACATCTTCGGCCAGATGGTGGCGCTCATCGCGGGCGCATCCGCCATTGTGGTGTTCTTTAAGGAGAGTGAAAACGAATGAACGTGACGACCGTCATGCTCGTGAGCGGGCTGATCCTCATTCTCGCCGGGTGTATCGAACTGATCCGCACGCACCATATGCTCAAGATCATCATCGGCCTCGAACTTGCGATCAAAGCGATCTCCATGTTCCTGACTCTTGGCGGTTGGCTTAACGGCAACATCGCGCTTGCGGAAGCGTTCGTCGTAACGGTAATCGTGCTGGAGGTCGTGGTGGCGACCGTGCTTTCCGGTATTGCGATCAGCATTTACCATAAACACGGCAATATGGATATCCGTAACCTGCGGAATCTGAAAGGCTGAGAGGAGAGGGAAAAAACATGAGTCTTCCGTCCGCGCTGATCACCACACCGGTTGTTTTTCTCTTGTTTCTGCTGCTGCTGGCGCTGCTTTCGTTCTATCTTAAGCGCAAGGCGGACAAGACGCCCGCCGGGAAACACACGCTGGATCCCTACGCTTGCGGGCAGAGCAAGGACGCGGTGAGCCAATATGTAAATCCGAACTTCCAGCGGATGTTTTACCTCGCGTTTTTCTTTACGGTGATGCACGTGCTCGTCATGATTGTGGCGACGGCACCGAAAGGGCATACGCTCATGCCCGTAGCCTACATCGGCGTAGGGGTGCTGGCCATGCTGATTCTGTTTCGAAAGTAAGGAATAAAGGAAGTCTGACGATGGGATTACTGGATAAAGCGATTGCATGGGGGGAGAAAAAATCCCCGTGGATCATCCATTTTAACGCGGGCGCCTGCAACGGCTGCGACATTGAGGTTGTGGACGCGCTGACCCCGCAATACGATCTGGAGCGCCTCGGCATTCTGCAGCAGGGCAGCCCGCGGCACGCGGACGTACTGGTCTGCACGGGCGCGGTGACGCTGCAAACGCGCGACCGGCTCAAACAGATTTACGATCAAATGTCCACGCCGAAATTCGTCATTGCGGTTGGAACCTGCGCCTGTACGGGCGGCATCTTCGACAGCTGCTATTGCGTGACCGGCGGTATAGACACCATCATTCCTGTGGACGCATATATTCCCGGCTGCGCGGTGCGGCCGGAGGCAATCATCGACGCGGTTAGCAAACTGCTTGCGTCGCTGGACCGGAAGGAGGGTAAACGCGAATGAACGCCGAACAGGTTGTTAGCGCGCTCAACAAGCGCTTTCCCGCTCTGGCGGCGCACACGCCGAGGGAGTTTCGCATTTGGTCGGACTTTGTCGAGCCGAAGGAATTTGAAGCGGCGCTGCGTTTCGCCTTTGATGAACTGCGCTTTGGAAAGGGCAAACACATTGTCGGAACGGACGAGGGGGAGTACATCGGACTTTCCTACATCGTGTCAAACGACGAAAACATTCTGCTGGTGCTGCGGGAAAAGGTGCCGAAGGCACACCCCGTTGTCCGTTCGCAGGGCGGGCTGTATCCTTCCATGGTGCTGCACGAACGCGAAATGGTGGATCTCTTTGGCGTTTCGGTAAGCGGCCTGCCGGAAGGGCCGAGCTATCCGCTGCCGGATTGCTGGCCGGAAGGGCAGTATCCGCTGCGCAAAGAATGGAATCCGGCTTACTTTAACAAAGAGACCATGGCATATGAGCCGCCGAAAGAGGAGGCAAGGGAATGAGCGAACGCAATGACCACAAGGTCGTTTTGCCGATTGGACCGCAGCACCCGTCCCTGAAGGAGCCGGGCAGCTTTAAGATTACGCTTGACGGGGAAAAGGTGGAGCGCGCGGTTGTCGAAATCGGCTACAACCACCGCGGCATCGAAAAGGCCTGCGAAAGCCGGAATTATACTCAGGATCTCTATATCATTGAACGCGTCTGCGGCATCTGCTCGCATGCGCACACCTCCTGTTTCTGCCAGGCGTTTGAGGACATGGCCGGGCTGGAGGTGCCGCGCCGCGCATACTATATCCGCGGGATCGTCGGCGAGCTGGAACGGCTGCACAGCCATCTGCTCTGGCTTGGCGTCGCCTCGCACGAGATTGGTTTCGACACGCTGTTTATGTATACCTGGCGCGACCGGGAGCTCGTGCTCGACCTGCTGGCGCAGATCGGCGGAAACCGCGTGAATTACGGCGTCAATACCTTTGGCGGAGTTCGCAGGGATCTGGAAGCGGATCTCATGCAGGACATTCTGCATGTTTGCGATCAACTGGAGGAAAAGATTAAGTATTACGCGGATTTGGCCACGACCGAAACCACGCTGATCGCGCGGCTGAAAGGAATTGGCGTGCTTACACCCGAGGATGTCAGGCACTTCAGCGCCGTTGGCCCGGTTGCGCGGGCGGCCGGAATTCTGGACGATATCCGCGTGGTGGAGCCATACGGCGTTTACAAGGAAATTCCGGTCAACGCGGTGACGGACGATCATTGCGACGTATACGGGCGCACGCTTGTTCGCGTCAAAGAGATGCTGGAGAGCATTCGCCTGATCCGGGTCATGATTCGGGAGATTCCGGAAGGGCCGATCTCCGTCCGCGCGCCGCGCAAGCTGCCCGCTGGTGAAACGCTGCGCCGCGTGGAGGCGCCGCGCGGAGAGAACATTCACTATATCCGCTCGAACGGGTCGGATATGCCGGATCGCGTTCGCGTCCGCGCGCCGTCCGAAGCGAACTGGCACGGCATGAGCTATATGCTCGAAGGCTTTCAGCTGGCGGACGTGCCCATTATCATTGCGGCGATCGATCCCTGCTATTCCTGCACGGACCGTGCCGTGAGCCTTTCCAGCGGGCGCGACGAACAGATTGCGAGCTGGGATCAGCTGCGCCTGTTCGGAATCGAGCAGTACAAGAAGAACGGCATTGATCCCGGATCCATTGCGATCCGGCCGTTTTAGCGGGAGGGAGAACAGAGATGATTGCATCGATTCTCAAAGTTCTTCTGTTTCCCGGGCTGCTGTTTTTAGGCGTCTATTCGTTTGTGCTGGAATTCGTGGATCGAAAGGTCTACGCGCGGATGCAAAATCGCAAGGGGCCGCCCTGGTATCAGCCGCTCGCGGATATGCTGAAACTGGTTGGGAAAAAGGTGATTCTGCCGAATAACGCGCAGAAGTTCGTGTTTGCGGCGCTGCCGACGGTATCCCTCACGGCGGTGGTTACCGCGTTTCTCTGCGCGCCCGTCTGGGGCATGCAGGCGGTGACGGCGTATGAAGGCGATCTTGTCGCGGTGCTCTACCTGCTTTCGATTCCAACGCTTTGCCATTTTCTTGCGGGCTATAACAGCCACGAGGTCTATTCGACGATTGGTGCGTTCCGGACGCTCACGCAGATGTTCGCATACGAAGTGCCGCTGTTTATGGCGTTCCTTTCCCCCGCCATTCTTGCGGGAAGCTGGTCGATCACCGGCATCGCGGCGTTTTACGCGGCGCGCCCGCTCTACGTGCTAATTAACCTGCCGGCTTTCCTGATCGCGCTGTTAACCTCGCAGAGCAAGCTGGAGCGTGCGCCGTTCGACGCACCGGAGGCGGAGACGGAGATTGTTGGCGGAGCGCTTGTGGAATACAGCGGGCGATATCTGGCATACTTCCGCGCAACGGCGGTCTCTGAGCTGACCGTGATGGCTTCCGTGATTGCCGGCGTGTTTCTGCCGTTTTTTACGGGAAACGGAGCGGTGGATTTTGCGCTCTATCTGGTAAAAACGTTCGCGGTCGTACTCGTTATGGTGCTGCTGCGCGCAACCATGGCGCGCATCCGCATCGACCAGACGCTAAAATTCTTCTGGTCGGTGCTGACGCCGGTTGCGATAGCGCAGATGATTTTGAATTTACTGCTGAGGGGCGGGCTTGGTCTATGAAGAAGAAGGAACGTCCCGGCGGACTCGCCGGACTTGCCATTTTAAACTTGTTTCGGAAACCCGCAACCCAAACGGCGCAGTTCGGGCTGGGCGGCATCCAGAAGGGCTATCGGGGTCGGCTGCTCTATGATCCGGCCACCTGCATCAACTGCGTCATGTGTATGCGGGACTGTCCGACGGGAGCGATTACAATTGAGAACCGCGGCACAAAAGAGCAGAAGGATATGCACGCCTACCTCGACGTCGGCCGCTGCGTGTTCTGCTGCCAGTGTGTGGATACCTGCCCGAAAAAGTGCCTCAGTTGCAGCAGCGATGTGCTGCTCGCGGCGTTCTCGCAGGACGATCTGAAGATAGAACTGTGAACGATCTCGAGCGGTATTTTCGTCGGGCGATTCAAAACGACACCCGCGTTGCCGTTGTCGGTGTTGGATCGGAGCTCTGCCGCGACGATGCGGCGGGAATGTATTTTGCAGGCCGGCTTTCCGAAAAGACGGGGTTACCGGTCGGTCAGGCCGGGGATCGGTTGCTGCTGATTCAGGGCGGCCCCGCGCCGGAGAACTTTACGGGGCTTGTCAAGGCGTTTCGCCCCGACCTGCTGCTGGTGGTGGATGCGGCATATCTGGAGCTTCCGGCGGGTTCCATTGAAATTCTGCCGGAAGAGCGCGCGGCTGGGCTTTCGTTTTCCACCCACATGCTGCCTCTGCCCATGATGCTTGCCTATCTCAAGCTGGAGTGCGCCTGCGAAACCTGCCTCGTCGGCATTCAGCCCGCAACGACCGAGCAGGGGTTGGGCATGACGCGGCGCGTGCAGGAAGGCGCGGAACTGCTTGCGGATATTCTTGTAAAAGCGCTGAACGCATAGAAAACGAATGGAACACAACAGACAGCGAAGGCTCGGATGTCCTCCGAACCTTCGCTGCTGCATTTTCTGACGCGGAAAAGCGAAACCGCCTGGGGCGTTTGCGGGAAGCGGGTTATTCCCGCACAAACGCCGTTCCGTCGTCCCAGGTGAGAGAATCCCCGCTGACGGTAAACGGGATGGTGTCCGAACCGTAATGCAGTTCGCCCTCGCCGGTAACGTTGCTGAACGTGTAGGTTCCGGCGAGTCCGAGTCCGTGATAGGAAACGGTGTAATCGCCGGTATTTCCAAAGGTGAGGACGTAGTCATTGTCTTCGGTATAGAGCCAGTTGCCAACCACCTTTTGCGTAACCAGCTTGCCGATGATGTCGCTCGAGAGTATTCCGGAGAGATCGGGACGGATGACCGATGGCGCGAGCGTAATCAGTGGCCCGAACGTGAAGGACGGCAGCGGACCGAATGTGACCGAGGAAGTGGACGTGGCCGTTGGAGCCGCGGTTGGCGTCGGCGCGGGCGTTGGGGTAGGCGTGGCGGTGATCACCGGCGCGAGGGTTGGCGTGACCGCTGAAGGGGTTGGCGCAGCTTCGGGCACAGGTGAATCCGCAGCGGGCGTCGTTGCGGCGGGCGTTGGCGTATACTGGGAAATTTCCATATCGCCGGGGTCAAAACGGGTACTCTCGCCGCCGCTCGACAGCAGCAAACCGTCGTCTTTCAGCACAAACTCAATAGCGGTGCCGTTCAGCGTAATCACGCCTTTTTTACCGCCTTTTTCCAGAAGATAATCCGCCTCAAAGTCGCCGTAGGGAGAGCGAATCACCACGGTGCCGTCGCCGTGGAAACGGAGCACCTGCTGAAGTTCTTCATTGTGCCAAACGCCTTGGATTGAACTTGCACCGCGCAGCATGAGAAAAATGAGCACTGCAAGCGCAATGAGGGCGATTCCGACCGCAACCGAAAGCGCGAGGATTCCTCCGCTGCGTTTGGGAGGGGTCAGCGGCGCGCCGCAGTACTGGCAGAAACGACCGTCGCTGCTGTTTTGATAACCGCATTTTTTACAAATCACAGAATAAGCCCCCCTTCAATTCGAATGGAATGCAGACCGTATTGCCTTGTCGGTTCTTGATTGCTCAAAAAGAAACGGATTCAAAAACGAAAGTGCGGATAAAACCTGATAATATTGTTCCACCAAAGAAGAAAGCTGTCAAATAAAACATAAAAAACCGTCTGGAATCAGGCGGTCAACGTGTCAAAAAAGCTCTGGGACGGGTTAAGGGCCGCAGCTCTTAACCCATCCGTTCCGGCTGTGCCGGTTCAATCTCCGCGCAGCGGTTTTTCATAGATGCGGTAGGTTTTATTATGCCGCATACCAAGCCGTTCCAGCGCGTTTTTAATGTGCAGGTTATCCTCCAGGATATAGTTTGCTTCCATGCGGATTCCCTTGACTTTTAAATTCTCATACAGATGGATGTACATCAGCGCGTCGAGCGCGCGCTTATGCCATTCCGGATTCACCGCGAGACCGAAGAGACGGTAATCACGCAGTTTTTTTGCGCCGAAAATCAAACGCGCCCAACCGAAGGGGAGCAGTTTTCCGTCGATCCGTTTGAGAAGAATGTTGATATCCGGAAAACCCAGGCAAAACCCGACAGGTTTGCCCTCGTACTCGACGATCCACACCGCGTCCGGATCGACGATCAGCTTCAGTTTCCGGAGCATATCCTCCATGACGGGCAGCTCCAGCGGCACATAGCCCCAGTTGTCCGCCAGTGCCAGGTTGGAAATCTCCCAGATGGCGCGCGCGTCGTCCCGGAGATTTCGCATGTTCAGCCTGCGGATTGAAATGCCGGGGTAGCGGGCGAGAAACCGCTTGAAAAAGCCGTCAAAGCGCGGCGGCAGCGTATATCCGTTTCCGATATCCGCTTCGTAAACAAGCAAATCCTTCACCTTTTCATATCCATGGCCGGTGAAAAACGAATGGTAATACTCCGGATTCCACGGGGACATGTAGACGGGCGGCGTATCGTACCCCTCGAAGACGAAACCCCAGTTTTCCGCAACCGGATGGATTGGACCGCGAACAAACTCCATACCATGTTCGCGCAGCCAGCGTTCGGATGCTTCCATCAGCTGACGCGCGGCGGCGGGATCGTTTATGCACTCAAACGCGCCGAAGAAACCGATTTGCGTGTTATTGTAGCGGTTGAATGTGTGATCGATATATGCGATGGTGCGTCCGACAGGATTTCCCGCATCGTCCAGCGCCAGAAACAATTCGAAGTCCGAATTCTTCAGAATCGGATTCGTTTTACCGGTATAAGCATGGTTCTCATCCATCCAGATGGGCGGAACATAGCAGGGGCTTGTTCCGTGGATCCGCTCGGGCACGCGCACGAACTGGCGCATTTGCTGCTTGCCGCATACCGCGACGACGTTCATATCATCTTACCCCCATATTGAAGCACGCTGCGATTCAATCGATCGAATTTATTATATTGAGCGCAGTATATCAAACGCGGGGCGGAAATACAATTCCCCGTTATAAACGCCCTGCAAACGGCGTTTCCGTCATACAAAGATCCCATGCGGGGAGGATTCGAGCGGTAAACGGCGCAGCGCGTTTCCACCGCGCCGGAGAATCCAGATTTGCATTGACGCTGTCTTTTCTTACGGCATACAATAGAGGCGGGACTTAATCCTTCTCTGTTTACAGACAGTATTTTCCGATTCATTGGAAAGCAGGTTGCGCTTTATGAAAAACATTGTGATTACGGGCAGCACACGCGGCGTAGGTTACGCGATGGCGAAGGAATTTCTAGCATCCGGCTGTTCGGTGATTCTGTCCGGCCGGGGTGAAACCCTGCGGAAATCCGCCGTGGACGAACTCAAGCCATGGGAAGGCCTCTATCATTACGTTCCCTGCAACGTGCAGAAAAAGTCCGATCTGGAGAAGCTTTGGGCGACTGCTGTGGAGCGGTTTGGATGCGTCGATATTTGGATCAACAACGCGGGACAAAATACGCCGCATGTTCTCGCGTATGAAACCGATGAATCCTACGTTCGCGCCGTCGTCGAGACGAACATGCTCGGTGCGATGTTTGGCTCGCAGATTGCGGCAAAAGGCATGCTGGCGCAAGGATACGGGGCAATTTACAGCATGGAAGGTCTGGGCTCAAACAACATGATTCAGGCGAAAACGATTCTATATGGAACGACGAAACACGCGCTGACTTATTTCATGCGCGGGCTGGCAAAAGAGCTGGAGGGCACGGGCGTAATTGCGGGCAGACTTTCTCCGGGCATGATGCTGACCGACTTTATCACCACCACGCCGGACGGAGCCCCCGCCGCCATCGAAAGCGACGAGAGTTTCCGAAAACTCTTTAATATATTGGCGGACAAACCGGAGACGGTTGCGTCGTTTTTTGTTCCCAGAATTTTGAAAAACAAGAAGAACAATGTTCAAATCAGCTGGCTCACGGGTTCGAAAGCGGCGTGGCGGTTTCTTTCCGCGGCAGTTCGCAAACGCAAGCTGGTTTAGCGCGGACGGGTCGTGGAGAATACGGCTTGATCCATTTAGAAACGCTTCATCAAGCGAAAGGGGAATACCGAAATGATTCCGAATCAGTGGTACGCCGTTCTGCCGTCGCAAAAGGTAAAAAAGGGTCGAATTCTCGCCGTAAAGCGGCTGAACCTCGATCTGGCGTTTTTTCGAACGAAGAACGGCGAACTCGGTTGCGTAACCGACCAGTGCTCGCATCGCGGCGCGGCGCTGAGCGCGGGCGAAGTACGCGGGAATTGCATTCGCTGCCCGTTTCACGGGCTGGAGTTTGACTCGAGCGGCGCATGCCGGTTCATTCCGGCAAACGGGAAGTCCTCCACGGAGGATCTGAGCCGCTATCACGTGAAGCGCTATCCGGTTCGCGAGGCAAACGGAATTGTTTACGTTTGGTACGGGGACGAAGCGAAGGCGACGGAGACGCTGCCGTTCTTTTCAAACGAGATCGACGGTTCGTTTTCCTGGAGCGAGATTGAAGACCTCTGGAATTCGCACTACTCCCGCTGCATCGAAAACCAGCTGGACGTTATTCACGTTCCGATTGTGCATTACAATACGATTGGGCGCGGGAATAAAACCCTGATCAACGGCCCGAAGGTGATATTTGAAGACGGCGTTCTGCTTACGAGCGCGAACAATGAAAAAGACGTTGGCCAGAAACCGAAACCGCCGAAGGATTGTGTGATCAAGAGCACCTATCTGAAATTCCGCTATCCGAATATCTGGCTTAACCGAATTTCGGAAAAGGTCAAGGTGCTTATTTTCTTTGCACCGGTGGATGACGAACACACGGTTCTTTACATCCGCTTTTACAACAAGATCACAAACGCGCGCTGGATCAACGCGGCAATTGCCTGGCTGGGCAAATACATGAACCGCGTGATCGAGCGGCAGGATAAGCGCGTTGTGATTACGCAGAGACCTAAGGCGTCCTCCTACCGTTCGGGCGAAAAGCTCCTCACCGGGGACGGCCCCATTCTGCTCTACCGGAAACTGCGGGATGAATTCCAGCGAAAAGAATGAACGCGGACGAACGCGCTCCTTCGCGGCGGGAATGCGGCTAGGGGAGCCGCACGGTCTCTTTCATACTGTTAAGCAATAAAAAAAGTGAAAAACCGCTTTGGCTGCGTTTCATGGTGTGGCTCCTCCTTTTTATTCAGCGGGTTATGGAATAAAGAAATATGAACTTTAGCTGATGATGCACAGTGTCGCCATTCCGGAATTGCGCAAAAGTTGCAACGGATTCGTGCGAAAGACGGCTGCCTGGCTGCGCCGACCCTGCGTGTTCGGCCGACGGATAAACGCGACGGAAAGGCCGCCGGACGGATCGGATTAATAATATGCAGTGATTATTAATGATGCCATCTGAAATTTAAGCCGTATAGTTCGATAAAAACAGGAAAAAGTACAATAAAAAAGTATAAATATAAATATATATAGCATAAATATAATTTAGCTTTGCATCACTCTTTTTTTGTGCTATCATACACGTTAAAAGCGAAACGGGGCATAAGGATTAAGACGCGACAGCCCTTGACAGCTCGGTGCAAACAGGAGGAAATGCATGGCAGGCGCAAGATATTTAACTCTGGAAAACGGCCGCGTGTTCCAAGGCAAAGCGTTTGGTGCGGGCGGCGAGGTGACCGCCGAAATTGTGTTTACAACGTCCATGACCGGATATCTGGAGACGCTCACGGACCCCAGTTATTACGGCCAGATGGTGGTTCAGGCGTTTCCGCTGATTGGAAACTACGGTGTGATTCCGGCTGATTTTGAAAGTGGCACACCGGCGCTGAAAGCGTATATCGTGCGTTCCTGGTGTCAGGATCCTTCGAACTTTCGCAGTGAAGAGGATCTTGACACTTTTTTATTATCACGCGGAATAGTAGGTCTTTATGGCATCGACACGCGCGAACTCGTCCAGATCATCCGCGAATACGGCGTGATGAACGCCATTGTTGCGGACGAGCCGAAGGCGGACGAGGCGTCGCTGGCAATACTTCGCTCGTATACCGTCGAGCATGCGGTAAATTCCGTCAGCTGCGAATTTCCCCTGCTCGAATGGAGCGCGGGGGTAAAGCGGACGGTTGCTCTCTGGGACTTTGGCGCGAAGCGAAACATTGCGCGCGAACTCGTCAAGCGCGGCTGCAACGTCGTTTCCATGCCCGCGCGGGCAACGGCACAGGAGATTCTCACGCAGCAGCCGGATGGAATTATGCTCTCCAACGGTCCCGGCGATCCGGCGGAGAACACGGGCATCATCCGCGAGCTGCAAAAGCTCTGCGATTCCGGCATACCGATCTTTGGCATTTGCCTTGGGCATCAGCTGCTCGCGCTCGCGCGCGGTGGCAGTACGAAAAAGCTTAAATACGGCCACCGCGGCGCAAACCAGCCGGTGCAGGAAATGATGACGAAACGGGTCTACATTACGAGCCAGAACCACGGCTACGCCGTCTGTCTGGACGAAACCCTGCCTTCAAACGCGCGGGCGAGCTTTATCAACCTCAACGACGGCACCTGCGAGGGAATGGAGTATACGGATATCGACGCGTTCTCTGTTCAGTTCCATCCGGAAGCCTGCGGCGGCCCGCTTGACACGCGGTTCCTCTTTGACCGCTTTATCGAGCGCATCGACTGCTGCCGGACGAAACAATCCGCGCAGCCGTTTGGGAAAGGAGAACCGAAATGCCACTGAATCCGAACATCCACCGCGTGATGTTGATTGGCTCCGGACCGATTGTGATCGGTCAGGCGGCGGAATTTGACTATGCGGGCACGCAGGCCTGCCGCGCGCTCAAACAGGAAGGGCTGGAGGTGATCCTGGTCAACTCCAACCCCGCGACGATTATGACCGATCGGGCGATGGCGGATCGCATCTATATTGAGCCGCTGACGCTGACCACCGTAGAGCGCATCATCGAGAAGGAACGGCCGGACAGTCTGCTCTCCACGCTCGGCGGGCAGACGGGGCTGACGCTCTCCATGCAACTGGCAAAATCCGGCTTTCTCGCGGCGCACAACGTTACGCTGCTCGGCGCGAAACCGGAGACGATCGACAGGGCGGAGGATCGCCAGCTCTTTAAGGATACGATGATCGCCATTGGCCAGCCGGTGATTCCCTCCAAGGTGGTCAACAAGGCATTGGACGCGCTGGACTTTGCGGAAGAGATCGGTTACCCGGTCATCGTCCGCCCCGCGTTTACGCTTGGCGGCTCCGGCGGCGGCATCGCGCAGACGCGGGAGGAGCTCGCCGAAATTGCGCAAAACGGACTGCGACTTTCGCCGATTACGCAGATTCTCGTGGAACGCTGCGTTTCCGGCTGGAAGGAAATCGAGTTTGAGGGCATGCGGGACGCAAACGGAAACGTCATTACGATTTGCAGCATGGAGAATTTCGACCCTGTCGGGGTCCATACGGGCGACAGCATCGTCATTGCCCCGGCGGTGACGCTTGCCGACCGCGAGTATCAGATGCTGCGTTCGGCCACACGCGAGATCATAGACGAGCTGGACATCGAGGGCGGCTGCAACTGCCAGTTTGCGCTGAACCCGAACAGCTTTGAATACGCGGTGATCGAGGTGAACCCGCGTGTGTCTCGTTCCTCCGCGCTGGCCTCCAAGGCGACGGGCTACCCCATCGCGAAGGTTGCGGCGAAGATTGCGGTTGGCTACACGCTGGATGAGATTCAAAACGCGGTTACGGGCAAGACCTCCGCGTGCTTCGAGCCCGCGCTGGACTATGTGGTCGTCAAGCTGCCGAAATGGCCGTTTGACAAATTTGTCTACGCCAAACGCACGCTCGGCACACAGATGAAGGCTACCGGCGAGGTGATGGCGATTGGCCCCACCTTCGAGCAGGCGATTCTCAAGGCCGTTCGCGGCGCGGAGCTCTCGCTCGACAGCCTCAACCTGCCAAAACTGGGAAAGCTATCCGACGACGAGGTGCGCGCGCGTTTAACCAACTGTGACGACGAGCGGCTCTTCGTCGTGTTCGAGGCGCTCAAACGTGGTATTGATGCGGACGAGATTGCGCGCGTTACGACGATTGACCGCTGGTTCCTCCATAAGCTTCGCGTACTCGCGGTGTTTGAACGGACGCTCGCGGAACAAGGCCTCAGCGACGAGCGATACGCTGAAGGCAAGCAGCTCGGCTATCCGGACGCGGTGCTGGAGCGCATCTCCGGCGGAAAAATCCGGCAGCATATGGCTGCGAGCTATCGCATGGTGGATACCTGCGCGGCGGAGTTTGAAGCGCAAACGCCGTACTTCTACGCGGACTACGGCTGCGTCAACGAGGCGGAGCGATTTTTACAGCAGCATAGCACCGGAAAGAAACGCGTGATCGTCTTCGGCTCGGGACCAATCCGCATCGGCCAGGGCATTGAGTTTGACTATGCCTCCGTGCACTGCGTCTGGGCGCTCAAGCGTGCGGGCTATGAGGTCGTCATCGTCAACAACAATCCGGAGACGGTGTCCACGGACTTTGACACGGCCGACCGTCTCTACTTTGAACCGCTGACGCCGGAGGACGTGATGAACGTGATCGAAACCGAGCGCCCCTATGGCGTCGTGGTCGCGTTCGGCGGGCAGACGGCAATCAAGCTCACGCGCGCGCTCGTTGCAAACGGCATTCGCATCCTCGGCACCCCTGCGGACAGCATCGACATGGCGGAGGATCGTGCGCGGTTCGACGCGCTGCTGGAATCGCTCCAGATCAAGCGCCCGCGCGGGCGTACGGTCTATACCGGGGAGGAGGCGGTTGCCGCCGCAAAAGAGCTCGGCTATCCCGTACTGATTCGGCCTTCCTACGTGCTCGGCGGGCAGAACATGAACATTGCGTTCGGGGATGACGACGTGCGCGAGTTTATGGAGATTATTCTGCGGCACGCAATCGACAAGCCCGTGCTGGTCGATCAATACCTTATGGGTGTGGAGATTGAAACGGACGCGATCTGCGACGGGGAGGACATCCTGATTCCCGGCATTATGGAGCACATTGAACGCGCGGGCGTACACTCCGGCGACTCGATTGCGGTCTATCCCGCCTGGAACCTCAACGGCCCGCTGATTGAACGCATTGTGGAACACACGCGCCAGCTCGCGCTCGCGCTGAACACGCAGGGGCTTGTGAATATTCAATATGTCATCTACGAAAACGAAATCTACGTCATCGAGGTCAATCCCCGCTCGTCCCGAACCGTGCCGTACATCAGCAAGGTGACGGGTGTGCCGATGGTTGATCTCGCGACGCGCGCCATGCTCGGCGAGCGCCTGCGGGATATGGGCTGCGGCACGGGGCTTTATAAAACCCCGCCTTATGTCGCGGTCAAGGTGCCGGTGTTCTCGTTTGAGAAACTCGCGGACGTCGATATCCTGCTTGACCCGGAGATGAAATCCACGGGCGAGGTGCTGGGCATCGGCAAAACGCGCGAGGAGGCGCTCTACAAGGGTCTTGTTGCGGCGGGCTACCGGATGCGGCGGCGCGGCGGCCTGCTTGTAACCGTTCGGGACAGCGACAAGGCCGAGATTACGGACGCGGTGCGCAGTTTTGCCGAAATGGGCTTTTCGCTTTACGCGACCAGGGGCACGGCGGACGTGCTCCGTGCGGCGGGCATGGCGGTAAACGAAGTGAATAAGATTCACGAGTCCGAGGACAACATCATGGCGCTGCTCGAAAGCGGCAAGGTGGACTACATCATTTCGACCTCCACGAAGGGAAGGCTGCCCTCGCGGGACAGCGTGAAAATCCGGCGAAAGGCCATTGAGCGCTCCATTCCCTGCATCACCTCCATTGACACCGCAAACGCGCTGGCGGACAGCCTCAAGAGTCGCTTTACGCAGAAGACCACGGAGCTTGTGGACATCAACCACATGCGCCCGGAGAAGATGAAGCTTCAGTTCGTAAAGATGAACGGAACGAGCAACGACTATATCTACTTCGACTGTTTCGGCCAGCCGGTGGACTCGCCGGAGTCGCTGAGCGTTCAGCTCTCCGGGCGGCATCAGGGCATCGGCGGGGACGGCGTGATTCTGATTGAGCCTTCGAAGATTGCAAACGCGAAGATGCGAATCTTCAACCGCGACGGCAGCGAGGGCAAAATGTGCGGAAACGGCATCCGCTGTGTCGGGAAATACCTCTACGACAACGAGTATGTCACCTCCGATCAAATCACGATTGAAACGGCGAGCGGCATTAAAAACCTGCGGCTCTACATTCGCGGCGGAAAGGTTAAATCCGTTACCGTGGATATGGGGCGGGCGGAACTCGCGCCGGAGAAGGTGCCGGTTCTGCTGGAGGGGGAACGCGTGGTTTCCCGCGCGGTGACCATTGAGGAGAGGATGTATGGAATCACCTGCGTGTCGATGGGCAACCCGCACTGCGTGATCTTTTGCGACAATCCGGATCTGGTCGATCTGGAGCGGGTCGGTCCGGATATTGAGAACGCCAGACTCTTTCCGGAGAGGGTCAACGTCGAGTTCGTTTCCGTGCTCAACGCGCACACGCTCAAAATGCGCGTTTGGGAGCGCGGCAGCGGGGAAACGCTCGCCTGCGGAACGGGCGCCTGCGCGGCGGTGGTTGCGGCGGTGGAAAACGGCTTCTGTCAAAAGGGCGAGGACGTCAACGTCCATCTGCGCGGCGGCGATCTGCTGGTGCGGTATACCGACGAGAGCGTGTATATGACCGGCGACGCGCGGAAAAACTTCGAAGGGTTTGTTGAACTATAAAGGGAACGGGCAGGGCGGTTTCAAAATATGAGCCGCCCTTTTTTCCTTCGGGAAATTCAGAAAAAATTGATTTCACTGGCGCAAACTTCTTTACACACGCGTTGTGCTGTGCTATAGTTTTATCTAAATTGGTAATACGAATAGGTAATACCAATAGGTACGACAAGGAGGCGCAAACGCATGGATGAACAGATGCAGCTGCAGTCCGTTCGAAGCAGACTTCTGCGAGAAATGAAAGAAGGCGCCTACCGGTACTCCGGAAAACTGCCGCCGGAAGGCGTGCTCGCCGAACGGCTGAACATCAGCCGCACGCAGCTGCGGGACAGCCTTGCGCAGCTTGAGCGCGAGGGGTTTATCAGCCGCCATCAGGGCGTTGGAACCGTCATCAACCGCCATGTTCTGGCCGTGAAGGTGCGCATGGACATGGAGATTGAGTTCATGGAGATGATCAAGGAATCCGGCCACGAAGCGAGCCTGCTGTACGCGACCCACGAAACGATTCCGGCGACGGAGACGGTTGCCGCGCACCTGGCAATCAACGCCGGGGAATTCGTCCTTCGCGTCGTCCGGCTCATTGGCGCGGACAAGAAGCCCGCGATCTACTGCGAGGACTATATTCCCACCGCGCTGATTAAGAAAAAGGGGTATTCCGAAGCGGATCTGCAAAAGCCGATCTTTTCGTTTTTAAAACAGTTCTGCGGGCTGGAAGCGCATATGGATCTCACCGAGGTGAGCCCCGCCGTTGCGGACGCCGCGCTGGCAAAGTTGTTTTGCGTGCCGGAAGGGACGCCGCTTCTATATCTCGACGAACTGGACTACGACAAGGAAGGCATGCCGATGCTCTACTCCCCCCAATACTACGTTGGCGGGGTGATTCGGCATACCCTGCTGCGCATGAAGTTTTAACGCGCCTTTTTCGGGCGATATGGGCATAGACGGAGGGAACGGGACAATGAACAAGATTGCGATCATCATGGGAAGCGCTTCCGACGCGTCGCTGGCGAAGGAAGCGCTTGCTGTTTGTCGGGAGTTTGGCGTGCCAGCTACCCTTCGCGTACTCTCCGCGCACCGCTCGCCGGAGGAGACGGCGGCGTTTGCAAAAGGCGCGGCGGAGGAAGGCTACGGCGCAATCATCGCGATTGCGGGCAAGGCTGCGCACCTCGCGGGCGTGGTCGCTTCGCAAACCTTTCTGCCGGTGATCGGCGTACCCGTTCGTTCGGGCGATCTCGGCGGGCTGGACGCGCTGCTTTCCACGGCGCAGATGCCGAAAGGCGTGCCTGTTGCCTGCGTTGCCATCGACGGTGCCGCGAACGCCGCGCTGCTCGCCATTCGCATCCTCGCGCTCTCGGACGAAGCGCTTACGCAACAACTGAATCAATATATGCGCGCGCTCGCGGCAAAGACCACCGCAGCGAACGCCGCGCTGCAAAAGGAGATAGAGGCGTTATGAAGAAGCTGGAACAGATCTACGAGGGCAAGGCAAAACGGGTGTACGCAACCGACGATCCCCAAATCGTCATCGTGGACTACAAGGACGACGCAACGGCGTTCAACGGGCTCAAAAAGGGCACGATCACCGGCAAGGGCGTCGTGAACAACAAGGTCTCCAACCACTTCTTCCGTCTGCTGGGGAGCAAGGGAATCCCGACGCACTTTGTCGAGCAGCTTTCCGAGCGGGAAACCGCGGTGAAGCGCGTGGAAATACTGCCAATCGAGGTCATCGTTCGCAACCGCGCCGCGGGCAGCTTTTCCAAGCGCATGGGCGTTGCGGAGGGAACGGAGCTTTCGAGCGTCATCCTCGAATACAGCTATAAGAACGACGCCTTGGGCGACCCGTTCATCAACTCCTATTACATTCGCGCGCTGAACCTCGCGACGGACGCGGAGATGGAGCAGGTCAAGAATTACTCCCTTCGAATCAACGACATTCTTCGTGAGTATCTCTGGAACCTTGGCATTGAGTTGATCGACTTTAAACTCGAATTCGGCCGTTGCGACGGCAAGGTGATTCTCGCGGACGAGATATCGCCGGACACCTGCCGTTTCTGGGACAGGGCAACGGGTAAAAAGCTCGACAAGGATCGTTTCCGGCAGGATCTCGGCGAGGTGGAAGAAGCCTACCGCGAGATCATTCGCCGCCTGATGGGAGAATAATATGCCGCTGCAAATCCGCTTGCCCAAACCATACGACCGGCTCAAACCCCGGCTGGACAGTATGCAGGAGGAATGCGGCGTTTTTGGAATCTACTGCAACGGCAGCGGGATCAACGCCGCAGAAGCCGCCTATTACGGGCTCTTCTCGCTCCAGCATCGCGGGCAGGAGAGCGCGGGCATCGCGATTTCGCGCGGCGGGCGGATTGATTGCCACAAGGAGATGGGGCTGGTCAGCGGGCGGTTCTGCGAAGGGCTCGCCGGGCTGGGCGGTTCGAATCTGGCAATCGGCCACGTCCGCTATTCCACAACGGGGGACAGCCTGCTTGCCAACGCGCAGCCGGTTGTGATCGACACGCCCGCCGGCCAGATTGCGCTGGCGCACAACGGCAACATTATTAACGCAAAGGAGCTGCGCGCGGAGCTGGAGCAGGAAGGGATTGCGTTTCAAACCACCGTCGATTCCGAAGTGATCGCCGCGCTGATTGCAAAATACAGCGGAAGCGGCCTGATCGAGGGCATTACGAAAGCCTCCGAGCGTATGAAGGGAAGCTACGCGCTGGTGCTGATGACGCGGGATGGTCTCTACGGCGTACGCGATCCCAAGGGGATGCGGCCGCTCGCGCTGGGCCGAATCGACAGCGCCTATGTGCTCGCTTCGGAATCCTGCGCGTTTGATACGATTGGCGCGGAGTTTGTTCGCGACGTGCGCCCGGGCGAAATCGTCGTTGCGGAAGGGCACGGGTTAAAATCCCACCAGGCGACGCATGCTGCGGAAACGGCGCTTTGTATCTTCGAGTATGTTTATTTTGCGCGGCCGGATTCCGATATTGATGGAATCTCCGTCCACCGGGCGCGCGAACGCGCGGGTGAACTGCTCGCGATTTCGTCCCCGGCGGATGTGGATGTGGTGGCTGCCGTGCCGGACTCCGCAATGCCCGCGGCCATGGGCTATGCGCGGCAGGCGGGGTTGCCGCTGACCATTGCGCTTTCCAAAAACCGCTATACGGGACGCACGTTTATTGAACCCTCACAGGATAAGCGCGAGCGCGGCGTTTCGCTCAAGCTCAGCGCGCTCAAGCGAAACGTGCGCTCAAAGCGCGTGCTCCTTGTGGACGATTCCATTGTGCGCGGAACGACGAGCAAGTACATCGTCGAGATGCTGCGCACGGCGGGGGCGAAAGAGGTGCACCTTCGCATCAGTTCGCCGCCGGTGACGAGTCCCTGCTATTTTGGAATCGATACATCGTCCCATGAGCAGCTTATCGGCGCGAACCACTCCGTCGAAGAGATTCGCAAATTTATCGGTGCGGATTCGCTGTGCTACCTGAGCATGGAGGATCTGTATTCCACCGTCGAGTGCGCGGCCTGCAACTTCTGCGCGGGATGTTTCAGCGGGAAATACCCGGAGGACGTTGCCGAACGCATGAAATGCGGCAGGAAGAACTGCCTGAATAAATAGAGGCATGGCGCGCATGCGCCCAAACCAAAAAGGAGATTGAAATGTCTTTGACCTACCAGGAGGCTGGCGTAGATGTAACCGCGGGATACGAAGCGGTCAAGCGCATGAAGCAATACGCCGAATCCACGTTTAACGAGCACGTGATGAGTACGCTTGGTTCGTTCGGCGGATTTTATGAATATGGGGAAAACGTACTCGTCTCCGGCGCGGACGGGGTTGGCACAAAACTCAAGCTGGCCTTCGCGCTGGAACGGCACGATACGGTCGGGATCGACTGCGTGGCAATGTGCGTCAACGACGTGGTCTGCCACGGCGCGAGCCCGCTCTTTTTTTTGGATTACATCGCAACGGGGAAGCTGATTCCCGACGTTGCTGCGAGCATTGTCAAAGGCGTTGCGGAGGGTTGCCGTCAGGCGGGCTGCGCGCTCATCGGCGGCGAGACCGCCGAGATGCCGGGCTTCTATCCGGCAGGGGAATATGATCTCGCGGGGTTCTGCGTCGGTAGCGCCGCGAAAAGCGCGTTGCTTACGAGCAGCCGCGCGGCGGCGGGGGACGCGATTCTCGCGCTGCCTTCCTCCGGCGTGCATTCCAACGGGTTTTCGCTCGTTCGAAAACTGGTTCCAATGGAGCGCGCGGTGCTGGAAGCCTACCAGCCGGAGTTGGGCATGCCGCTTGGAGAAGCGCTGCTGACGCCGACGCGCATCTATGTAAAACCCGTACTGTCGCTGATTCAGCAAGTGGAAGTGCACACGGTTGCGCACATCACCGGCGGTGGCTTCTACGAAAATATTCCACGAAGCCTGCCGAAGGGGCATTCCGCCAAGATCGAACGGAAGCGCTTGCGCGTACTGCCGGTCTTCGAACTGCTTCGCTCGCTTGGCGAGCTGGACGAACGGGACATGTTCGGCACGTTCAACATGGGCGTCGGGATGACCATTACGGTGCCCGCGGCTCATGCCGATCAAGCCGCCGCGCTCCTGCAGGCCGACGGCGTGGACGCATACTTAATCGGCGAGGTTGTTGCGGGCGGGGAGGGCGTTTCGTTTTGCTGAAGCAGCGGATTGCCGTTCTGGTGTCCGGCGGGGGCACGAATCTGCAGGCGCTGATCGATGCCGAGGCAACCGGGCTGCTGCACAGCGGAACGCTTGCGCTGGTTGTTTCGAGCAGGGCAGGCGCGTTCGCGCTGGAGCGGGCAAGAGCCGCCGGAATTGAAACCGCAACGGCGGATCGGGCGCTGCTCGGCTCACGGGAGGCGTTTGAGCAAGCGGTGCTCTCCATACTTGCGGCGCACGGGATCGACGTCGTCGTGCTCGCGGGATTTTTACAGATTTTAAGCGCGTCGTTTGTGGCGCAGTATCCAAAGCGGATTCTCAACGTGCATCCCTCGCTGATTCCCGCGTACTGCGGCAAGGGATATTACGGAATCAAGGTGCACGAAGCGGTGCTTGCGGCAGGCGAGCCGGTGACGGGCGCTACGGTGCATATGGTCAACGAAGTGCCGGACGGCGGGCGGATTCTGATGCAGAAAACCGTGCCGGTGCTGCCCGGCGACACGCCGGTCATGCTGCAACAGCGCGTGATGGAGCAGGCGGAGTGGCAGCTGCTGCCCGCCGCGACGGAGCTGGTCTGCGCGGAACGGATCAAACAGGGGGAGACGAAACACACACATGGAACCAGGTAATCTTTCGGACGTATTTTGTGGAAATCCTTATCCGGGACGCGGCATCCTGCTTGGACTCTGTCCGAACGGAACGACCGCCGCGCTGGCGTATTTCATTATGGGGCGCAGCGTCAACAGCCGCAACCGCGCGCTGGAGCGGATGGGCGACGACCTCGCTATCCGCGTGCTGGACGAACACCGGATGGTCGATCCCAGCCTGATTCTCTATGCGCCGCTGCGCACGCTAGAGAATGAAATCGTTGTGACGAACGGCAACCAAACGGACACAATCTGCGAGGCGATCGAAAACGGCGGTTCGTTTTACGAGGCTCTGCAGACGCGCCGCTTTGAGCCGGACGCGCCGCACTTTACCCCGCGCATCAGCGGAATACTTCGCATGAGCGAGTCGTTTGGCTATACGCTGTCGATCCTCAAGGCCGGGGACGCGGAGGGGAAGACCGCGCTCCGGCAGACGTTTGACGTTGAGCCGACGGCGGGGATCGGGCACCTGATCCACACCTATCACCCGAGCGAGGATGCGCTGCTTAGCTTTTCCGGTGAACCGGCGGAAGTGCGACTGCCAAACGACATCGACGAGCTGACGAGCGAACTTTGGGACGCGCTGCATCCGGAACACCGGGTTGCGCTCTATGTTCGCTCTACCGATATTCGCACGGGTGAATATGAGGATCGTATTCGAAATCAATACGCGGCGGAGGAAAAAGAAGCATGAAGGAACTGCCTCTGAAATATGGCTGCAACCCGCATCAGAAGCCCGCGCGCATCTATGTGGAACAGGGCGAACTGCCCGTTACGGTGCTGAATGGCCAGCCGGGTTACATCAATTATCTGGACGCGCTGAACGCCTGGCAGCTCGTGCGCGAGCTCAAGGCGTCGCTTGGATTGCCCGCGGCTGCGTCATTTAAGCACGTTAGTCCTGCGGGCGCGGCAATCGGCCTGCCGCTCGGTGAGGCGGACCGAATTGCCTGCGCCGTGGACGACATCGAGGGATTGAACGATTCGCCCGTCGCCTGCGCCTATGCGCGCGCGCGCGGAACCGACCGCATGTCGTCCTTTGGCGACTTCATTGCATTGAGCGACACATGCGATTTCACGGCCGCGAGCATCATCAAACGCGAGGTGTCGGACGGAATCGTCGCGCCCGGCTACACGCCGGAGGCGCTGGAGCTGCTCAGGAGCAAGCGAAACGGAACCTACGCCGTGCTGCAGGTCAACGAATCCTACGAACCCGCCGGGATGGAGCGCAAGCAGGTCTTCGGCGTTACGTTTGAGCAGCCGCGAAATACGGCGAAGATTGACGAATCGCTGCTGCAAAACCCTGTAACGATTCTGCGGGAAATTTCTCAAAACGCGAAGAACGACCTGATCCTTGCGCTTATTACGCTGAAATATACGCAGTCCAACTCCGTTTGCTTTGCCGCGGGCGGGCAGACGATTGGCGTTGGCGCGGGGCAGCAGAGCCGCATCCACTGCACGCGGCTTGCGGGCGACAAGGCGGATGTCTGGTGGATGCGACGGCACGAAAGTGTGCTGAACCTTCCGTTTCTGCCGCAGATGAAGCGGCCTGACCGTGACAACCTGATTGACCGCTATATTGCGGATGGCGGCGAGTCCCTGCAATCCGGCTGGGAGGCGTATTTCAGCAATCGTCCCCCGCTGCTCACCGGTAAGGACCGCGCGGAACACAGGGCGCGTCTTTCCGGCGTTTCGCTCGGCAGCGACGCGTTCTTTCCCTTTGACGACAACATAGAGCGCGCGCGGGAAAGCGGCGTTGCCTACGTAGCGCAGCCCGGCGGCTCGGTGCGGGATACGGACGTCATCGCCGCCTGCGACAAATACGGAATCGCGATGTTCTTTACGGGGCTTCGCCTGTTCCACCATTAAACCGGGAAGATTGAGCGAAGAATAGCAGAATGATGAAAGTAATGATAGTTGGCGGCGGCGGCCGCGAGCACGCGCTGCTCGAAACGCTGCGGAAAAACCCAAAGATCGACGCATTCTATGCGCTGCCCGGCAACGGCGGCATGAGCGAACACGCAACCTGTGTACCGATCAAGGCGACGGATCTGGACGCGATCGTTTCCTTCGCGACGGAAAACGGGATCGACTTTGCCGTCATCGGGCCGGACGACCCGCTGATTCTGGGGCTGGCGGATCGATTGCGCGCGGCCGGAATCCGCTGCTTCGGCCCTTGTGCCGCTGCGGCGGCCATTGAGGGAAGCAAGAGCTTTGCAAAGGATCTGATGAAGCGCTACAACATCCCGACCGCGGCTTACGAAGTCTTCGACCGTGCGGAGGACGCGTATGCTTATCTTCAGCGAATTTCGTTTTTACCCGTCATCAAAGCGGACGGGCCGGCGCTCGGCAAGGGCGTAACCGTCGCCACGAGCGAGGCGGAAGCAAAAGAAGCTGTATACGCGTTCATGGAACAGGGCGTGTTCGGAGAAAGCGGGAAGCGCGTCGTAATCGAGGAGCATCTTTACGGATACGAGGCAAGTGTGCTGGCGTTTACGGACGGGAAGACGATCGTCCCGATGGTCTCGGCGCTGGATCACAAGCGCGCGCTGGACGGCGACTGCGGCCCGAATACCGGAGGGATGGGGGCGCTCGCGCCGAACCCGTATTACACGAAGGAGATCGCGAAGGAATGCATGGAGCGGATCTTCCTGCCCACCATGCATGCGATGAACGCGGAGGGGCGGACGTTTCGCGGTTGCCTATATTTCGGCTTGATGCTAACCCCAAACGGCCCGAAGGTGATTGAGTACAACTGCCGGTTTGGCGATCCGGAAACACAGGCGGTGCTTCCGCTGCTGGAGACGGATCTGTTCGAGATCATGCTCGCCGTGGAAGAGGGGCGCTTGAGCGAGGTTCCCGTGCGCTTTTCCGGCGGCGCGGCCTGCTGCGTGGTGCTGGCTTCCGGCGGGTATCCGCAGCGGTATCAAACGGGATACCCGATTCTGCTGAACGGCGCGGATCAAATGGAATGCATTTCCGTGTTTCACGCGGGAACCATACAAAAACAGGGCTTGTTCGTTACCTCCGGCGGAAGGGTACTCGGCGTGACCGCCGTGGACAAATCGCCGCGACTCGCGCAGGAAAGGGCATATCGCGCGGCCGAGCGGATCGAGTTTGAGCATGCGTTTTATCGGCGCGATATTGGAGAGCAAGCTCTGAAAATTGGAGAATTAAGACATGGTTGATCGGCTGTATGTTGAAAAAAAGGCGGCGTTTTCGCAGGAAGCGAAAGCGCTGCTTTCGGATATTCGGGATGTACTGGGAATTAAAAGCGCAACCGGACTCCGTATTCTGAATCGCTACGATGTGGAGCACGTTGAACGCGCGATTCTGGAGGCTTGCCGCGATACCGTATTTGCCGAAGTGCAGACGGATTTGGTCTACGACGCACTGCCGGAAGGAAACCATACCGTGTTTGCGGTGGAATACCTGCCCGGCCAATATGACCAGCGCGCGGATGCGGCGGCGCAGTGCATTGCGCTGCTGAGCCAGCGGGAAGCGCCGCCGGTACGAACCGCCCGCATATTCCTGCTGGAAGGTTCCGTTGGCGAAGCGGAACTCTGCGCAATAAAGCGCTATGTGATCAATCCCGTGGAGGCGCGGGAAGCGTCGCTGGAACCTTATAAAACCCTCGCGCTCGCAGCGGAGGAACCGGAACGGATACCGGTGGTCGGCGGGTTTCGCTCGTTCGATGCTCCGCGACTGCTTGCGCTGCAAAACGATCTTTCGCTTGCCATGGATCTGGACGACCTGAAGTGCTGCCAGGCGCATTTTCGAGCGGAACAGCGCGACCCTACCCTCACGGAGCTAAAGGTTCTGGATACCTATTGGTCGGATCACTGCCGCCACACGACGTTTTTGACCGAGCTGGACAGTGTTTCGTTTCTGGACGAACGCGCAAAAGAGACCTACGAAACGTATCTTGCTTTGCGCCGCGAACTCGGCGTTACCGCGCCGGTGACTTTAATGGATCTCGCGACGATCGCGCCGCGCTGGTTCAAAGCAAACGGCATGCTTGACCGCCTGGATGATTCGGCGGAGATCAACGCCTGCACCGTGAAGACGGAGATTCAGGTGGACGGGAAGCGCGAGCCATGGCTCGTGCTGTTTAAAAACGAAACGCATAACCACCCGACGGAGATCGAACCGTTCGGCGGCGCAGCAACCTGCATCGGCGGGGCGATTCGCGACCCGCTCGCCGGGCGCGCCTTCGTTTACCAGGCCATGCGGCTGACCGGAGCGGCGGACCCGAGAAGGCCGTTTGCCGAAACGCTGCCGGGAAAGCTGCCGCAGCGCAAGATTGTGACCACCGCGGCGGCGGGTTACAGTTCCTATGGCAACCAGATTGGTCTTGCCACGGGGCTTGTGGACGAAATCTATCACGACGGGTTTCTTGCAAAGCGGATGGAGATTGGCGCGGTTATCGGCGCGGTTCCGGCGGAACACGTGCGCCGCGAGACGCCCGCCGCGGGCGACGTGGTGCTGCTGCTTGGCGGCCGGACGGGACGCGACGGCTGCGGCGGTGCAACGGGTTCCTCCAAAACGCATAACGCGTCTTCTCTTTCGCGCTGCGGCGCGGAGGTGCAGAAGGGTAACGCGCCGGAGGAACGCAAACTGCAGCGGCTGTTTCGAAATCCGGAAGTAACCCGGCGGATGAAACGGTGCAACGACTTTGGCGCGGGCGGCGTGTCCGTTGCCATTGGCGAGCTGGCGGACGGAATAGCGGTCGATCTGGATCAGGTACCGGTGAAATACGACGGGCTGGACGGAACGGAACTCGCCATCAGCGAGTCGCAGGAGCGCATGGCGGTTGTCTGCGCGAAAGAGGATGCACAGCGGCTGATTATGCTTGCGGACGCGGAAAACCTGCTGGCGGTCGCCGTTGCTGAGGTAACGGCCGAACCGCGGCTGACCATGCGCTGGCGCGGGGAAACGATTGTGGATTTGCCGCGCCGCTTCATCGATAGCAACGGCGCGCGGAAGCACGCGTCGGCCTGCGTCGAGCTGCCGAAAACGCTTTGCGAAACAAATACCGCGGGCGGCTTTTCACAGAGCATGAACGCGCTCGTTTCAAATCTGAACCACTGCTCCAAACGGGGGCTGAGCGAGCGGTTTGACTCCACGGTTGGCGCATGTTCCGTTCTGATGCCGTTTGGCGGCGCGCGGCAGTTGACGCCGGCGCAGACGATGGCGGCGAAGATTCCGCTGATGCGCGGCGAAACCGACGCCTGTACAACGATGGCCTGGGGATACGATCCATACCGGGCGCAAGCGTCGCCCTATTCCGGCGGATACGCCGCGGTGGTGGATTCGCTTGCAAAACTGACGGCGGCGGGCGCGCCGATGGAAGAACGGTACCTGACCTTTCAGGAGTATTTTGGAAAACCCGGGAACAATCCCGCGCGGTGGGGAAAACCCGTAGGCGCACTGCTGGGCGCGCTCGAAGCGCAGCTTGGCCTTGGCGTTGCCGCAATCGGCGGGAAGGATTCCATGAGCGGCTCGTTTGAAAACCGGGACGTTCCGCCGACGCTCGTTTCCTTCGCGGTTGGCATTGGCACGGCGGACACGGTCGTTTCACCGGAATTCAAACATGCCGGATCCAAAACGGTGCTGCTTCTGCCGGAATACCGGGCGGACGGCCTCCCGGAACTGAACTCCCTCAAGCGGCTGTTTACGCAGGTACACGCGCTGATTGCTTCCAAGCAGGCGCTGGCGGTGTACGCTATTGGCGCGGGTGGCCTCGCCGAAGCCGTATTTAAAATGTGCCTTGGCAACGGTTTTGGCTTTCGCTTTGACGGTGCTTGGGAGCAGGGGGAACTGTTCTGGCCGCGCTACGGCGCGTTTGTTTTGGAACTGGCGGAGGACTGCGGCGTCGGTCTGCCGCTGGGCGAGCCGACAGCGGAACGCGCGCTGCTCTGGCGCGGCGAGCGTATTGCTATGGACGAACTGGAGGCCGCTTACGAAAGCACGCTGGAGGATGTGTTTCCGACCCGCGCGGAGGTTCCCGGCCGGGATTTGGCGATGCCGCTGTTTTACGCAACCGAACGGAAACGGCCGCGCGCCGGAGCGATTGCGAAACCGCGCGTGTTGATTCCGGTTTTTCCGGGCACGAACTGCGAATATGAGTCCGCGCGCGCTGTGGAGCGGGCGGGTGCGGTAGCGGACGTGCTGGTGCTCCGCACGGGTTCGCCGGAGGCGGTGGACGCATCCCTCCGCGCGTTTGCAGCGCGCCTAGACGGTTCGCAGGCGCTGTTTCTGCCGGGCGGGTTTTCCAACGGGGACGAACCGGACGGATCCGGTAAATATATCGCCGCATTTTTACGAAATTCCCGCGCAGCCGACGCGATGGCGCGCCTGTTTACGGAACGGGACGGTCTTGCGCTGGGCATATGCAACGGATTTCAGGCGCTTGTGAAGCTCGGCCTGCTGCCATACGGCACGATCACCCGGCCTGCGCCGGACAGCCCCACGCTGACGTTTAATCGCATTGGCCGCCACCAGTCCCGCCTTGTCCGAACAAAGATTGTTTCCGATCGCTCGCCATGGCTGCTGCTGGCCGGAACGGGTGAAATCTATACCGTACCCGTTTCGCACGGGGAAGGGCGGTTTCTTTGCCCGCCGGATGCGCTCGCCAAATTGGGCGAAAGCGGTCAGATCGCCGCGCAATATGTGGACGGGCAGGGACGTCCAACTATGGAGATTCAATTCAATCCCAGCGGCTCCGATGCGGCGGTTGAGGCGATCACCTCGCCGGACGGACGAATTCTGGGCAAAATGGGGCACAGCGAACGCATTGGAACGGGACTGTACCAAAACGTTCCGGGAAGATTTGATCTGCGGCTGTTTGAGTCGCTCGTTTGCTACTACGCATAAGACTGAACGCAACACAAAAGGCGCAGTCGTATCAACTGCGCCTTTTGTTTGGATCGTGCTTTATTCAGCCGCCAATGATCCGGCGAAGCAGCGGCACCTTCACCAAAATTGCGCTTTCGGGGCACATCTCCTGGCAGCAATAGCAACGGATGCACCGGTCGTATTGATAGGACGGGGGTTTGCTCTTGTCCCCGTCGTGCCAGTTCACCGCTTTGGGGTTCACGGGGCAGGCATTCACGCACACTCCGCATTTTACGCAGCGCGCGCCGTCGATATATGGCCTTGGCGTAATCGCGTTTTTAAACGCGCTCGATCCTGTTTTTTGAGTCGCTGGCTCGTTTGGGGCGCGGTTAACGTTGAAGTCGCCGGCAACAAAGGACTCAATCGGGTCGCCGAGCAGCGTGATTTCCTCGCTCAGATATGTGCCGAAACCGGACTCCATGCCCGCACGGTTCGTCAGCACCAGCGCGGGATCGAGGTTCATCATGCGGCACATCGTTGCGTCGAGCGCGACCGGATCCGTAGAAAGCAGCAGCGCGTTCATCGGTTTCGGGGTGCCGCCGCGTGGGCCGTTTCCCTCCATGGCGACCACGGCGTCCATCACATAGAGGCGCGGACGGATACAGGCGTTCAGGTCGATCAGCATTTTGGCGAATTCATACGCATCCGGTATTTTCACGTGGAATTCGCTTTTCAGCGTACCTGGAATGCATCCGAACTGGTTTTTCACGGCGCCGGTAACGCGCTGAAACGCGTGCGTTTTCATCTTTGGCAGGCTAACGACGCCGTCGCTGTCCAACACTGCGTTTGCAAGGACGAACTTCTTATTCTGCCGCCCTTGCGGAAAGTGGACTTCCCTTCCCGCCCGCATGTCCGCCAGAGGAATTCCCAGCGACTGTGCGACCTCCGCGCAGCCGGTTTTTTTTGCGGCGGTTTCCGGCGGCTGGAATCCGGGCGAATCCCCATAGGAAAGAACCGCGCCCGCCTGCAAGAGCGCTTCGGCCACCGCGCGAAACACGGCTGGATGCGTGGTGACGCATTTTTCCGGCGGATCGGAGGAGAGCCAGTTGGGCTTGAGCAGGATTTTTTCGCCGGACCGGACGAATGCTTGCGCCCCGCCGAGCAGGGAAAGCCCCCGCTCAACCGCCGCGCGAACCGCATCCTCGTTATAACTTTCGCATGAGACAAGGGCGACTTGAGGCATTATGTTTTCCCTCCTGTCGTGGCTTTATGGAATCGGGATGAAAAAACGCTATTTCCGCGCGTTTTGGGAGAATCCCTTGCGCTTCAGCTCGCCCCAGCGGCTTCTGTTCTTTTGAAAGCCGAACATCGCTTCCACCTTGTAAACCGTGTTGAGCTGGCGGTAGCCGAAGTTATCGATAAACGAAAAGAAGAATAGCCGCAGTAGCTGTTCGAGGTCCGGGTACTTGCGGAAGGTATTCTCCTCCAGCAGCAGCGCGCCGACCGAGAGGATGGTTCCATACAGCACCGCGACGAGAAAGAATGAGACCATGAACCAAACGTTGACCACGCCGAGCAGCCAGGAAATCGGGATAAACACATATCCGAAGGTCTCGATGACGGGGCCGATCAGTTCGAAGATCCAGTAATACGGCAGGCATACCATGCCGATGCGGCCGTATTTCGGACGAAACAGCATGTCCTTATGCTTGAGCAGGCTGTCGATCAGGCCGATGTGCCAGCGTTTGCGCTGCTTTCGAAGATCGGAGAGCCGCTCCGGCGGCTGTGTCCAGCAGATCGGGTCCGGCAAAAAACGCACGGAGTATTTCCGCTTCTTTTGGTGCATGAGCCGATGGAGCTTAATGACAAGTTCCATATCTTCGCCCACGCAGTGCCGCGTATACCCGCCGACCTCGATGAGCGCCGCTTTTTGGAATGCGCCGAACGCGCCGGAGATGATCAGGAGCATACCCATTACGTCAAATCCGAGCCGTCCGGTCAGGAATGCGCGCAGGTATTCCGTCGTCTGCAGCGCGATGATCGGCTTTTTCGAGAGCCCGACTTCCTTGAGCTGCCCGTCCACGATTTCGCAGCCGCTGCCAATCCGCACAATACCGCCGACCGCGATGCAGGTTGGATCGCTCACGAACGAATAGATAATCTTGATCAGCGAGCTTTTTTCCAGAATCGAGTCCGCGTCGATTGTGACGACGACGGGATAGGAGGATACGTTTACACCGGCGTTCAGCGCGTCCGCCTTGCCGCCGTTCTTCTTATTCAGGACAATCAGGCGGATATCCTTGCCGGAGCGGTAAATCTCCAGAATATCTTCCGTAGGGAGCGCTTTCTTATAGGGCTGGGGAAAGGGAATCAGCGAAAACGCGTCGATTAGAAGCTGCAGCGTATCGTCCTTCGACCCGTCGTTGATCACGATGACCTCATACTCCGGAAAATCGAGCGAGAGCAGATTCTTTACGGAATCCACAATGGTGGCGGATTCGTTATATGCCGGAACAAGCAGCGAAATTGGAACCATGTGCTCGGAGTCTAAAAACCGGCGATAGTCAATATAACGCAGCGAACGAACGTATTTTCGCAGCCCGAAGGATGCTGAAATCAGCTGGATCAGATAGATTGTGCTTACGGTAATGACGTAAAACAGCGAAAAATAGTTGACGCCGAGTACGATGCGATAAAGGACAGAATGCAGGTCCATTATGCCGCCCCCTTCCTTGTCAGCGCATCCTTCCGGATGGCGAACTCCATCATTTCCAGCGCAAACCGGTCGTTTTTCCGGCGGACGCGTTCCAGCAGCGCTTCATGATCGGGATACAGAAGGAGCGATTCCGCGGCGCGGTATCGCACCCACCACTCACGGTCGCAAATCAACTCCAGCAGCGTGTTCTCAACGGCGTCGCCGCTAAAGAAGCCAAGCGCAGTGGCGACGACCGCTCGCATCTCCCAGCGCTCGTTCAATGCAAGGGAAAGAATCGACGTCCGTGCCGGTTCATACGCGAGCCTGCCGAGCGTACGGACGGCGTCGATGCGGGAATTCAGCTGGTTGTTGCTCAACAGCGGCATAACCAGCTCGGCCAGGTCGGTGTAACCGTTTTCCCCAATGGCTTTCACGCAGGTACGCCGGATATATTGGTCGGCCGCGGTGGTAATCAGCGCTTTGCAGAGTTTCTTCCGATCCCCCTGATACACGGAAAAGAGTTCCTCCAGCGTTCGAAACGACAGCAGCGACGCGATTGTCTGATCCCGGCAAATCGTAATCAGCTCCCGCTCGGCGCCCAGCAGGCAAAGGGAAAGCAATCCGATATGCTGCATTTGCGTGACGTTACGGTGGCAGTAGATCTGGGTTACGACGTCCTGCGTGCAGCGGGTGATCTGCAGCGTCCCTATGAGTTTTACAACCAGTATGATGGAGTCGATATTGGAACCGCAGAGCTGCTTTTGCAGGTATTGAAAATACCATTCCTGCTCAATGGCGCGCCGCAGAACCGCGCGTTTTTCCGTATCCAGCTCATCCGTAATCTCCGAGATTACCTGCAGCCCGCGCAGCGAGCGGATACCGCGGATCTCCGAAAGCGAGGCTGTTTCGCAGCCCGCTTGAAGGATATCGTAAATTTTGTGCTTCATTCGCCGTGCGTCCGCTTCACCGGAGATCAGGCAGATCAGCTGCTCCCGCATCTTCTGGATTCTTGTGTTGGTAATTTCGCTGGAAAAGTGCAGCGCGATCAAAAGCAGGGAAAACAGCATCAGTACGGCGCCCATGATGATTATAAGCCAATTGACGACAGTCTGAACGAGAATCAAGAGACCACGCTCCTTTCAAAATATCACCTTACCGAAAGCAATTCTTCCGCCCGGCTGACACAATTGCTCTTGCGGGAAAACCCGCGCGCGCAATCAGCCGATTTCGGCAAAGCACTGTTGTATCATGGGATAGCTCTTTTTCAGGCGCTCGTGGTAGGTTGGTAAATCCCAGCTTTCCCAGGAGTAGGTTCCAAACGGAACGGTGCCGGCGGCTGTGCTTGGGAAGACGGCGAACGAGAACGATTCGACGTTCTGCCCGCTGATGGTACCCGTTGCGTTCCAGTCCGCAATGATATTTTTGGTTCCGGGATCGCGCACGTTGAACAGCAGCCACGGGATTCGAAGTTCCACAACGCCGCTGCCCGCATAAAAATCCGCGAGCGAATTGTAGTTTGCGCTGTTCGGATCGGAGATACCATAGGTCAGCCTGCCCGCGTCGAACTTGGAAAACGGGATCACTTCGCCGGTTTCCGGCAGCACGATACCCCTGCTCATGGCCGCATAGATTTCCGTGAAATCCCCGGAATTTTTCTCCGACTGGTGCTCCAGCGGTTCCAGCATCTTATTTTGCACGGAGTACTGAAACTGAAACACATCGTAATACGGGTCAACAAGCATGGAACTGTTCGCCTCGCCGTTCAGAACGATCAGGAAATCCGCCGCGTTTGCAAGAGGGATTCCCTCGCAGGTAAAGTTACCTTGATTTGCGATGGTGTCCGCCGCGATGTAGATCGGATCGGTTCCGAAGGAAAGCGAGCCGGTATCAACCAGAAAATAGAGATACGCTTCGTCGCTTTTTACGCTCAGCCGCATTCCGTTCGAATCGGTAATGACATCGCTCTTGCTCCATTCCTCCGCTTTCCCGTCAATCCGTACCGCGGTCGTCTCGCCTGGATCGAAGGAGAGCAGGCCGAATGTCTTCTCCGGGCTTTCCACGCTGAACCAGTACGGGCGGCGCTCCACATCCTCCTGCTCCGTGGTGTTCCAGGTGCGCTTGAACCACTCGTCCTGCCAGGAGAAAATCAACCCGCCCATGCAGCCGGTATCGAGGATATCGTTCATCATGGAAACCAGCATTTCACCCTGGGCGGTTTCTTCGACATGGCCCTGGTTGAATCCGGTCACCGCGTTTTCGTGCGTCTTTCCGCGCGAGGTTGGAATGCCGAACTCCGAAATCAGCACGGGCATGGTGTGGTAAGCGTTCAGCTCGGTCAGATACGCGCGGTAAGGATTCGGGGGTTCTCCGCCGATGTATTTCGGTTCGTAACTCATCAGGTCCGGATAATAAGGATATACATGGTAGGAAGCGAAAAAACCCGCCGTGTAAGCCGGTGTCGCTTTCATGTGTTCCACGTCGATACTGACCGCATCCTCCATGTCCTGATACGGTTCGTTCGAGTGCGTGAGCGGGTCGGTTGTTACCCAGTTTGTTACGGCTACCGGACGCTGAACACCGTAGCGTTCCACTTCATAGCCGATGAGGTATTCCTGCGATTCGGCGAGAAACACCTCAAACGGGGATGCGTTTTCCGTTTCGACATACGTACCGGAGAAACTCGTTTTGTCCGGATTCTTTTCATTGGTGCCCAGAACGAAATCCGCGCTGAATTCAATGCCGGGCAGGTAACCGATCACATAGTTCGAAACGTCGCTTGTATAGGTTCCGCCCGCGTTTCCGGGCAGCTTTTCAATCACGGCGTTGCCGTGGACAATATCGACCGCATTTTTCAGATCGCGGTAAAAACTCTGAATAAGCGCGCCGCCGCCGCCGTAGGCGTCCATCTGCGAGGCAATCATTTCTTCGTTCATATAGACGCCCTGCAGAAGATAGAGCGGCTGCTTTGCGCTCTCGTTATACGCAAGCAGCGCGTTGTAAAACGCAGGCATCTGCGAAACGTAAACGCGGATTGTATTTGCGTTCATCGCGCCGATGAGCTGGAACCAGCGCAAATAATCATCCTGCGTAATTCCGAATTCGCCCGGCCAATAGCCCGGTTTGGCCGCGCCGATGTCCACGCCTTTTATAAACAGCGGTTCAAATATTCCGTCGCTGTTTCGAACGAGGAAACGCTTGCCGTCCACGCGGGAAACCGGCCCTCGGTAGGAGGGCGTGGGAACAGGCGTCGGTTCGGCGGCCTGCGCGGAAGCTGCCGTGTCCGGCGCGAGAGCGGGGGAACTTGCCGCCGCGTCCGCGCGCGGCGCACAAGCGGAAAACAGGAGGATTCCGCAAAAGAGAATGGTGGAAAGCATAAGGCGATTTGAGCGATAACGGGAACGTTCTTTTTGCATAGGAACCCCTTCTCTCAAACTGAAACGACAACGGTTGAAACGTATTGTGTTAATTGTAATCCGGATATCCTCAGTATACGTGGAGGATGGTACGCGGTCAATCAGACAAATTAGAACATTTTTCGACGGATTCGGTTTGCGGCAGCGCGTTCAGGATCACCTTGATACCTCCGGCGGGAAAAGACAACGCGTTTCGTTTGTGAGAAAATGATCCAAATGATATGCATTGACGCGGGATGTTTCCAATACTACAATAATGTTAAGGCAGTTTTACCGCCCGGACGATTATGTATGAGGCTGAACGGCCAGCGAACGGTGTTCGTTCAACTGCCTCCTGCAGTTTTGATTCATCGATCCGTCATCCGCCATTCCGGCGATTTCACCCCAGGCTAAAAACAAACTTGTATATAAAATCAGACAGACAGACAGGAAGAACGGAACCCGGCTCCCTTCGGCGAGCCGTTGACGCATTCTTTTGTAAGCATAGGCTGAAGGAAGAGGCATGCGGACATGACAAACGAAACGAAACAGCGGCAAATATCAATCTGCGTGATGATTGGCGACGTCAGCTATGATTTTTCCACCGAGCTGATGAAGAGCATTCTGGATACGGCCCGGCGGGAAGGCGTCCAGGTGCTCTATATGATGGGAATGCCGAGGCACGCGGAGCCGGTGGAACCCGGAAGTGAGCTGAAGACAGCCTACCACCACAATAGTGTCTACGATTATGCCTGCCTGTTTGGAGCCGATGCTTATATCCTCTCCTGCGGGTCGCTTTCCGGATTTGAAAGCGAAGATACCTACCTGAAATTTCTGGAACGGTTTGAAAAAACTCCTTCCGTGGTTCTGCAGGAGCATATCGAGACGGAACAGCCGGGGAAATCCTGCATAACCGTCAATAACTACTCCAGCTTTTGCCAGTGTATTGAACATTTAATCGTTATGCACCGTTGCCGCAAGATCGCTTTTTTAGCCGGCGTGAAAGGGCATCCCGATACGAAGGAGCGGATGCGCGCTTATCTGGACACGATGCACAAGTACGATTTGCCCGTAACGGATTCCATGATCGTTTACGGCGATTTTTCCGAATTCTCCGATGCGCTGGTCATGCAGTTGCTCGATTGCAATCCGGGATTGGACGCGATTGCATTCTGTAACGACGAGATGGCAAGAGGCGGTTACCGTGTCTGCGCCAAGCGGGGGCTGCGAATCGGAAAAGACATCGCGTTTACAGGATTCGATAATTTCACCACCAGCCGCGCGCTGATGCCGCCGCTGACCACGGTTTCGCAGAACATCTATCGAATGGGTGAAATCGCCGTTCTGCAGGCGATTGATCATGTCCATGGGAAGCACGTCGAGTCGGTTCGCCTGGAAACGAAGCTGCTGATCCGGCGATCCTGCGGTTGTTCCCCGGATACGGTGCTGCGACTCTTTGAGCCGGATGAATATGGGAAAGACATTTCGATTGACGAGGTGATGCGCAACATCGCGGCGGATCTGCGGGAGTGCTATGCGGAAAGCGGGCAGGAACGCGGCGATCGGATGATCGACCGCTTTATCGGGTATATAATGGAGCTGGTACGAAACGAGGAGCGGATCGTTGATAAATACCAGATGAGCGAATGGCTCCAGACGTTTGTCGAGGAGTTCTCCGGTTCAACGCATATCCTTGCCATGCGCCTGAACGATTATATGATACAAATGCCGCCATTCAGCCTCTGGATGCCGCCTGTGCGCAAGCTGTATGATATTTTGGGGTTCAGCCAAGGCTTTCTGTTTTCCTATAAGGCGCGGATGGTCGAAAAGACGCTCGACGATTTCCGCGCGCAGTCCTGGTTTATTCCGGAACTGATCCGCGATCTCGTTGACAGCGATATCGGGGACGAGGACGTTTTTCTCAATGTGGTCAGGCGGCTGAATGGAATCGGCCTCAACTACATCTATATCTGCCTGCTGCCGGAAGCACAGCCGCTGAACAATCCAAATCTGCGTAAAATACCGGATCAGTTGTTTCTGGCGGCGTATCACAGCGCGGACGCGGTACGGTCCTATCCGCGCGCCGAGATGCCCGTGATCGACGCAAAACACCCGCTTCGCAATCTTCCCGATCTAAAGAGCACGACGCATCTGATGAGCTTCAGCATCTTTTCCGGCAACATTCAGTATGGCATGCTGCTGTGTGAAGTGAATATGGGCAAGAGTTCGCTTCTGCATGTGGTCGGCTTGCAGCTGGGAATCCTGATCAATTTTCTGGATCTCAAGCAGAAGGAAAAGATTATAGGCAGTCAGCTCGAAAACATTCTGGAACGAAACCAGATTCTGAACTTCCTTTCCGAATATGATCCGCTCTGCAACATTCTCAACCGCCGCGGGTTCATTGAGCAGGCGATTCACCTGAATCGCGAGCACGACGGAAGGTCGGCGATCTGCGTCTTTATGGATTTGGATCATCTCAAGGAGATTAACGACACATTCGGACATTCGGAGGGCGACGCGGCGCTGACGGCCTTTAGCGACATCCTCAAACAAACGGTGCGCCGGGAAGATTTAATTGCGCGCGTCGGCGGGGACGAATTCGTTGGCATGTTCATCATCGATCAGCCGGACTTCGGGCAAACGTTCCGAATCCGGATTCGCCAGGCGTTCGAAACGTTCAACGAGTCGTCGAACCGGCCGTATTATGTGGAAGCGTCCATCGGGATTGCGTTTTTTACCTGCAATCACAGCATTGAGATTGGGAAAATCGTCAGCGAGGCGGACCAGTACCTGTATGCGGAGAAAAAGGAGCGGCGGCCAAGCGCGGTTCGGAAGCACTGGAAAGGCTCTGCATAAACGAGCGGTTGATTGAAGGCAGCGGTATCGGAATGCGGAATTCGGTTGATTGTTCGTTCATTTGGTTCTAAAATAATAAAGTGACAAGGTAATTTTTATAGACATTTCGTGACAAGCATTCCATTTGCTGACCCGGACGAACTTGCAGATTGGGGATAAAGCGAATGCGGTTCAAACACTTCGTTGCGATTTTCGTTTCAGCGGTCTTGCTGGCGGTTCTGATTTCCTGCGGACAAAACAATACGGGCGAAAAGGCGGCGGATACTGCCGTACCCGATCCTGCTTCCATACTCTCCTTCCGCATAACCTGGACGGATTATTCCGGCCGCGGCCAGACGATTGCGCGAATCGTTGACGATTATAACAAGCAGGCCGGCGGCGCCGCCGTACAGATGATCGGCGGGGACGAGGACGAGAAGACGATTCAAACCATGCTGGCCGGAAACCCGGAAACCGTATTCGTTCTTCCGTATCGATATGTGCGGTATTTCGGCAGCCTCGGGTATTTATCGGACTTAAGCGAAGCGTTTTCCGCCGAGGAATCGCTGTTCTATCCCGCAATCTGGGCGCTTGGCACGCTGGAGGGGAAAGTATACGGAATTCCCTGGCTGGGGCATTCGATGTGCCTGCTTTATAACAAAAGCCTGCTGGAACGCGCGGGCGTGGACGCGGCTTCGATTCAAGATTTAAATACGCTTGTTGCGGCGATGGACGCGGTGGAACAGCGCACGGACGCCAAGGGGATTGGACTGGTCGGCGCCGGAAGCAACGACGTATCCTGGATGGTAAACCAGTTCATCTACGGATTTGGCGGCAGCCTGGTGAATCCGGAAGGAACGGCGGTGACGCTCAACAGCGAGCAATCGAAATCGGCACTGGCGTTCTATCGGGACGTGCTGGGCGCTCATGCGCAGCCGACCTGGAAGGAGGATACCGGCGTCGAGGTAATGGACTGTTTTCGCAATCAGCAGGTTGCGTTTGAGATTCAGGGAATCTGGGGAATCACGGATATTCAGAAGAACGGGTCCCCGTTTGAGGTTGGGGTGATCGCCATGAAGGAGATCGGCCTCTGCTCCGAAGTTGGGCCGATGATGCTCGCTGTTCCGAAGGGAATGAGCGACGAAGGCCGGGAGCAGGCGATCCGGTTCATGCAATATCTGATTTCAAAGGAAGCGCAGGGAAAAATTCTGAACGGCGAATACAGCGTTGAGCACGACACATACTATCCGTTCCGCACCCCGATTCGCAAGGACATGGCGGATACGCCGATGCTGCAGATGAATCCGATATACCAGATCTTTATTGAAGGATTTGAAAATCCGAGCGTCGATGTACCGGTTCCTGCCTGGCAGACGATCAAGAGCGAGCTGTATGAACCGTTGCTCCATCAGGTGATGACGGGACAGCTTTCGATCGAGGGGTTTCTGACGCAAATCGAGACGGAGGGCAACGAGATTCTGTCCTCTTCGTAAACCGGTTGGCTCCGGATCGAAGCGGCGCGCGAAAAAGGCATTGGACGGGTATTCAGGCGCAGAAAGGATCAATGGAACGGTATGAAGATCTTGATTACGGACGATTCAAGAGCGGACGTCGCTTTGATCTATAACATTCTTTCCGCATATGAACTGCTGGTTGCATACGATGGCGTAGAGGCGATGGAGCAGATCAAAGAGCACCCCGATATCGACATTATGATTCTCGATCTCAATATGCCCCGCATGAACGGGTTTGAGGTGCTCGAAGCGCTGCGCGAAAATCCGGAATACGGGAACATCGCAACATTGGTTCTGACGAATTCCGACGAAATCGACAACGAAATGCGGGGACTTGATCTCGGCGCGGTGGATTACATTCGAAAGCCGCTGAACATTCGCTCGCTCCGCAAACGGGTGGAACTCCACATTAAGCTGAAAAACGCGCGGGACGAACTGGAGCAGCAGAACAACATTCTGGAAAAAACGGTGCGTGAACGAACGCGCGAAACCATACTGACGCGGGATGTGACGATTCGCGCGCTGGTCGGGCTGCTGGAAATCCGGAATATCGAGTCGAGCAACCATACAAAACGAACACAGCTGATGATGCGCGCACTCTGCGGCTATTTACGGACGCAGGAGAGATTCAGCGCCATTCTGACGGAGGCGTATTCCGCCGAACTGTTCGACACCACGCCCCTTCACGATATCGGAAAGGTTGGCATACCGGATCATATCCTCTTGAAACCGGGCAAGCTGACGACCGAAGAATTTGAGATTATGAAGAAACACACGACCTACGGCATGGACGCGCTCCGCTGTATGGGGCCGGAAAGCGATAAGCTGTCGTTTATACGGACAGCGGCAGAGATTGCCGGAACGCACCACGAAAAATTCGACGGAACCGGTTATCCGCTCGGACTGGCGGGGAAGGAAATTCCGCTCTCCGGCCGGCTCATGGCGATTATCGACGTTTATGATGCGCTCGTGAATCAGCGGGTTTATAAACCCGCGTTTTCACACGAAGAATCCATGCGGATGATTGCTTCCGAGCGCGGGAAGCATTTCGATCCCGATATCACGGATGCATTCTTCCAGATCGAGGAAAACGTAAAGAAGATTGCCGAGAACTTTTCACAGCAATAGCTGGAGAGGAGCGAAGCAATGAAAAGGATGAGGATTCTTTCGCTGATTCTGGCGGTGTTCTGTCTTGCGGGCGGCATTGCCGTTCCGACGCGCGCCGCCGGGAAGGGCGAGGGAAACGAATTGGAACTGACGCAGGCGGAACGTGACTTTATTCGAAACCATCCGTCAATACGGCTTGGCGTTGATCCGTCGTTTGTTCCCTACGAGTTCATCGATTCCGATGGAATCTACAAGGGCGTTGCCGCGGATTATATTGCGCTGATTGAGCAAAAAACCGGCCTGGACATGGTTGTCACGCCCGGATTGACCTGGGCGGAGGCATATGAAAAAGCGATAAGCAACCAGATTGACGTTTTGCCCTGCGTTGCGCAAACGACGGAACGCGAACGCTATTTTCTGTTCTCCGACACGTATTTCACGTTCCAGCGCGCGGTTTTCATCAATGAGGATACCACGGGAATCAACACGTTTGACGATCTCGCCGGCAAGTCGGTCGCCGTACAGATCAACAGTTCGCACCATAGCTACATGCTGGATTTTCCGGAGATTCAGCTGAATCTGTATCCAACCGTTGTGGAGGCGCTCGAAGCGGTTTCAAGCGGCGCGGAGACCGCGTTTGTTGGTAATCTCGCGACGTCCAGCTATCTGGCAAAGTCGAACGGCATTACGAACCTGAAATATTTTACCATTGAATCCGATCCGAACGGTCCGTCGCAGTCGCTTCATTTTGCGGTCCGAAAGGACTGGCCGGAACTGGTGAGCATCCTGAACAAGGCAATTGCCAGCATTACAAAAGAAGAAAAAACGGCTATCAACAACAAATGGATTGGCGTGGAAGGAACGGTCGATTATGCCGATATCATGCGAATCGTCGAAATATCCGGCTTTGTCATTGCGGTAATTCTGACCGTTTCCTATTTCTGGATCATCCGCCTTCGAAAAGAGATTGAAAAAAGAAGAGCGGTGCAGGAAGCGCTGGTGGTCGCCAAGGAGGAAGCGGAGCAGGCCAATCAAATCAAATCGCTGTTTTTAGCCAGAATGTCACACGAAATCCGTACACCGCTCAGCGCGATTATGGGAATGGCATATCTCATGAAAAAGACGGAGCTTTCCGTGACGCAGGGGCTATATCTGGATAAACTCGCGCAGGCGGCGCGGAATATGCTCGGTACGATCAACGATATTCTGGATTTTTCAAAAATCGAAGCGGGTAAAATTACGATCGAAAAAATTTCGTTCGATCTGGATCAGGTGCTGCAGCGCATCGTCAACATCGCTTCCGTGAAATCGGAGGAGCAGGGAATCGAACTCACCATGGAGAAAGATGCGGAACTGCCCTCCTTCTTCCTAGGCGACCCGCTTCGAATCGAACAAATCCTGCTGAATCTTTTGAACAACGCCGTAAAGTTCACGCAGGATGGCTCGGTGAAACTCCGGATCCGGGCAGCGAACGGAGCGGAATCCGGCGGATTGATTGAGTTTTCTGTTGCGGATACGGGCATTGGTATGAGCCGGGAGCAGATCGACCATCTCTTTATTCCGTTTGATCAGGGGGACTCCAGCATCAGCCGCCGCTTCGGAGGCAGCGGGTTGGGGCTCTCCATTGTGAAAAGCCTCGTGGATTTAATGGGCGGCGAAATCGAGGTGTCCAGCGAAGAGGGGAAGGGGTCCGTGTTTACCGTACGCCTGCCGCTGGCTGCCGATGCGCAGCCGGAGCGGAACAAAATCAAGCATATGGCGGCGGACTGTTTCAGCCGGACGCGTGCGCTGGTGATTGATTTAAACGAAACATCCGGCGCTCAGATTGCGGAGTACGTTCGATCCTTCGGGATTTCGACCGATCGGGCAGCATCGGAACTGGACGCGCCGAAACTGATCCGGAAAGCGGCGGAAGAAGAAGAAAAGCCGTATAATCTGATTCTTGTTGCTTTTTCCGAGTCGGGAGAAGGCGGAGCGGCACTGATCCGGCGCCTTAGAAACTCACCTTATTCGACCGCGGCCTGCAAGTATATTGCAATTCTTCCTTTGTCCCGCGAGGATATGTGCGATGAGCTGGAGACAGCGGGGATCGACCTGAGCATTATGAAACCGGTGATCCCATCCGTCCTCTATAACGGAATCATCGAGATATTCGACATCAGTCCGCCCGAAATGCAGTATCCCGTGAAAAAACAGAACGATCCGGTTCCGCTGGAGCATTCTTCGATTCTGCTGGTGGAGGATAACAGAACGAATCAATTCATTGCGAAGACGATTCTGGAACAGGCGGGATTTCAGGTATCGCTCGCGTCAAACGGCGAGGAAGGCTGCCGCTTCTTTTTCGAGCATCGAAGTGATATCGACTTGATCCTGATGGATTTGCATATGCCGGTGATGGACGGGTATGCGGCTTCCGACTCGATCCGCGCGGTCGATCAGAACATTCCGATTATTGCGATGACAGCGGACGCGATTGCGGGCGTCGAGGAGAAATGCAGGAGTCATGGTATTTACAATTATGTGAGTAAACCCTTCGAACCGGAGCAGCTGATCGAAACGATCCACAAAATGCTGAAGGATTCATACAGCGCCGCATCTGCTTCGAAATTGCCGGCGGAGAAGGACACCGGGGTGGTCCTTGATACGGCGGACGGTTTGAAACGAATAGGCGGAGAGGCGGAAATCTATCGCCTGGTCCTGCAAGAATTCGCAAACGAAAACCGGCCGGTTGGCGTACAGCTGAAACAAGCGATCGATCAGGGCGACTATGCCGCCGCCGTTCAGATTGTCCATAAAATTAAGAGCAGTTCCGGCAGCATTGGCGCGGCGAGTCTGCATGATACGGCCTCGGAACTGCAAAAAGCGTTGCAGGACGCAAAGGAAGACGCTGCGATGCTGCTGTATGAGCAATTTCAAACCCGATTCGCCGCACTGTTGCAGGCGGTCGACGCGTACTTGAGCGAGGGGCAATCGAAATAGAAAGGCGCGTTTGCCGCAAGGAAGGATGGACGCTAAGACGGGAAACGGCAGATACCCGAGTATACTCGGGTATCTGCTGCTTTTGTATTGGGGCACAGGCGGCGCGGGAAACGGCATCCGGACAAATCCAGACGGTTGAAAAGAATGTTTTCCAGGGAAAATACAGTTAGCCATACTATTGACATGGACGAGAAAGGACTGCTATACTCGAAATGTCAAACGTAGGACGTTAACAGCATTTCCAATCTCGATCCAGTCTTTGGAGCACGCAAGAATGAGAAAAACCGTAGTAGACATTACAATGCAATATATCCTGAACCAGGTAAGCAGTAAAAAGTGGAAGCCTGGTTCGAAGATTCCAACGGAATTCGAATTGATGGAAACATTGGATGTCAGCCGTAATACGGTGCGCGAAGCGATTAAGGTTTTGGAGTATCTGGGCCTTTTGGAAATCCGCCGGGCGGACGGTACGTACGTTGTGAACCATTTTTCCGAAAAAATGCTGAATTCCTGGTCCTGCAGTCTTCTGATTGAGGACGAAAAATCGACTGCGCTTCTCGAACTGCGCATGGTGATCGAATCCGGGATTTTTTCGCTCGCCAGCAAAAAGGGGACAGAGGACGATATGAAGGCGGTCGTTGAAGCGTCCGAGAACTTCATCCGGCTGGCGGAGGACGAAGCGTCCTCTCCGGAACAAATTCTGGAGGCGGATCTGAAATATCGCGAAACAATCTGCAACGCGGCGGATAACCAGCTTGCCTCTCGCATTAACAGCGTAATCGCGCAGGCAAGCTACAGTTCCCGGAAACGAACCATTGAAGAGACCATTGCCTGCGGCGACCGGTTTCATATGGTGGATTCCCACCGAAAGCTGACCGATACGATTATCAACCGGCGTTGGGATGAACTGGACGGCGTTTTGACCTATTGCTTCAAGTATTGGGGTGTTGTGCTGCAAAACAAGCAGGAATCGCCTGTTCCGGAAGAACGGAAGTAAGGTTACCAAAGAGGTTTTCATATTGCCCGGAGAACGGGGAGATAATCCTGCAAAAAGGATGCTCGAATCGATATAAGGGCAGAATTTAAATAACAGAATCATTGTTTCAACAAATCGAACAATCGATATATAACAAAAACTCGATTCAAATGCTGGAAGAAACCAATCAAAAGTAAAACGGCGAAAAAAAGAGAAGAACGATTGACAACTGAAAATTGGTTTGGACTGTTTTAAACATCCTACGTTGCACGAATGACATTAAAAACTGCCGATTTTGAAAAACGGACGACATTGATTGATCAGGAGGGATATCCATTGGAAACAAAAGAGCTGCAAGAGATTGCGAGCCTGCTTCGGTTTGAAGCCGTTCGTATGGTGTACGAGGGAGGGGACGGGCACCCGGGTCCTGCGCTGTCTTCGGCCGATATCGTAACGGCGCTGTATTTCGACATTTTAAAGATCGACCCGGCCAACCCCGATTGGGCGGATCGCGACCGCTTTATCCTTTCGAAAGGGCATGCGTGCCCAATCTGGTATGCCGCGCTGAACGAACGGGGATATTTTCAGCCTAAAGTGGAGCACTTTCATCTGCGGCAGCTGCACAGCGAGTTTCAAGGGCATCCGTCCATGAAGAACACCCGCGGGATCGACATGACGACCGGCTCGCTTGGCAACGGAATTGCCATTGGCGCCGGTATGGCGATTGCTGCGAAGGCAACCGGAAAGGACTACTACACCTACGTAATTTGCGGAGACGGCGAACTGCAGGAAGGCCTTTGCTGGGAAGGCGCCAACATGGCGGCCGGGCGGGGACTCGATAACCTGATCGTATTTATCGATAAAAACGGATATCAGAGCTATAAAACCGTTGACTACACCGTTGGCAGGAACAACCCGGCGGAGCGCTTTATGGCGTTTGGATGGGATGTTCAGGAAATCGACGGGCATAATTTTGATGAAATCAAGGCTGCGGTTGCAGCGGCAAAGCAGAACAAGGGCAAACCTTCCTGCATCGTCTGCAACTGCGTCAAGGGCAAAGGCGTGAGCTATATGGAGAACAACAACAACTGGCATAAGGGCGTGCCAACCAAGGAACAGTTCGCCCTTGCCGCCAGGGAACTGAGAGGGATTTCGCTATGAGAGCATTCAGCGGCAGCAGGGAAGCGTTCGCAGCGGCACTTCTGGACATGGCGGAATACGACGAACGCGTAATGGTGATTTCCGCGGATTCGCTCAAGGCGATGCGCGCGGTACCGTTTGGAGAGCAATATCCAAACCGGTATGTCGAATGCGGCATTGCCGAGCAATGCGCGGTAGACGTTGCGGCGGGCATGGCAAGCTGCGGGCTTATCCCGTTTGTCGGCACATATTGCGGGTTCTTAACCATGCGTGCCTGCGAGCAGCTGCGCACGTTCATCGGATACACGCATCTCAACGCAAAGTTTGTCGGATTCAACGCGGGGCTTCTTGGCGGCGAGCGGGAAGGCGTTACGCATCAGTTTTACGAGGATATCGGCATTGTTGCAACGATGCCGGGGATTCAGATATTCACTCCCGCAGACCCCGCGCAGTGTTACCATGCGATTCGAATGGCTGCGGAGGTAGAAGGCCCGGTGTATGTCCGCGCCGGAAGCGGCCGTGAAGTCAGCGTTTACGGTAACGACGCACCGTTTGCAACCAGCGGAATCACGGTTTGGAAACGGTATGGCACCGACGCGCTGCTGCTTTCCAACGGATTTGTGCTCGACCGGGTGCTCGCGGCGGCGGAACTGCTATCGCAGCGGGAGATTCACGTTACGGTTGCGGACATCAATATTCTTTACGGGGACGACGCGTCCGAAATTCTGCGGGAAATGGCGGCGGCGAACCTGGTTGTCACCGTAGAGGATCACAACATCAACGGCGGGCTGGGATCGTATATCTCCAAGCTGGCCTGCGAAAACCGTCCCGTGCGGGTGCACCGTATCGCACTGACGAGCTATGGCGAATCCGGACCCGCGAATGAACTTGCGGACGCCTACGGATTTTCGCCGGAAGCAATTGCGCAAGCCGTGGCGGCGGCACGGACCCAACAATAAGGATAACAGGCGATACCGCGCATGCAGGCCGCCAGGAGTGATAAAGGAGAAAACAGATGAGCCAGATTCAGGTTTGCGTCATGGGCGCGGGCGGAAAAATGGGAACCCGTACCAGCAACAATCTCGTTCAGCGCCCCGATCTATTCCACGTGACGCTGGTCGAGAATTCGCCAAAAGGCATTGAGAGCATTCGGCAGCGGGGACTTGACGTCACGCCGGAGAGCGAAGCCATACCAAAGGCCGATATCGTGGTCTTTGCGGTGCCGGACACCATGATCCGCAAACTCTCCGAGATCTATGTTCCAATGCTGCGAACCGGCGCGGGCATGATTATTCTCGACCCGGCGGCTGCGGTTGCCCGGGAGATCGTCCTGCGGGACGATTGCACGTTTGGTGTTGCGCATCCTTGCCACCCGTCCTACTTCCTCGACCAGGATACCTTCGAGGCGCGGCAGGATCGCTTTGGGGGCGTAGCGGGTAAACAGGACGTCGTCGTTTCGAAGATTCAGGGCGACGACGCGCGGTTTCAGCAAATGGTGGAAGTCATCCGGCAGATGTATTCCCCGGTGATGAACGTCTATGAGATGACGAGCGACCAGATTGCGTTCCTGGAACCGACGCTGGTGGAGGTGCTTGGCGCATCCTGCCTGTATGCAATGGCGGAGACGGTTGAAAAAGCCGTTGAAAAGGGGATTCAGCGGGAAGCGGCGGTTTCCTTTATGACCGGCCACATCTACAACCTGACCGCGAATTTCCTGGGATATATTCCGGGAAAACCGCCGGTTTCCGATGCCTGCAAGGTTGCAATTGCAATCGGCAACCGCCTGGTGCTGCGCGACGACTGGAAGCGTATCTGGGATGACGATGTCTTAAATAAGGTCATCGCAACGATGCTGCATCCGGATAAACCGCAGATTTAATAACGAATCTGTGTGATTGTGTTGAAAAATATTCGGAAAACACGTTAAATTCTGTAAAAAACAGACTGGAACGATAAAGAAAAGGGATCTACGCGCGACACATGGTTGAAATTTTAGGCGCATCGCCTAGAATATAAAGGAAGGAGAACTAAAATGAAAAACACTTTTCGTGTCCTCGCTCTGTTACTGGCCATGGTAATGATGATCGTCCTGGTCGGCTGCAGCACCGCAGCGCCCGCTCCGGCGGCTGCCGAGACGACGGAAGCTCCGGCTCCCGCCGATACCGCTACGACCGATACCGCCGCGGCAACCGACGAGCCCGCGGCCGCCGATCCAACCGCCCTTGCAAAGGGAGACTATGTGATCGGCCTCTCCAACTCGTTCTATGGCAATACCTGGCGTAAGCAGATGGTGGAATCCTTTACGCAGGCCGCCGAAGAGGCAAAGACTGCCGGTTACATCAAGGATTATGAAATCCAGAACGGCGATCATACCGTCAATACGCAGATTGCCCAGATCAACTCCTTTATTCTCTCCGGCGTAGATGCAATCTGCATCAACGCAGCCTCCTCCACCGCGCTGAACGACGTCATCAAGCAGGCGATGGATCAGGGCATCAAGATCGTTGCGTTCGACTCCATCATTGATCTGGCCGGCGCGTACACCATGGACTACGACTGGGTCGACATGGGCGAGCGTAAAACGCAGTTCGTAATGGATCAAATCGGCGGAAAAGGCAACGTCGTCATCGTTCGCGGCGTTTCCGGCGCGGCTCCCGACGAAGGAATCTATCAGGGAATCCGCAACGTGCTCGACACCTATCCCGATGTGAAGATCGCCGCCGAAGTCATTGGCGAAGCGGATGCAACCGTAACGCAGGAAGCGCTGCTGAACATCCTTTCCTCCCTGCCCAAGATTGACGCCGTCATTACGCACTGCGGCGCGGATTCGATGGGCGCGGTGAATGCGTTCGAATCCATGGGTCTCGACGTTCCGCTGATCATTGGCGACAACACCGCGGAATTCATGACCTGGTGGAATGCCAAGGCGGCCGACGGGTATGTGACCATGTCCGTCAACTCCACACCGTCCTGCGGCTCCGGCGCTCTTTGGGTTGCGGTTGCGCTGCTCAACGGCGTTGAGGTTCCGCAGAACATGTTCCTGCCGTTCATCTACATCAGCCAGGATCAGATTGGCGAATATGCGAATCTGGAAGCCGGCACGATTGCCAGCCCCTACATGTCCTACGACTACGTTGTGGAAAACATTCTGAAGTAACGGTTTCCTCCTTACCCCATCCCGGTTAGCGGATCGGCCGCCGTCTGTTTCGGCAGGCGGCGGCCGACTGGCATTTGGCAACGTTTGGAACGGACGGAGCCCCTTACCGCAGGCGCTGACGGTTCAGCGCTTTTAAGACCAATACCCGCCTGCTGCGGCCCGGATTGACGGCGCGAACGCGCTGTGACGAAACAGTCGATCGAGGTGAATCATTTGAACACGGAAACGAACAGGACTTTCGAGGAAGCGGCGGAATGCGCGCCGCTCGTACGGGCCGAAGGGTTTCGGGTTGTGTATTATCCGACCGTTGCGGTCAATTGCGTGAGCATGACGATTCCGCGCGGCGCCATTGTTGCGCTTATTGGCGCAAACGGCGCGGGGAAAAGCACGCTGATCAAGGCGCTTTCCGGAATTGTCCGCTGCGACGAAGGAGAGCTGTATTTCGATGAAAAAAAGGTGGATTTGCAGCATTACAGCCCAAGCGCGGCTCGCGCGTTAGGCATACGGGTTGTGCACCAGGAGCTGTCGCTCTGCAAGAACCTGACGGTATATGAAAACTTCTTTATCGAGCAGGCGCAGATCGTCAAGAAGAAGTTCGGCTGGCGCAAACAGGCGAAAGAGCTTGCGAAGGCCGCGCTGGACAAGGTGTTTCCGGGGAACGGAATCGACGTTTCCGCAGGGCTGAACGATCTGAGCATTGCCCAGCAGCAGATGGTGGAGATCGCCCGCGCGACGAGCGACCAGAACATGCGTCTGCTTATTTTGGATGAACCTACGTCGTCCCTGCCGATTGAGCAGACGCTGCAGCTCCAGCAGTATCTGACGAAGACCGCGCGGGAGGGCATGACGTATATCTATATTTCCCACCGCCTCAAAGAGGTCATTTCCATTGCGGACTCGGTCTTCATCATGCAGAATGGAAACGAAAAATGGCGCGGCGGCATCCGTGAAACCAGCGAAGAGCATATGCTCAAGATGATGGTGGAGGGGATGGAAGGCGCCGGCACGCTGGAAGAGCAGTCCGAACGGCCGGCGCATAACCCCGACGTGGGGGTGCGGTGTGAATGCTATCATACCGCGTCGCTGCATAACGTCAGTTTTCAGGCGATCGGAGGGCAGATTCTCGGCCTGACGGGTCTGGAGGGGAACGGGCAGCTGGATCTGCTGCAGGAGATTTTCCGCTGCGGCAGAAAACGCGCAAAATCCGGCATTTCGATCAAAGGCCGGGTTGCTTATGTGGCGGGCGATCGAAAGAAAGAGGGAATTTTCCCGCTCTGGTCCATTCTGGATAACCAGGTGGTAACCAAGGCCGCCAATACGAACCTGTTTCGTTACCTGAGTCGGGATTGGGTGCAGGACTCCGTGCAATACTGGTATGATAAACTCCGCATCAAAAGCAACGGTACGTCCGCGGGAATCACGAGCCTTTCCGGCGGAAACCAGCAGAAAGTGCTGATTGCGCGCGCGCTGGTTGCAAACGCGGATATCATCCTGCTGGACGATCCGACGCGCGGTGTGGACCAGCCGACCAAGAATGCGCTCTACGCGCTGTTTCGGGAAGCGGCGGCCAGCGGAAAGCTGGTGATCTGGCGCACGTCCGACGACGCGGAGCTGCGTTATTGCACGGATCTGATGGTGCTCAACAGCGGCCATATCGTTGGAAAATTCGACAACACCAACGTCAGCCACGAAACCATCATCTCCCTGTCGTTTAAGAGCGACGATGAGAAGTGCGAGAAAATCGAAGAGAAGCGCAGGCGCGTCCGAACGCCGCTCTTTACGTTTTCCCTTGTCGCGCTGCTCGTGATCTATGCCATCTGTTCATTGAAATCGCCTTTGCTGCTGAGCAAGTACGGCCTTCAGCTCATGGTGGTCGGGTTCGCGTCGCTCGTGCTTTGCTCGCTGGGGCAGACGTTTATCATCGGCCTTGGACATGTGGATCTCGGCGTTGGCGCCTTCTGCGGATTGGTCAACGTGATTTGCTGCACCACGCTCTATGACAAACCTGTTCTCGGAACAGTCTTTTTAGCGAGCGCGTTCCTTGCCTATCCGCTCATGGGGTATATCATCCATAAGCGGCGGGTTCCCGCCATTATTGTTACGCTTGGCATGTCGTTTATCTGGTATGGCCTCGCGCTTTCTCTGCAGTCCATGCCGGGCGGTACGTGCCCCGCGTGGATTCGAACGGTGTTTTATACCAACACGCCGGTTGTGAATACGCTGTTTTTCTGGCTTGTCGCGTTTATCGTGCTGGCGATCGTGTTTTACCGCTCTCGCTACGGAACGGTGCTGAGAGGTTTTGGCAACAACGAAACGGCCATGGTCAACTCCGGCTGGAGCCGGGCCAAAGCATACATGTCCATCTACGCGCTGGCGGGCGCCTTCACGTTTATGGCGGGCATCCTGACCTCGGCGATCAACAACGCGTCCGACCCCGCCGCGTCCGGTTCCTACACGGTTCTCTCCGTTGCGGCGGTCATCATTGGCGGCGGATACTTCTCCGGCGGCGTGGTGACGCTGTTCGGGGCGGTCTGCGGCGCGGTCAGCCTGACCATGATCGGCGTGCTGCTTGGACTTTTAAAGGTCAGCACGGACTTTACCGCATCCATACAGGGGCTTGTGCTCATCCTGATTTTATCCCTGCGTCTCTTGAAAAAGAAGGAGGGCAAGGTATGAAGAACATGAAGGCGAAAGCATTCTTCAGCCGGAACGGCAGCTGGATTCTCGCCATGCTGGGCAGCATTGTGCTTTGGATTCTGATGGGGCTTTCCGGCAACGGCATTACGATTCGCTCGCTGATCGACAATGCATATACGGCTTCGTTTCTGGCGATAGCGGGCCTTGCGCAGATGCTGGTCGTTACGACCGGGCGCGGCGCCATCGACCTCTCCATTCCGGGCATGATCACGCTCGGCGCGTATGTGAGCATGGGCGTCTGCAACGGCAGCAACGCAATGATCATTCCAGCGATCCTGCTCGTGATCCTGCTCGGCGTGATCGTCGGCCTGCTCAACAGTTCCATGGTAATATTCCTTGGCATTCCGGCAATCATTGCGACAATGGCCATGAATTATATCATTGTGACCGGAACCATGCTGATTAATAACACATTTAACGTGTTTACGATTCCATCCATCCTCAAGGCGATCGTACAGACGCGTGTGATGGGAATTCCCATCATTATCGGGATTGTCGTGATTCTTGCCCTGTTTATCCACTTTCTGCTCAGCTCGACTTCCTATGGAAAGTCGCTTCTCGCAATGGGGCAGAATCTGGAAGCGGCGCGGCTTGCCAGCGTGCGAGTGGTAAGAGTCGAAGTGCTTACCTATGTACTCGCGTCCGTATTTGCAGGAATCGCCGGGGCGTTGATCTCGGCGCGGGTCACGGGCGCTTATTTGGGCATGGGGGACAACTATCAAATGGAAAGCATCGCCTGCATCGTCATCGGCGGAACGCTGATGTCCGGCGGGCGCGCGAACGCCTTTGGCACGCTGGTCGGCTCGCTCTTTCTCTACCTGACCATCTCCAGCATGCAGCTCATGGGCGCGGACGCGGGTATTCAGAGCGTGGTCAAAGGCGCGCTCATCATTGCGCTGCTGCTTGTCGGCGCTTCGGAAAACGGCGAACAGCGCGACGGCAGGCGGCATAAGGCCGGAGCGGAGCAGGCGTAACGACCCGAACAGGATAACAGGACGCAGGAGAAAACGAATATGATCATTGACGCGCATGTGCACCTCGGCGAGGACGATGTCTTTGACGAAACCATTACGGAAGAGGAGCTTACGGAGTACTACGATCAATTTCAGATCGACGGCGGAATCATTCAGCCGTTCATTCCGAGGCCGTATCTTTCCGAACACGTAAAGATTCACGACCGGATTGCGGCATACTGCAAACAGTCCGCGCCGAAGAAGAAATTTTTCGGCATGGCGTCCATCAATCCGCACTTTTTCCCCGCGGACTACGACACGGAAGCGGAGCGCTGCGTGAAAGAGCTGGGTTTTGTCGCAATCAAGATTACGCCGATTGCGCACGCCTGCCATCCATCCTCCAGGGATGCTTATCATGTATACGAGGTCTGCCGTGCGCTCAGGGTGCCGCTCATGATCCACACCGGCAACGGAATCCCTTTTGCCGACCCAACGAGCGTTTACCGCGGCGCGAAGGATCATCCGGACGTAACGGTCATCTTGGCGCACGCGGGATCGGAATCCTTCCATCAGCAGGCGCGCCTGCTGGCGCGCTCGCTCGATAACGTTTTTCTGGAACCGAGCTGGTGCGGCACGAACGCGGTGAAGCATATGATCGAAGAGGTCGGGTGCGACAAGATCCTGTTCTCTTCCGACAATCCGGATCAGATACCGGTTGAGCTTGCAAAATACCGGCAGATCGTGAAAAACGAGGATGATCTGGAAAAGATCATGTGGAAGAACGCAAACCGTATTTTTCATTTGAATTTGGCGTAAGCGGCGCTTATACAGGATGGAGACGGCTGGAACATCTATGAAACGTACGGTGCAACTGAAAAACAAAAAGTCAAGCGGCGCGGGAATGACGGTATTCGCCATCGCCGCTGCGGTTCTGGTGGTCTTTTGCGTCGTATTGCTCTGGGTCGTTCGCACTTCGGGCTCGTCCGGCGCGGACCGAAAGGCGCTTCGAATTGGCGAGGAGAACTATACCGTTGCACAGGTGAACTTTTTTTATTTCAGCGCGCTGGATGAACTTGTTCAAAATGCGGACGGTTATTCGAATATGCTTGGGCTGGATACCGCAAAGGATCTTTCAAAACAGCCTTGCCCGCTTTCCGAAGACGGCGAATCCTGGAAAGCGTATCTGATCCGCCAGGCGGAGGAAGGCTTAACAAAAGTCTCCGTACTTTGCGCGGAGGCGGCGAAAAACGGAATGACCCTTGACACCGGCGCGGAAAGCGAGATTGATTCCGAACTGGAGTATTACCGGTTCCTCGGTCAGAAGGCGGGATATGACGACTTTGCCGCATATCTGGTCAAAACGTATGGCAGGGGAATGAGCGAAACGATCCTGCGGGGATTATTGGAAAAGATCTGCCTAGCGGATCGATACGAGCAAAGCGTGCGTGCGTCTTTTTCCTTTACGGAAGAACAGCTGCAGCAGTTCTACCGGGAACACGAATACCTGTATTCCCTCTACACCTATCTCATGGCCTATGTGGACGGCAGCAAGGACACGGACGCGATCAGCAGCCTTCTTGCATCGGCGCAGACGGCGGAAGCATTTGAGAATATTACGCTGGAACAGACGGGTCAGGCGTGTTATCATATGACGGACGTGAAGGGATCGGAGCTGGGCGACCAGTCGTCCGGGGACGTTGCCTGGCTGACGGATAGCAGCCGGCAAACGGGCGATACCTACGTTGGAAAAACGCAAACCGCGGCCTATGTGCTCTACTTCGTGGAACATAACGACAACGGTTTCCGCGAGGGAACGGATGATTCCTGGAAATCGGATGCAACGGCCGCGCTGCAGGACGAGTCTTATCAGGACTGGTTATCCGCCGCGACGGGGCGCTATACCGTGAAGGAATATCGCTCCATCAATCAGGCGGGAATTCGCTGAAGAAGGATAAAGAGAAAATGGAAATGAAGATTGTTGTATTGGACGGATACACCCTCAACCCCGGCGATTTAAGCTGGAACGGACTGAACGAATTCGGCGAACTGACGGTATATGACCGGACCCCTATGACCGACGAAGGGGAAATCATTCGCCGGATCGGGAGTGCGGAGGCTATTTTTACCAATAAAACGCCTTTAAACGCGCGCGTTTTAGAAACCTGCGAAGGGCTCCGGTATATCGGCGTACTCGCGACGGGCTATAACGTTGTAGACGTGGCTGCCGCGAAAACGCGCGGCATTACGGTGACCAATATACCGACTTACGGTACGGCGGCGGTGGGTCAGTTTGCCATCGCGCTGCTGCTGGAAATCTGCCACCACATCGGCCACCATGACCAGGCGGTGCACGAAGGCCGCTGGCAGTCCAATCCGGACTGGTGTTTCTGGGATTATCCGCTGATGGAACTGGACGGCAAGACGATGGGGATCATCGGTTTTGGACGGATCGGGCAGGCGACGGGGAAGATTGCAAAAGCGCTGGGGATGCGCGTGATCGCTTACGATGCGATGCAGAGCGAAACCGGAAAAGCAATCGCGGATTATGTCGCGCTGGATACGCTGCTGAAAGAGTCGGACGTAATTGCGCTGCATTGCCCGCTGTTCCCGGAAACGCAGGGAATCATCAACCGCAGCACGATTGCGAAGATGAAGGACGGCGTGATTATCCTCAACAACAGCCGAGGGCCGCTTGTTGTTGAGCAGGATCTGGCGGATGCGCTCAACAGCGGCAAGGTATACGCCGCCGGACTGGACGTGGTTTCCAGCGAGCCGATCAAAGAGGACAACCCGCTGCTGAAGGCGAAAAACTGCGTCATTACCCCCCACATCAGCTGGGCGCCGAAAGAGAGCCGCCAGTGTTTGATGGATATTGCCGTGGACAACCTGAAGAGCTTTTTGGGCGGAGAATCGAAAAACGTCGTTTCCCGCTGAAATTGGAGGGAATGGATGAAAAAGATCGCGGTCGTATCCGATTCCTTTAAGGGGTCTATCTCATCCGAAGAAATCTGCGGTATGGTTACCGAGGAGACGAAGCGCTTTTTTCCGGCGTGCGAAGTGGTCGGCCTCCCGGTTGCGGACGGCGGCGAGGGCACGGTGGATAGTTTCCTCGCGTGCATGGCGGGCGAAAAGGTATGCATTGAGGCGGCAGGCCCGTTTTTTGAACGGCGTATGTCGTTTTACGGCCGGTTCGGAGAGACCGCGATCGTCGAAATGGCTGCGGCGGCAGGGCTTCCGCTCGTCGGGGACGAAAAGGATCCTGCACGAGCAACAACCTATGGCGTCGGCGAGCTGATGCGGCACGCACTGGAACAGGGTGCGAAAAAGATCATTCTGGGTCTCGGCGGAAGCGCGACAAACGACGGCGGCTGCGGCGCGGCCGCGGCGCTTGGCACAAAGTTTTTTAATTCCGAAGGAAATGCATTTGTTCCTGCGGGGAGTACGCTTTCGGAAATCACGAAAATCGACAATACGGAAACGAAGCGCATTTTAAACGGCGTTGAAGTAATCGCCATGTGCGACATCGATAATCCCATGCACGGCCTCCGCGGTGCGGCGCATATCTTTGCCCCGCAGAAAGGCGCGGATGAGGATATGGTTCGTTTGCTGGATCGTGAGCTTGCCGCTCTGGACGAAACCATTGCGCGGGAAATGGGACTGTGCGTAGCGGATCTGCCCGGCGCAGGCGCGGCCGGGGCGATGGGCGCGGGCGCGGTGGCGTTTTTCGGCGCGGCGCTGAAACCCGGAATCGAAACGGTGCTGGATACCGTTCATTTTGAAGAGCGCATTGCCGGAGCGGATTTTGTGATTACCGGAGAAGGCAGGCTGGATCGCCAAAGCCTGTGCGGCAAAGTGGTGATCGGCGTTGCACGCCGGACGAAAAAAGCGGGAATTCCCGTGCTTGCGGTCGTCGGGGATATCGGGGATGGCATCGATGAGGCGTATAACGAGGGGGTGAGCGCGGTGTTCAGTACCAACCGGCTCGCGATTCCATTTTCGGAAGCGAAGTTAAGAAGCAAACAGGATTACCGTCTCACGATTGAGAATCTCCTGCGGCTGATACAAACTATGCAATAATAACAATCCGGTTTCAGGCAACTGAAACCGGATTGTTCCATTCATTCCGGCCGGTGAAATAACCGGCTTTTAATTTGCCGACCGGATTCCCATTTCGCTCCGGCTGCCGGAAGGCAGCTTCCTGATTACGAGAATCCGCACATCCGCCGCCCGCTCAGGCTCAGGCGTTTACCGGCGGTTCGAATAATTCACCGCACTCGGCGAACGAAGGCCGCCCCGATGCGATGCAGGCCGCGCAGTATACCAGATTTCTGCCGTGGGGAACTGCCGAGGATTCGCGTTTGAGATAGGCCGCGTTCAGTTCGGTCAGCGTACGGAGTTGTGCGGCTTTATGGTCGCGGAGAACCCCGGCCATACAGCCGTTCTCTGCGCCGACGACAATATAGCCGTCCCTGGTCAGGCACGCCAGAACCTTTTCTCCGGTGCCGAAATGCGGATCGACCGCGCACACGAAGACCGTCCCTTCCGGCCAGGCGGAAAGCTGCTCCGAGAGGATTTCCGAAGCTGCGGCAATGTCAAACCGGGGAACGTCGTGCGTCAGTTCGTAAACCGGCAATTCCGGATTCACGCTTTTGCAGACGCCGGCCAGCGCAGCCGCGCCGTCGCTGCCGAAGTCGGAAAGCAACACAACGCAGGGAAGCGCCATATCAGCAATTCTCCTTAATGATGTCCAGCATCCATTCGGAGCCGCCTTCAATGCCGTAGGTGCGGGCAAAATCCTGCTGGTTCATCGCAATGCCCATAAAGCCGGAGGAGCTGTTATACAGGATTTCGCCGTTCTCAGGAGCATATCCGAAGGAACGATGGTAGAGGATGCACTTTTCAAACATCGTTTTTCCGGCATGACGGATGGATACATGAACGGAATCCCCGTGTTGGATGCCCGTCTTTTCAAAGTCCTCGATGCGGATGTTGGTTTCCAGATTTCCGAAGGGTTCCATGAGCTCGGTAACGCAGCCATGCGCCTCGTTTTTCCCAACGGAGACCGCCGGTATCGTGAACGTTACGATTTCCGAAACCGGATAGGACGGACCGACGCCCGGATAATCAATTACGCCCGCGGCGAGTTTTCCTGCGCAGTAAGCAAACAGGTCGCGCCCATGAAAAATGCTCGTCTTTTCGGTGCCCTTCAGACGGTTGACCGTTTCGTCGATCTGCCGGACTTCGTCGATGCCAAACTCCTTGAGTACACCGGTAAGGGTTCCGTTGTCCGGCGTAACGATATAGTAGCCGTTTGTGGTTCTTGCGACGCAGGCGCGCCGGGCGGTGCCGACGCCCGGATCGACGACGGAAACAAACACCGTGCCTTTGGGCCAGAAGGGGATCACGCCGCGCAGGTGCGAGGAAGCCTTTTCCACGTTGAATTTGGGAATGCTGTGCGAAATATCGAATATTTCCAGCTCAGGGTCGATGGTTTTACATACACCGATCATCGCGCCGCTCACGACGCCAAAGTCGGTCTGCATGGCAATACAAGGCTTTTTCATGGTTTGTCTCGCTCCTTTCTATTTCTTCCAAATCATAATGCGGTAGTCGGCGAATTCTTCCCCGATGTCGAAGATATGCGGCAGGTACTTTTCCGCAAAACTTCGCTGGTTTAGGCTCAGGGAAAGATAGGGCGTCGTGCTGCCGTTGTAGAGAATCGGCTCGCCGATTTTCACATAACCAAACGAGCGGTGGTAGAGCACGTCCTGATCAAACAAGGCATCCTCGCCTTTTTTAATGAGGATATGCGTCATGTCGCCCAGCTTGATGCCGGTCTTCTCAAATTGCTCTACGCTGATGTTGCTGCTGATCCCCCCAAAGTGCTTCAGGCATCCGGCAATCCGGCCTTCCGCCAGACCCTCGGAGACCTTGCCTTCCGAAATGGCGAAACGGACGCACTCGCCGACCGGATAGACCGGGCCGACGCCCTTGTAGTCAATGATACCCGCGGCCAGCCGCGCGCCGCAGTAGGCGAATACGTCGCGTCCGTGGAACGTGCCGGACTTTTCACTTCCGGGAAGGCGGTTGACCGTTTCGTCGATCTGGCGGATTTCTTCAATCTGTTCGATGATTGCCGTGAGCGTGCCGTTGTCGGGCGTGACCACATAGCTGCCGTTTTTCAGCTTTGCAACGCAGCTTTTTCGGGCGGTGCCTACACCGGGATCCACAACGGAGACGAACACCGTTCCGGGGGCCCAGTAGGGGATTGTATCCGCGAGCAGGAAGGACGCCTGGCGCATGTCGAACGGGCGGATTTCATGATTCAGGTCGTAAATATTCAGTGAATCGTCGATCATTTTAATGACGCCGTACATGGAGCATACAAAACCGGTCGATAAACCAAAGTCCGTTTGCAGGACAAGATTTGGCTTTTTCATTGTTATTTTCTCTTCCTTTCAATAGCACGAAACGTTTGTGTCTGTTTGACGATCCGGACGCGGTATTCGGCAACCGCGCCTGCGGGTTCGAAGCGGTCCTTGAGATAAGCATTGGCAAAACTTGCCTGGTTCATGCCAAGTCCCAGATAGCCGGAACTGCCGTTAAACAGAATGGATGCGCCAAGCTCGGCAAAGCCGAACGACCGGTCATACGGGATGATTTGGTCAAAACGAACCGATCCGCTTCGCTCGATTGTTACCCGCACTCGGTCGCCTGCCTGAATGCCGCTTCGGTCGAAATCCTCAATGGACACGGTGAGATTCAGGTTTCCGAAATTTTCCAGAACGCTGAAGATTCCGCATTCTACGGTGCCGGGGCCGACCGTTGGCGGGTACATGGCGAATGTCTGCGCCTGCGATACGGGGTAGCTTTCCCCGAGCGATTCGTAGGAAACGGCTCCGCGCGCGATCTGCGCCGCGAAATACGCATACGGGTTCATTTCCGCGGGGCAGCTCTTTGTGTTCAGATGGCGGAGCGCTTTCAGCCCGTACCGGTGAATCCAAACCGTGAGCGTGCCGTTATCCGGCGTCAGAATGATCTTGTTGTCGTTCGTCAGCGCCGCGCAGGGCGGATTGCCGCCCTCCGCGCGCTCCACAAGCGAAAGGTAGACCGTCCCTTCCGGAAAGAACGGCAGCGAGGAATACAGCAGCGTAGAAGCGACGACGGCGTCGCCCTTGGGGCACTTGTTCTCCGTTACGCATACGTCCAAAGACGCGTCCACTCGCTTGATCGTGCCGATCAGCCGGGCGGCTCTGCCGTCGACCGTGCCGAGATCGGACTGGATGGCTATGACTTTTTTCTGCATACGGACACCTACGCTTTCGTAATGGAAAACGTCCAGTCCGGGCCAAAGTCCAGTTGATAATCCAACACGAGGTTTCCCTGGTTTTTCGCGATCATGACGGTGCCGGTCTCCGAACTGATGACCAAAACCGTGCCCTTCTCGGTATAACCGAAGCTCTTGACCAGCGGAACGGTTTTATAGAGCACGACGTCACGGTTGTGCAGAATCGATATATGAACCATGTCGCCATAGTTCATGCCGTTCTCCGCAAGCCACGAAAACGGGATGTTGGTTCCGGTCAGGCCGAAATGTTCCGGCGCTTCGTTGATCATGCCGGTAAGGACGCCGCCCTTCGCTTCCGGATGGACATAGGGCGCCATGACGATTTCGCTCACGGGATATTCCGGCCCAACGCCTTCGAAATCGATCACGCCTGCGGCAAGCCGCGCCGCGCAGTAAGCATATACATCGCGTCCGTGGAAAATATGGATGTTGCGGGTGGTGGGGTAACGGTTGACGGATTCGTCGATTTCGCGCACACGGTCAACCCCCAGCTGTTCGACAACATAGGTCAGCGTGCCGTTATCCGGCGTAACCACAAAGCTGCCGTTCTTCAGCCTGGCAACGCAGCTGCGCCGCGAGGTGCCTACGCCGGGATCGACCACGGAGACGAACACCGTGCCTTCCGGCCAGAACGGTATTGTGTAAACGAGCGAGTCGGAGGCGTTGAGTACGTCGAACGGACGCACGGCATGCGTGCTGTCGAAGATGTCCAGATCCTCCGAGACCTGGCGGCATACGCCGCGCATGGTGGATACGGATATGTTTTCCACACCGAAGTCAGTTTGCATGACAACTGCATGTTTCATTGAGATATCATCCTTTCAATGTGCATTCGGGCAGAACCCGACCCCCTTAACGGAACCACTTCAGGAAGAAAAGCGTGTCAAACACGTTCACCTTCGTGATGTTCTCCAGCTTGACAAAAGGACACCACATGGTAACGGGGTAAGGGTTTAGGAATTTCGTGTATAGAATATAAAACAGGATCGCAGCGGCGAACACGGCCGAGAACGCCCGTGCGATTCTGTCTGCCCGCGTGAGTTCATGTTCCGCGTACCAGGTACGCTTTTTCAGTCTTCCGAAACCGCGCAGATCCATTGCGTTGGCAATGGTTTCCACCTTGCCAAACGAGGAAATAATCAATGGAACCAGCATGGCGCCGGTATATTTGAGCCGCTTGCCCAGCGAGGTTCGCTTGCTGTTGAGCTCCACGCCGCGCATCTGCATGCTGTTGCGGATGTCGATGAAACGGCGCGCGATATCCGGAATGGTTCGATAGGCAAGGGAAACGATAATGCAAACCTTATACGGCAGGCGCAGAAAACTAAGGCCGGAAGCAAATTCCGAAGGCGTGGTCATCAGAACAAACGCAATTACCGTTGCAAAAGAGGCGATGCGTTTCGTGAAGGTAACCAGCACGTACCATAGCGTTTCGCTGGTCACATAGAGCCGATCCGATACCTGCAGAATTTCGGTATGCGACCCGACGTGCGTCAAACCCACGTCCGGCGAAACGACCAGCAGCATGACGGTGCCGATGATGCCGACTGTAACGATCATGAATGCGAAAAGGAAAATCAGCGGTTTATAGTTTGGCTTCATGGAAACGATTGCCGCAAACGGAACCACCATCAGCGGCAAAAGCACACGCATATCAAACGTAGCGATGATTGCGATCGTAAACAGAACAAACAGAAGAACCTTTGTGCTGCCCGCCATTTTATGCAATGTCGTTTTGCCTGGAATGAAGTTGATGACGAGTTTGTTATTCATCCGCCTTCACCGCCCTTTCATGCTCGATAAAGCGCCAGATCACCTGTTCGGGCGGCAGGTCCAGCCGAAGGGCGAGCGTATAGAGCGATGTTTGCTTGAGGTTTGCTTGCTGGATGACGCTGTCGTTGGCAAGTACGGAGGATACGCGGTCGTCGGCAATGAGCCGACCGTCCGCAAACACGATTGCGCGATCGGTGTTTTCAAGCGCAAGGTGCATATCGTGTGTTATAAACAGAATTGTGATGCCATATTCCCGGTTGAGTATCTCAATGAAGTGCATGATCTCCATATAGCTCTTGTAATCCTGCCCGGCGGAAGGTTCGTCCAGAATCAGCACGTCGGGATGGAGCACGAGTATGGACGCCACGGTGATGCGTTTTTTCTGCCCGTAGCTGACCGTGTCAACCGGCCAGTTTCGCATGGAATATAGGCTGCAGGCGTTGAGCGCGATGGTTGCCCGCCTGCGGATTTCCTCCGCGCCGAAACCGCGTATGGAAAGCGCAAACTCGACTTCCTTTTTGATTGTGTCCTTCAGGATCATCTGATTCGGGTTCTGCATGACGTAACCGACATGCTCGCCGATCTCTTTCACGGAAAGCTGTTTCGCGTTCGTTCCGCCGATATGGACGCTTCCCTTTTGCGGCCGGGCAATGCCGCAGATCAGCTTTGCGGCGGTCGATTTTCCCGCGCCGTTCTTGCCGATTACGGCGATGCGCTCGCCTTTCTGAATCGAGAACGATACGTCGTTCAGCACGTTTACGCCCTCGTCGTATGCAAAGTCAACGTTCTCAAAGCGGATAACCTCTTCACCCGCGCTCGCTTTACTGACGGATGGATTACCGCTGAAGAACTCGATCAGTTTTTTTCGATTATCTTGTGAGAATTCAATGCAATGGATATCGCAGAGATTTGAGTTGTCCGGGATGCTGCACCCGGCATATTTCATGGCCGTAATGTAGAGCGGCTCACGGATGCCGTAGTCCAATAGAAGTGTGCTTTGAAGCAGTTCGTCTGGCGTGGAGTCCGAAACGATTCTGCCTTCGGACATAAGAATCACGCGGTCAACACGGCGGTGCAATACGTCCTCGAGGCGATGCTCAATGATGATGACGGTATGCTCGTCGTTTTGCGAAAGGTTGTCGATCAGCTCGACCGCCGTCTGTCCCATCTGGGGATCGAGGGACGCGAGCGGCTCGTCAAAGATGAGAATACTCACATCGCTGCCGAGCACGCCCGCGATTGCAACTTTTTGTTTCTGACCGCCGGAAAGATCAAACGGAACCGCGCCGATGAAATCCTGCATTCCCACGACGGATGCATGCCGATAGACAATGGGCACCATCTCGCTTCGCGGAGTTGCTTCGTTTTCCATGGCGAAGGCAATGTCCTCGCCAACGGAAAGACCGACGAACTGCGCGTCGCTGTCCTGCAGGACCGTTCCAACCATTTTGCTCAGTTCGTGGATTGACACGGATCGCGTTTCCAGCCCGTTTACCGTTACGCTGCCGGTGATCGTTCCTTCGTTTGAAAACGGAATCAGTCCGTTGATGCAGTTGGCAAGCGTGGACTTGCCGCTGCCGGAGCTGCCCAGAATGAGCACTTTCTCGCCCTTGCGAATCGAAAGGTTGATGTCGTAGAGCGTAGGCGTTTGCTGGACTTTATACTGGAATCCGAAGTTCTCAAAACGAATGACGGTCTCTTCCATAATTGCAGCTCTTCTATGTACGAATTAGTAAGTTTGAATCAATACTCGCCGGTTTTATCCTGCGAAAGGTTCGATCTTGCCTTATACCTCTTAGCAAGAAGAATCAGAATCGGTATGCCGATGATGATGAGAACCGCGCTGTTGCCCAGCGTGGCGGCGAACGCCTGGAGGAACGTGATGTTCAGGTCGGAAGCATACAGCAGGTAGGAAAAGATCGGAGTAATGACGCCAAACGCAATGACGTTGCCGAGGATGCAGCAAACGGCATAGATGATCGCGTGCTTGACGGAAAAGATGCCTTCCGTAATGCGAGCGCCGTATACCGGAAGCAGGCCGACGCAGAAGGCCATGATCGCATTGCCGATCGACCAGTCAAACCACATGCCCCAACCGCCGATGAGGTCGGCCAGAACATTGCCAACGCCGCAGCAGACCAATGCGGGAAGCGGTCCGAATAAACCACCCACCACGACGGGGATGATCATCGCGACCGAAAGCTGCGTGTTCGTGAAGATCGGAATGCCGCCGTACACCATCAATACGCCGTACAGCGCCGCGCCGATGGCGATTGCTACGATGGTTTTCGTGTTCCATTCGCCTACGATAAGCGAGCCGATACTCTTTTTTGCCTTGACCGTTGTGTTTTCCATAGAGAACCTCCTTTTGCAGTTTGATTTATTGCGCGCACCCATCCCGGATGCAAGGGAGACAAGAAAACATGCCGACCTGCGACAACTTGTTCAACATGTTGTAGAGTATATCACCGTTGCCGTACAGTGTCAATAGAATGCAACGCCGAATTTGCCGGAAACGGGAGGGACTGAAAGCCGTTTCTTCCGATCCCATAACGCGGTTTCATGGAAAGGGAAACGAAAAAAGAGTGAGCCGATCCACATTATTTTCAGAATCCGTGTTGAAGGATAGGTTGCGCTGCCAACGTTCGGCGGTATCCTGCATACCGGATGGAGGTTATACGGTTTTGTTAAGCAGGAGTCTATATATAATGAGCAGATACTTGTAGTTATATTTCCGCTATGTTAAGATGTTAAACAAGTAAACAGGTATGTATAAAGTGAAGAAGGAATCGTTCATGCAGAAGAAAAAGCTCTGCAGCAGCAGCGTACCGTCCTATGTGAGCATCTACAACTCGCTCTATCTGGACATTATTAATAACGTTTATCCGCAGGGCGAACTGCTGCCGGGCGAGATTCAGCTTTCGCAGAAGTACAGTGTCAGCCGCAATACGCTGCGCCAGGCGCTCGCCATACTCAGCGAGGACGGCCTGATTGTGAAGTCGCGCGGCAAGGGAACCGTTGTTGCCAATCGGGATGAGAAAATGATTCCCAAGCATTTTTTTAATCCGATGACCACGTTTTGCCGCCAGCATACGGACGATGTGGAAATTCAGTTTAACTATTCCACGCCGACCGATATTGCGCGGGATCGGTTGTTTCTGAGCAAAAGCGAAATCGTACTTGCGAGTTATCTGATATACAAGGCACAGTCCACGGTGGTTGGGTACTCGTTTATTCAAATACCGGTTAAGGCGCTGGAAGCGCTGGAAATTGACGTTTCGGACGGCGATTCGATCTACGAACTGCTGAGCACGACTCTATATGAAAAAACAAGCAGTCAGAGCCTGCATATCAAACTGATCTATGCAAACGAAATGGAGGCGGAATTTTTACTGGAACCGGTCGGCAAACCGCTGATTCTGATTGAATCGATCCTGACCGGCGCGGATGATCTTTCGCTTGCGAGATGTAAGTACTATTTTATTCCGGAGTATTACAGCATTCAGTACCTGATCCGATAGGTCTGCTTTCACACGCCTTTTTATATGTGCTTAGGAGCATAACGAAACCGCACGTTTCATAATGAAAGAAATAGGCGGCTTCATATCGACCGGATTCCATTCGGCGGAATTCCGGTCCGTTTTCTTTTGTGATCCACGCGATAATTCGCGGTAATTCTTATATCAAACCGAAAGAGCCTGAGACGGTCAGCCGCGCGGCTCTTCGGCGGGCAAATTCTTTTCGCCCCAGCGATCCATCAGGAAGGCACCGAAAAAGCCGAGCCCCGCGGCAACGACACAAAGCGCCGCTTCGCCGAAACCGGCAAATTTAAGCGGGATAATCGGAATGGTTGAGGCGATTACAAATCCGATGACGCAATAAAACGCAATACCGTGGTGACGTTCAAACAAATAACTGACGAGCCGCGCGAGCAGGGACACCGTTCCCAGAATCCCGATTGCAAACGGCAGGAGTACGGCGAAATTTAGCGTGGCGATACCTTCAGAGAGCGGCTGATACAGCCCGAAGAACAACAGAACGGAGGACGAACTCATACCCGGAACGATGAGGCTGATTCCCCAGAGGACGCCGCAGAAAACATACCACCCGAACGATGGCGTCAGTGTGGTTTGCGTGCTGTATTTCAGGATTGAGAAAAACGCGAGCAGTACGGCCGTACTGACCGCGAGGGAAATCCACATGCCCTTTGTCCGACCCTGCTTCGCGCCTTCCCGAAAAAGGGACGGAAACGTTCCAATGATCAGCCCGATAAACAGGGAAATCGTGATTGTGGAATTCTGCTCCAGAAGGTTGGCGATCAGTTTCGCCAGCCCGACAAAGCCAAGCGCCAGTCCGATACCGATTGGTAAAAGCAGCCTCCAGTACTTCGGAAGATTTTTCAGTGGCCGCGCAAGCACGGCCATCATCGGTTCATAAATGCCGAATGCGACGCAGAGCACACCGCCGGACACGCCCGGAAGAATTGCACCCGCACCAATGATCACACCTTGCACGATATGCAGAAAGAAGCGGAAGACCGCGGAAACCCCGTTCTGTTTTTTCTGTTCCATCCAATTTACCTTCCAAATGATACTGCTACCAGTATACTAGAGAGCAGCCGCAGAATCCTAGTGTTATTTCAATATGCAACAAAAAAGACACATCCATGCGGACATTCGCGCAAATCTGCGTACCGCGAAGCCGAAGAGCCGCGTTAACGTACGGGAGCGTTTACCGAACTGGCCGATTGCGGAATCGAGCCGTAAATCGGGCGCCGCTGATCCATCAATTCTGTTGAACCGGTTTGATTTCTGTGGTAAAATATCTCCGTATGAAACAAAGGGCGGAGATATTGCGCGAAATTCTGCGCGACTCATCATTGGACGCGGCGCTCGTTACGAGCGGCGTTCATATCCGTTATTATTCCGGATTCACAAGTCCGGACGCCATTCTTCTGGTTACGCAAAAGGAAGCCTACCTTATAACGGATTTTCGCTATACGATTCAGGCCAAAACGCAGACAAAGGGGCTTTTGCGGGTTGAGGAGGCGCCGTATGCACAGCAGCATGACCGGATCCGCGCATTTCTTCAGGCGGACGGCTGCAAGCGCGTCGCATTCGAAGAACAGGCGATGACGGTCGGCGAGTTTCGCCATTATCAAACCATGCCGGTTGAATGGGTTCCGTTCAGCGCGGAACTGACGAAGCCGCGGCTGTACAAGTCCGCCGAAGAAGCGGACAGCCTGCAACAGGCGCAGCGCATTGCGGATCAATCGTTCCTCGAATGGCTTGGCCGCGTTCACGCGGGGATGACCGAGCTGGAAGCGGTTGCCGAGTTGAACTATGTTTGCATGAAAAACGGAAGCGAGGGCGCTTCGTTTGATCCAATTGTCGCGGGAGGGCCGAACGGGGCCATGTGCCACGCCGTACCGGGAACGCGCAAGCTCCAAAAAGGCGATCTGGTCGTGACCGACTTTGGCTGCGTGATTGACGGATATCATTCCGATATGACGCGAACGTTTGCAATTGGCGCAATTGACGACGAGAGCAGGGATATCTACGAAATCGTCAAAACCGCGCAGAGGATGGCGCTGGACGCGCTGAAAATCGGTATTTCCGGTCGTGCGCTGGACGCCGTTGCGCGGGACTATATCGGCAGCCGCGGGTATGGGGAAGCGTTCGGGCACGGGCTGGGACACGGGATCGGGCTCGAGATTCATGAGGCACCGCGCGCGTCCCTTGGCAGCGAGGATATCCTGACCAGCGGTATGACGATAACGGTAGAACCGGGGATTTATATAGAGGGAAAATGCGGCGTTCGCATTGAGGACTGCTGCATCGTTTCCGAAGAGGGTTGCCGGAATCTTGTTTCCGTAACGAAGGAACTCATCACCATCTGAGCGTTGGAAGTTTTCAGCATTCTTGAAATGCTGTTGATGACAGGATAACGAAAGATTATTACAATGACGGAGGAACTATTATATGATCAGCGCAGGCGAATTTCGTAAAGGCATGACCGTGGAAATTGACGGGGCTGTCTGGCAGATTTCGGACTTCCAGCACGTGAAACCCGGCAAAGGCGCGGCTTTCGTGCGTACTCGCCTCAAGAACGTAATGACGGGCGCCGTGCTCGAGCGGACGTTCAACCCGACGGATAAATACCCGCAGGCTCATATTGAAACCAAGGAAATGCAGTACCTCTATGAGGATGGCGGACTGTATTACTTCATGGACATTGAAACCTACGAGCAACTGCCGCTCAACCACGAGCAGGTGGAGGACGCCATCAACTTCATGATGGAGAACCAGAACGTGAAGGTTCGCTTCTTCAAGGGCTCGCCGTTTTCCGTGGAGGCGCCGAATTTTGTGGAACTGACCATTACGCATTCCGAACCGGGCGTACGCGGCGACACCGCAACGGGCACCACGAAACCCGCAACGCTGGAAACCGGCTATACGCTCAACGTTCCTCTGTTTGTTAACGAAGGCGACCGCATCCGCGTGGATACCCGCACGGGTGAATACATGGAGCGCGTCTAGGTCACGCACGACCGGTTCTTCACGGAACCGAAAGGAGAAGAATCCAATGAGTTTTATTTCGGAAAAGGTCGCTTACCTCGACGGGTTGGCTGACGGTTTGAAGTTAAAGGACGAAGGCACGGATAAAGTCCTGCGCGGCATAATCGAAACGCTGGGCGCGATTGCGGAAGCACTGGAGGAGCAGGACGAAAGCATTGACGATCTTTCGGACTGCGTGGACGGCATCTACGAAGAGCTGGACGACATTGAAAGCGCGCTGGACGAGGATTTCGACGGCGAGCTGGACGAGGATGATTTTATTGAGGTCGTCTGCCCGCACTGCGGCGAAACCGTTTATTTCGACGAGGATATGATCGACAGCGAGGACGGGCTGATCTGCCCGAACTGCAACGAGACCATTGAATTCGACATTCCCGGAATCGGCGAATCAGCGGACGACTGAATCGCCCGCGGTACCTCTGCATGCAACCCCGCCGGCTTTTCACCTGGCGGGGTTTTTTCGGCCTCACGCGGCAAAAACAAGGATTTTTCACGGTTACGGCGAATAGTTACACGTAGATCGGAGGTGCGGATATGACGCAGGAAAATCCAAGACAGTATTACGAGCGAATCCAGGCGGAAACGCTTTCTCCCTACGCCATGCTCTCCCAGAACTCGCGCGGGCGGGAAATCCGCGCGGAACCCTGCCAGCTTCGGACGGATTTCATCCGGGACCGGGACCGCATTCTCCACAGCAAGTCTTTTCGCCGGCTCAAGCATAAAACGCAGGTCTTTCTCTCGCCGCAGGGGGATCATTACCGCACGCGGCTGACGCACACGCTGGAGGTAAGCCAGATTGCGCGGACGATTTCCCGCGCTCTCCGCCTCAACGAGGATCTTGCGGAAGCAATCGCCATGGGACACGACCTGGGGCACACGCCGTTTGGACACTCCGGAGAGGATGTTCTCAACGAACTGCTGCCGGGTGGTTTTGAACACAACGAACAAAGCCTGCGCGTGGTGGAAAAGCTGGAGAACGACGGGGAAGGGCTGAATCTGACGTTTGAGGTGCGGGACGGCATCCTGAACCATAAAAAGAACGGGAACGCGATTACGCTTGAAGGGCATGTTGTTTCGCTTGCCGACCGCATTGCATATATCAACCACGACATCGACGACGCGATGCGCGCGGGTGTGCTGTTGGAGAGCGATCTTCCGCAGGACTGCGTTCGCGTGCTGGGTAATTCGCATGCAAAGCGGATCAATACCATGATTCTCGACGTGGTTGAACAGAGCTTTGACAAGCCGGACGTTCGGATGAGCGCGGAGGTCAGCGTGCAGTTTGAAGCGCTCCGGGAATTTATGTTTGAGCGCGTGTACCGTAATCCCGTGGCAAAAAGCGAGGAGGAGAAGGCAAAGCGGCTGATTCGCGAGCTGTATGCATATTATCTGGAGCACACCGAACTGCTTGCGGGCGAGTACGCGAAGTATCTCGAACAGGATGGAAAGGAACGTGCGGTCGCGGATTATATTGCGGGCATGACGGACAACTACGCGGTTTCGGAGTATGTCCGTATTTTTGTTCCGAAGGCATGGATGGACCTGAAAACGTAAAATATTCCGTTTATCCGGCAGGAGGGGCAGTAAACAGCCGAAAAAGGCCGAATCCTATATAGGCCGATGGGAGACGCGGCAAAACAACAGGGAAAGGACGAGCGTATGGCATATCCGGATAGCTGGCTCAACGAGCTGCTGAGTAAAAACGATATCGTTACCGTCGTCTCGTCCTACATCGAGTTGAAACCGAAAGGAAGGCGCCTTTGGGGACTGTGCCCGGTCCACGGGGAAAAGACCGCATCCTTCTCCGTTTCCCCCGAACGCCAGCTCTACTATTGCTTTGGCTGCCACATCGGCGGATCGGTGATCCAGTTTATCATGGATGTTGAGCATCTGACGTTTCCGGAGGCGGTGGAGTTTCTGGCAAACCGTGCCGGAATTGCGATGCCCGAAGAGGCCAACGACGCCGCAATGCAGCGCGAGCGGGCGCGGCGCGAGCGGCTGGCCGAAGCCTGCAAGCTCGCCGCGCGGTTCTATATGGAGACATTGCTGGGCGACGAAGGCGCATCAGGGCGCGCATACCTGAAGAAACGCGGCATCACAAGCGAGTCCGTCAAGCGCTTTGGCATTGGGTACGCGCCGAGCGGCTGGGAATCGCTGAAGAATTATTTGACCGAAAAGGGATTTTCACCGGAGGAGCTCGTGGAAGCGGGCCTTCTCGTAAAAAACGAGCAGTCCGGGCGCACCTACGACGCGTACCGCGGGCGGGTGATTTTTCCGATCGTTGCCGCGAACGGCCGGGTGGTCGGGTTTGGCGCGCGCGTGCTGAACAACGAGGATAAACCAAAATACATCAATACGGGCGACACTCTTTTATATAACAAACGAAACAACCTCTACGGCCTGAACCTGCAAAAGAGCGGAAAACTGCCCGACCTCGTAATGGTGGAAGGCTATACGGATGTGATCGGCCTGTGTGAAGCGGGCGTGACAAACGCCGTAGCAAGCCTTGGCACGGCGCTGACGCAACAGCAGGCGAGATTGCTCAAACGCTACGTAAGCACCGTATACATTGCTTATGACGGCGACGCGGCGGGTCAGAACGCAACGATCCGCGGGCTGGACATCCTCTCGGCGGAAGGGCTGATCGTTCGCGTTATCGTGTTTCCCAACGAGCAGGACCCGGACGAATTCGTGCGCCAGAACGGCAAGGATGCGTTTGACCGCCTGAAGGAGAATGCGCTTTCGTTGAATGCCTTTAAACTCGAAGCCATGGCGCGTTCCTACGCGCTGGAGCGCGAGGACGAGCGGGAACGCTACGCTGCGGAGGCCTGCCGGTTTATCGCTTCGCTTTCGCCGCTGGAACAGGAGCGTTATTATCAGCAGCTTTCGTTTAAAACGGGGTATTCGCTGGAAACGCTCAAGGCGCAGGGCGAGAGCGCGCGGCCGATGCGACAACCGCAGCCTGCCGGCCCCAGACGCGAATGGGCGCGAAAAGCGCAAACGCGCGCTGCGCCGCGCGAGGACGAGCGTTCGCGCGCGGAGAGCGCACTGCTGTTTCACATGATGCAGTCGCGGGACGCGGCGGCTCTTGTTTCAAAAGAGGGGCTGGAACAGCAGTTTCTGGACGAGGGTTTCCGCAAGTTTGCAGAAGGCCTGGCGCAGGCCTATGCGCGCGGCGAAACGCCGAATGTTCCGCTTTTAATTGCGGGTTTGGACAAAGCGGGCGCGGAGCGCGTAAGCGCCGCGGTTCGGGACGAAGCCGCCTGCGAGGAACCGGAAAAAGCGGTAAGGGATTGTCTCTGCCGAATCGAACAGTGCGATCTCGCGCAACAGATAGAAGCTATGAAAAAACGCCTGACCGAACCGGCCGTATCGCCGGAACAAAGGGCCGAATTATTACGGGAAATGCAGAATTTAAACCTGCGGATGCGGGGGCTGAGATGAAAGGAGCAAACACCTTGGAAGGAAAAGAAGCGCGCATGCAAAAGCTCAACGAGCTTTTCGAAACCGGCAAGCAGAAAGGAATGCTCTCCTATAAGGAGATCATGGACGCGCTGGAGGAACTCGAGCTCGATCAGGAGCAGATCGAGAAGGTTTACGATCACCTGGAGGAACTGAATATCGACGTCGTGGAAGACGTTGAGATGCCGGAGGACATCAACCAGGAGATTGCTGAAATCGAGTCCACCCTTGCCGCGGTGGAAGGCATTAATATCGATGATCCGGTGCGCATGTACCTCAAGGAGATTGGCAAGGTACCCCTGCTGACCGCCACGCAGGAGGTTGAGATTGCGCAGCGCATGGCGGACGGCGACCCGGACGCCAAGCACCAGCTCGCGGAGGCGAACCTTCGCCTGGTGGTTTCCATTGCAAAGCGCTATGTTGGGCGCGGCATGCTGTTTCTGGATTTGATTCAGGAGGGCAACCTCGGCCTCATCAAAGCGGTGGAGAAGTTCGACTACCGCAAGGGATATAAGTTTTCCACCTATGCGACGTGGTGGATTCGACAGGCGATTACCCGCGCAATTGCGGATCAGGCGCGCACAATCCGCATTCCGGTGCATATGGTTGAGACAATCAACAAGCTCATTCGCGTGAACCGCCAGCTTGTTCAGGAATACGGGCGGGATCCTAGGCCGGACGAAATCGCCAAGGAGATGGGCATTTCCGAGGAGAAGGTGCGCGAGATCATTAAAATCGCTCAGGAGCCGGTATCGCTGGAAACGCCGATTGGCGAGGAGGACGATTCGCACCTCGGCGACTTTATTCCGGACGACGACGCACCCGCTCCCGCCGAGGCGGTTGCCGTGACCCTGCTTAAAGAGCAGCTCATGGACGTGCTCAACTCGCTGACCCCACGCGAGGCGAAGGTGCTTCGCCTGCGCTATGGCCTGGACGACGGCAAGGCGCGTACGCTCGAAGAGGTTGGCAAGGAGTTTAATGTAACGCGCGAGCGCATCCGCCAGATCGAGGCAAAGGCGCTTCGTAAACTGCGCCACCCCAGCCGCAGCAAGCGGCTCAAGGATTTTCTCGAATAAGAAGGGGATTCATGAAACACTATCGACTGATTGATCAAAATCCAATGAAAACGAAACGTCTGCTGCTGACGCCGATGAATGCAGCGGAGTTGGCCGAATGGGCGGAAAGCGCGGAAAACGAACCGCTTCGAGACGCTTATTTGGAAATGCGCCGCCGTGTGACGGCCGATTCCGACCAGGCGCTCTGGAACACAAGCTGGCGCATGACGCTGCGCGAAACGGGCGAAACGCTCGGCTATCTCGGGTTTCATGGAGCGCCGCAGGATAAGACCTTGGAATTGGGTTACGACATCCCGGAGGCAAACCGAACGGACGGATTCGCAACCGAAGCGACAAAAGCGCTCTGCGATTGGGCCTTTCGGCAGGAGAACGCCTATTTTATCCGCGTTATGACGGCGGGGGAGAACACCGCTTCCCAGAATATTCTGCGGGAGCTCAAGTTCTATCGCGTCGAAAGCCCGGCGGAAGGTCAGTCCTGCTGGGAACTGGAGCGCCCCGCGAGCGGGTGGATGGCGATTTATCTTTGCATTGGATTGAGCGTAGGGCTCGCGCTGGGTTCCAGCCTTTACAGCAGCCAGATCATGGGCATGGTGATTGGCATGTGCGCGGGACTTGCGCTCGGCATATCGCTCGACTCGCAGGATCGCGCCGCTAGAAAACGGGAGAAGGAGCCAAAGAAGCTCGACCTTCCGGAGAAACAAAAGAAGTAATTCAAAACGGCGGCCAAATGGCCGCCGCTGTTGTTCTATGGTGCAGTCAGTCCTTCGGCTGCGGATAGCGGTAGGCGATTCCTTTGTAGTTTTCCAGAACAACCTCCCGGTCGTCTTTCTTAAGCACATAATCATAACCCACGGGAATCTTTCCGCCGCCGCCCGGCGCGTCGATAACGTATTTCGGCAGCGCGTAGCCGGAGATATTGCCCGTGAGCTGGTGCATGATTTCGATGCCCGTTTCCACGCGCGTACGGAAATGCCCGATTCCGCAGCTCAAATCGCATTGATAGAGATAATACGGGCGAACGCGCATTTTGACCAGCCCGAGCAGCAGCCGCTTCATGGTTTCCGCGTTGTCGTTGATCCCCTTCAGCAGCACCGTTTGGTTACCGAGCGGGATTCCCGCGTCCACGATGGCAGCGCAGGCGCGCGCCGCTTCCGGCGTTAATTCGCGCGGGTGGTTGAAATGCGTGTTGATCCAGATCGGATGATACTTTCGCAGCATGTCCGTCAGCTCGGCTGTGATGCGCATTGGCATCACAACCGGAACGCGCGTTCCGATGCGAATGATCTCCACGTGATCAATGGCACGAAGTGCGGAGATGATATGCTCCAGCTGGGGCGTGCCCATCGTCAGCGGGTCGCCGCCGGAGATCAGCACGTCCCGAATATCCGTATGCGCGCGGATATAGGAGACCGCTTTCTGCAGCGCGGCCTCGGTGATGGCGCGATCCTCCTCGCCAACGGCCCTGCGGCGCGTGCAATGCCGGCAGTACATGGAGCACTGCATGGTTACGAGCAGAAGTACGCGATCCGGATAGCGGTGGACGATGTGCGGAACAGGACTGTCCTCCACTTCACCGAGCGGGTCGGCGAGATCGTTCGCGTCCGGCCTGGTCTCGAGAATGGATGGAACGGCCTGCATGCGGACTGGGTCATGCGGGTCGTTCGGATCGATCAGCGAGGCATAGTATGGCGTAATCGCCATGCGAAACGCGCCGAGGCAGGTTTCAATGTCCGCCTGCTCCTTGCGCGAGAGCGGCAGCGCGGCACGGAGCTGCTCTACGGTGGTGATTCGGTTGGCAAACTGCCATTTCCAGTCGTTCCAGCGTTCTTCCATGCGATATCACCGCCTCGCTAAAGGCAAACGCCGCTGCGCGCGGCGCCTGCACGAAGAACGTTGCCAACGAGGTCGTCATATTCCATGCCGCAGAATTCCGCCAGCATCGGATAGTCGCTGTAGTGCGGCGCAAGCCCGGGCAGAGGATTGATTTCGATGAAGTAGAGCCGGTTTTCTTCGTCCAGACGAAAATCGACGCGCGCGAAATCCCGGCAGCCGAGCGCGAGAAACACCTTTTTGGAAATAGAAACGATCTTGCGTTCCAGTTCCGGTGAAAGCTCGGCGGGGCAGCGATAGGAAACATATTTCGTATACTGCTGCTTAACGGTATAATTGTAAACGTTATAGCCGGAAATCGGCGAATCGTGATAAACGATTTCCATCGGCGGAAATACGGATACGTTCTCGCCGTTCCCAAGCAGGCCGACGGTGAACTCCCGCCCGTGGATATACTCCTCGGCGAGCACGGAACCGCCGTAGAGTGAAATATTCCGCTCCACGAGGGATTTTAACTCGGATGCGTTTTCGGCGATGCAGACGTCCTGAATGCCCTTGCTGGAGCCTTCCGCGTTGGGTTTAACGATGACGGGAAAACGAAGACCGCCGGTAGGAATCCTGCCGGAGGGTTCATAGACACGATAACGCGGCGTCGGAATGCGATAGGTTGTAAGCAGGCGCTTGGTCAGCGCCTTGTCAAGCGCGATGCAGAGCGCCGTTTCATCCGAACCGGTGTATGGTATATCGAAAAGGGACAGCAGAGCGGGGACCTGCGCTTCCCGCGCGCGCCCGCCGCGCCCCTCGGCAATGTTGAAGATAAAATCGGGACGATGCCTGCGGAGCTTCTCCGGAAGATCCTCGTCCGCTTCGCAGAGGACGGTGCGGCAGCCCTGCCGCTGCAGCGCACGCTCGATGGCGAGGACGGTATCCATACTGTCGTATTCCGCCTGATCGTCCGGGGCGGAACTGTGCGATTGTTCGGCGTGTTTCAGGTTGAAAACAACGCCGACCAGGACTTGCCCGAGAGGCACTTCTTCGGATGAATTATCCATGAAAAACCACTTCGCTTTCCCCATAAAAAATGACAAACACACATGCTTGCAGGCATGTTGTAACTCTTATGGAAACGTTTGTCAATATTGAAAATGTGACGTTTTACGAACAAAAAAAATATACGTTTTTTTACGCGGGTAACTGCTGAATTTATACGGTGGAGTTGTATTTTTATACTCGCCGGCAAACAAAAAAGCGCCCGGATACACGGGCGCGTGAGGGGGCATAGAGATGTTCTCAGACGGTTTTATCGATCGTGGGAAACGTGATGGTAACGGTCGTGCCGATTCCGAGTTTGCTTTCCAAATGCACGGCGGCGCCCAGCGTTTCCGCTGCATGTTTTACGATGGATAAGCCTAGCCCCGTTCCGTTGATCTGCTTGTTCCGGCTGCGGTCTACCCGATAGAAGCGCTCGAAAACGCGCGCAAGATGCTCCTGCGGAATGCCGATGCCGGTATCCGAAACGGTCAGTGTCGCCTGCTTTTCACCGGCGTGAAGCGAAACGCCGACGCTTCCGTTTGTCGTGTTGTACTTGATCGCGTTGTCAACCAAATTCCGGACGATCTCTTCCAGCATCTTTGGAACGCCGCGCACACGGGCGGAATCCAGATTGGTGACCAGGGACACGCCCGCCTTTTCCGCAAGCGGCGCGAGCCTGCGGCAAACGTCCTCGCAGATCGGCTTGAGATCGATCTGCGTCATCTCGGGGAGGGATGTTTTTTCATCGAGCTGCGAAAGCCGGATGATATCGTCGATCAGCGACATGAGGGACTGCGCCTCGTCGTGAATCTTCGCGGCAAAACGCTTGGTATCCTCGGCTTTTGCAACGCCGTCCCGCATGATCTCCGCATAACCGAGAATGGAGGTGAGCGGCGTTTTCAGCTCGTGGGATACGTTGGCGGAGAATTCCTTCCGCATTTTTTCCGCCGCGGCGCGATCCGAAATATCGAGTACGAGCAGCACGGTTCCTGCGGGTTTGTCGTTATCCAGCACGGTATTTGCCAGAATCTGGTAGGTGCTGGCGCCTCTGTTCAGCGTCGCGGTCCCCGCGCCTTCCGTTTTGGCCTGCTCCAGTGCCTGCTGCAGCGCCACGCTGCGATTCAGCATCAGAATATGCGCGCCAAGAACGGTTTGTGCGTCCGAACCAAAGGTGCGCGCCGCGCTCGCGTTGATGGCGATCATGCGGTCGTGCGTATCCAGCAAAATCAGGCCTTCGCGCATGTTTTCGGCAACGGCGGTGAACTCGCGCTGCTTTTCCGAGAGCGCGGCCATCCGGCTTGCGATTTCGCGGCGCTGGCGCTCCATACTGGTGAGCAGCGGCGCAAGCTCATCGTACGTAACATTTCCGAGGGGATTGCTCATATCCAGAGCGTTGATCGGACGAATGATCGTTTTTGCCGCATAACGGGAGAAGAAGAGCGAAACCAGCGCGATCGTCAGCAGCACGAGAAGCATGGTCGGCAGCATGGCGTTCAGCATGCCGATGACGCTCTGCTGCGAGTCGGCAATGCGGAGAACGCGCCCGTCGGGAAGTTTCATTGCATAGTAAAAGTTTCGGATCAACTGCGTATCCGAAAAGCGGGAACTGGTGCCGGAGCCTTCCTTCTGTGCGGCGATTACCTCCGGCCGGTTCAAATGGTTTTCCAGCTTGGCAGCGTCGGAAGTGGTATCGAACACGACCGTTCCGTCCGCATTGATCAGCGTAAGCCGGTTGCTTGAAGGCAGGCTGAGCAGATAGGCTTGCTCGTCCTGCGCCGAGAGCAGGCCGGATGCAACATACTCGCACTCCCCGGCAAGCTCGGTAAAGACCAGCTTCTCGAACACGCGATATTGCATCGCCAGTATTGCCCCGCCAAGCAGCAGCGCCGCGATGAGCGAGGAAAGAAAGATATTCCAGAAGATGCGCTGTCTCATAGATCACGCTCCCTTACCGGATCAACCGCGGTTTGAAACGGCAGCATCCGGTTACTCGCTAAAACGATAGCCCACTCCGCGTACGGTTTCGATGAATCTTCCGCATTCGCCGAGCTTTGTCCGAAGCGTTTGCACATGCACGTCTACGGTGCGTGTTCCGCCTTCATAGTCGTACCCCCAAACGGTTTCCAGCAGCTGTTCGCGCGTAAACGCGCGGCCAGCGCTTTCCATCAGGCGCACCAGCAGGGAAAACTCCTTATAGGTCAGGACTACGTTCGAAGACCCGGCCGTGACCGTATGTTTGGCGATGTCAACGACTAATTCGCCGTAGACCAGACGATCGGAATTCGCCTTCATACCGCTTCTTCGCAGCAGCGCTTTCACGCGGGCAACCAGTTCCGCCATGCCGAAAGGCTTTGCAATGTAATCGTCCGCGCCAAGATCGAGTCCGGATACCTTATCGTATTCGGCGGATTTCGCGGTAATCATCATAACCGGCAGGGACGCGGTCGCGGACGAAGCGCGAATTTTCGTTAATACCGAAAGTCCGTCCTCGCCGGGCAGCATGATGTCCAGCAGAACCAGAGAGGGTTTTTCGTCCTGCATGGCGGCAAAGAACGCGGCGGAATCGGGAAAACCGCGCGCGGAAAGCCCCGTTTGACTGAGCGTGTAAACGACCAGCTCGCGGATGTTTGCGTCGTCCTCAACATAATAAATCATATTTGCCATCTCCCGTATGCGTTCGCATCGGTTACAGTTCCGCGCCTTTATGAACGCCGGTAATCGAAAACTCCGCCCACTCCGCTATGTTTTGCGCGTGGTCTCCTATGCGCTCGAAGTATTTGGCGATCATGAGCAGGTCGATCGCCTGCTCGCCGTTCTCCGGGTTCCGGCCGATCAGATCGATCAGCTCGCTTTTGATGGTATCGAACAGGTCGTCGATTACGTCGTCCATCTCGATGATTTCGCGCGCAAGCGTAAGATCTTTTTGAATGAACGCGTCGATGCTGCCGGAAACCATACGGATGGAAGCCTCCGCCATCTGCGGCAGATGCTCCAGCGACTTGATATACGGTTTTCCCGCAAGGTAGATCACGATGCCGGAGATATCCGAGGCCTGGTCGCCGATGCGCTCCATATCCGTAATCATTTTCAGCGCGGCGGAGATCAGCCGCAGGTCCTTGGCGACGGGCTGCTGCTGGAGCAGGAGCTTGAGGCAGAGCGATTCGATATCCCGCTCCTTCTGATCCACCTCGCGGTCGAAGGTGATGGCGTGGTTCGCCGCCTCGACGTCCTGCTTGATCAGCGCCTCGCTGGCGGCTTGAATCGCGTGCTCAATCAGCGCGCCCATCTCAAGCAGCTCGGTGTTCAGCAGACGAAGCTGCTCTTCAAACGTAATACGCATTATCCGAACCTCCCGGTGATGTAATCTTCTGTGCGTTTGTCCCGCGGGATGCTGAAAAGCTTCTCCGTTAAGCCGTATTCGACAATCTCGCCCAGCAGGAAAAAGGCGGTGTTGTCGGAGATGCGCGCGGCCTGCTGCATGTTGTGCGTTACGATGATTATAGTATACTTTTCCCGCAGCGTCACGCAGAGGTCTTCAATGCGGCTGGTGGAGATGGGGTCGAGCGCGCTGGTCGGCTCGTCCATGAGCAAGACCTCCGGCTCCACGGCGAGCGCGCGCGCAATGCAGAGGCGCTGCTGCTGGCCGCCGCTGAGCCCGAGCGCGTCCTTCTTCAGCCGATCCTTGAGTTCGTCCCAAATCGCCGCGTCGCGAAGCGACTGCTCCACGATGTCGTCCAGCCGCGCTTTTCCGCGCACGCCGTGGGTGCGAGGGCCAAACGCAACGTTTTCGTAAACGCTCATGGGAAAGGGATTCGGCTTTTGAAAAACCATGCCCACGCGCTTGCGCAGCGCCGTGGTATCCAGCCCGCCCTTGTAGATATCCTGCCCGTCGAGCAGCACGTCCCCCGTGATTTTGCAGTCTTCCACGAGGTCGTTCATGCGGTTGAGCGTGCGCAGAAGCGTGCTTTTCCCGCAGCCGCTCGGGCCGATAAACGCGGTAATCTGCCGCGCGGGAACCTGCAGTTCCACGTTTTTCAGCGCCTGCAGCTGCCCGTAAAACAGATCCAGATTGGAGATATCAAATTTGTTCATGTCGCCTTGCCTTCTGAAACGGCTGAAAACGCGGTCGGGCGTTTTCCGTTTCCTTTCGGGTTAATGGTGAAATACATTCGCTTCATCGTCTTCTACCAAACCTTTTCGCGAGCGAGGCGGACAGCGCATTGATACCGACGACGATCACGAGCAGCACCACCGCGGTCGCATAGGTTTGGTTGACGTAAAGCCCTTCCTGCGAAAGCGCATACATATGCACGCTGAGCGTCCGCGCAGAATCCATAAGACCGGAGACGGTATCGGAAGCGGTTCCCGCCGTATAGATCAGCGCCGCCGTTTCGCCGACGATGCGGCCAACGCCAAGGATCACGCCGGCCAGGATGCCGGGAACCGCGTCCGGCAGGACAACGCGGAACACGGTGCGCAGCCGCCCCGCGCCGAGACCGAAACTGCCCTCGCGAAAGCTGTCCGGCACGCTCATGAGCGCTTCCTCCGAGGTTCGAAGAACGACCGGAAGAATCATGATGGAAAGCGTCAGCGCGCCGGAGAGCATGGAGAATCCGAGCTTGAGGTAGGTTACGAAAAACAGCATGCCGAACAGGCCGTATACGATGGAAGGAATGCCGGAGAGCGTCTCCGCGTTCATGCGGATGATGCGAACAAGCCTGCTGCCGCGGCGCGCGTACTCGACCAGATAAATGGCGGCGAATACGCCGAGCGGAACCGCGATGACGAGCGAGAGCAGCGTCATGAGAACCGTATTGAGCAGCGCGGGCAAGAGTGAAAGGTTCTCCGTGCTGTAGCGCCATTCAAAGAGTTTCAGCGAGAGGTTTGGCACACCTTTGATCAGAATATAGCCAACAACGAATACCAGCGCGCCGACCGTTACGGCCGCTGCGAAGTATACCGCGAAACGGAGAAGGAAAGAGGTGATCTTTTGCCGCTTCATGCCTTTTTCCTCCGTTTCGTTAAGGAGAAGAAGAAGTTGATGAGCAAAATGAACACAAAGAGCACAACGCCTGTCGCAATCAGCGCTTCACGGTGCAGATCCGCCGAGTAGCCCATCTCCATAACGATGTTCGTGGTGAGCGTTCTTAACCCCTTGAGGATACCCTGCGGCATGCGCGGCTGGTTGCCGGCGACCATGATGACCGCCATTGCTTCGCCGATTGCCCGGCCGACGCCCAGAACGATTGCCGCCGTTACGCCGGACTTTGCGGCGGGCAGTACGATGGAGAAAACGGAGCGTTCGTGGGTAGCGCCCAGAGCCAGCGCGCCTTCATAATAGGAGGATTCCACGGCGTTGAGCGAGCTTTCGGAAACCGTTATGACTGTTGGCAGAATCATAATCGCAAGCACAATGCTTGCTGCGAGCATGCTGCCGCGCCCGCCGAGCAGCGGAACGATCACCACGAGACCGAAGAAACCGTAAACAACGGAAGGAATCCCCGCGAGCAGCTGAACGGCGGGCTTGATTGCCTTAACCATACGTTTGGATGCGAAGCGGGAAAGGAAGACTGCCGTTAATACGCCGATTGGTACGCCGAGAATCAGCGCGCCGGCGGTCACGCAGAAGCTGCCAAGGATCATCGGCAAAATGCCGTAGATGTCGTTGCCGGGCTTCCAGACCGTACCAAGCAGGAATTTGAACACGCCGATTTCGGCAATGGCGGGTACGCCGTTTACGAGGAGAAAAAACGTAATCAGCAGAACCGCCAGAATACTGACGCAGGCGGCGGCGAGAAAGAGGATTCTCGCCGCGCCTTCCCGTACTTGATTGCTTCGTCCCGCGGCGGTTTCCCGCGCGAAGGAGTTATGTTTCATCATCCAAGTCGCTCCATGTCCGATATTTTGGTTACTGAACGTCCGCCCAGCTGAGGGTTTCGCCTACATAGATCGAGCGGACCTGCTCGGCGGTGAGGCCGACAACGGGGTTGTTCAGGTTCGCGATGACCGCGATGCCGTCCGTGGCGATAACCGTTGCGGCTACGCCGCCCGCGACTTCGCTGTCCTTGAGCTCGCGGCTCGCCATGCCGATGTCGCAGGTTCCGTCAATGGCCATCTGGACGCCGGTGCTGGAGTCGCTCATCTGAATTTCGATCTCTGCGTTAGGATTGACGGCGGCATAGGCTTCCTTCAGCTTTTCCATGACCGGGGTAACGGAGGAACTGCCCGCCACGACGACCTTGCCGGAAACCGTGCTGCCGGCAAACGCGGGCGCGTTATCCATCGGAATGTAGTGGTTGTCCGCGACGACCGCCTGGCCTTCCGCGCTGAGGATGAAGTCGATAAACGCCTTCGCCGCTTCGGAAACCTCCGCCTTGGTGACAATGTTGAACGGGCGGGAGATCTTGTATGTGCCGGATTTCACGTTGTCCACCGTGGCGTCCGCTCCGTCGATTTGGAGGGCTTTTACGGTGTCGTTCAGGGAACCGAGCGAGATATAGCCGATGGCCGCGTCGTTGCCCGCAACGGTTTGCATGACGACGGAAGTGCTGTTGACGATTTCGGCGTCGAGCGTCGTGTAGTCAACTTTATTTCCGCTCGAATCCTTCTGCTGAACGCCGAAGAGCTCGATGAACGCGCCGCGCGTGCCGCTTCCGTCCTCGCGGGATACGACGACGATGTCCTTGTCAAAGGAGGCTGCGGCGGGTTCCGCGGCTGCTTCCGCCGGGGCTTCGGTGGCTGCTGCGGCGGGTGCTTCGGTTGCCGCGGGAGCGGTGGTGGAGGCGCAGGCCGCAAGGCCGGCTACCATGAGCAGGGCAACTGCCAGTGCTACGATTTTCTTCATTTGAATCATTTCTCCTTTTTCATTCTTTCTCATGGCACAAGAATAACCGAGCAATGTTTGATGAAAATACCGGGAAGATCAAATGTTTGTAAAACCGTATTTCGGAAACATCAAGTCGCAATTTCAGTATATGATGTGGCGCGACGCTTTGCAACTGTATGAAGACGCGGGCAAACTTGCATTGAGCGGCGCTTTCCGTTATAATACTCCGGTCAGCGCATCCGGAAAAACGGGATTAAGGATTCCGGATAACGCTGCGGAAACGGCTGATACAACCATGCGCACAAGCGACTTCCATTATGACCTGCCCAAAGAACTGATTGCGCAGACGCCGATTGCGGACCGCGCGTCGTCGCGGCTTTTGGTGTACCGCCGCGCGGACCGGAGCATAGAGGACTGCGTGTTTTCCGATATCGTCCGGTTTTTATCGCCGAAGGACGTGCTTGTTCGCAACAACACGCGCGTGATTCCCGCCCGGCTGTTTGCGCGGCGCGAGGATACCGGCGGCAGCATGGAGTTTCTCCTTTTGAAAAGAATCGATGAAAAAACCTGGGAGTGTCTCGCGCGCCCTGCGCGGCGGGCGGTTGTTGATCGGGAATATACGGTAAACGAAGAACTCCGCGTCCGCGTGCTTGGGGATACGGATGCCGAAGGCGGAAAGCGCGTGGAGCTCCTCTATGACGGCATCTTCGAAGAGGTGCTCGACCGCGCGGGACAAATGCCGCTTCCTCCTTATATTACGGAGCGCCTGACGGACAAAACCCGCTATCAGACGGTGTATGCCGAAACGAACGGCTCTGCCGCCGCGCCGACCGCAGGACTGCACTTTACGAAGGAACTGCTCGGCCGAATTGCCGCGAACGGGACGGACATTGTCGATATCCTTCTGCACGTGGGTCTTGGCACCTTTCGCCCCGTTTCGGAAGCGAGCGTAGAAGACCACGTGATGCACCGGGAATATTGCGAGGTTTCCGAGGATGCGGCAAAGCGCATCAACCGCGCGCGTCAAAACGGCGGGCGAATCGTTGCCGTCGGCACAACGAGCTGCCGAACACTGGAGAGCATGTCCGGTCAGGACGGTATTGTCCGCGCGGGGCAGGAGTGGACGGGAATTTACATCACCCCCGGCTACGAATTCAAGGCGGTGGACGCGCTGATTACGAATTTCCATCTGCCGGAATCAACGCTGCTCATGCTCGTTTCCGCGCTCATGGGGCGCGAGGAGGCGCTGTGTTGCTATTCGCACGCGATCGAAGAGCGCTATCGTTTCTTCAGCTTTGGCGACGCCATGCTGATTCTCTAGCGCAAAATACAGATTGGCACGAACGGGAGAACCTAAATTGGAACAGCCGTATCCTTTTATATTTGAATTAAAGCACGTTTGCAAACAGAGCGGCGCACGCCTTGGCGTACTGCATACGCCGCATGGCGATATCGACACGCCAATCTTCATGCCGGTTGGCACGCAGGCGACGGTTAAGGCGATGACCCCGCGCGACCTGCTGGACGTAAACGCGAACATCATATTGGGCAACACCTATCATCTTTACCTGCGTCCCGGGCATAAGCTCGTGGAAGAGGCGGGCGGATTGCACAGGTTCATGCGCTGGGAGCGGCCGATTCTGACGGACAGCGGCGGGTTTCAGGTGTTTTCTCTGGCAAAGATCAACGATATCAAAGAGGACGGCGTTATTTTCCGCTCCCATATCGACGGAAGCAGGCATTTTTTCACGCCGGAGTCCGTCATGGAGGTCGAGCAGTCGCTCGGCGCGGATATCGCGATGTGTTTCGATGAGTGCGCGCCGTTTCCAAGCGACCGGGCGTATACGATCGCCGCGATGGAACGGACGCACCGCTGGGCGGAGCGCTGCAAAAACGCGCATACGCGGCCGGATCAGGCGCTGTTTGGCATCGTGCAGGGCGGTATGTTCGGCGATCTGCGTATTCGGAGCGCAAAGACGGTCGCGGGGATGGATTTTCCGGGATTCGGCATCGGCGGTTTGAGCGTCGGCGAGCCGAAGCAGGTGATGTACGACATGCTTGAGACCATGATGCCGTATATGCCGGAACACAAGCCGCGCTATCTGATGGGCGTAGGCAGTCCGGACTGCCTGCTCGAAGGGGTGCTGCGCGGAATCGATATGTTCGACTGCGTGCTGCAGACCCGCGCCGGACGAAACGGGATGGCCCTGACCCGGCACGGGCGTATGACGCTGAAAAACGCGAAGTACGAGCATGATTTCATGCCCCTGGAAGAGAATTGCGACTGCTATTGCTGCCGGAATTTCACGCGCGCGTATCTGCGGCATCTCGTCAAGGAGAAGGAGATCCTCGGTGCGCAGCTTTTAACCATGCACAATCTGCGCTTTTCGTTGAGGCTCATGGAGGACGTGCGCCGCGCAATCGCAGAGGATCGCTTTGGCGATTTTGCGCGCGAACTGCTGGAGCAGGGGATTTACGATTGAGACGGTAGAGGCGCAAGAGATTTGAAAACGTTGATCTGCAAAACCGAACAGGAAACCGAATCGCTGGGAGGGCGGCTGATGCGGGCGCTACCCGTTCCGTCCTTTGTCGCGCTCTACGGCGGGCTTGGCGCGGGAAAGACCGCGCTGGTGCGCGGTATGGGCGCGCAGGCCGGTACGGACGAAGTGCGTTCTCCCACGTTTACCATTGTGCATGAATACGAAACCGACCCGCCGCTGATCCACTTCGACGCGTATCGCCTCGCGGACGCGGAGGAACTTCGCGCCATCGGGTTTGAGGAATATATGGCGAAAAACGCGGTCCTCGTGCTGGAGTGGGCGGAACGCGTGCCGGAGGCTCTGCCGACGGAGCGTTTGGAGTTGCATCTTTCGGGCAGCGGAAACGAGCCGCGCACGGTTCGAATCGTTCCGAGCGGAGCGGCTTACGAAAGCGTGGTGAACGCTTTATGATTCTGTTGGCGCTGGATACCACCTCCGCCGTTGCGAGCGCCGCGTTATTTCGGGACGGCCGGCTGGTGGACGAGCGTGCGGCGGATTCCGGTAAAAAGCACGCGGAAACCGCGCTGCCGCTATTGGACGAATTATTGGAAGAAAACGGCGTTTCGATTGAGAATGTGGATCTGTTTGCCGTGGATATCGGACCTGGCTCGTTTACGGGCGTTCGCATCGGCGTCAGTCTCGTTAACGCGCTGGCGTTTGCAACAGGAAAGAAGGTCGTACCGGTTAACGCGCTGTTTGCGCTGTACACGGCTTCCGGTGAACGGGAGCGGCCGGTCTGCGCCATGATTGACGCCCGAAACGGCAACGCGTACGCCGCGCTGTATCAGGCGGGAGTTGAACGGATTGTGTCGGAGGGCGCCGAGATCGAAGCGTTTTTGACGCGGGTTCCGGCGGATACGGCGTTCGTTGGGGATGTTCATGCGGCGGCGAAAACGTATCCGCAGGCGGAATTCGTTGGCCGCGCGGCGCTGTTGCGGCTCGAAACCGCTTTGGACGCCGTCGAACCGCTCTACTTGCGCCCGCCGCAGGCGGAACGGCTGCGTACTTTGCCCGTCGGGGAGATATAACGTATGGAACCGGAAATCATCCGTCCCATGGAGCGAAGCGACGTTTCCCGCGTACATGAGATTGAATGCGCGTGCTTTCGCTCGCCCTGGTCAAAGCTGGCGCTGCTGGGAGAACTGCGAAACGACGTTGCGCATTATCTTGTGATGGAAGCGGACGGGGTGATCTGCGGCTACGGCGGCATGTGGGTGCTCTTTGAGGAGGCGCATGTCACCAACGTCGCAATCCTGCCGGAATTCCGGCAAAAAGGCCGGGGAAGACGGCTTATGCTCACAATGATGGAACATGCGGTCAAATGCGGCGCAGAAAAGATGACGCTGGAGGTACGCGAAAGCAACGCGGTTGCCCAGCATCTGTACGCGACGCTCGATTTCGAGCAGGAAGGGTTTCGCCCGGGATATTATTCGGACACGGGCGAGGGCGCGCTGCTGCTTTGGAACAACGATATTCGGCAGACGATCCGGAAACAAAAAGAGATAATAAAGAGTCGAAAATCGACTGTGATCGACGATAACAAATAACAGGGAGAAACAGGACACATGAAACCGTATGAAGAATGGCAAAAGATGGTTGAAACGGAGCGCCAGCAGGCGGAGCACGACGCATTCTGGAATGCGTATTTCGCCAAGGAAACCGAAGCCTACCGCGCGATCCTGACCGAGAACACGGGCAAACTCGTCGGAACGGAAGCGGAGTTGGCCGACCGGTTCGATATGAACGTTGCGGAATTCGCGGGCTTTCTGGACGGCGTCAATTCGAGCCTGAAAAAGGAAGTCAATCTCGAAAAACTCGGCGTGGACACCGCGCTGAAACTCGATATCGATTTTGAAAAACTCTACTTCAACATGCATAAAGCCAAGGCAAACTGGCTCTACACGCTTTCGGAATGGGAACCGATCCTAAGCGAAGAGAAGCGCAGGGAAATCGCAAAGGAATACCGCCAAAGCAACATATTCGTGCGCGAAGCTAAGGTTGGCCGTAACGATCCATGCCCCTGCGGAAGCGGGAAAAAGCACAAAAACTGCTGCGGAAAAAACGCCTGAAAAGAGCGTTTGCCGCAACTGGGCGGGAAGCCGAAACTGGGAAAAGACGGTGGACCTTTTTGCCGATTTTCATTGACATAAGGCATCCCCGCCGCTATAATTAATCTTCGGAACTCGCTTCCTGCGCCTGTAGCTCAGCAGGATAGAGCAACGGCCTTCTAAGCCGTAGGTCCCGGGTTCGAATCCCTGCAGGCGCGCCAAGTTGCACGGCACCCCGGCGCGTAAGGAAGGCCAGGGTGTCGGGCAAGTTGGTCGGTTCGGTGGAAGAACCGCCAGCAGGAGCCGAATTTTCAGGTATGGTGGGTATAGCTCAGCTGGTTAGAGTGCCTGGTTGTGGCCCAGGAGGTCGTGGGTTCGAATCCCACTACTCACCCCATTTTTACCGGTTTGCGTGACTATGGGGTGTAGCCAAGCGGTAAGGCACCAGACTTTGACTCTGGCACTCGTAGGTTCAAATCCTGCCACCCCAGCCAATTTCTTCATGATCCGTTAGCTCAGCCGGTAGAGCACCTGACTTTTAATCAGGGTGTCCGGAGTTCGAATCTCCGACGGATCACCATTTTTTTCCTGCCGAAGTTGACCTGTGTGCGGGTGTGGCGGAATTGGCAGACGCGCCAGATTTAGGTTCTGGTGCCGTAAGGCGTATGGGTTCAAGTCCCTTCGCCCGCACCAAACCTCAACGATTCGGTTGCCTGCGGGAGTAGCTCATTTGGTAGAGCGCAGCCTTGCCAAGGCTGAGGTGGCGGGTTCGAGCCCCGTCTCCCGCTCCAATCATAAACGGGTATACGATTGCCTGCTTATGAATGGGAGTTCCGGTTCCGGTAAAATTACAGAAACGCAGGTATAGTGTAGCGGTAACACATTAGCCTTCCAAGCTGAGATCACGGGTTCGAGTCCCGTTACCTGCTCCAAAACGACAAAACCCCGCCACTTGGCGGGTTTTTTGCGTAAAATCAGGCATTTTTTACCCCACTTGACCGCATTATTTGGCACTTTGTGCTTCCGAAAAGCAGTGAAACGCAGCATCCGGCAAAAAAATATCACACGAAATATCACACAAAATCATGAATCTTTTGAATGTGTTGTTAAGTTTTTCAAGTCTATCGACATACCAATGATCTAGCCCCCGAAAACTGGACCAGCTACAATGTTAGGAAAGAGAGAAAAAAAGACTAACAAAGGAGCTGCAAGAAGATGGCAAGAAAGAACTACACAGTTGAGCAGATCATCGTCAAGCTGCGGGAAGTAGAACTGCA
>JAJFTI010000034.1 GCA_021373115.1 Eubacteriales bacterium | reverse complement strand
TTTTCTATCCCTGACAATTCTCTTATCTCCCGCTCCTGAAACGGATTGCGCGCAGCGTACTGGACTTGCGACATGACGAAGCCGAGCGCCCGCTGCGCGGGGTGAAGCGAGGCGGAGAAACGGTAAGCAAAGGAGCGGAAGGAGCGGGCTTTCAGCCCCGACGCGCCGCGACTGTTGCGCACCGGGCGGAGAGCAGGCAGCCGCCGGGATCCAAAAGTGAATCGCTCATGTTATCAATGTAGCTCCCAGAAAGCTGACTATACGCCTCCGGTAAAAGAAATTCCATCCGAAACAACCGAAACAGAACCCTAAGGAGACTGAGAAAAATTCCGAAATTAAATTGGTGGACGAAAGCGACTTCCGTATGGGAGTTGCTTCTTCATCCTGCCAGCTATCTTGTCGGTCTTGCGCAACCCTCGAAAATCACCTATACTATACTCGTTATCGCAAAGCGGCGGCATGTGCATTTACCGCTTCGCATGATTGAGGTATCAAATGAGTTTGAAACACATCAAAATCAACATGGATCATATCGCACGCGTCATCGTATTGGTGGTCGCGGATATGGTATTAATTACGGTGGCTTTTATTTTTGCGACATGGCTGCCGTTTTCCGGAGCGGAATCGCATTATCAGTTCCCGTTTTATGTGAATCAGGTGATTGCGTTTACTTATTTCCAGCTCATCGTGTATACGGCGATTTACCTTGTAACGTTTGCGGCGTTTCGCCTTTATAGTAAGAACTGGCTCGAGGGGCTGAGTACGGAAAACATCTATGTACTCGCGGCGGTCGGCGTTGGTACGGGACTGATTTTTGCAGTAAACGTTTTGTTTGGCAATGATTATAAACTTTCGCTGTTCCTTGCAGGAATGCTATTGATTCCATTCCTGTTTGTGGAGCGTTTTTTGTTCCGTTCGCTTCAGCGCGCTCGCAGGCTCATGCTGAACCGGCAGAACAGCGGCAAGGCGCCGATGCTGATCGTAGGCGCAGGTTTTTTCGGAAAGTACGTACAGGCGCAGATTCTGGCTGGCATTGTAAAAGGATCGAGCTATGTTGCGGCGTTTGTAGACGATGACCCAAAGAAAATCGGGACGCGTATCCGTGGTGTAAAAGTAGTCGGGAAAACATCCGAAATACCCAGCGTGGTCAACCGCCTCGGCATCCGCGAGATTATTCTTGCGATTCCCAGTATTACGGAAGCAAGACAGATTGAGCTGGTCGCGCTCTGCAAATCGACAAAGTGCCGCGTTCGGATGGTTTCCCCCCTGAGCGATCTCGACGCACAGCCAACCATGCGCGACATCCGTGAAATCAGCATTGACGATATCCTGTTTCGGCCGGAAGTAAAGCTGGATAAGGAAAGCATTGCCGAATACATACAGCATAAAACCGTCCTGATCACCGGCGGCGGCGGGTCGATCGGTTCGGAGATTTGCCGGCAAACGGCTATGTTTTACCCAAGCAAGCTCGTAATTTTTGACGTCTATGAAAATAACGCCTATGAAATGCTCATGGAGTTCAAACGCAGGTATCCCTGGCTGGATGTCAGCATTCGAATCGGTTCCGTTCGCGACAAGACGAGAATGGACGAAGTCATGGCCGAATTCACGCCGGATCTCGTTGTGCATTGCGCCGCGCATAAACACGTTCCGCTCATGGAAGAATGCCCGGCAGAGGCGATTAAAAACAATGTGATCGGCACCTATAATGTCATTCACAGCGCCGGAGAGCACGGCGTCAAGCGCTTTGTGCAGCTTTCGACCGACAAAGCGGTGAATCCAACCAATGTAATGGGCGCGAGCAAGCGCGTGACCGAACTCATCGTTCAGGATTATGCGAAACAGAGCCCGATGAAATGCATGACCGTCCGGTTCGGAAATGTACTGGGTTCCTATGGCAGCGTGATTCCGCTGTTTGAAAGCCAGATTCGCGCAGGTGGTCCCGTTCAGGTAACGCACCCGGATATAACGCGGTATTTTATGACGATTCCCGAGGCGGCGCAGCTGGTTCTTCAGGCGGGCGCGCTCGGTGAAAGCGGAGCAATCTACGTTCTAAATATGGGCTCGCCGGTGCGTATTATGGATCTGGCGGAAAAGCTGATCCGTTATTATGGGTATACGCCGAACGAGGATATGCCGATCGAGATTATCGGACTTCGGCCCGGTGAGAAGATGTATGAGGAACTTACGCTGGACGAAGAAGAGCAGAGCCTGCTGGAGACGTCGCATAACCGTATCTATCGCACTCAGCCGCTGCCCATTGACGACCAGGCTTTTCCGGTTAAGCTGAGCGCGCTGATGGAGGCTTCCCTTAAAAACGATCCGGCACTGCTGGATCTGCTGATTGATTTGGTTCCGAATTATAGTTGCGCAAAGAAAAACAGGCAGCAAGAGCGAAACTGAGCAATGAAAAAGAAGAGAAGCGCTGTTCTGCCGTGAAACGTCGGCAAGGCGCTTCTTTTGTCGTTTTTTGAGAACACGGAGAAGGAACGAGCGGCACAGCCCCCCGTTTTTTTCAGGAAAACATTGCAATTCAACCGCGCCTTCAGTATAATAAAACACGCGCGAACATTCTTGGAGGGTTGTCAGAGTGGTCGATCGTGCGGCACTCGAAATGCCGTGTCCCGAAAGGGACCCAGGGTTCGAATCCCTGGCCCTCCGCCAAGGAACGACGCACTTTTATCCGTTCAAGATAAAGGTGCGTTACTTTTTTATTTGTTTGCGACTGTTGAACAGCGGGGATACTGTAAAATGAAAATTGTGATTCAAGTGTGGTGCGAAGCACAAAACGCACAAGCCGTTGAAATTTGGAACCAGGTCGTGCTGGAAGGGAATGCGTTCCCGCAAATGGAGTGCCTGACGGAATCGACCGGCGCGCAGTACTTTGCCGGTCAGTCCTACACCGGCGTCGCAATGGATGCCGAAAGCGGACGGGCGATCGGAGTTTATACGCTTCATCCAAATAATGTTGGTCGTTGCGGACATATCTGCAACGCGAGTTATGCCGTGCATCGGGATGTTCGAGGCCACGGGGTGGGAGAAGCGCTCGTTCGCCACTGCATGGCAACGGCAAAATCGCTGGGATTTCGAATTCTTCAGTTCAATGCGGTTGTAAAAACAAACGTCTCCGCGCTGCATCTGTACGAAAAACTCGGATTTCAGCAGCTCGGCGTAATCCCCGGCGGGTTCCGAATGGATGGGGGACAGTACGAGGACATCATCCCGCATTATATTGGTTTATAGTGAAACATAAGTGGCATTCGGGAAAGAATACTCCGGAAAGCAGGATGTGATATGAAACGCTTTTTTGCAGGGTTATTTGTTCTTATTTTGGTTCTGGCGCAGATTGGATGCGCCGCACCGGCGGCCGATAGAAGCGCAAATGTGGATTTAAACACAGCACCGCAGGTTTCGAATGACGTAAAAGAGCCGCCGGAGAGCGGCTCGTCTGACCAGGACGCGGGAGTCGAAATAAAAAACTACGATGAGTTGGTTATCGCTCTGGAGGATGCATCGGTGACGAAGGCGCATATCAGCGAAAGCCTGACGATTGCTCCGACACAGGAACAGACGTTTGAGCGGGAAGGCTTTTTACTGACGGTTGACGAAGGCGCAGAGGTAATGATGGAGAATGGGTTTATTCCAGTATTCTTTGGATCGGAGGATACGCCAGGTCTTGTGATCGACGGAACGCTGAAAATTGCGGGGACGTTTGACTTTGGCGGGATAACGCTGCTGAACAACGGAATGCTGGAAGTCCTCGACGGCGGGACGTTAGCCCCCGGCATGAGCGCTATTGAAAACCATGGCACGATACTGGTCGATCCGGGTGGAATCATACGGCTGGAGCGCGGCACAGGGCTGCTAAATTTCGCAAAGCTGGCCAATCTCGGCGAGATCGAAATAACGAGCGACGGCGGAAGCCTGAACAATACTTCCGGCGCGACATTGGAAAATAACGGACATATCACGTTTCGCGGAGACTATCAGAACGAAGGTACCTATACGGGCACACAGCAGGAACCATAATACAGGTTTGGCGGCGTAAGAGCGGTCTTTGCGTTGATACGGATCATACAAGAGCGGAACAAAGCCAGTCGAAAGGAGGAACTTCGATTGGAAAAGAAGCATGGAAGCATGTTGCTGCTGCTTGCCGTCGTCTGCGTTGCCGTATACCTGCGCGCGTCCATCACCGCGGTCGGCCCGCTGATCTCCAGCATGCGGGAAAGCATACCGTTTTACAGTGGAGTATTCGGGCTTCTTACACAATTCCGCTCGTTATGGTTGCGGCGATTCCATCCGCGGTGAGCTACCCGCTTTCCAACCTGCCCGGGATGGGCTGGCGGAACGCATTGGCGGTTTGGATTGTACTCGCGGTGCTTGGTATCTTAGCGTGGTCGCCGCATTGCGCGCTTTCCATTCGGCAGCAGACAGTGCCGCCGATTCGAACGGATCAAACGCAATTGAGCGTATCAACGACGGAGAAGCCTCAGCGCTCCGTATTTCGTTCGAGAATGGCTTGGTGGCTGACGATACTCATGGGAGCGCAATCACATCTGCTTTATTTCTTTACAGCCTGGCTGCCCGGCATTTCGCAGTCCAAGGGGATATCACCCGACTTTGCCGGGTACATTGCGTTTGTGTTTCAGCTTTCCACCATTCCAGCCGCATTCCTGATCCCGACACTGGCGGCGAAAAGAAAGGATCAGCGCGGAATGATCGCTTTGGCAGCGGCGCTCTATTTTTCATCTTTGGCGGCGCTTTTTTATCCAATTCGAAAGCGCTGCTGACGATTGCGGTGGTGTTTTATGGGTTCGCGACTGGTTCCTGTTTTAACCTTTGCATGCTTTTCATCAGTTTGCGAACACGAACCGCCGCGCGCGCAACGAGCCTTTCCGGAATGGTGCAATCCTTTGGATATGGACTGGGCGCGGTTGGTCCGCTGATGGGGGGCTGGCTTTTCGACCTTACGGACAACTGGAATGCGGCGTTTGGCTGCATTGCGCTTCTCATCCTAACGATCTTTTTCTCGGGGAGGCTGGCAGGGCGGAAACGGTATATCTGATTTCGGATCGATTCCGCCGGATGCCGCCGAGCGGTGGTCTATGTTATGGAACTACGAATGTATTCCTGCGATATTGAAAAAACAAGCGTTCGGTATTATGATAATAATAGACGGAACGCAGAATTCTGTTTATCATTGCGGATTGGAATTCCCCTTAAAAAACAACCGACGAATAGAATACAGGAGGACATATGAAACATACAAAGATGATCACTTTGCTGTCTTTACTCGTCGTTTTTCTGTGGTCTGCAAGCTGCTCGCTTCCGAAAACGGATTCTGGAGTGGTCGATACGGCAGCGGTAGCGGCCAATGTACCGGACCCGATTGGAAACGCGCTGCAGGCGGCGCAAGAACCTGCGGTGCAGACGCCGGAACCGACCGTCCTGCCGGAGGAGAAGGCGACCGCCGCGCCAACCGCGGAAAGCATCCTGCAAACCGAACCGGACGGAAAGGGGATTGTTCAGTTCACGGTCGTTCTGCATCTGGAAGGTTGGGACGATGGGGAAAAAGAAATCAGCTTTCGAAAACATGCGGAACAGCTGCGCGCATATGCTGCGCTGTTTGAACGCTACGGCGCGAAAATGACGCTGGAATCCAAGGAAATCATCGATGGGTGCATCAACTGGGAAGACAATGTTTTATTGGAATTGAGTGAACGAGGCCACGCGGTGGGTATCCATGCCGACGCGGGCGGCGAGCCGGGAGCCAGCGTCCGCAGCATTGCAAAAACGTTAAACGAAATGCGGGAGAAACTTTCCTCTCTTGGAATCGAAACGAATTTCGCCTCCGGCACCGCTTCCAAAGCGAACTGGGTAAAAGCCTGCAAACAGGGCGGAATCGATACCGTATCATGTATGGTTGCATACGGGTTATGGTCGCTCAATCCATCCCTTCGTCCCGACGGGTTTGAGCCGTATCAAAATCCGTCGGACGGACACGCCCCGTATCCGTTTGCGCTGGAGGATCGCGTTCAGCCCTGGCTCATGGCGGACGGTTCGAACTGGATCGTTCCCGATCCGGATGGAACGGTGCTGCTGATTCCCAGCGGCTTGAGCCTGAACGGCGCGAGCGAGGAACTCAACGGCGAACGCGTTCACGAGTCGGAACTCACGCAGGCGGATATCGATGCCTGGCGCGAGGTTCTGCCGCGCGTAATTGCCGCATCGGACAGCAAAGGTGTGAATACCTTTTATGCGGTGTGGTCGTTTGGCAAGGCGCTCGATATGGATCTTTTGGAGGAATGGCTGCGGCTGATCAACGAATATGTGCAGGCCGGCAGCATACGGTGGAGCACGATTCCTCAAATGGCGGAGTTCTACCGGAATTCACCGGAACGCTAACCTATATAGGAGATTTAAAGAAGCCGCCTTCGCAGGCGGCTTTCGTTATTCCGGTTCTTTCGCCGCAAAGCAGGCGCAGGCGGCGTAAATATGGCTCGCGCCAGCCTCCTTTAGCGCGGCTGCGCAGGCCAGGAGCGTGCTTTGCGTCGTGGTCACGTCGTCCACCAAAAGCACACGGAGCCCTTTTACGGCAGGCGAGGCGGAGAATGCTCTGGCAACGTTCTTTGCCCGCTCAAACTCATCCAGCGCGGTCTGAGTCCTTGTGAACCGCGTGCGGCGCAGCAGGCTATCACGGGTCGGCAAAGACCACTTGCGTGCTAGGGAGCTTGCGATCCGTTCGCTTTGATTATAGGTGCGGAGCCACTTCTTGAACGGATGGAGCGGAACGGGTATCACAACGTCGATGCGCCACTCCGGCGGAAGGTCGATTGCCTCCGCGAAAAACGGTGCGAGACGTGTTTGCTTATTGTATTTCAGCGCGTGAATCCCGGCAATAACGCCGCCTTTGTATCGATAGGCGGCGACAAGGCCGTCCAGCGGCGGGGAAGAGGGAACGATTCCGCAGGGCTGCAGGGAAGCGGCGCAGCTGGCGCAAAGATTTTGTTCATTCAGAATCGCTTCGCGATTGCAAAGCGCGCAGGCGACCCGACCGGGATAGAGCGCTTCGATCAGCAGGGCGCCGGCGGAAACGGCGGCGCGCCGGATGAAACGGCTCATACGCCCAGCGCTTTGAGCTCGGTCAGACGGCTGCAGAGCGCGGTATAACGCCGGTCCGTACGGTTATTGTTGACCATGCTGATGAGCGCGTCCCGCCGACCGATGCAGACGACCTGCCGCTTTGCGCGCGTTACTGCCGTATACAGGAGGTTTCGCGTCATCATGGGGGAAGCGCTGCCAAACATTGGCAGAATGACGACCGGAAATTCACTGCCCTGGCTTTTATGAATCGAGATACAGTAAGCCAGCTCGATTTCGTCCAGCTGCGTGAAATCGAAAATCGCAAGACGGTCGTCGTCGAAGATTATGCTCATGGAGCGATCCTGCTCGTGAATTTGAAAAACCGTGCCAAGATCGCCGTTAAACGCGCCGGTTCCATCTTCGCTCGTTCCGTTCGGGAGGCGGCGCTTCCACTCAACCTTGTAGTTGTTCTTCATCTGCATGACGCGGTCGCCTTCCCGAAAAAGCGAATCGCCGCTAATGTGCTCTTTTTTGTCCGGTTCCGGCGGATTGAGCGCCGCCTGCAGTTTCGTATTGATGTTCCATACGCCAAGCACGCCCTTTTTCATAGGGGCGAGCACCTGAACGTCCAGCAGCGGCTCGCTGGTTGCCAGCACGCCGTCCGGGTGCGTGCAGACGTCGATGATGCGATCCAGAATGCGATCCTGCGAGGCAAAATCTTCAAACACGAAATCCGACTCCGGAACGTCGAGGATCGGAGCGGAACCGCTGTTGATGCGGTGTGCGTTCGTTATAATCATACTCGACTGCGCCTGGCGGAAGATCTCGTCCAGCCGGACGACACGAACGGTTTCGCTTGCAATAATGTCCCGCAGCACGTCGCCCGCGCCGACGGAGGGAAGCTGATCCGCGTCGCCAACCATAATGAGGCGCGTTCCAACGGGAATCGCCTTTAACAGCGCGTTCATGAGGGAAACGTCCACCATGGACATTTCGTCCACAATCACCATGTCGCTGTACAGCGGGTCGTCTGCGTTGCGCAGGAATCCCTCGCCGGGAACATACTCCAGCAGGCGGTGAATTGTCCGCGCGTCGTGCCCCGTTGCGTCGCTCATGCGTTTCGCGGCGCGTCCGGTCGGCGCGGTGAGCGCAACGTCCAGCCCCATTTCCTCAACAATCGCGGTGATGAACCGGATAATAGTTGTTTTGCCCGTTCCGGGACCGCCGGTGATGACGAGCGCGCCTTCGTTCAGCGCCGTCAAGACAGCCCCGCGCTGCTGCGCGGATAATTCGAGTTTCTGGGCGGATTGAATCGCCGCAAAATCAAAAAACGGGTTATCGATCGGCTTTTGCGAGAGCCGGAGCAGTTTTTCGGCAATCTTGAACTCCATACGCTCGAAAAACGGCAGAAAAACGGCTTCCGTTTCACCAACCATTTGATGCACGGCTTCGTTGCGTTCAACCAGCAGATCCAGTGAATCACCCAAACGCTCCGGCTCCGCACCAAGCAGTTTGCTCGCGTAGTTCAGCAGCGAAGCGCGCGGCAGATAGGTGTGCCCGTATTCGTTTGCGGCAAGGGAAAGCGCGTAGAGAAGCCCGGCGCGAAGACGGGATTCGGAATCGAAGGAAAAGCCGGAAACATTCTGCGCGATCTTATCCGCGGTGACAAAACCAATTCCGTCCACATCCTGAATAATCTGATAGGGATTCTCTTCAATGCGCGTCAAGCAGAGCTCGCCGTAGATTTTATAGAGCTTGTAGGCTTGATTCACCGTAATCCCATAGGGCTCAAGCGCAAGCAGAATGTCCCGCATCATGCGGTTTTCCGTATAGCTCGCAAGGATCATGTCCCGCCGCTTAGCGCCGATGCCGGATATTTCGGAAAGGCGGAGCGGGTCTTCGTCCAGAATCCGGAGCGTGTCCATGCCGAATGAGGCAACAATGGCGCGCGCGGTTGCCGGACCGATGCCTTTGATGAGCCCGCTGCCAAGGTAGGTTTCGATGGCGGAAAGCGTTGCCGGAGCAAGCGTATGATAGCTCACGACCTTAAACTGGCAGCCGTATTTCGGATGGGAAGCATATTCGCCTTCGAGCTCCACGCGCTCGCCAACGGAAGCGAGCGGAAGCGCGCCGACAACGGTGAGCTTTTCCCCCTCGTCCGGTGCAAGTTCCAGCACCGTCCACCCGTTTTCGGTGTTGCGGTAGATAATGGAGTTTACCACGCCGGAAATTTCAGCCATGCGCTTTTCCTGTCAATTTATATAAGTATAGGTTCCCTTGCGAAATGGTCTTTATAGAAACCGCCCCCGCGTTCCGCGGGGGCTTGCAATGCTTGTATTAGAAATCCAGCCGTGTTTCGATGTAGGCGGCAAGCTCGGAAATTGGGATTCGAACTTGCTCCATGGTGTCCCGGTCTCGCACAGTTACACAGCCGTCCGCTTCGGAATCGAAGTCAACGGTCACGCAGAACGGCGTGCCGATTTCATCCTCGCGGCGGTAACGCTTGCCAATGGAACCCGTTTCGTCGAAATCCACCATGAACTTTTTCGAGAGAGAAGTGTAGATTTCCTGCGCTTTTTCGCTGAGTTTCTTGCTTAGCGGCAGCACGGCGCATTTAAACGGCGCGAGCGCGGGATGCAGGTGGAGTACGGTGCGCATATCGCCGCCCTCGAGTTCCTGCTCTTCGTATGCGTTGCAAAGGAAGGCGAGCGCAACGCGATCCGCGCCGAGCGATGGCTCCACGCAGTACGGGATAAACTTTTCGTTTGTATAGGGATCGAGATATTCAAAGTTTTCGCCGCTGTGGTTCGCGTGGCTCTTAAGGTCGAAATCGGTTCGATCCGCAATGCCCCAGAGTTCGCCCCAGCCGAACGGAAACAGGAATTCGATGTCCGTCGTGCCCTTGCTGTAGTGCGAGAGCTCCTCTTTCTCGTGCTCGCGAAGGCGGATGCCTGTGTCCTTCATGCCGAGTGCAAGCAAAAAATTGTGACAGTAGTTTTTCCAGTAGGCATACCATTCCAAATCGGTGCCCGGCGTGCAGAAGAACTCCAGCTCCATCTGCTCGAACTCGCGAATACGGAAGATGAAGTTGCCCGGCGTAATCTCGTTTCGGAAGGATTTTCCAACCTGCGCGATGCCGAACGGCAGTTTCTTGCGGGTGGTGCGCAGGACGTTTTTAAAGTTTACGAAGATGCCTTGCGCGGTTTCAGGACGAAGATACAGTTCTGAAGCGGAGTCCTCCGTTACACCCTGAAAGGTTTTAAACATCAGGTTGAATTTACGGATGCCGGTGAAATCGCCCTTGCCGCACTCGGGGCAGACGATACCCTTTTCCTGAATAAAGGCTTCCATCTGCGCGTTTGTCCAGCCGTCCGGACGAATGTCCGTCAAATTGTGTTCGCTGGCGTAATCCTCAATCAGTTTATCCGCGCGAAAACGCGCCCGGCAGCTTTTGCAGTCCATCAGCGGGTCGGAAAAACCGCCGACGTGGCCGCTGGCCACCCAGGTTTCCGGGTTCATTAGAATTGCCGCGTCCATTCCGACGTTGTAGGGCGATTCCTGCACGAATTTACGCCACCAGGCGCGCTTGATATTATTCTTGAACTCCACACCAAGAGGGCCGTAATCCCAGCTGTTTGCCAGGCCGCCGTAGATTTCGCTGCCGGGATAAACAAAGCCGCGCCCCTTGCAGAGCGAAACGATTTGATCCATGGTGTACCAGGATGGTTTTGCCGACGGGGTCGTCGAATCGGATGCCATAAAAAGTGTGCTCCTTCGTCTTCAGTCAACGCATATTATCGCAGGAAAACAGCGCGTTTGTCAAGGCGCGCGAGCGCTGTGATAAAAGCGGGAAAAAGTAAGGAAGGAATTGAACCGGATTGGTCGAATAAATTAATATCGGTTTTTATACGCTGTTTACACGGTCTGTGACTTAGTCATCGAACAATCGTAGCGGCCGTGCTACAATAACGGAAAGAACAGGAGGTGTTTCCATGAATACGTATCGGCTGAAGATTGATGGAATGGGCTGTCAGCATTGTGTCAGCAAGGTAACCAATATCCTGAAGGAATCCGGGTTCGAGGTTGTTTCCGTTGAGATGGAGAATGCCAGAATCAAAACCGATATGACGCCCGCAACCGTGCTGAAGCACGCGGGAGAAGTTCTGGAAGACGAAGGATATATGCTTACGGCGGTGATTGCCGAATAAACGGGTTTCCGAATTCGGCCATCGTCAGAAACGAGGCATTTTTTAATGGCGAACCTGCATACCGGACATGTCGTTGTCGGCATGTCCGGCGGGGTGGACAGCGCCGTGGCGGCATACCTGCTAAAGCAGCAGGGGTTGGACGTCGTCGGTGTTTTTATGAAAAACTGGGAAGAAGAGGACGACGCAACCGGCGTTTGTACCGCGGCGAACGATTATGAGGACGTAAAGAGCGTTTGCGGTGCGATCGGGATTCCCTACTATACGGTAAACTTTGCGCGGGAATATAGGGACCGCGTATTTTCCTATTTTTTAGACGAATATTCGCGCGGCAGAACGCCGAATCCGGATGTGCTCTGTAATTGTGAAATCAAATTCAAAGCGTTCCTTGATTTTGCCGTCTCGACGGGCGCGGATGCATTGGCAACGGGGCATTATGCGCGGCTGGATAAAAGGGGCGGGGTCAAGCTGCTCCGAGCTTTTGACTCCGGAAAGGATCAAACCTATTTTCTTGCTGGATTGACGCAGGCGCAGCTGAAAAATGCGCTCTTTCCTGTAGGCGAGCTGCAAAAGAGCGAGGTGCGCCGCATTGCGAGCAAGGCGGGCCTGAGCAATGCGACAAAGAAGGATTCCACCGGAATCTGCTTTATCGGCGAACGGAACTTTAAACAGTTTCTGATGCAATATCTCCCCGCGCAGCCGGGCGATATGGTGGACGAAACGGGCAAGGTCATAGCCCGCCACGACGGGCTGATGTATTATACGCTTGGTCAGCGAAAGGGACTTGGGATCGGCGGCCGCAGCGACGGCAGCGGCGAAAGCTGGTTTGTGATCGGTAAAGATCTTAGACGAAACATGTTAATCGTTCAGCAGGGCGAGCACGACGAACTGTTTTCCCTTTCGCTGGACGCGGAACGAATCAACTGGATTGCGGGGGAACCGCCGCAGCCGGAGTTCGGCTGTACGGCGAAGTTCCGTTATCGCCAGCCGGATCAGCCGGTTCACGTGATCACCGTCGGCATGGGCGTGCACGTTTTGTTCGATGCGCCGCAGCGGGCAGTTACGCCCGGACAATGGGTTGTATTCTACCGGGGAGACGAATGCCTCGGCGGCGGTCCGATCGACCGTGTGGAACCGAAAAAGTCAATTTCGGTATAAATTCCGCTGCGGTTCTCAGAAGCGCCGTATATCGGCGCTTTTTTGTTGCGCTGAAGTTGCGGATTTGCATAAAAGACACAATATGCCATTGTGAACGGTTTGCAATTTCTACCTCCGTCTCCTATAATTAATGTGTATGTGGATGGATAACCGTAGGATTCGCCCCGGGGCGCGCCTGGATTGCGCGATTGAGCTGCTGGGGAGCGCGCGTGTCGTAGCGGATGTCGGCTGCGATCACGGCAGGCTTGGCTGCGCGCTGATGCAGCGGGGATCCGCTCAAAAATGCATTGCGATTGACATAAGCAGTCCGTCGCTGGAGAAAACAACCCGCCTGGCGCGGAAGATTGGCGTCCTGGATCGCGTGGAAACCCGCCTGGGCGACGGACTTACCCCGCTTGCGCCGGGAGAAGCTGACGCGATTGCCATATTGGGCATGGGCGGAACGCAGATGACGCGCATTCTGGACGGGATGCCGCCGCTGAACGGCGCGCGGGTATGTGTTTTTCAACCAATGCGCGCTGCGGAAGACATTCGCCGCTGGCTGTATGAGCGCAGCTATCCCATTTTGGAAGACCGCGTCGTATTCGAGTCGGGACGGTATTATCAGGTGTTTTCGGCGGGACAGCCGCAAAAGCGGAAACAGCCGCTGCCGGACGGATGGCCGGAGGACCTTTTTTTTCTGGGTTATACCGCATTTGAACGCAGGGAACCGCAAATGAAACCGCTTGTTGAACGGATGATTGAAACGGCGCGCCGCAAACAGAAAACGCAGCGCGCGGAAGCGCTCGATCATCAGCTGGCACAGTTGCTGCAAATTCGTGAATGCTGGGAGGGAAAACCTTGAAACTTGACGAATTTCTCGCCGCGATGGAGCGCATTGCGCCGCGGGAACTCGCGCTGGATTTCGACAATCCCGGGCTGCTCGTTGAGCCGGATCACGATGAAATCGCGCGTGTGCTCGTTGCGCTGGACTGCACAAAAGCGGTTGCCGAAGAAGCGATGGAGTGGGGCGCGGATCTCGTGCTGACGCATCACCCGCTGTTTTTTCATCCCGTTTCGCATATGGCGTATTCGGACCCCGCGACGGCGGCGGCCTGCGTGCTGCTTCGAAACGGTATCGGTCTTTTCGCCGCACATACGAATCTGGATGCGGCGAAGGGCGGAGTAAACGATACGCTCTGCGAGCTGGTTGCGCTTTCCGACCCGCTGCCTTTTGACGATGGCGTCGGCAGGATCGGAAATTTAAAAAAAGAGATGGAAGCACGCACGTTTGTCCAGCTTGTGGAACGCGCCCTGAATACCAAAGCCCAGTATGCCGGTGATCCAAACGCGAAGATTTCCCGCGTCGCGGTGATGGGCGGAAGCGGCGCGAGCGCGCTCCTGCCAGCAAAGGCGGAGGGGGCGGATGTGCTCCTGACCGGCGAGCTGAAGCATTCGGATGCGATCGACGCGCTGTCGATCGGACTTAACCTGGTTGTTGCCGGCCACTACGAAACCGAGTGTGTAGTACTGGAACCGCTGATTCGGCGTTTACAGAACGTTTGTTTTGCTGTACAATATCATTTATCGCGCGCGGACGCGAGTCCGTTCGTGCGCCTTTGAGGAGGAATTGCCGTGAGAAAGATGGAAGCATTGTGGGCATACCAGGAAGCGGAGATTGCGAAGAACGCCGTTGAAGCGGAAATACGCTCGACCCCCGCGAGACTGCAGCTCAATAAACTGCATAAGCAACTGAAGAATCAACAGGCGGTAATCGCGAAACTTACGGAGGATATCGAAATCTATGAGCAGCAGCTGCCAAAACTGACCGAACAGGTTGAAAAACTGGAAGCGCGGCTGGAGGTGGAGAGCGGCGAACTCGTTACTATTCGCCAGGACGACGAGAGTACTGCCGAGGAGATGACCGAGCTGAAGGTTGATATCGAGCGCCTGAACCGGGAGATCTCGCAGGGCGTTCGTGAAACGAAATCGCTTCTAGCGGAGATTGAAAAGGCGACGGAGGAATATCAATCCACGGTTAAAGCCGCGAGCAAGGCGAAAAAGGAGTACGACACGCTGCGCGTTACCTGCGAAGAGGAAAAGGAAGCCCGTGCGGGCGAGATGGCAAAACACGACCAAAACCTCGCCACGCTTGCCAAAACCGTTGATCCCGCGCTGCTGGAGCGGTTCAACCAGGTCAAGCTGCACCATGCGGTGCCGATTGCAAAGATCGTAAATAGCAAATGCGGCGGATGTAATATGTCGCTGCCGATGGTCATGCTGAAGAAAATAGCGACGACGGACGGCATTGTAGAGTGTGAAAACTGCGGAAGGATCCTTTATTCCGCAAACGACTAAGCATTGACAATTGAATGAATGAATTTGATTTGAGTAAGGAAGGCGACCGCGCCCGCTAAATGCGGGTGAGGAAAGTCCGAGCACCACAGGGCAGAGTGCCGGGTAACGCCCGGCGGAGGCGACTCCAGGGAAAGTGCAACAGAAAGAAACCGCCCGTTTTACGGGTAAGGATGGAAAGGCGAGGTAAGAGCTCACCCGCGTCCCGGCGACGGAGGCGCGCTGTAAACCCCACTCGGTGCAAGATTGATATGGGAGCATTCAATAGCGGCCCGCTACGCTCTCGGGAATCGCATGAACCCACTGGCGACAATGGGTCTAGATAGATGGTCGCACTCGACAGAACTCGGCTTATTCCTTACTCAATACTTTTTTTAGTGAATTGCTTGCGCGCCTCACGGCGCGCTTTGCGAAAAAGCATTAACCGCGGCATGACAGCGGTGAACCGAGGGGACAGGATGGATACGACAACAAAGAAAAAGGACGCGGTGCTCAGCGGCATTCAGCCGACGAGCGTTTTAACCATCGGCAATTATTTCGGCGCGCTGAAGAACTACGTCGCCATGCAGGACGATTTCGACGCGTACTATATGGTCGCCAACTTGCACGCGCAGACCGTGCGTATGGACCCGACCGAACTGCGGCGGCGCAGTGTCGAAACGTTCGCGCTGTTTCTTGCCGCGGGTATCGATCCCAACCACTCAACGGTGTTTGTGCAGAGCCACGTGCCGGAACATACCCAACTGACCTGGGCGCTCATGTGCAACGCGTACACGGGCGAACTCTCGCGCATGACGCAGTTCAAAGAAAAGAGCGCGAAGAGCGCGGAGAACATCAACGCAGGGCTCTTTACCTATCCTGTGTTGATGGCGGCGGATATCCTGATCTATCAGGCGAAATATATCCCGGTCGGCGCGGATCAGAAGCAGCATGTCGAACTCACGCGCGATATCGCCATCCGTTTCAACAATCTCTACGGTGAAACGTTTGTCGTGCCGGAACCGTACATCCCCAAGATTGGCGCGCGCATCATGAGCCTGCAGGAGCCGGAAAAGAAAATGAGCAAGTCCGACGCCAACCCGAATGCGTACATTCGTATTCTCGACGAGCCGGATTTGATCGTAAAGAAGCTCAAGCGCGCGGTGACGGACAGCGAAGGCGAGATTACCGCCAATCCCGACCGTGCGGGCGTCTACAACCTGCTCTCGATCTATTCGGCCTGCACCAACGGCACGATCGAGGACGCGGTCGCCCGTTTCGCAGGGAAAGGATACGGGGACCTCAAGAGTGGCGTAGCGGACGCGATCGTTGACACGCTCAAACCGATTCAGACCGAGTACGCGCGTCTGCTTGCGGACAAAGCGTACCTGACGGAACAGATGCGGCTTGGCGCGGAGCGCGCGCAGATCACGGCGCGAAAAACCGTCAGCAAGGTTTACCACAAAATGGGCTTCGACTCATATCAGGCATAACGAACACAAGTAACACAAACGCCGCTTCCGAAGAACCGGAAGCGGCGTTTCTTTGCCGTATAATGCCTATGCCAGCAGCTTTTCAAGCGCGGCCAGCTTCACGCAGGTGCAGAAGACTTCCATCGCCTGCCTGACTTCGCCGAGCGGCGGATAGGATGGGGCGATACGCAGGTTTGTGTCCTGCGGATCGACGCCGCCGGGATAGGTTGCGCCTGCGCCGGTCATTGCCACGCCCACTTCCTTGCAGAGTGCGACCACGCGCTTCGCCGTGCCCGGCAAAAGATTGATGCTCACAAAGTAACCGCCTCTGGGACGGTGCCAGCTTGCAATCTCCAACGGGTCAATTTCCCGTTCCAGCGCTTCGCAGACGAGGTCGAACTTGGGTTTCATAATCGCCGCATGCTTTTTCATGTGCGCGAGCGTATGATCAAGGTCTTTGAGGAAGCGAATATGCATAAGCTCGTTTACCTTGTTCGGGCCGATGGTCTGGAAGGTCATAAGCCCCAGAATGTACTGAATATTCTCCACGCTCGCGGCAATACAGGAAATACCCGCGCCCGCATAGGTTACCTTACTCGTAGAGGCAAATTCGTATACGAGGTCTGGATTTCCTGCCGCACGGCAGAGACCGATCATGTCCGGAAACGGCGTTTCATCGCCATCGAACGCGTGGATTACGTACGCGTTGTCCCACATGAGGGCAAAGTCCGGCGCGGCGGGTTTCATTGCGGCGATACGCCGGCAGGTTTCGAGGGGATAGACGTAGCCGTCCGGGTTCGAATACTTCGGCACGCACCACATCCCCTTGACAGAAGGATCTTTGACCAGCTCTTCCACCAGATCCATGTCCGGCCCGGTTTCGCTGAGCGGAACGGGAATCAGTTCCATGCCGAAGGACTTGGTCACGTTAAAGTGCCGATCGTAGCCGGGAAAGGGACAGAGAAATCTCAGCTTCTCCTCCTTCGCCCAAGGACGGACGCTGTTCTTCAAACCGTGCGTATAGGCCTTTGCGATGAGGTCGTACATGAGCTGCAGGCTCGCGTTGTTGCCGAGGATTACCTCCTCCGGCTTGCAGGCGAGAATTTCCGCAAACAGCTTCCGGCAGGAGGGCAGTCCCGCGAGTTCGCCGTAATTGCGCGCGTCAACTCCGTCGATCATATAATTGCCGTCGTCGAGCGTATGGGGCATATCGTTTGAAAGGGCAAGCTGCGCGGTTTCGGGCTTGCCGCGGGTGAGGTTGAGGTTCAGCTTATGGCCGCGAAGCGCCTCATAATCCTGTTTTACGCGGGCTAACTCCGCCTGAAGAGCCGCTTTGTTCAAATCCGAATAACGCATGATGGATCGTTCCTTTCAAGAGAATAATCGACTGCCCAAGCACGGTTTCCCGATTCCGGGCAAGAAAAACAATTCTTTTCCTATGCTACGATACTTTTCACATAATTTCAATCATGAAATTGATATACGCATTATGCAAGCATGCTTTTGACCGGATACAACAGGCTGCTTCTTGATTTGACAAAGGGATTGACGCATGATATTTTATAAAAAGACATGAGGTGATGCGGTTCGACGAGCCGGATTCCATAGAACAAAGGAATCGGTTCGCCGGAAAAGAGTCGATAAAATCAAAAAAACAAGCTCGGTGCGGTGCGGTGCAGCATGGCGAATGCGCTTGTTGTTTGTTTGGTTTTATTTACTCTTTGTCGCAACTTTACCGTTTATGGAAGGAAGCCGCAGAGTAAAATCTGCGGTCTTTGTTTTTGACAGGAAAGGGGAACACAAAATGTTTGAGCAACTGGAACAATATCTGAAATACCCGGAATTATTCGAAACAACAGAAAACGTCTTTTGGAGAGACGAACACATTTCGAAAAAACTGCTCGAAATACATCTCGATCCAAACGACGACCTTGCCAGCAGAAAACCGGAGTTCATCGGCCGCTCCGCAACCTGGATTCAAACCGTCATCCCGCCAAAACGGTATCGGAATCTTCTGGATATCGGCTGCGGACCGGGACTTTATGCCGAACGGTTTGCGAGAGCCGGATACAGCGTGACGGGGATCGACTTTTCGAGCCGGTCGATCGAGTATGCGCGTTCGGTTTCAAACGAACGGAATCTGGCGATTGCGTACGTCTGCGAAGACTATCTGGATATGACAATCGAGGGCGTGTTTGACGCCGCGGTGCTGATTTACTGCGACTACGGCGCTCTTTCTGCGGATAACCGCAAAAGAGTCATGAAAAACGTCTTCAGCCGCTTGCGTTCCGGCGGCCGTTTCCTTCTGGACGTATGCTCCCGGAACCAATACGACGCTTTTACGGAGAGCCAAACCTGGGAAGTTCAGGACGGCGGGTTCTGGAGCGCGGAGCGCTATTACTGCCTGAGTGCGAACCGGAAATACCGGGAGAACACAACGCTGAACCAGGTTTTGGTTTCAACAAGGGAGGGAAACAGGGCATACTATATCTGGAACCATTGCTTTACGAAAGAGGATTTGATTTCGGAAGCGGAAGCGGCGGGGTTCCATGCGCTTGCGGTGTTTGGAGACATTGCGGGAACGCCATATACCGAGGATTCCATGACGATCGCCATTCTTCTGGAGAAGCCGTAATCCATAACCGCAAAAAAACGTTTAAGCGCGAAAATAGCCGCCGAAATGGCGGCTATCACTATTTGATACAAATGGGGAATTCGAAGAACGCTTACGCCTTTCCCAAACGCTTTTTCATTGTCTTTTCAACAGCGTTTAGGATGTTTTCATAGCCGGTGCAGCGGCAGAGATGCCCGCTGAGTTGCTTTCTGAGCTCCTCGCGCGTATATTCCTTGCCGGATTCGAGAATTTTGACCGCGGTCATGATGAATCCCGGCGTGCAGAAACCGCACTGAACGGCCGCCTCATCCACAAACGCCTGCTGAATATCGCTCAGTTCGCCGTTCGGACCCAACAGGCTTTCCAGTGTGCGGATGTGCTTTCCTTCCGCCCATACCGCGAGATAGATGCAGGAGTTGTAGCATTCCCCGTCGATGATGACGTTGCAGGCGCCGCATTCGCCGACCTCGCAGCCTTTCTTGACCGAGGTCAGGCGGTAGTCGTTTCGGAGCATGTCCGTCAGCGAGGAGCGAACGTCCAAATACGTCTCCACATCCTTGCCGTTGATGTTGCATCGTACCAGCTTTTTTTCCATTAGAACACACCTCCTGCACGTTCAATCGCGGCTTTTAATCCGCGGCGCGCGGTCTCACTGATGATCTGCTTGCGGAATTCCGCGCTCGCGCGCCAGCTTGTGCGCGGGTTCACATCCTTGAGCACTTCTTCGCCAATGGCGGCAATCGCGGCTTCGCCAACCGGCATTCCGTTCAGCGCGGCCTCGGCGGTGCGGGCCCGCATGGGCACCGGCCCCGCGACGCCATAGGCAATGCGCATGCGCCGGATCGTTTTTCGATCCGGGCTGAGCACAACGTTGACGGAGCAGCCGATGGTCGCGATATCCATCGCGTTGCGCATAGCGTATTTAATGTAATAACCGAAGCAGTTCTCATAGCTCTCCTTCGGAATCAGAATCGCCGTCAGCAGTTCGCCCGGCTGCAGATCCACCTTGCCGGGTCCTTTGTAAAAGTCGTGAATGCTCAGCTTACGTATGCCGGATACGCTTGTGATTTCCAGCACCGCGTCGTAGGCAACCTGCGTGGACGCGGTGTCCGCGCTGGTCACCCCGGTGCAGATGGTGCCGCCGAGGGTGCCGATGCTCCTTAGCTGCGGGCCGCCCGCGGTATCCGCCGATTCGCCAAGCACGGGCATGTATTTCTGCAGCATAGGACTGTTTGTCGCGTGGGAGAAACTTGTCATGGGTCCGATGCGCAGCGCGCCGTCCGGATCCATTGTGACCTCGCGCAGCTCGTCGAGCTTATAGATGCTGATGAGCTCCGCGCCAGCGAGCTTGCCCTCGCGCATTTTAATCAACACATCGCTGCCGCCGGCGATCAGAACGGCCGACGGGTGTGCCTGCATGAGCTCCACGGCGTTTTGCACGCTGGTTGCTTCGTATAATGCGGAAAAATCGTACATGTTCGTCAGCTCCTATTCTTATAAAAGGCCGTCCTCTTTGAAACGGGCAAAGAGGACATGCGGCGTCATTGGCGTTTGATTGATCGATACGCCCGTTGCGTTGAAAATCGCGTTGCGAATCGCCGGCGCGCCGGGGCAGGTGGGCGGTTCGCCAAGCGCCTTGGTGCCAAAGGGGCTGGTCGGCTCAAAATTCTCGACGAACTCCGCCTTCAGATCGGGGTGATCCATCATGGTGCAGAGTTTATAATCGAGCAGATTGTTGTTGAGCGGCTTACCGGTTTTCGGGTCAAAGAGCAGCTGCTCTCCCATGCCATAACCGATGGCCATGCTCATGCCGCCGTGCACCTGCGCTTCGGCAAGCTGAGGATTGATCAGCCTGCCGCAGTCATGCACGTTGATCATTTTGAGCAGCGTGACCTTGCACATTGGAATATCCACCTCGACCTCGACAAATCCGCAACCGAACGAATAGGCATTGCTCTTGATCTGGGTCGTGCCTTCGGCGCTGAATTGCTCCGCCTGATCGAGGGAGTAGAGCGCGGTGGTTGCAAGCTCGTCAATCGGCATCAGCGGTTCTTTGGTTGATTTGTCAATCACGATTCCATCGACCAGGTCGAGCACGTCAGCTGGCTTGCCCGTCAGGTAGGAAGCGTAGTTGAGCACCTTGTTTTTTAGCTGCGTACCGATTTGATGAATGGCGAAACCGGCAACGTATGTCTGGCGGGAAGCGTAAGCGCCCGTACCGAACGGGGTAATGTCCGTGTCCTGCGTTGACATAACATGCACCTTTTCAAACGGAACGCCGACCGTATCCGCAACCATCTGCGCAAAGGCGGTGTCCGCGCCCTGACCGATCTCCGTTTCCGCAATTTCAAACTGCACCGATCCGTCCTGATTCATGACCATGCGGCAGCTCGAGGCTTCCAGTGAAATGGGCCAGACCGCGGTGTTGTACCAGAAGATCGCCATGCCGACGCCCCTGCGGATCGGACCGGTCTGCTTGGCGTACTCCGCGTGCTTGCGCTCGTAGTCGATATAGGCTTTGCCTTTGGCGATGCATTGGTTCAGACTGTCGAAATAGTTGATGTTCTTCGTGAAATCATCCTTGTAGCCAACGGGCATCATATTCATCTGGCGGAGCTTCAGCGAGTCGATGCCGAGAATCTCCGCCGCGTCTTCTACATTGCTCTCGATGGCAAACGATACCTGCGGAATGCCGTAGGCGCGCATCGCGCCGGAGGCGGGGGTGTTGGTAAAGATGGTATATGCGTCAACCTTGGTGGCTTTGTCGTCCACATAGATCTGCTTAAATGCGCTTGCACCCTTGGCGACGATGCCGTGGCCGTGGCTTGCGTAAGCGCCCTGATTCGAAAACGCCTCCATGCGCCGCGCGACGAAACGACCGTCCGGCCGCGCAAAGGTGATAATATGGTAGCGAATCGCGTGGCGAACGCGGTTGCTGACAAAGGTTTCCTCGCGGCTGACGTCAAGTTTCACGAGACGGCCGCCGACCTGCTGACAGCAATAACCGCAGAGCGGCTCGTAGAGCGCATCCTGCTTGTTGCCGAACCCGCCGCCGATATAGGGCTTGATCAGGCGTACGCTGCCCCAGGGGAGCCCCAGCGCCTGCCCGCAGATACGGCGTACGATATGCGGAATCTGCGTGCTTGAAACAATCACGATTTTACCGCTTTGTTCCTCGGCATAGCAGATATGGTTCTCAATATGGCAGTGCTGGACGGTGGGAGTATCATACCAACCCTCGATTTTTACAAGCCCGGGCTCCAGTATCGCTTCTTCGTAATTGCCGACTTCGTAACCGGTATGCGCGAGAATGTTATTCTTAAATTTCTCGTGCAGCAGCGGCGCGCCGTCCTTCATTGCTTCTTGCGGATCAAGCACGAAAGAAAATTCCTCGTACTCCACCTTGAGCGCGCGTACGCCTTGTTCCGCCGTTACTTCATCCTCGGCAATGACAACGGCGATATCGTCCCCGTAATAGCGAACATGCCGATTCAGCAGCAGACGGTCGGCAACGTCCTGATGGTGCGGATCGGTTGACCAGGGGTGACCGGCCGTGGGGAAGGGGCGGTCGGGCACGTCAAAGCACGTGAGGATCTTCACGACGCCTGCAATCTTTTCCGCCTCGCTTTTGTCAATGGATTTGACCATGCCGTGCGCAATGGTCGAGTGACAGATTTTTACGATCAGCGCGCTTTTGTCGACAAGGTCGTCCGTATAGCGGGCGCGCCCCGTTACCTTGTCGAATGCGTCTACGCGTTTGACGCTTTTTCCAACTACCATATTACCCTCCTGTTTGTGGTGCCGAAACGCGGCGGCGGTGCGGTCTGCCGCCCGCGATAGGAAATCCGTGAAATCGAGTCTGCGGTACGTTATCGAAAACGTATACGAACCCATGCTTATCATACATTCTGGAATGGATGAAAACAGGGTTTTCATGAAAACGCTACGGGAATATCACAAAATAAACAACATATATTATATAATGTGTTTATCGGGATACTATTGATTCACCTTGTTAAAAAACTCCATCTTTGTTACGTCAAAGAGACCCATATCCGTCAGGCGGACGTCCGGTATGACCGGCAGCGCGAGGAACGAGAGCGTTATAAACGGGTCGCTGTCCGTATGGATTCCGAGCGCCGCCGCCGCGTCGGCAAGCTCGCGCTGGTGCTTGAGAATCACATCCAGCGGCGCGTCGCTCATAAGCCCCGCGACCGAGAGCGTGAGCTTGGCCAGCGTTTCGCCGTTGCGGACGACCGCGTATCCTCCGCCGCATTCCTCGAGCACGTTAACCGCCTGGAGCATATCCGCGTCGTTGTCCCCAACGACGATCAGGTTATGCGAGTCGTGTCCAACCGTGGTTGCGATTGCGCCGTTTTCAATTTGAAATCCGCGCAGAATGCCTAATCCAACGCGGCCGGAGGCATGGTGGCGCTCCAGCACGGCGAGCTTGAGCAGGCCGTTCTTTGGCACGAAGCAGCCATTTTCCGTATAGACCTCTTCCGTGTCCAGCGCGGTGACGAGTTCCTTTGGAATGAGCCGGATGATATTCGCTTTTCCAAAGATCGGCAGGCGGAACACATCGGGCTTGCGCGGGGCAAGGTGCACACTGTTGTAGATTTTCGGGTCGGGTTTGATATGCGTGTCCACGCTTGGTTCAAAGAGCTTGCCATCCGTAATCACAAAACGCGGATTAAAATCCTTCAGATTGTCAAATACAACGAAGTCCGCGCGGTATCCCGGCGCAACCGCGCCATAATGGCGGATGCCGTATGCGTCCGCCGTGTTGATGGTTGCCATTTGGATTGCGTGAATCGGAGAGATGCCGTTTGCTACCGCGCGGCGGATGATATAGTTGATGTGTCCTTCCTCGCGTATATCGGCAAGGTGCTTGTCGTCCGTGCAGAAGCTCATCCGCCGCGTAGGCAGGTGGTTATCCGCGATCTGCTTCATAATATCTTCAACGCCGCGATTTGCGGAGCCAAGGCGCAGGTGGATGTGCAGACCCTTGCGAAGTTTTTCCTGCACCTCCTCATAGGTGATGCATTCATGGTCGGTGTGCGGCCCCGCGACGCAGTAGGCGTTCAGCGCGTCGCCCGACAGCGCGGGCGCGTGTCCGTCGATCGGGTAATGGCGGAAGAGATGCAGCTTGTCGAGCATTTCACCGTCGCCTTCCACGGTTGCAACATAGTCCATTACCTCGCCGAGCCCGAGCACGCGCGGGTGGCTGATGAAGGGCTCCATGTCGCGCGCGGTCAGCTTGGCGCCGCTCGTTTCAAACGCGGTGCAGGGCACGCAGGAGGGCACCATAACAAAAACGGAAAGGGGAAGCCATTCCGTTTGATCGAGCATATATTGAATTCCGTCCGCGCCGCAGACATTCGCAATCTCATGCGGGTCGGCAATGATGGAGGTCGTACCTTTGTCGAGAATGACGTTTGCAAAACGGGAAGGATGCGCCATGGAGGATTCGATGTGCACATGCCCGTCGATCAGGCCGGGGCAGAGATATGCGCCCTTTGCGTCGATCTCCGCTCTGCCGGTATAGGAACCGACGCCAATGATAATCCCGTCGCGCATGGCGACGTCGCCTTCGATGATTTCTTCGGTAAAAACATTTACGATTTTTGCGTTTTTTATGACAAGAGCGGCATTCCGATTGGCCGCGTTCAGGATGGCGGCGCGGATTCGTGACTTTTGCATAATGCTCACCCACCTTTTTGTTAGTATAGCATAAAGATTGTTAGATGCAAATACTTTCCAATAACTTTCTTCTGTGCTAAAATAATAATAGGTTCAGAAAAAAGCCCGTAATCTTTGGGGAAAATAACGAATGCGCACTTCCGATATCCAGCGGTGTTCACTCGACCTTATGCATTTGAAAAAGAGAGGCAGGATTACATATGCGGACGCTCATTCAAAACGGGTCACTCGTTCGGAGCACGGGGATAGAGCAGGCGGATCTGCTTGTAGAGAATGGTTTTATCAAACGAATCGCGCCTGACTTGGCGGAAACCGCGGACGAAATAATCGACGCGCGCGGCAAACTTGTTTTTGCGGGATTCATCGATACGCATACGCACTTTGATCTCGATCTGGGGGTCACCGTCACGGCGGATAATTTCGTGACCGGTACGCGCGCGGCGATTCTGGGCGGCACAACCACCGTGCTCGATTTTGCCACACAGGACCACGGCATGACCATGCAGGATGCCTTTGACCTGTGGCAGAAGAAGGCGCAGGGTTCGAGCTGCAACTATGGATTCCATATGGCGATTTCCGAATGGAACGGCGAGCACGCCGCCGAAGTGGAGCGTATGGTGGCGCAGGGGGTTACGTCCTTCAAAATGTACATGGTTTACGACGCCATGCGCCTCAACGACGGCGAGATCTACGCCGCGCTGAAACATATGGCGGCGCTCGGGTGCATCGCGGGCGTACACTGCGAAAACTACGATATTTTAAACGAGCGTATACATGAGCTCAACAGCGTCGGCATGCGCTCACCCTTGGGGCACCCGCTCTCGCGGCCAAACGAGGTGGAAGCGGAGGCGGTTTCACGGCTCATGCGAATTGGCCAGCTTGCGCATTCGCCCGTTTGGGTTGTGCATCTCTCGACCCAAGAAGGTTTGGAGGAAGCGCGGAGAGCTCGCCGGAGGGGCCAGGAAGTCTATCTCGAAACCTGCCCGCAGTATCTGGTTCTGGACGATACAAGGTATGCCGAGCCGGACGCGGAGAAATATATCATGTCCCCGCCGTTGCGCAAGCGTGCGGACGGGGATGCGCTGCTTTCGGCAATGACGTCCGGGGAGATCGACGTGATTGGCACCGACCACTGCTCGTTCATGATGAGCCAAAAGGCGCTCGGCGGCGGCGAGTTCAGTAAAACGCCGAACGGCGGTGCGGGCGTTCAGAACCGCGCGCAGTTAATCTATACCTACGCTGTACGAACAGGGCGCATTACGCTGCCGCAGATGGCGTCGCTTTTGAGCGAAAACGCGGCAAAGCTCTTTGGAATGTATCCCAATCGCGGTTCCTTGGCCGAAGGAGCGGAAGCGGACATCACGCTCTATCAGCCGGAAGGGGAAAGCACAATCTCCTTCCGCACCAACGCGCACCATTGCGATAATTCGCCCTACGAAGGAATGAAGGTGCTCGGCTCGATATCGGACGTGCTGCTTGGCGGCAGGCTTGTCGTTCGGGACGGGAAAATCGCTCAGGAGGGCAAGGGGCGGTTCGTCTTCCGCAAACCCGGACAACGGTACCGCACATGAAAGCCGGGTGCGTCCTGCTCGCGGCGGGCGCGGGGAAGCGCTTTGGCGGCAGTAAATTGCTGTATGAAGTTGAGGGCGAGCCCATGATTACCCGCGCGCTCAGGCTTTATGCTAATTTTCCTTTCGCGGCGCGCGTTTGCGTGACACAAGCGCGGGAAGCGCAGATTCAGGCGCTTGCGCTGGAAAGAAGTTTTACCGTAGTCATCAATTCCGACCCGGAACGCGGTGTGGGTACGAGCGTTTCCATCGGGACGGAAGCGGTCTTACGGATGGAACCCGATCTCGAAGGGATACTGTATGCCGTGTCGGACCAGCCCTATCTCGAACCGGCGAGTGTGACCGTTCTGCTAGACACATTTTCGAAAAATCCGGAGCGCATCGTTTCCCTGTCGTATCATGGGACGCGAGGAAATCCGGTGGTTTTTCCCCGCTCCATGTTCCCAAATTTAACGCAGCTCAAGGAAGACATCGGCGGCGGCGCGGTGATTCACCGGTATCCGGATTTGCTGCTGCTGGTGGAAGCGGGTTCCGCGCGGGAGCTTAAGGACGTGGATACGCGAGACGCGTAATCGGCGTTAAAAACGAGGATGATCGAATCAAACGACGGGAAGTAACGAAATGATCGAACTGATAAAAGGGAATATAATCGAGGCGAAAACCTTTGGCGATCCCGCGATCACGCAAAACGGCTACCTTGCCGCGAAGGACGGAGTTGTTCTTGGCGTCTTTTCCGCACTTCCGGAGCAATACGCAAATCTGCCGGTAACGGATTATTCCGGTCAGCTGATTCTGCAGGGGTTTTGCGACATGCATCTGCACGCGCCGCAGTATCCCATGCTTGGAATGGGCATGGATCTGCCGCTGATGGACTGGCTCAAAACCTATACCTATAAAACGGAAGCGCGATTTGCGGATTCCGATTTTGCACGCGGCACATATCAGCGGCTCGCCGCCGAACTGGTGAAAAACGGTACGACGCGCGTTTGCATCTATTCTTCCACGCATGCGGACGCGACGCGAATTCTCATGCAAGAGCTGGAGCGCGCGGGGATTGGCGGTTTTGCCGGCAAGGTGAATATGGACCGCGACAGTTGCGAGTGCCAGGAAGGGACGGAGGAGAGCAAGCGCGAAACACTGCGCTGGCTGGAGGAATGTGCGCAATTCAAAAAAATCAAGCCAATCCTGACGCCGCGTTTTACGCCAAGCTGCACAAACGAGCTGATGGGCTGGCTGGGTAAACTCGCCGAAGAGCGCGGATTGTATGTGCAGAGTCACCTGAGCGAAAATTATAAAGAGATCGAATTGGTCAAGCGCCTGCATCCGGATTGCGAACAGTACTGGCAAACCTACGATAAATACGGTTTGTGGAAGGAGCACACAATCATGGCGCACTGCGTGCATTCCGACGCGCGGGAGCAGCAGGCCATGATCGATCACAACGTGCTTTGCGTGCATTGCCCGGATTCCAACATCAATATCTGCAGCGGGTTTGCGCCCGTGCGGCAAATGAAGAATCGCGGGGTCTGGCTTGCGCTGGGCTCGGATATCGCCGGCGGCGCGCAGCTGCCAATGCTGCAGGTAATCACCGGGTGTTTGCGGATGTCCAAAGCGCGCGCAATTGCAACGGATGGCGCGGAGCCGTTTCTGACCGTAGGCGAGGCGTATTATCTGGCAACCAGCGCGGGAGCAAGATACTTTGGCGATCGGGACGGATTTGCGCCGGGGAACCCGCTGCATGCGGTGGTGGTCAGCGATGCATCGATGCCGCCGAGCGCAAGGACGCTGTCGGTTCAGGAACGGTTTGAACGCGCGGTGTATCTGGCGGATGACCGCGCGATTACGGCGGTCTATGGAAACGGACAAAAAATCAAATGACAGGAAATGCAGCGGGACAATTCCGCTGCTTTTCTATTCCTGACAAAAACGATGGAATAGTACTTTGAAAAATTCATTCGAAAACTTCATTCGAAAACTTCATCTGTGATTCTATTACGGAAGAGCGAATTCTTAACATGTACAATTTAAGAAAAGATGTTACAAAGAATCCACAGGTTATTAAAATTCGTTTACAGAGGTTGCAGGGAAAAGCCACCTTTGTATCGAATAATAAAGCAAGGCAGAGTACAAAGAAATTTGCCGAAGAAGGAGTGGTAACATGCGTATTTCGATTACAGGAAAAAATCTCGAAATCTCCGATTACCTCGACGAACTGGTCAACAAGAAGGTGGGCAAGCTCGAGCGGTACTTCCCGCAGGATACGGAGGTGTTTGTCACACTCTCCGTGGAGCGCAACCGCCATATTGTGGAGGTAACCATTCCCTATGAAGGCGGTGTGATCCGCGGGGAAGAGATCACCGGCGACATGTACGCTTCCATCGACAATGTGCTCGACAAGCTCGAAAAGCAGATCATCCGCCATCGCACCCGCCTCGAAAAGTGCCTGCGCGTCGGCGCGGTTCGCGAAATTGAGTCGCGTTATCCCGGCGAGATCGAAGACGCGGAAGAGGAAGGGCCCAGAATCGTTCGCGTAAAGCGGTTTGCGATTAAGCCCATGAGCGAGGAGGAGGCCATGCTCCAGATTGAAATGGTCGGCCACTCGTTCTATGTATTCCTCAACGCGGAAACGAACCAGATGAACGTACTCTATAAGCGCAAGGACGGGAACTACGGCCTGATTGAGCCGGAGGATTGAGTCTAACGCCTGAGAAGGCGGAATTGCTGAAATATAGAAGCAGCCCCGCGCGTTCGCGCGGGGCTGTGTTCGTATACTGCGGAGTCATTTTAGATTTTCGGGATTGAGGCATTCGAGTTCCGGCAGGACGAAACGGCCGTCCTTGCGGACGAGAACGCCGTCGAACCAGATTTCGCCGCCGCCGTATTCCGGCGTTTGTATTAATACGATATCCCAGTGCTGGCTGCTCCGGTTACCGTTGTCGCAGTCGTCGTAGCAGGCGCCGGGGGTAAAGTGAATACTGCCGGAGATCTTTTCATCGAAGAGGGTATCCTTCATTGGAAAGGTAATAAAGGGGTTCACGCCAATGGCGAACTCGCCCACATAGCGCGCGCCTTCGTCGATATCGAGCTGCTTGTTGATGCGCTCCGTATCGTTTGCCGTAGCTTTGATAATTCTTCCGTTTTCAAACGTGAGCCGAATATCCGTATAGGTAAACCCGCCTTCCAGCGACGGCGTATTGTAGGAAATGACGCCGTTCACACTGTCCTTCACCGGCGCGGTAAAGACCTCGCCGTCCGGAATGTTGAAGCGACCGGCGCATTTGATCGCGGGCAGACCTTTGATGGAAAAGGACAGGTCGGTGTCCTTAGCGGTAAGGCGTACCTTATCCGTTCGTTCCAGAAGCGCTTTCAGCGAGTCCATGGCCCGATCCATCTTTGCGTAATCGAGCGTGCAGACGTTGAAATAGAAGTCCTCGAATGCTTCGGTGCTCATGTCCGCAAGCTGCGACATGCTCGGCGTCGGATATCGAAGAATGACCCACTTTGTTTTTGGTACGCGAATATCGCCGTGAACGGGCGTCCAGTAATATTTCATGTAGTCGTTGAGATTGTCGCTTGGCACGTCGGACATCTCGCTTGCGTTCGAACCGCCGCGAATGCCGATGTATGCCTGCATCTGCGACATGAGGGCGGCGTCCACCTTTGCACGGCGGGTAAGCTGTTCGGGTGTAGACTTTAAGAGCAATTCGCGGTCGAACGCCTTGTCACCCAGCCATAGAAACGGGATCGCGCCCGCTTTGTACACTTCCTTGATCAATGCGCGGGTCAGATCCTCGTTGCCGCCTATGCTTTCGATCAGCACATTTTCACCCGGCTTTGCGGCGCAGGAAAAATGGACAAGTCCCTCCGCAAGCTTGAGAACTCTCGGGTCAAACATGAAAAATCCTCCTGTCAATTCGATCCGGCTGTCGAAGATTGCGAGACAAACGTTCGACGGCGGTCTTATTATTGCATATCAAAAAGAAAAATACCAGAGCCGAAGCCGGCTTCAGTCGGGAGAGCGTAACGGACTAAACGTTAACGTTATAGATTTTTTTCACGGATTCGCCGTTCGGAATCACGATCACGAACACCGAAATCAGCGTAACCGCCATTGCGGCCGCAACCACCCAGCGGATCGGCAGCGTGTCTCCTACTGCGCCCGCGACGAGCTGCCCGCCAATTGTGCCAAGAATAATCAGCATCTGGAACAATCCGTTGAACCGCCCGCGCATTTCGTCCGGCAGATAATTCTGTGTGCTGGATATGCGAATATTGTAACTGGTGACGCCGAGCATACCGTCGAGAAACATGATAGCCAGCATGACCCAGAACGGGAAGAACAGATATGCGCCGTCGATCACCGAGATCGCAACATAAACGATCAGGGCAATGTTGTACTTCTTTTTTTCCGGATACCGGAAGAAGTAGTGCACACTGCCGCCGACAAGACGGCCAATGGTATTGGCGCCCATAACGAATGTATACTGCATAACGCCGTCCACGCCGGTCAGACTTTTAAAATAGGGCAGGGTTAACGTCATACAAACAGAACTGGTAAACATCATGACAAAGAAGAACCAGGTGATCGTTTTCAATCCCCGCTCGCGTTTGAGATAGGCAAAACCTTCTTTTAGATCGCCGAAAAACCGCGCGCCGTCGAATTTGTCACAGGCATTGGTCGTCAGGTGCGATTCCACCGCTTTAATCTGCGTTTCGAAGATGGCGGCAACCAGAAAGGTAAAGGCGTTAAAGAGAAACAATGGCGCCAGTCCGATGGTTTTATAACACAAGCCCGCAACGGGAACCATAACCGCCGTGCTAAGCGGATAGATCAGGCTGTCGATGGAATAGGCGCGCGTAAAATTCCCCTCGGAGATGAGCAGCGGATAAAACGTTTCGTAAGCGACGCCGTACACGCTGTCGATTGAACCGATCACGACGGAGAGAAGTAAATAGACCGTGTAGTTAAAAAACCCGCGGTTCAGCAGCAGGAAAAATGCAAGGTAAAGAACAGCGGAGAGAAAATCCAGCGAATAGATGACGCGCTTTCTGGAAAACCGGTCGAGATACGGCCCCGCGAACATTGGCAGAAGGATCTTTGGCAGGCTGTAGCAGGTCATGAAGGCCGCATACAGCAGAACGGAATCGGTTTGATCCAGAACCAGCAGACCGATGGCAAAACCGGCGACGGCGTTTCCAAGCATGGAAACAACGGTGCCCAGCGTCAGTATGGTAAAATCTTTCGTCCAGAGTTTCTTTTGTTCCGTACTCATGCGGAAAATATATCACCACGATTATGGCTTGTAAAGACAAATTATGCATACTTTTAAAAAAATTGTATAATCCAGCCTGTTATTATGATGTCCTGCGATTGACGAAATCGACCAGTTAACCTATTATTAAATACAATAACTGGAGTTAATAATCTGAAAACGGGAAGCGGACCGGCAAAACGGTCCAAGGAGGATTGCTCAAATTGCCGGATCAAAAACAATTGAATCTTTTTCGCATTGACGAGGGAACCGCCCTTGCGGTGCTGCGGGAGGCGCAAAGAAGCGGGGCGGATTATGCCGAACTGTTTCTGGAGGATACCGAAAGCACGCGCATCGAAATGATCGACGGCAAGGTGGAGTCCGCAAACTACACGAGAATTTGCGGCGCCGGCGTGCGCGTGCTGCTCGGCACGCAATGCGCTTATGCTTACAGCGCGGATACCGGCAAACAGGCGCTGCTGAAAACCGCCCGGGCGGCCGCCGCCGCAATCGGCGAGGCGAAGCACGCGCCGAACGGCGAGATTGCGTTTTCCATGCAGCGCTTCACTACACCGGTTTCACAGCCGTTTGATGAAGTTGGAAACGCCGACCGCGTTGCCGTCATGCGTCTGGGCGCGCGCGCGATGAAGGACGAATCGCCGGAGGTGACGCAGGCGATGGTTCGATATCTGGATTCCGTGCAGCGCGTTATGCTTTTCTCGACGGACGGCGTATTCGTGTCCGACGAGCGTCCGCGTACCCGCATCTTTTTGCAGGCGGTCGCCATGAAAAACGGCGAGGCGCAGACAGGGTTTTCCGGCCCGGGGTGCTGCCGCGGATTTGAAGCATATCATAACGGGATAGATGTGGAACAGAACGCCCGTATTGCCGCGAAGATGGCGGTGACCATGCTGCATGCGCCGGAATGCCCGGCGGGCAGACTCCCGGTTGTGATCGACGGCGGTTTTGGCGGTGTGATTTTTCACGAAGCCTGCGGACACTCTCTTGAGGCAACCGCCGTAGGAAGAAACAATTCCGTTTTCTGCGAAAAGCTGAATACGAAAATCGCCTCGGACTGCGTTAGCGCGGTGGACGACGGAACGATGCCGGGTGAGTGGGGATCCATCAATGTGGACGATGAAGGCGGTATGCCGCGCAGGAATCTTTTGATCGAAAACGGCATACTGAAAGGGTACCTCATCGATAAACTTGGTTCGCGCAGAATGAACCTGCCCAGCACCGGTTCATCCCGGCGGCAGGGATATACCTTTGCGCCAACCTCGCGCATGACGAACACGTTTATCTGCGCGGGATCGGATGACGAGGACGAAATGATTGCAACCATGGGCGAAGGACTGTTTGCAAAAATGATGGGCGGAGGCTCGGTCAATCCGGCTACTGGCGAGTTCAACTTCAGTGTTGCCGAGGGGTACTGGGTGAAAAACGGGGCGATTGTTTCGCCCGTGCGCGGCGCAACGCTCATTGGAAAAGGCAGCGAAGTGCTGCAAAGAATCGATCGTGTTGGAAAAACAATGTGGATGGAGGCGGGGATGTGCGGGTCGCTTTCCGGTGCGGTTCCAACCAACGTCGGTCAGCCGCGCATCCGGATTTCCTGCATGACCATCGGCGGCAAAGGAGGCGCAATCGAATGACGTATCCGGAATTTGCGAAATCGGCTATGGACTATGCAAAACGAAAGGGCTGCGACTCCAGCGAACTGTTTTATGCCGACGGTGAGTCGTTCGAAGTGAACGCAAACGAAGGCGAAATCGACCGCTACAGCGTAAGCCGCGAGTCGGGCGTCTCGGTTCGCGTATCCTATCGGGGACATGAAGGATATGCGTATACGGAGGCGATTGAGGATCCGCAACGGCTCGTTGACCACGCCATCGACAACGCCGCCTGCATCGAAAGCGAAGACGAACGTCCAATGCAGACGAAGCAGACATATCAAACCGTTCTGCGGGAGGATTCCGCGCTGAAGCAGATCAGCGAATCGGATCGGATTGCGCTGGTAAAGCGTCTCGAATCGCTTTGCCTTGCCGCGGATGCGCGCGTCAAGCGTGTTGTATACTGCAGCGCGGAATACGGCGCGGGCAATGTAGTTCTGGAAAATTCGCTTGGCCTTTGTGCGCAAAAGTCGTCCAACCATTCCATAATCTATGCCATGCCGTCCGTTCAGGAAGGCGAGGAGGTACAGACCGGTTTTGCGTTTCGCATGGGACGTGACGCCGCAGATCTGGAAGGCTGCGCAAAGGAAGCGGTTGCGGACGCGCTGGGCAAACTCGGCGGAAAGCCGGTTGATTCCGGCAATTATCGCGTACTGCTGAAACCGTATGCGATGTGCGATCTTCTGGCCGCGTTTTCGCCCATGTTTTCGGCGGACAACGCGCAGAAGGGATGCTCGCTGCTGGCCGGAAAGGAAGGGCTGCAGATCGCAAGCAAGCTCGTTACGCTTTGGGACGATCCGTTCGACCCGATTGCGCCGCGCGCGTTCGACGGGGAAGGGACGCCCTGCCGGAAAAAGGCGGTAATCGAAAACGGCGAACTGAAAACGCTGCTGCACAATCTAAAAACCGCGCGAAAAGCCGGGGTCGAGAGTACGGGGAATGCCAGCCGCGGCAGCGCGGCGGCAACCGTTGGCATCTCGCCGACGGTGTTTCGCCTCGAAACGGGCAGCGCATCCTGCGAAAACCTGGTATCGGAACTCTGCGATGGGTTAATCATTACGGAACTGGAGGGTCTCCATGCCGGTGTTGACGAGATATCCGGCGACTTTTCCCTAAAAGCGGCGGGGTTTCTTGCGGAGAGTGGAGTTGTACGCCGTCCGGTTTCCAATATTACGATTGCCGGGAATTTCGTTACGCTTATGAAGGACATCACCGCGCTTGGAAACGATCTGCGCGTTGCCATGCCACAGGGCGGATACTATGCTGCGCCGAGCGTACTCGTTCGCAGGCTGACGGTTGCCGGAATTTAGTTTTTTCGCGTGATTCCTTAAGCAAAACGGCAGCGAAAAACACCGGATTTTGAAAAGAATTCATTGACACAGCCCCTTTGTTATGGTATCGTTTCTAGGTGCCCCGCAAAGGGGCTCGCTTTATGATGTTTTGACCGAATTTACGGAGGGTTTAACCATGGCAGCAGATGCACGCGTAAAAATCACCCTGGCCTGCACCGAGTGCAAGCAGAGGAACTACAACACCTACAAGAACAAGAAGAACGATCCGGACAGGCTTGAGTTCAGCAAGTATTGCCGCTTCTGCCGCAAGCATACCACGCATCGCGAATCCAAATAACGGAAAGCGACGAAAGAGGAACGATATGGCACAGATTGATAGCAAACAGCCTAAGGACGCCAAGAGCGCGGACAAGAAGATTGTAAAAATAGAAGTTCGCGCCTTGCACGGCAGAACGCTGTGGAACGCGGTGGCCAAGAGGCTGCTGCTCCCCGCAAGCATTCTGATAATTCTGGTTGGTCTTGCGCTCGCGGCTTACAGCATCCTGCAGATCGTAAGCCCCGCGGAAGGTTCGACCATGTCGATCGGTCTAAAAATTGCCAGCGCTACACTCGGAATCCTGCTGACTGCCTCGGGCGTGCTGGGTCTGTTCAAGCAAAAGGGCAAGCGCCTCATGACGCTTGGCGCGCTTTCGCTTGTGTACGCCATCATTATCCTTACCGCAACGGCCAAGATGGGCGCCATCGTGCTTGCGCTGGGGATTGTGGCGGTTGTGTTTGCTCTGTTCTATATCTTCGCGGTGGACGGCAAGTACGAAACCGGTCTGATTCGCTTTTTCCGTGAAATGACGGGCGAGGTAAAGAAGCTCACCTGGCTTTCCGGCAAAGAACTCTTCAGCCATACGCTGGCGGTCATTGTGTTCGTTCTGGCGATGGCGGCTGTGATTTACCTTCTCGACCTTGCTTTCTCGAGCGGATTTGGCGCGCTGAGCAACATCAAAATCGGTTAAGGAGCAATGAGCGTGCAGGAAGCAAAATGGTACGTGGTGCATACCTATTCCGGGTATGAGAACAAGGTTAAAGAAGACCTTGAAAAGTCCTTGGAGAACGCAGGACTTCAGGACATTATCCTTGAAGTGAAGTATCCCACGGAAGAAACCATCGAGATTTTGCCCAATGGTAAGCGCAAGGTTACCCAACGCAAGGTGTTTCCAGGCTATGTCATGGTCAAAATGCTCGTGGATGTATTTGAAAAAGAACGTCCGGTTGAACAGGGCGGCGGCAAGTCGATTGATCTTGTCATGAATCCGCGCGCTTGGTACGTTGTACGCAATACGAGGGGTGTGACCGGATTCGTCGGCCCCGGCAGTAAGCCCGTTCCTCTGTCGGATGAGGAAGTTACCGCAATGGGCGTCGAACGTATTCCGATTATGCTGAACATTGAAGTGGGCGAGACCGTCCGCGTCATCTCCGGCCCGCTGGAGAACTTCACCGGCCGAGTCGAAGCGCTGGACATCGAGAGACAAAAGATAAAGCTGACGGTGTCCATGTTCGGAAGAGAAACGCCGGTCGAACTCGACTTTGTACAGGTTCAGAGAATCTAGCATAAATTGCGGTAGAATGCTGCAAATTGCAATCGTCTGTAACGCACTTGTGCGTCTATAGAATGTGGCAGGGGGAGGCACCCCGCTTACCACAACCAAAATAATTGGAGGGAACTGCTATGGCAAAGAAAATTCAAGGCTACGTTAAGCTGCAAATTCCTGCGGCAAAAGCAACGCCAGCCCCGCCGGTCGGTCCGGCGCTGGGTCAGCAGGGCGTAAACATCATGGCCTTCTGCAAGGAGTTCAACGAACGCACGCAGAAGTCCGCCGGGCTTATCATCCCGGTCGTGATCACCGTCTATCAGGATCGCTCGTTCTCATTCATCACCAAGACGCCTCCCGCAGCCATTCTGATCAAGAAGGCCTGCGGCATTGAGACCGCGTCCGGCGTACCGAACAAAAACAAGGTTGCTACCATCTCCAAGGCGCAGATCAAAGAGATTGCCGAGCTGAAAATGCCCGATCTCAATGCCGGCAGCCTGGAAGCGGCCATGTCCATGATCGCGGGCACCGCTCGCAGCATGGGCGTCATCGTCGGGGACTGAGGAGGAGCGAACAATGAAACACGGCAAAAAGTATATTGCAAGCAAGAACAGCATCGAAGCGCAGAAGTTCTACGATGTGCATGAAGGCCTCGAGCTCGTGGTGACCACCGCGAAAGCGAAGTTTGATGAAACGGTGGAAGCCTCCGTCCGTCTCGGCGTTGACCCGCGTCATGCGGATCAGCAGGTGCGCGGCGCGGTCGTCCTGCCGCACGGCACGGGCAAGAAAGTCCGCGTTCTCGTATTCGCAAAAGCCGATAAAGCGCGCGAAGCGCAGGAAGCCGGCGCCGACTATGTTGGAGACGAAGATCTTGTTAAGAAGATCCAGACGGAAAACTGGTTTGAGTTCGATGTTTGCGTCGCAACGCCGGATATGATGGGCGTCGTCGGCCGTATCGGCCGCGTGCTCGGCCCGAAAGGACTCATGCCGAACCCGAAGTCCGGCACGGTGACGATGGACGTTGCGAAAGCCGTTGCGGACATCAAAGCCGGTAAGGTTGAGTACCGCGTGGACAAAACATCCATCGTACACTGCCCGATCGGCAAAGCCTCCTTCGGCGTGGAAAAGCTGGAAGAGAATCTGACCACGCTTATGGACGCAATCGTCAAGGCGAAACCGTCCGCCGCGAAGGGTACCTACCTCAAGAGCGTTGTTATCAGCGCAACGATGGGCCCGGGCGTCAAATTCAACACCCTCAAGTTCTAAAATCGGTTCGGGAAAGCTGGTTTTCCGGCTCTCCCGACCAATTTAATTCCCCTTTGCGATGTGTTTTCATTGACAAAATGAATTGTCTATGATAACCTGTCTAAGGTTTCAGATCGCCCAAGACAGCCGGCAGCGGGTAACCGCGCAAGTCCTGCCGAGGTGATGCTTACAAAAGCAGAATTCCGTTTGTATGGCATCCTTCCGTCTTGAATTGGGCGGAAGGATTTTTTTCATGTTTGTGAAATGCAAGGAGGTGAAACAACTAGATGGCAAATATCCAGAACATTGAACGCAAAGCAGAGCAGGTTTCGGTCGTCTCCGAAAAGATTAAAAAGGCGCAGAGCATCGTCGTGTTCGACTATCGCGGAATTACCGTTGCGGAGGATACCGAACTTCGCGCGGAAATGCGCAAGGCAAATGTCGAATATGCGGTTATCAAAAACCACATTATGGAACGCGCCTGCGAAGCCGCGGGGATCGATGCGAAAAGCGCGCCTTTTCTCAAGGGACCCAGCGCATTCGCGTTTGGCTATGAAGATGTCGCCGCTCCGGCGCGCATTCTCAAGGGCTTTATCAAGAAGGCGAAGAAGTGCGAACTCAAGGGTGGTATCGTCGAAACAAGCCTGATTTCCGCCGCGCAGGTCGAAGCGATCGCCGACATGCCGAGCCGCGAGGTGCTGATTGCACGTATGCTAGGCTCCATGATGTCTCCGATTTCCAAGTTCGCAATCGCGCTCAACGAAATCGCCAAGAAACAGGACGGCGCGCAAGCGTAAAAAGTCCGCAGTGAACATCAAACGACTTAAAAATTGCGGGCTTTCCGCAGAAAAAATGAATTGGAGGATTTTATGGATAAGGAAAAGTTAATCGCCGATATCAAAGCGATGTCCGTTCTGGAACTGTATGAGCTCGTAAAGGCTCTCGAAGAGGAATTCGGCGTATCCGCTGCCGCGACCGCCGTTGCCGTTGCCGGCCCCGCTGCCGCCGCGGAAGAAGTGGAAGAGAAGACTGAATTCGACGTCATCCTCAAAGACGTCGGAGCGGAAAAGATCAAGGTTATCAAGGTCGTTCGCGAACTCACCGGTCTTGGCCTCAAGGAAGCCAAGGACGTGGTTGACGGCGCGCCGAGCAAGGTCAAGGAAGGCGTCAATAAAGAGGATGCCGAGAAGATCGTCGCCGCGTTCAAAGAGGTTGGCGCAACCTGCGAAGTCAAATAAAGAAACGTGTTTCAACCAAACCGGTTCGGGTTCCCCGAACCGGTTTGTTTTTTATTAGGAGTTGGCGCAACCTGCGAAGTCAAATAAAGAAACGTGTTCCAACCAAACCGGTTCGGGTTCCCCGAACCGGTTTTTGCTTGCGCGCGGAGCACCAACGCATTGATAATGATCGTGATTCATGATAAACTGACACAAATCGAACAATTCGTTTCATCGGAGTGGTTATTATGATCATCGTCGGCATCTGCGGCGCGAGCGGCAGCGGAAAAAGCACACTTGCCAAGCGGATTCAGGATTCGCTGGCCTGCAGCTGCACCATCATCGGGCAGGACTGCTACTATCGCAATTTTCCGGAACTGCCGTTTTCCGAACGGATCAAACTGAATTACGATGAACCGGAAATTTTTGATTTCGACGAGCTGCTTTCCGACATTGCCTTGCTGGAAGCCGGACAACCGATCCCGACAAAGGGGTACGATTATGTGAATTATCTTCGCGCGGATACGCCGGATCGATTGATCCAGCCGCCGGAAGTACTCGTTCTCGAAGGCATTCATATGTTCTACGACAAGCGCCTTTGCGAAAAGATGTCCCTGAAGGTATATCTTCAGGTTGACGTCGATATTTGCCTGTTACGCCGCATCAAGCGGGATATCAAATCACGCGGGCGCTCCATCGATAATATTGCGGAGCAGTATTTGGAGACCGTTAAGCCGGTTTACGAGAAGTATATCGTGAATTATATCAACGACGCGGATTTTGCCGTGATGCGCGGTGGAAAGAACAAGATGGCGATCGACGCAATATCCGCATACCTGACCACAAAAGTGCTCGCAGAGCGATTCGGCACGGAGCAGGATTCCGCAAGCACATCGTTTTCCTACGACGAAATCCCCGACCAGGACGGGTTTATAACGGCTCCAACGGGGGAAAAATAGAAACGATTCCGAGCGAAAGGAAAAAAGATATGGAACGGGAAATCAAACAGTCTGCGTCTGCGGAAGAATACGATCGCCACGGTCCATTCCGCGAAAGGCCAAGGCATGGAGCGGGTCGGGTGATCGCGTATTTTTTCGTGATGATCGTACTCAACGTATTGCTTGCGGTCTATACGCTCTATATGCTGGGGTACGCGCTTGCGTTTGACTGGTCTATTTTAAAAGCGGGAAGCCTGCAGGTTATCCTCGAATCCGCGCTGCAGCTGCTCTTGCTGTTTTCGCCCGTTATTCTTACGATTTTGACCAACCGTCTGCTTTATCGTGTGTTTCGCGGCTGGAAACGCTTTCCGCGGGGAACCTGGTTCTTCGCGCTGATTGGTATCATTGCCGTTCAGGCGGCAACGATTATGCTGATCTTCGGATATGGCTATGTGGACGGTGCGAACGGGTTTCATATTGAGACGTTAGGAGCGCTCGCGGTCGATTGAAGTAATGTGCGAACTTCAGGCATTCATGAAATTGATACGTGCAGGAGAAGACAAGTTTTCCTGCACGTTGTTATGACTATAGCATTCAACGAACAGGTATGTTAAAATATCTTAACAATTAGATGACGGAGTTCCTGCATGAAGATACTATTAAGCAACGACGACGGCGTATTTGCCACTGGAATTCGCGCGCTGGCGGCGGAGCTGAGCAAAACACACGAAATCTACGTTTCCGCGCCGGATTCCGAGCGGAGCGCGGTCAGTCGGGCGATGACGCTGTTCGACCCGATCCGTGCCAGAAAAACCACGATCAAGGGTTCGCCGGAGATACCTGCATATGCGGTTTCCGGAACGCCGGTGGATTGCGTACGTCTCGCGCTGGGCAATCTGTTCCCGAATCCGGATCTTGTCGTTTCCGGCATCAATCACGGCCCGAACCTTGGAACGGACGTGCTGTACAGCGGAACGGTCGCGGCGGCGCACGAAGCGGCGCTTCTGGGATATCAGTCCATCGCGGTATCCTGCGCGTCCTATGAAGCGGAGTACGCGGAAACCGCCGCGCGCGTCGCCTCCATCGCGGTCGATTATGTTGCGGAACACCCGATGGCGTTCGGTACGCTGCTGAACGTAAACGTGCCGAGCGTTCCATTTGAAGAATTGAAAGGTGTTAAGATCGTACCGCTGAGCATTCAGCAGTATGCGCTCGAGTTTGTCGAACGCGAAGACCCTATGGGGCGCACTTACTACTGGGCGCCGCGCGGCTGCACCACCTGTTCGGACGGAATGGATGTGGATGACCGCTGGGTACGCGAAGGGTACGTGACCCTGACGCCCCTGACCTATGATATAACGCATACCTCCCGGCTGGAGGATATGCAGGCGGAGCATTGGGACTGGACAAAACGTCTTTAAACGCGCCTGATTCGGCGGATACAACGGTAACGGGAGGGCATTCGCGCAATGGACGCATTGTTTTCGATGATGGAAAAGCAGTATTCGACCTTTTCCAAAGGGCAGAGACGCATCGCGGAGTATATCTTTAATGCGTATGACGACGCGGCGTTCATGACGGCCGCGAAACTTGGGGAACGCGTCGGCGTTTCCGAATCCACGGTCGTTCGCTTTGCCTACATGCTTGGCTTGGACGGTTACCCCGCCCTGCAGGAGGCGCTGCAGGATCTCATTCGTCACCGGCTGACCAGCGTTCAGCGGATTCGGCTCGCGGCGAATATTCCCCAGCAGGACGTGCTGAAAACCGTGCTGACCTCGGATATGAACAACATCCGCGCGACGATCGATATGATCGACAACGAGAGTTTCGACGGCGCAATCAACGCAATTCTTCGCGCAAGGCGCATTTACGTGCTCGGTATTCGAAGCGCAATGTCGCTGGCGCAGTTTCTGACCTATTATCTCGATTATGTTTGCGACAACGTAATGTTCGTCAACGGCGCTGTTCAGGATATTCACGAACGTATGCTGCGCGTGGATTCAACGGACGTTTGTTTTGGCATCAGTTTTCCGCGTTACAGCGCGCGAACGGTGGATGCGATGAAATATGCAAAATCGAAGGGCGCAACGCTGATTGCGCTGACGGACATGCCAAGCTCGCCGGTGGCGCGCATTTCGGATTTTACGCTTTGTGCGCGGAGCGATATGGCATCGTTTGCGGACTCGCTCGTCGCGCCGCTTTCGCTGATCAACGCGATCATCGTTGCGATTGGCCACGCGCGGAAGGACGAGGCATTCCAGCACTTAACCCAATTGGAAGAGGTTTGGCACGCCGAAGGGGTCTATCTTTCCGAAACGCTCAAAGAGGAGCGCACATGACCGTTTTTGTGATTGGCGGCGGACCGGCTGGTATGATCGCCGCGACGAACGCCGCGCAGAACGGGCATACGGTGACCCTTTTTGAGCAGAATGAAAAGCTCGGTAAAAAACTCTATATTACCGGCAAAGGGCGCTGTAACGTAACCAACAATGCCGAACGGGATTCGTTTTTTCTTCACGTGCTCCGAAATCCGAGGTTTCTTTACAGCGCGTTTTCACATTTTGACAATCGCGCGCTGATGGATCGCCTGGAGCACGCGGGCGTACCGCTGAAAGAGGAACGCGGCGGCAGGGTGTTTCCCGCTTCCGATAAATCCAGCGACATCCTGCGCGCCTGGGAACGGATGCTGCGCGAAGCCGGCGTAACGGTTCGGCTCAACACGCGCGTGGAGGAAATCCTGGTCTGCGACGGCGCGGTTCGCGGCATTCGAATTGGCCGGGAAGAGTTTCCCTGCAAAGCGGTGATCGTTGCGACCGGCGGGATTTCCTATCCGCAGACCGGTTCAACGGGGGACGGCTATCGCTTTGCGGCGGATACGGGTCACGCGATCGAACCTCGGTTTGCGTCGCTCGTTCCGCTCGAAACGCAGGAAATCTGGCCGCGTTCGCTGACCGGACTGACGCTGAAAAATGTTATGCTCCGTGCAAAACGCGGGAATAAGGAGATCTTCTCCGAACTGGGTGAATTGCTTTTTACGCATTTCGGCGTGAGCGGGCCGCTTGTGCTTTCGCTTTCCGGCGTGATCGCCGGAGAACCCGAAGGAACTCTTCTGTTCATTGACCTCAAGCCGGCGCTTTCGCGCGAACAGCTCGATGCGCGAATTCTGCGCGACTTACAGGAAGGCGCGCGCCAGCAGGTGAAAACCGCGCTGCATGCGCTGCTGCCGGCAAGGCTGCTCGAAGTCGTGCTCGACCTTTCGCAGATTGATGGCACGCTGCCGGTTGGCGAGCTGCCGAAGACCATGCGGCTTCGCCTTGTGGAAACGCTCAAGTCGCTGCCGCTGACCGTTTGCGGTGCACGCGGACTCAACGAGGCGGTTGTGACGCGCGGCGGCGTCAGCGTTCGGGACGTAAACGCTTCCACCATGGAATCCAAGCGGATAAGAGGGCTGTATTTTGCCGGAGAAGTGCTCGATTTGGACGCGACGACGGGCGGCTATAATCTGCAGATCGCATGGTCTACGGGCGCGCTCGCGGGCGACAGTATTCAGGAGCTGTAAGAAAAGGTATGAGTGAACATCTTAACATCGCAATCGACGGGCCGTCCGGCGCGGGGAAATCCACGCTGGCGAAGGCTGTTGCAAAAGAGCTGAATATCCGCTATCTCGACACGGGGTCCATGTACCGCGCGATGGCGTTGTATGCCATGCGGCGCGGTGTGGGCGTCACCGACGAAGCGGGTTTGAAAACGATTTTGGACGACGCGGATATTACGGTCGTTTACGATGCGCGCGGACAGCGCGTATTGCTCTGCGGCGAAGATGTTACGGATCGTCTGCGAACGCCGGAGCTTTCCATGGGCGCTTCTACGGTCAGCGCGCATCCCTGCGTACGGGAGAAACTTGCGCGGTTGCAGCGCGAGGTTGGAAAGAATTACGACGTTGTTATGGACGGCCGGGACATCACGACAAACGTGCTGCCGGAAACGAAGTATAAGTTCTTCGTTACCGCGTCGCCGGAAGTCCGCGCGATGCGGCGGTTCAACGAAATGCATGCGCGCGGAGACGCCAGCGAAACCTACGAGCAGGTTCTTGCGGCGCTGAAAATAAGGGACCATAACGACAGCACACGGTCCTACATGCCGCTCCGGAAGGCGGAGGATGCGATGCTGATCGATACAAGCGAGCTTTCGATCGACGAAGCCCTGAATACGCTTTTGGAAGCAATACGGCAGAAGGAGACGGAACAAAAGTGATTTACTTCTTTTTTAAATATCTCCTTACACCGTTCTTCTGGCTGCTCTTTTGGCCGAACGTGAAAAATTTTGAACGGCTATTCTTTCGCGGCTGTGCAATTATCGTTTCCAACCACTTTTCACTGAGCGATCCGATCCGGCTTGCGCTGGTGATTCCGCGCCCGGTGCATTTTATGGCAAAGCAGGAACTTTTTCAATCAAAGCTCAAGCGTTTTTTACTCGGACAGCTGCTTGCATTTCCCGTCTACCGGAAGCATGCGGATATGCTCTCGCTCAAGCAGGCGATGTCGGTGCTTGAAAAAGGACGGATCTTCGGGATTTTTCCGGAGGGAAGACGATCCATTACCGGCGAACTGGACTCGTTTGAGAAGGGCGCCGCGTTCCTTGCGCTGCGCTGCAACGCGCCGATCATTCCGCTTTACGCAGATCCAAACTGGAAGAAACGAAAGAGAATTCGCATGATTGTGGGCGAGCCGATCGATGCAAACGAGATCGCGCAAACCTACGCCGGGCGCGGGGTGGACGCGGTAACGGAAGCGATACGCGACCGGATGCAGCTACTGAAAAATGAAATGGAGCTCCTGCCGTAATGCGCGTTCTATTGGCGAAAAACAGCGGGTTCTGCTTTGGCGTACGCCGTGCGGTCGAGATGGCGCAACGGTGCGCCGAGGAGCGCGGCAAGGTATATACCTATGGAAACATCATCCATAACGAAACCGTCGTTGCCGAACTGGCGGAAAAGGGCGTCTGCTCGGTCGATGATCTGTCGCGCCTGCGCGCAGGGGATACGCTGATCATTCGCGCGCACGGCGCGCCGCCAAGCGTATATCTTGAAAGCGAAGCGCTCGGAATCCGGCTGATTGACGCAACATGCCCGTATGTCAAGCGAATTCATCAAATCGCGCAGCAGGCGGCGCAGGAGGGGAGAACGGTTTTGATTGCCGGCAAGGCAAACCATCCCGAGGTCGTCGGCATACTGGGCTGGGCTGGAGAAAGGGCGTTTGTAATTGAAACTCCGCAGGATGCGGCGCGTATTTTGGGGCTGAAGCGGGCGACTTTGGTTGCGCAGACAACGCTGCCGGAAGCCGATTTCCGGGAGATTTTAAACGCGCTGAAATCCGAAGGGAATAGCGGTCTTGATTTGGAGATCAAAAACACCATATGCGATACAACGCGCGCACGTCAAAGCGAAGCGGAGCAAATTTCGAAGCTGAGCACGCGCATGTATGTTTTGGGCTCCAAATCCAGCGCGAACACGCAAAAGCTCGTCGAAATCTCCAAAAAACACTGTAATTTTACGGAAAACATAGAATCTGCGGACAAACTTTTTCTTGATAAATTACCATCCAATGGTATAATAGGTATTGTTGCGGGCGCATCGACGCCGGACCGGATGATTAGGGAGGTACTACAAGTAATGAGCGAACAGGAAACAACGACGATCGAAACCATTGAAGCGGCAGCTCCCGCTGAGGAGGTCGTCGTACCCCAGTCCAACCAGTCGGCTGAAGAGATCGTGGCTGCTGTGGAAGCGCCCAAACCCGCAGCAAAGGAAAAGCCGGTCAGCGAAACAGCCGAACATGAAGACAGCTCCGATTTTGCTTCCGCGTTTGAAAAGACCATGACGCGCATTCATGGCGGTCAAGTGATGGAAGGAACGGTTATTTCCGTTGTGGATGGTGAAGTTTTCGTCAACATCGGCTATAAGTCGGATGGCGTCATTCCCATCGGGGAACTGTCCAGCGATTCGGATGTAAAGGCTGAGGATCTATTCAAGGAAGGCGATAAAATCGAAGTCGAAGTCACAAAGGTGAACGACGGCGAAGGCAACGTCATCCTCTCCCGAAAGAACGTTGAAAGCAAAAAGGTCTGGGACGACCTCATGAGCCAGGAAGACATCGAAGACAAGATTTTCGATGCGGTTGGCAAGGAAGTCGTAAAAGGCGGACTGATTGCGGATATCAGCGGTATTCGCGCGTTTGTACCCGCGTCGCAGGTTTCCGTGAAATACATTGAGAATCTGAGTGAATTTGTGGGCAAACCCATGAAGCTCAAGGTTCTGGAAGTGGATCGCCAGAGAAAGCGCATTGTTGCTTCTCAAAAGCAGGTTCTTCTCTCCGAAGCGGCCGCGGAAAAGCGCGTCAAGTGGGAAGCGCTGGTTACCGGCAGCAAAGTTACCGGCATCGTCCGCAGAATTGCAGACTTTGGCGCATTTGTGGATATCGGCGGAATCGACGGCCTCGTTCATGTAACGGATGCCGCGTGGGGCCGCGTTAAGCATCCTTCGGATATCTTCATCATTGGTCAGGAGATCGAAGTGATCATCCTCAATGTGGATGTTGAGAAGGAGCGCGTCTCCCTCGGCTATAAGCAGCTTCAGCCCAAGCCTTGGACGCTCGCGGCGGATCGTTATCCGGTTGGCTCCATTGTCGAAGGCAAGGTTGTCCGCATCGTTCCGTTTGGCGCGTTCGTTGCGCTCGAAAGCACGATTGACGGCCTGATTCATATTTCACAGGTTTCCGTTCACCGCATCGCGAAGGTAGAGGATGAGCTCAAAGTTGGCGACGTCGTTCGCTGCAAGGTGTTAGAGGTTAATCCGGAGGCGAAGAGAATCAGTCTGAGCCGCAAGGAAGCCCTTCTGGAGGAAGATCCGGAACTGGCTGAACAGCTCAAAGCGGAAAAGGCCGAGCGTGACCGCCAGTATGCCGAGCGGCAGGAACAGCGTCAGCAGCAGCGTGATACGGCTGCGCAGCCGCAGCAGCCGCGCGAAAAACGCGAATCGACAGCGCGTACGCCTTCCGGCGATCGTCCCCAGAGCAGCGACGGCGGTGATCGCCGTGACCGCGGGGATCGTCGCCGCCGCAACGAGGATGGCGACTATGAGCTTCCGCCCGTACAGGAGTCCAAGACTTCCCTTGCTTCTCTGTTCGAGGGTCTCAAGGTAGAAGACGAGTAAACGAATGTAACAAAGAACCACCCGCGAGGGTGGTTCTTCTTGCTGTTCGGGAGGGATCGTAACGCGTTACTGCCGCTCCGATCCGGCACACGATGCTTAACCGCGTACAGAACACATTGCATATCGACATTCAGTCATTTTCTTTCTCCGGATGACAGCAAAGATTCCGCTGCACCGGTTTTCAACGGTATAACGTTTGTGATATACTGCAACTCATGAGGAAAAACAGGTTATCAGGAGCCCGCCTGCGGGAGGATTCACGCCTGCCGATACAGGCTCTCCGCTATGCAGCCGCGGCGTTCGGCGGATTTGCTGCGGATTATTGCGCATTGCTTGCTCTGAAAGAATGGATTGGTCTGCATTATCTGGTTGCCGTACCAATCGCGTTTGTCGCAGGGCTGGCGGTCAATTACCTGATCGGTATCTGGTTTGTTTTTCGCCGGGGGAGTTTTACGGTACAAAAAGAATTGACGCTGTTTCTTGCCATTTCCTTGCTGGCGCTTGCAGTAACGGAGGGGAGCATGTATGCTTTCACCGATCTGCTGCGCGTGGATTACCGAATTTCGCGAATTGTTTCCGGTGCGGTTACCTACTTATTCAATTTCTTCTCCAGAAGATTCCTTCTCTACCGAGTTCCGAAAGAAACCGGCGTTTTACAGGAGAAATAAAGTTTATAAAAAAGAGGCGGAAGCTTCATGCTTTCGCCTCTTGTCATGTGCCGTATTAAGGCATATCATCCGGATTGGGCGTTGGCGTCGGGTCAACCAACGGAGTCGGCGTCGGTTTGGTGCCAACCTCTTTTTTCAGCGGATTTCCGGGGTAGGTATCTTCATGGAGGAAGATGGACTCCTGCAGCTCGCCGTTGAGATAACGGTCGATATATACGTCGACCACAAATTTCGTGTGCGCTTCCGCAAGAACGTTTTCTTCACCAACGAACAGCTTGCCGGTCTCGGTGATCACCGCATCCTCTTCAAGGGGCGCTTCTTCGGAAATAAGAACGGTGCGGGTTTTGTATTCCGTGCCCGCCGGCAGCGCTTCACCGTAGATGACGACGGTCAAATCGCGTTTGCGGCTCTTTGCCATCTTGTTTTCACCCGTATACGCAAAGATGTAAACCGGATACTCGGAAATATTCTTCACTTGAAAATCGATATGGTTCGAATCGACCGTCGCATCCAGACCCTTGTCCACATAGGTCGAGGGGATGGAGTGCGCCGAACGGTCCACAAAATCGAAATAGGGATACGCTTCCAGTAGCGCATTGTAAAGCGTCGTGCTCACCTGGCAGATTCCGCCGCCAAGCTGCGGCGTCTTGCGGTCGCCGCCGAAGATGCCCTGCGCGAGTTTCCAGCCGTTGCTCTCCACGGAGCGGTCGCCAACCGTATCGTTGAAACTCCATTTTTCGCCCGGCTTAATCACCTGATCGCTGATCATGGACGCGCCTTTTTCAACGTTGAATGCGCGGTTTGGAATAAAAATGGTACGTTGCTCTTCGGTATCCTCCGCTGTGCCCTTGAAGTCATACGTGGTGGTAAACTTGCCAATCAGTGTGGTATGCGCTTTCACATCGTCCACGGTTACGGAGGGTTGTATGGTAGTGAGCGTAGGCGTAATCGTTGCCTGAAGCTGACCGGATTCAATGGTTTGCTTGACGAGCGCGATGGTGGCTTCCGAATCCAATCCGTATCCGGCCGAACCTTCCACGTAGTTAAACGCCGGCTTTCCACTGCTGGAAAAATCGACCGAAAACGACGCGTCCACAGGCGGCGCGCTCGTGGTTGCGTTAATCTCGTCAATGCGCGCGGAAAGCGCCGCATCGTCGATGGAGATCTTGGTATAATAAACCTGATTGGAACCGCCGGAGAGCGCCTGCTCCATCACTTCGCTGAGGTTGGATGTTGCGTTCATATCCGCGCCGGTGATGGTTGCGGTGAGCTCCGCGCTGGACAGGGTAATGGCGATATTATTGAGCGCATACGATTCGTTCGATTCCAGCTGGCCTTTGACTTCGTCTATGGTTTTTCCGGAGAGGTTCATGCCGTTGATGTAAACACCGCTGCGGAACTTGCCGGTTTCCAGATCAACCTGCGGCGGTTCTGCGCACCCGCGCGCCAGAACGACGACCGCGACAACGATCAAACCAATTAGCGCAAGACCCATCAGGGAAAGAATAAAACGCCGCTTACGAATTTTCGCGCGGCGCGCGTTTTCCCGTTTGGATGTACCGGAACCACTGCCGCGCCTGGGCGCCTGATAATATTCCATGGATTCGTTTCCGCTGCTGCGATACGTACCGCGATTCGCGGAACGTTCGGCGCTCTTGCCTGTATTTTGTGTAGTGGGCTTTGTTGTGTCGGGCAACCCGGAGTATTTTTCGTACATGGCGGTCCTTCTACCGTAATCAGCATTTGTGCGCGTCAAATCGCGCACATCTCATATTATACACGTGATTCATCGTTCAGGCAACCGTTTGAAACACGTAAGGGTTACCGGATTCGTTGCCAAATCGTGAACAAATCGTATGGAAAGTGATTCGGAAACAAAAAACGCAGCGAAGCAATTGACAATTCGAATCCTTCTGCTATTCTTAATAAATGAACATGTTCATTTAAAACATTGACGAATATGGAGAACGATATGCGAAAAAGGGATCCGGCATTACGGCAGAAGCTGCTCTCCTGTGCGCATCGCATTGAATGCAGCGATGGCGCGGAAGCGCTCCGTATTCGAAGACTGGCGGCGGAAGCGGGAGTTTCCGTTGGAACCCTGTATAATTATTTCGAAAGCAAGCAGGATGTTTTGCTTGCGCTGACCGAAGAATACTGGAAGAACGCTTTGCTTGAGCTGCAATCCCATATTACGAATGAGCGGTTTTCCGCGCAGGTTCGTCAAATCTACGGGTTTCTTTGCGGAAAAATGAACGACTGCGCGCGAACCTTCATGCAGAGCCTTCCGGAAAGCGCGGAGGAAGGGTATATTCGTATGGCGTCTATGCAGGCCGCGTTTCGGAGTGTTTTATTACAAAGGATCGATGAAGATGCGTTGATTCGATCGGGTATCTGGCGCGGAGGATTTTCAAAGGAAGCGTTTATCGAATTTGTGTTTTCAAACATAATCGCATTGATGCGGCGCGGCGGTGAGATCGATTTTCTCATTCAAATTGTAGAGCGGGTTCTATACGAATCCGAACAGGAAGGGCAGGAAACAAAGGATGGCACAGGCATTGGCGGAGACAATTTTTGACGCGTTCTATCTTGCGTTTGCAATTACCATTGGGATTTATCTGATTCAAAAAGGTGAAAAAGGGTCCTTGATTCCGAAATTTGGCATCATGGCGATCGTACTGGGCGGAGGAGATGCGTTTCATCTCGTTCCGCGCGCAATCGCGCTTTGGACAGGCGGGCTGGAAGCAAACGCCGCGGCGCTTGGCGTTGGAAAACTGATCACGTCGATCACTATGACGGTTTTTTATTTAATTCTCTACTATATCTGGCGGGAACGGTATTCGATTCAGGGCAGAAAAGGGCTTACCTTCGTAATGTGGACGTTGACCCTTTTACGCGTTGCGCTCTGCGCGCTGCCGCAGAACCGCTGGCTTCGTTATGATCAGCCGCTCCTGTTTGGCATCCTGCGGAATATACCGTTTGCGATCATGGGCATAATAATCATTGTATTGTTTGCAATCGAAGCGAAACGGGCAAACGACCGCGTGTTCCGGTTTATGTGGCTGGCGGTAGCGCTTTCGTTTGCGTTTTACCTGCCCGTCGTACTGTTTGCGGACCGGATACCGGGGCTTGGGATGCTGATGATCCCGAAAACGCTTGCCTACGTTTGGGTCGTCTGGATGGGACTGACGCTTGATCGGCAAACAAAAATAGAAAAGCGACCGTAAACCGGAGCTTCGAGCGCGGGCTTTCCCTATTCTCACGCCCGGTCAGAAAAAACGGTAAAAATTCTACAGAAAACCCGTAATCCGCCGTGCATTGAACGACACGGCGGATTTTCATTAGAGGGCAACCTTTTACCGTTGTATCGTGCAAGTGCGCAAGATTCATGAAACAGAACCGTTGAAAATCGTTTATAATCGGTTCGAAAGGGGGTGTATGGCTTGAACCGCATCGAAAAAGTGAATCAGGCTGTCGAATTCATGGAAGCAAACCTGACCGGAAACATCGATCTCGACCGGATTGCCGAAGCGATTCACTATTCAAAATTCTATCTGCACAGGGTATTTACCAGAACGGTTGGAATCACCATACACGACTACCTTCAGAGACGGCGGCTTACCGAAGCGGCCAAGCTGCTTGTTTTTTCGAATAAATCCATTCTGGACATCGCTTTGTTAGCGGGATATGAAAGCCAGCAGGCTTTTACCGGCGTTTTTACCGCTATGTATAAACAACCACCCAGCCAATACCGGGAGCAGGAAAAGTTTTATCCGCTGCAGCTTCGTTATGAATTCGAAGGAGGGATGAACCGGCCTGCCAAGAAGGGATACTCCGCATGGGAGATTGTTTTTGCAACGGAAAACGACATTCCATGCTGGATGAAACTGGTGCGGCTGGTGGTGGACGGGTTCCCTTACTTGCAGGAAGACGAATATATCCGGGTGCTGAAGCAGAAAATAGAAACCCGTCAGGCGCTGATCCTGAAAGACGGGGAAACGGCTGCCGGCATCCTGCTTTTTTCGCAGAAGGAAGGCAACATTGATTTTTTAGGCACACATCCGCTCTACCGGGGCAAGGGCATTCCGCAAGCCCTTCTGGATAAGGTGATGGGGGAGCTGCTGACAGGCAGGGATATCAGCATTACGACCTATCGAAAAGGGGATCGCGCGGACACCGGACAACGCAAGGAAATTATGGAAATGGGGTTTGCGGAAGCGGAACTGCTCGTCGAATTTGGTTATCCAACACAACGGTTTATTCGATCCGTGGAGAATAAAAATGGTGCAAGGGCTTAAACACGACGGGCAAACGACAGCATTGCCTGCCGGAAAAGTAAAATCCGAATCGAACGTTTTGGGACTGCAGGCGTTTCCGGATGAGGCAGATCACCTTGCCGATATACAAGTAAAGCTTGAAAACGCTCTTCGGGAGGCGGATACTTCGATTGGCCGGCTGGATCGGGAATACTCGGATTTTAAGCTCTATATGGTTCAGAACCGGAGCGAGATTGATCCGCACGAAATGTTTCAGAACGAACGGGTACTCAACCGAATAGATCATTCCGGCGCGTTTGCCGTAAACATTCGCGAGAAGATTGCTAAAATGAAGGACTCTCCTTACTTTGCCCGCATTGATTTTGTTTGCCGGGATAAGCAGGACGAGAAGGCATATTATATCGGACGTTTCGGTTTTACATGCGAAAACCAAATACAGATTGTAGACTGGCGCGCCCCGATCGCCGGTATGTTTTATGACTGCGAAATCGGCTCGGCCGGGTATCCGGCGCCGTCCGGCCGTGTGGAAGGGCGTCTGACGCGAAAACGTCAATTCCAAATCCGACAGGGCAAAATGGAATACGCGCTGGAAAGCGCCGTGAATATTCAGGATGATATTCTTCAGCGTGAATTGAGCCAAACATCGGATGAGAAGATGAAATCCATCATTTCGACGATTCAGGCGGAACAAAACCGAATTATCCGCAATGAGAACGCGAAAACGATGCTGATTCAAGGTGTGGCAGGTTCCGGGAAAACCTCCATTGCGCTGCACCGGGTCGCATATCTTCTCTATCGCTATCCGGAAAAACTGTCGGCAAAATGTGTGGCGATCCTTTCGCCGAACAAGGTGTTTGGCGACTATATTTCAAACGTGCTGCCCGAACTTGGAGAAGAACCAATCAAGGAAATGAGCGTTGCCGAACTGGCGGGCGTTCTGCTGAAAGGAACCGTTTCATTTGAAACGGAAAAGTATTCCATCGAAAACGATGATTTGGAACGGGCCGAAAGGACGCGATTCAAGTCCACGCTGGAATTTCTGAATCGAATGGATCGATTCATCCGGCAAATGCCGGAGCGGGTTTTTCAGGCGGAGGATTTTTCGTTTGGCTGGCACACGGTTCAGGCGGATTGGATTCAGGCGCGGTTTTGTGCTTATCGGGATTATCCGGTCAAACAGCGGCTGCAATTCATTGCCGAGGATATCGGTGAACGGCTTGCGGTCGATCATCCGATGGAGGATGACCTGCCGAAAAAGAAAGCAATCCTCAAACAGCTGTGCGGAATGCTTCGTGTGAAAAACGGTCTTGCGCTCTATCAAGAATTCTATCGGAAGGAAAATGTTCCCGGTCTGCTTCATATGCCGAACCGGAATACGCTGGAATGGGAAGACGTGTATCCATATCTGTACCTCTGCGCGGCATACGAAGGCCTGCATTACAATTCAACCGTTCAGCATCTCGTTATTGACGAAATGCAGGATTACACACCCGTTCAGTTTGCCGTAATCAACCGGCTGTTTCCCTGTTCAAAAACCATTCTGGGGGATTTCGGGCAGACGATCCATCGCGACCATTTACATTCGCTAACGGATCTGAAAAGCTTATATCCGGATGCGGAGATGGTAACACTGAATAAGAGTTACCGCTCGACTTATGAAATCATCCATTTTGCAAAACAAATCCGGAGTATATCCGAATTGGAAGCAATCGAACGCCACGGAGAGGAACCAGCGCTGATTTTCTGCAGCGACGGGGAGGAAGAAATCCGGTACCTGCGGGAGAGAATTCGTGCATTTCAGGACGGAAGGAACGGTTCTTTAGGGATCCTAACCAAAACAAACCGGCTGGCGAACGTGCTGTATGAGATTCTCGAACAGGATTGCTGCGTGCACTGCATAACGCCCGACAGCACAAAATTCGAAATCGGCGTATCGATTGTATCCATACCAATGGCAAAGGGATTGGAATTTGACGAAGTGATTCTGCCTTCCGCCGACGATAGGACTTATTTCAGCGAACAGGACAGGAACCTTCTGTATATTGCATGCACAAGGGCAATGCACCGGCTCACATTGACGTATACCGGAACGCAAACGACACTGATCCGCTTAAATGGCGCACAGTAGGCCGGAAAGGAGATATCCGTATCCGTTCAAGCCAACCCAGACGGACGGATTTTGCGCTGCAAAGGCAGCGCAGCGCATAAAAAAGGATCGAAGCTTAGCCGCACGCTTTCAGTGAGAAGGTCATTTCCACTTCAACGTTGTTTAAAATAGCGTGCCAAACGGGGGAAATTTGCTCCGCCTGCCGCAGCACTGCCTCCATATCGGCATCCGACAAATCGCTCGATTCAACGGTTACATGAAACAGGATCTTCGCCAGCGACAGCGGTGATTCTCTGCGGATGCCTTCCGCTCTTGCCGAATAGGAGGCTACGTGCTTTCCCATGCGGCCGATTAAAAAGACAATCGAGGTGCTGACACAGCCGGAAAAGCTCATCAGCAGTAACTCCAACCCGGCAAAACCGTCCCCTTCGCCAATCGGCGGAATGTAGTCAAACGGAATCATTCTTTCAGGATTGCTTTCGGAAACGCCTTCAAAATGAACTTTCTGGCCGATTCGTTTGATGTTGACCAACAGATTGTCCATAGGTACCTCCACATATTTCATATATCGATCGTGAATTATCGAATAATACTATTTTATACGATTCTGTTGACCCGTCAACCAAAATTTTCCGGAACGGCGGAAATGCGCGTTGTTTCTTGTTATTTTCGCAGACGAATGTATAATGATTGGCAAGACAAAGCCATCCGGCCGCAGAAAGGAAGTGTTCGGTTTGAACGATCATCCGGATCAACGGAAAGAGAGGAGCACGAAGGGAGAGTTCTCGGATAAAATCGGACGCTTATCGAGGAGCGAAGCATATCGAAACTTTTGTGAAGAAGTGTACGGCTATCGAATGGCTCTGTTTAATATGATGGATTGTGAACAATTGGACTTTTTATACCAATCGATCGCGCCTGCGCCCGCCGATACGATTCTGGATTTGGGCTGCGGGAACGGAAGCATACTCAACTGGCTGAATTGTCAATCCGGGTGCAAAGGAATTGGCATTGACCAATTGGATTGTGAGTTGTTCGATTCCTCAAATCCGTCAATCAGCTATCGAAAAGGGGACATGGAAGAGATACAAACATACGAAGTCCATTCGGATATCACAATCTCCATCGACAGTTTGTATTTTTGCAAACAACCGGGCGCTATGCTGCGATACCGATATCGAAACAGCCGGAAAGGAATGTACCTGTTCTACTCGCAATATTTATTTGAGAACGAAGCGGAACAGAGGGAACTCCTGCAAAGCGAGGGCACCCGGCTTGCACAAACGCTGAAGAGTAACGGCATTCCATATACGACAATCGATTACAGCAAAAACGAGAGAATGCTTTACACGCGCGCACTGGATACGCTCCGCGCATACCGGCATGCGTTTGAACAAGAGGGAAACCTCGATTTAATCGAACAGAAGATTAAGGAAGACTTGCTGGGGAAACAGCTCTACGAAGAGGGCCGTGCGAGAAGATATCTCTACCGGATTCAGCCGGATATTGAATAACGACTGAAAAACAGAGATTCGTATTTCCGACAAGACGTGTTTTGAGAGGAGACTGGAAAGATGATACGCGAAATCGATACGGGCAACACGGAAAGCGTCCTGGACGAAACGCTTACCAGGGGGCTTGGCAGTCTGTGTTTCTTCCACCCGGCAGGAACCTTTTCCGTTACGCCCGCAAGCGACATCCTGTTTCGGGCGATTGTTGAAAAAAAAGACGCTTTGCACGGTATCGGGATCGACTGGGGCAGCGGCGTCGGCTGCCAGGCTATCCTCGCGGCTCGCATTCCGGCAGTAAAAACGGTATACGGCCTGGAAATTTCCGAAAAGAATATACAGGCCGCCATTCAAAACGCGAAAGAAAATAAAGTTGAACGGAAAGTTCGTTTTATCCTCTCTGATTCCTATGATCCGTACTGCGAGATTGAAAAACGCGAGGTATCCGCTTTGAAAGGGAAAGTCGATTTTATCGTATCGAATCCGCCTTCCAGCGAGGGGGACGACGGATTTGGATTTCGCAGGATCGTTCTTAACGGGGCGAGGGAGTTTTTAAAACGGAACGGCGTCGTCCTTCTCAACGTTTCGTTTCAATATGGCGCGGAAAGGGTTCGTTCGCTGGTTGAGCGGATTCCCGGATTTCAGCATTTAGGCGTTGCCGCAAGCACACAAATCGTCCCGTTCGATCTGTCCCGGCCGGATCTGCTGACTTGCTTGAAGAATTATGCGAAAGAAGAGCAAAACGGCGGAATGAAATATACGTTCTATCTTGGCCAAAACGAAGAAGACGGAATCAGCAACGCGTGCCGTGCGCTCAGGGATTATGAGGATTCCGGCGCCATTCCCTATACGAAATGGCAGACGCAGATGTTTGAATATATCGGCGGGTAATCGTTTCAACCAAACACAGACAAAAAATAAGCAACCGGGAGTGATCCTGGTTGGTTGTTGAATCGTTGACGCAGAACAGCGGGGAAGCGTTACGGCTTACTGGCGCTGACAATTTGAATATGCTCGTTTGTTTTGAAAGCCTGGTTTTGAAAACCGGCTTTTCTTAACGTATTCATAATCTCGTTCGGTGAGTAGAACCGAACGTCGCCATCCTTCATAAGCGGAACGAAAGGATTGCAGAGCGCCCGGACAAACGGGGAATAATACACTTCCGCGATATAGATTTTACCGCCTTTCTTTAAAAGCCGATAGGCTTCATTCGAAAAGCGGTCAACGAAAGGAAAATGATGGTATGCGGCGCAGACGGTAATCACGTCAAACATATCATCCGGCAAGGATATATGTTCGCAGCTTCCGGCTGAAAACTGCATGGACGGGTTTAATAATCTCGCTTGTTCGATCATCTGATCGGATAAATCCGTTCCGTACCCGCTGAAGCGATATCGCTCCGCGAACATATTCAAAAGTCGGCCGTTGCCGCATGCAATATCCAGAACGTTGGCTCCGGTTTCGATGGGTACGGTTTCCAAAAGTAACGATTTAAAGCTGGAGGTAAATCTGCCCTCAAAGGAGCTGTCATAGTTGACCGCTTTTTTATTGTAGGCAGATAACGAGCGCTCTTCGTATTTGTTCATTTTATACTCCTCCGATGTTTTGCTGAAACCTATAATGATTCGTTCGATTTTTGGTCGCTATTCCATTTATGATAAATCAAAAAGAAAGAGTTGAAAAGATACAAAGAAATAGAGAGCAAAAAGAGCTGGCACCGTGCGCTTGCGGGATCGTACGCATGGTATGAATTGAAAGAACGGACACATTCAGAAAACATTCCGATGACCGGTTGAACCGCTTACATCGAGGCGGAAATTAAAAATCGTATGAATGTTCCAATTTTCCGTTGAAGAAAAAACGAGGCGTGCTATAATTGACACTTGTTAGGACTTCCGATACCGCCGAAAATTCCATGATATTCGAGAGGGAATCAAGATGACGAAAATACTGGTAATCAATCCAGGCTCCACTTCCACAAAGATCAGCCTTTTTGACGATGAGACTTTGCTTTTTGAGGAAAGCGAGTTTCACGACGCCCCTGTTTTGCTGCAGTACCCCTCGGTGAACGATCAGGTTCCCTTCCGCAAACAGGTGGTTTTAAACATCTTACGGCGCAATGGGTGCGTTCCCGGGGACGTCGAAGTTTATGTTGGCCGCGGCGGAAGCGCCTACCCGCAGCGCGCAGGCGTCATGCCGATAGATCGCTGGCTTTATCAGGACACTTGGGACGCAGTGGGCGGCAGCGAACATGCGGCAAAGCTGGGAGTTCTTGTGGCTTATGAGCTTTGCACGGAATATGGCGGAATCATGTTTACGCTGAATCCCACCAATATAGACGAGCTTTGCGACTATGCCCGCATGACCGGCATTGCCGGATTATATCGAAATGCGCAGACGCATGCCTTGAATCAAAAGGCGGTAGCCGCGTACCATGCAAAGACCATGCATCGGCGATACGAGGATTGCCGTTTTGTGGTTGCACATATCGACGGCGGCGTGACGATAAACGCGCACGACTGCGGGAAAATGGTGGATGGAACCGTAGGTTCCGGCGGAGACGGTCCCTACGCTCCGACCCGCATCGGCAGCGTGCCGGTACTCTGCCTGCTGGACTATATCGAGCAGCATTCGCTAGATGAGGTACGGCTCATGTGTTCCCGTGCCGGCGGCTTCGTCAGTCATTTTGGCACTTCCGACGCGGATAAGGTTCACCGCATGGTGGAAGAAGGAGACCGGAAAGCGATATTGGTGTGGAACGCCATGATCTATCAAATCAGCAAAGAAATCGGGGCAATGAGCACCGTGCTTAACGGCAAGGTCGATGGCATCGTGCTCACCGGAGGGCTTGCCCGATACGATGACATTGTAGACGGCATTCGAGAACGCTGCGGCTGGATTGCGCCAATCACCGTTTACCCCGGCGAGATGGAGCAGGAAGAGATGGCGGGAGCCGTGCTGCGGGTTCTGCGCGGAGAGGAAGACGCGCATACTTATACCAGAGAGCCGGTATGGAAAGGGTTTGACTTTTTGGAGTAAACTTTTTCAAGACAAGCTGCAGGCGCTCTTTTGAACGTCATGTTTTTTTACAAAACAGCACATAAAATTGCAGTTTCACTTTTCATAAAGCATATAAAAAAAGGGGTTCCGGAAGGAACCTCTTGTCTTTTGGTCTGGGTGAAAGGATTTGAACCTTCGGCCTCTTGAACCCCATTCAAGCACGCTACCAAACTGCGCTACACCCAGACGGCGTTGATTATGATAGCATCCGGGAAGAAAATTGTCAAGAAGCGGTTCCGGTGTTTGTGGAAGAACATAGTCGAAAACAGCCGTTTGTCCGGAACCTGCCAGGCGCGGGTTCCTGCCGGTGAATGAACGCAGCAGAAACGGATGGAAGCCGGAAGGCGATTCATAATTACGACGCATTCCCAAGGAAAGGTCAAATCCATGTAAAATGTTAAATACATGTTAAAGGTGGAAAGATTATGTGGTATACTACATTTTGGGTGAAAATTGCTCTTTTTACTGGGGGATTGGTGGAAAAATGACGATCACATTATCCGATTTTATCACGCGGATTACAACGAATCCCGCGTTGCTTATTACGGTATTGCTTACACTCGGCGTTATAATGGTGAATGGTTGGACGGACGCGCCAAACGCGATTGCGACCTGTATCTCGACGCGCTCCATGCCGCCGCGCGCCGCAATTGCAATGGCCGCAGTTTTCAACTTCTTTGGCGTACTGGTGATGACGCTGCTCAACGCCACCGTCGCCGAGACAATTTATAACATGGTTGACTTTGGCAGCGACGCAGGGGACGCAACGATTGCGCTTTGCGCCGGTATGTTCGCCATCGTACTCTGGGCAACGATCGCGTGGTGGTTTGGAATACCAACCAGCGAAAGCCATGCGCTGATCGCGGGTATTTCCGGCGCGGCGGTTGCCATTCAGAACGGGTTTTCCGGAATCAACGGCTCGGCATGGATGAAGGTGATCTACGGATTACTGCTGTCCTCGGTTCTTGGCTTCGTGATGGGTTTCGGCATGGCAAAAATCGTACAGCTCCTGTTTAAGCGTGTGGAACGAAGGCATGCGGACCGGTTCTTCCGGAAAGGACAAATTATCGGCAGCGCGGCAATGGCGTTTATGCACGGCGCGCAGGACGGGCAGAAGTTCATTGGCGTTTTCCTGCTGGGGACGTTTCTTGCCGGCGGGCAAACCGATGTAACAACGTTTGTGATTCCAATCTGGCTTATGATTCTTTGCTCCTTGGTCATGTCGCTCGGCACGTCGATTGGCGGACTTCGAATTATCAAGGCCGTTGGCATGGACATGGTCAAGCTTGAAAAATACCAGGGATTCTCCGCGGATATCGCGGCGGCTGGGTGCCTGCTGCTTTCCTCTCTGACCGGTATTCCGGTGAGCACGACGCATACCAAAACAACCGCGATTATGGGCGTTGGCGCGAGCAAACGGTTAAGTTCCGTGAATTGGGGCGTTGTCAAGGAAATGGTTTATGCGTGGGTATTAACGTTCCCTTGCTGCGGACTGGTTGGTTATCTTATGGTGAAACTGTTTCTGGCAATTTTTTAGGGGAATTACCCCAATTGCCGGGAACGTTATTTTTTCGAGAACGAAAAATGCGGAGGGATATTACGATGGCAAAACAGCACTCGAATGAGTATTTTGAAGGGTTTGTTTCCGGAATGGAAAGCGCCTGCAAGGCGGCGGAGTATCTTGAAGACTTGATTGAGCATTACGATCCTGCGAAACTGGATGAACAGGTAGAGGAGATTCACCGCATCGAGCACGAAGCGGATATCAACAAGCATATGCTCATGCAGAGGCTTGCAAAGGAGTTTATAACGCCCATCGAACGGGAGGATATCATCCTGCTGCTCCAGCAAATCGATAATGTAACGGATTTTATCGAGGACGTCGTGCGCAAGATGTTTATGTATAATGTTCAGGCCGTCCGGTCTGAGGCGGTGGAGTTTGCGTCCATCATCAAGCAGTGCTGCTACGAGTCGCGGGACGCGCTCAAGGAACTTCCCGGATTTCAAAAGTCAAGCCAGCGTCTGCTGGAGGCGATCGTAAAAGTAAACGAGTTCGAAGAAGCCGGCGACCGGCTCTATTGCGCGGCAATGCGCAGGTTATACTGCGAGAACGCCGAGCCGCTCGAGCGGATCACCTGGACAAAGACATTCGACTGGATGGAGGCCTGCTGCGACGCCTGCGAGGACGTTATGGAGAGCGTAGAAATGGTCGTTATGAAGAACAGCTAAAAAACGGAATAACAAGAGCGTCTGCCGTGATGGGCGGACGCTCTTTTTGGTGGTAATGATTACGAAAGAGCAAGGAGCGCTTTCACCGTATTTTCTAGATGCATTCCGCGGGAAGCCTTCACCAGAATCGTATCGCCGGGCTGAATCCAGTTTGGAAGTTCTGCAATCAATGCCTCCTGCGTTTCGAAATAATGCGCGCGATTCCGCGCAGATTTGCTTGCCCCCTCGCACATACGAATGCTCTCCGTACCTACGAAGAGAAGCAGGTCGGCGCCGCTGTTTGCGGTATACACGCCGATCTCTTCGTGCAGGCGCGCGGATTCGCGGCCAAGTTCGCGCATATCGCCAAGGATGCAGACACGTCTGCCGGAGCACTTCGCCAGCACGTCCACGGAAGCCTGAACGGACGTGGGATTCGCGTTGTAGGTGTCGTCAATGACCGTATAGCGCGAAAGTTTGACTACGTTCATTCGACCCGGAAGAGGAAGATAGGTTTCAATTCCGGACGCGATTTCGTCCAGACGCATTCCAAGAAGCAAGCCAACCGAGACGGCTGCCAGCGCGTTATAGACCGAATGCAGACCCAGCGCGGGGACGTGCATTCGCTTTTGCTGATTGAAATAGGTCACGGAAAAGTTCATTCCATCCAGCAGAAGATCCTCAATCTCCGTTCCGAGGACGTTACAATGCGCGCCAAGCCCGTAAAGCATGGCGTCCGGCAGCTGGACTAAAAAATCGTCGTCTCCGTTTGCAACGATATGCCCGCCGGGGCGCATATACTTCAGCATCTCTGTTTTGCCGCGAAAAATGCCTTCCCGCGTGCCGAAATTCTCGATATGCGCATATCCAATGTTCGTAAACAGGCAGATATCGGGCCGAACCATTGCCGCGATCCGGTCGATTTCCCCAAAGTGATTGGTTCCCATTTCGACAACCGCGACTTCGTGGCTCTCCTCCAAAGAAAAGAGGGTCAGCGGCGCTCCGGTTTCGTTGTTCAGGTTCCCCTGCGTTTTTAAAACCGAGAAGTGCGCGCCGAGCGCGGCGGCAACCATATCCTTTGTGGATGTTTTGCCTGCGCTGCCGGTGAGACCAACCACGGGTATAGAGAACAGACTGCGATAGCGCGCGGCGATCGCCTGAAGCGCGAAAAGGGTATTCGCAACGAGAATGTAGGGGGGATCCTGCAGTTCGCGGTCGCTGAGCACAAGCGAAGCGCCGTTTGCGCGCGCGGCGGGAATAAACGCATGCCCGTCGTGATTTTCGCCGATAATGGGTACGTAGAGCGACCCGGGTACGGCATTGCGGCTGTCGATCACAATACCGGTCGCAGCCTTGAAAAGCAGAGCGGGATCGCCAACATATTCGCCCCCGCAGGCGCTGAGAATTTCCTGAAACAGAAAGGTTTTCATGCTTCCTCGCCGCGCTTTAGAGAATAGGTCACAATCGTTTCGCAAAGCGACGCATAATCGAGACCGATATGTTCCGCTTCCTGCGGCAGGAGGCTTGTCGGTGTCATGCCGGGAAGCGTATTCGCCTCCAGACAATACGCGCGGCCGTCCTGCGTGAGCAGAAAGTCAATGCGTGCGTATACGTCCAATTTCAGCGCGCGGAACGCCTGCAGCGCGGCCTCCTGCACCATGCCCGTCAGCGACTCGGAAATGCGGGCCGGAACAATTTCATCCGTCCAGCCTTTCTGATATTTATGCTGATAATCGTAAAAACCGTGTTTCGGTACGATTTCAATCAGTGGCAGTGCGGTCAGGTCGCCACCGCTGCCAAGCACGCCGGCGGAGAGCTCCATGCCGGAGATATACTCTTCAACAATCAATTCATCCTCATAGGCAAAACCGGCTTCGATTGCGGCTTTCAGCGCGGCGCGGTCGCGAACGATCTCGACTCCAATGCTTGATCCGCCGCTGTTTGGTTTCACAACGCAGGGAACAGGGAAGTGTTCCGCATCAAAAGGAACGCCCCGCCGCGCAACCGCCCAATTCGCCGTCAGGATACCTTCGCTTCGAAAGAGCGACTTGCTGACGCTCTTATCCATGGCGAGCGCGCAGCCAATGGAGGGGCTGCCCGTATAGCGGATTCCGCAGAGATCAAAGAACGACTGCAGGCTGCCGTTCTCGCCGATTCCACCGTGCAGCGCAAGAAAACATAAATCTGCGGCACGGCAAAGCTCCGGAACGTTTGATCCAATTTGATCGGAAAATCCGCTTTTTCGCGAAGCGCGAACGGCTTCGAGATCCGGCGCGGCTTCGGGAACGGAGCATGGCGGCAGTAGTCCGTTGATTTGAAACAGTTCTTCTATGGAAGCGGGCGGCGATTCCACCCCGAAAAACAAATCAACCAATATGGCGTTGTGACCTTTTTTACGCAATGCGTTGGTCACCATGGTTCCGGTAGAGAGGGATACGTCGCGTTCGGGCGAAAGCCCTCCGGCAAGGACTACGATGTTCATTCTTTGATTTCCTTTCCGAACAATCGATTCATCCGCGCGCCGCGCCGAACGGAGTAATCCGGTTGAGGCGGGAACGCTCCTAACGTTTATATCACGAAACCCTATATAATTCAATAGAACAATTCGGTGGAAAGACGAATCCGGGAGAAACGAACCAATAAAAAAGGTATTCCAACCTGAAATACGTGCAAGTTGAGTAATAAGTATAAAAACAAGCTGAATATAAGCCATTCCAATCAAAAAATGTTGTGCAAACCAAATGTTGCGGTAGTATACTGAAGCCATGAAATTACGTGTAACAAAGTGGATTGCCATTCTTTGCGCGACTGCTGTGGCGCTTTCTGCGTTTGGATGCGCTTCGGGTTCGGATACCGTTATTTCCTCCGCTTACGGCGGAGCCGGCGCATCCACGTCCGGCGGAACGGGGGATGCTTCCAGCGGCACGGGATCTTTCGTCGCGGCACAATCGGATTCCGACACGGCGAAGTCGGGTTTGCTGCCAAGCAGCCAGCATCCGGACGTAACATTTTCGCAGATGGTGTACGAAAGGCCGGATATTGCCGACATGCAGGCGCAGCTCGACGGTTTAAAAGACAGTATCCGAAGCGGAGTACCGGCGAGCGATTTGATTGCCGCATATCGTACACTGCAAGACCGGTATTCGCATGCGGACTCCATGCTTTCGCTGGCCTACCTGCTGTATGCAACCGATGTGACGCAGGACTATTATCGGGACGAATACGCCTATCTGCAATCCGCGCTCAGCGAGCTGGACGGCGATATGGAAGGCCTTTCCTACGCTCTGTTTCAGTCGTCCAACGAGGCGGAATCTCTGGCGAAGGAATCCTTTGGAGAAGAGTATGTAAACACCATTCTGCGTGCGGAGGAGCTTAGTTCGGCTACGATTCGAGAACTGACGGACCAGGAAGAGCAGCTCACGCTGGAATACGACAACCTGTGTTCCACCTTCACGCTGCTGGACGGCGGAAAACGATGGTCGCTGGCCGAAATTGAAAACGACCTGTCGCCGAGCAATGAGGAATACTATCGTCTCTACGATGCATACTGCGCCGGACTGAATGCCGAGGCGGGTGCGATTTTTCAGCAGCAAGTTCAGATTCGCGCACAGATTGCCGAAAAGCTCGGCTATTCGAATTATTCGGATTACTGCTACGAAAGCTACGGCCGCGACTATACGCCGGAGGATGCCCGTGCGCTGCACGAATCGGTCAAGCAGTATATTGCGCCCGTGTATATCTATGTCAACGACCGAAGCGACCAGACAACGCTCAGCGAGGCAACGTTTGCCGAACAGGATTTTCTCGGCGAGCTTTCCGGTACCGCCGCGGACTTTTCCCCGCTGCTGGACGAGCCGGTGCAATACCTGCTGCGCAACAGCCTCTATGATATGTCCTACGGCGAAAACAAGATGGACAGCAGCTTTACCACCTATTTTTCCGATTACAAAGCGCCTTACATTTTTTCGGTCTGGACCGGGGAGTCGCAGGATATTGCAACCGTTTTACACGAACTGGGCCATTTCACGAGCTACTACCACAACGCCGTAGTCGGTTATTCCGCAACGGACAATCTTGACCTTGCCGAGGTGGATTCACAGGCGCTCGTTCTGCTGATGATGCGCTATTTTGACCGTTTCTATGGTGAGTATGCGCAGGAGGCGAAAAACGAAGTTCTGCTGGACGCCATGTACTCGCTGCTCTCCGGCTGCATGGAGGACGAGTTCCAGCAGGATGTTTACGCCGATCCCGGTATGTCGCTGGACACGATGAACGCGCTCTATAAACGCCTTGCCGTGGAGTACGGGCTGGACGATGTTTACGGATTTCAGGGGACGGAATGGGTGCTGATTACGCATACATTCCAGACGCCGCTCTACTACATCAGTTACGCGGTCAGCATAGTTCCCGCGCTTGAACTCTTTGAGCTATCGCTAAGCGACGAAGCGGCTGCGAAAAACGCGTATTTCAATATTTTAATGCGCGATCCCTATGCAACTTTTTTGGAGACGCTGGATCAAAACGGGCTGTCTTCGGTGTTTTCCAACGCAACGATCAAGCAAATTGCGGCGATCGTCGATCAAAACACGTAACGGGATTCGGGATTAAATTTAACGAGGAACACGCGGCGTAACGACGCCGCGTGTTTTCATGCCGCGGTCAAAGGCGGCAATCGCATGATGCTTTTCAAACGACTTTCCATGGATAAAAAAACGATCCTTAAAAAGGCCGTGCGAAATGGCGTTTTAATGGAAACGTTTCCAAAATAAACAATAGGAGCGCACAGAACCGGATCGAATCCGCCCTTGCGGAATGGAAAACGCCCTGCGCGCGGGCTTTTCAATCAAAACAAAGTGTGCTATACTAGGACGCGATGCGAAAAAAGAGAGGACTTTTAGTGTGAAAATCGACAACATCATGGAGAGTATCGAGCTGGCGCTCAAGCAGAACCATCAGGTCTCCCTGACGGATGCGACGACCGCACAGCTGCATGATGCGCTGTCCGGAGTCGTGATGGCGGAAATCGCCGAACGCTGGTATGAAAGCCGACATGCGCACGAGCGCACGAGGGAAGCCTACTATTTCAGCGCGGAATATCTGGTTGGGCGTACGATATATAACAATCTGTTTGTGACCGGGCTGCTGTCCGAGGTGAAAGAAGCGTTTACCGCGCGCGGGCTGGACCTCGCCATCTTTGAAGACATCGAGGACGCGGCGCTTGGAAACGGCGGGCTTGGACGGCTTGCGGCGTGTTTTCTCGACTCGGCGGCCACGCTCAACCTGCCGCTGGACGGATATGGAATCCGCTATAAGTACGGTTTGTTTAAACAGTCGTTTGCGGATGGATTTCAGGTGGAATCCGCGGACGACTGGCAGCGTTTTGGCGATCCCTGGAGCAGACGGCGGGATACGCACGAAATGCAGGTAACGTTTGCGGATATGACCGTTCGCGCGGTTGCCTACGACATGCCGGTGATCGGCTACGGAACGGACAACATCGGAACCCTGCGGCTCTGGCAGAGCGAGGCGATTTCCGAATTTGATTTCAAACTGTTCAACGATCAGGAGTATGCGCTCGCGGTGCTCGAAAAGAACGCCGTAGAGGATATTACGCGTGTGCTGTATCCGAACGATACCACCGAGGCGGGCAAAAAACTGCGGATTAAGCAGCAGTATTTCCTTTCGAGCGCCAGCCTGCAGGATATTCTGTTCCGGTTTAAGCGCGAGAATCGTCCCATCGACCGCTTTGCGGATTTTGTTGCGATTCAGCTGAACGATACGCATCCGACCGTCAGCATTCCGGAGCTGATCCGGCTGCTGATGAAGGAGGGGATTTCGTTTGACCGCGCGTTTGAGATTGCCGGAAAGACGTTTTCCTATACGAATCACACCGTGATGGCGGAAGCGCTGGAAAAGTGGGACGTCAATCTATTTAAATCCGTCTTGCCGGAGATTTTCGATATCATCTATCAGATCAACGCGAAGCTCTGCGGCGAGCTGATGGCGCGGAAGATGGACTGCACGAAGATGTCCATCATTCAGGGCAAGATGATTCACATGGCGAATCTCGCGGTCTACTGCTCGCGCTTCGTCAACGGTGTTGCGGCGCTGCACACGGAGATTCTGAAAAAGGATGTCCTGAAGGACTGGTATGCGATCTATCCCGAACGCTTCCAGAACAAGACAAACGGAATTACGCAGCGGCGCTGGCTTGGATTGTGCAATCCGGAACTCTGTGCGTTTCTGGATGATCGCGTCGGGAGCGGATATTTAACCGATCTGGAGCGCATAGGCGCGCTGAAGGAACATCTTACGGATGCGGATGTGCTGGCGTTTAACGAGCTAAAAAGGATCAAGAAGGCGCAATTAAGCCGCTACATTCAGGAGAACGAGGGCGTATATCTGCCGCCGGATTTCATCTTCGACGTGCAGGTAAAGCGCATGCACGAATATAAGCGCCAGCTGCTCAATGCATTTGGAATTCTGGATACCTATTATGGCATTAAGGACGGGCGGATTTCGAATTTTATGCCGACGGCATATCTCTTTGGCGCGAAGGCCGCGCCGGGGTATATCCGCGCCAAGTCGATCATCAAGTATATCAACGAGCTTGCAAGGATGATTAATTCCGACCCGGATATGGCGGATCAAATGCGCGTTGTGTTTGTTCAGAATTACAATTGCTCCTATGCCGAGCACATCATTCCCGCAGCGGATGTTTCCGAACAGATTTCGCCCGCGGGCACGGAAGCGAGCGGCACGGGAAACATGAAGCTCATGTTAAACGGCGCGGTCACGCTCGGTACGTTTGACGGCGCGAACGTGGAGATTGTGGAGCAGGCGGGCGCGGAGAATAACTATATCTTCGGCGCAACCGTGGCCGATCTGGACGAAATTCGCAACGGTTATCTCGCGAAAACGATTTACGACTATGAACCGCGCGTGCGCCGCGTGGTGGACTCCCTGATTGACGGAACGTTAAGCGACGATAACAGCGGCGCGTTTGCGGATTTGCACCGCTCGCTGCTCTTTGGTTCGGACTGGCAGAAGCCGGATACCTATTTTGTGCTCTACGAGCTGCTCTGCTATTGCGAGCGCCGGGCGAATGTGAACCGTGACTATGCAGATCGCATAGCATTTGGCAAAAAATGTCTTTTCAACGTTGCTTCGAGCGCCAAGTTCAGCTCTGATCGAACGATCCGCGAATACGCGAAGGACATCTGGCAAATTGAGCCGCTGCCTCCGTTCGTTTCCGGCAAACTGTTCTAAACAAAAAGTGAATCGGTATAAAAAAAGCAGGGGATACCTGCTTTTTTGCTGTACTTTACTTGTCAATCAATTCCTGCGTCAGCGAACGCGCGCTTGCCAGGTTTCCAAGACGCGCGCATTCCTCGGTGGAGAGCCGCCTTACGCAGCCGTCGATAATGGCTGCGCCCATCGCGTCGCCCGCGCCGGAAGGCCCTTTGGCAATCCTGCATTCCGCGGGCAAGACGCCGCAGCTTTCCGCATCCGCCCAAAACACGCCTTCCTCTGCCAGCGAGATAAAAACACGCTTTACGCCCTGCTCCAAAAACCAGTCGGAGGCGCGATAGATCCCGCGAATGGTATCGCAGGACTTGCCGGAGAGGAAGCCCGCTTCGAGCCGGTTTGGCTTAATGGCAAAACACTTGCCTATGTTTTCGCCAATCCTTTTCGCTTTCGCGCAGCTGACGGGGTCAAAAAACAGCGGAGCAGTAACATTGCGGCAGAGATACTCCAGCGAAGCGGGGGAGAGATTGCCGTCGATCACGCAGAGCGCGGAAGCGTTGATTTGCGCAAGCACGGTTGAAAGATAATCCGGCGTCAGGTGATCCAGAACGGACATGTCGCTGATGCCAACCAGCATGTCGCCGTCCTCGTCGAACACGCCGATGTAGGTGCCCGTGTGCTCGGCGCATGCAAGCGTATGCGTCAGGGAGACGTTCGTTTTTTCGCAGCTATCGCGTACCATACCCGCGTGAAAACCGGAGCCGATCGCGCTCACAAGTTCCACGTGATAATCCAGCGCGGCAAGACGTTTTGCAATGTTGTGCCCAACGCCGCCAACATGGATTTGTACCTTGCCAAGGTTGCTGTCGCGCTCGCGGCAGATGCTCTCCGGTCTGCCGGTGATATCGATCGCCGCGCCGCCAACGATAAAAATGGTTTGCATCTTATGGCTCCTCCTGTTATATGGGGAATCGAAAGCCGCGTGGTTTACGGCAGATCGACGCGTTTTCCTCCAATGAAAAGGGCGCGGATTCCGACGCAGGGTGAACTGCCGTTTTGATATGTCGCTTTGTCGATGAAGCCGTTGAGATCCAGCAGCAGCGCGTCCGCATCCATTCCGGTTTGGATGCGTCCTTTGCGGGTCAGCCCAAAAAACTCAGCCGTTTGTCCACTCAGTTTACGTACCATTGCTTCCGGCGATAGGAGTTGCTTTTTCCGCACGAGCAGGTCGTAAGCATGCGCCATGCTACCGAATGCGCGCGGGTGCGGGTTCTCGCCGCATTTCCCGACGAGGCCGTCGGTTCCGACGACGCAGAGCGGGTGCGTCAGAATGGACAACACATCCTCCTCGCACATGTGAAAATAGATACCAAGCCCCAAGCCGCCGTTTTGAATCAACAGGTCGAAATAGGCGTCGAACGGATCTTTGCCGATCCGCTCGGCATATTCGGAAACGAACATCCCTTCCGCGCTGTGATCGACCGGACAGCTCGAAACGTATACGCCGGAAAATCCCCCGCTGTTGAGCGCGTAGTTGTCATAGTCGCTTGGTCGGCTCATTTCCTCGCGGATAATCTCGCGTTCCGTCTTGCTGTAGAGCGCTTCGACCAGTCCGCTCAAACCGCGCGAAAAATATTGTGGTGGTATGGAAACGTTCAGAGAAGTGCAGCCTGCCGTATAGGGATAGCAGTCCACCAATGCATGTAATCCTTGTTCAACGGCGCGGTCAAGCTGCTCAAGCATCCTGCGCGGTTTCCCCCAGTTGCGCTTTCCGGCTGCTTTGAGGTGGGAAACGCAGAGCGGGACGTCCGCCGTCAACGCTAGCCGGATGGATTCCGCGCGTGATTCCACAACAGTATCGCCCTCGTTACGCGGGTGCGTGGCATAAATCGCACCTTCTTCGTGGACGACGCGAAGCAACGCCAGAATTTCGTCGTTGTCCGCGTAGCAGCTGGGCGCGTAGACCAGCCCGGTGGAAAGCCCCAGCGCGCCTTCGCGAATGCAGCGTCGCAGCATTTCCTGCATACGGCGAAGTTCCGTTTCATCCGGTTTGCGATTTTCGTATCCCATTGCCCAGAGGCGCAGCGAACCATGGCCGACAAAGCACTTCGTCGCAATCGGATTTTTCAGAGATTCTAGCCAGTCAAAGAACCCCATTGCGCTGTTAAGACGCGAAAGATCATCCGGCAGATCGGGATAGGGGGCGATTCCGGAAACGAAACGCGGAAAATCGCTGGAATACGCTCCAACGGAGGGAAACAGCGATACGCCGCATTGACCGGCGATCTGCGTGGTAATACCCTGTCCGAGTTTTGAAAGCGTGGCAAACGGGCTGACGAGCGTCAGGTCCCCATGCGAATGCGCGTCGATAAAACCCGGAACGAGCGTTAATCCGCTTACGTCAATCGTTTCAGCAGATTCCGGATGTTCGCCGCCGCGAAATACGCGCATGGCGCCGGAATCGAAACCGACGCTTCCCGTAAACGCGGGCGCGCCGGTTCCGTCGAGAATGGAACAGTTTTGAAGCAACATGTTTAGATTCATATTTATGCGATCCTGTCACGATAGAAAAGGTTTGGACGCGCAGAATACGCGGCGCCCAAACCTTTTTTCTCCAGTTGGCGTTCGTTTAGTTTTTGATCAGACGAACGGAACCGATGAGCGGAAGATCCTTGTCCTCATGGTTCGCCACGTTGATGATGCCGATCAGCGAAAACACGAAACTTGCCACGCCGACCACGCTGCTGAGAATGCCGTCGAGAACCGGTACCCAGGAGAAGATGCCAACCGCCACCCAGGCGATGACCTCCAGCAAAAAGAGGTTCATGCCACGGACTGCGTGCGCATGCACAAACGCGGGCTGATCCTTCACGAGATACGGAACCAGGGCAAGAATACCAAGGTAAGCAAGAATGCCCATCAGCGTGTCGTTCGAACTGCCGGAATGTGCCGCTCCGGGAACCGGGGTACCGCAGTTGCCGCAGACCTTGTCGCCGTCGTTGAGTTGGGAGCCGCATTTGGAACAGAATGCCATAATCATAACCCTCCTGATTGATACATTACTTGAAGATTATCCGCACGGTTATATGAACAAACCAGCAAGATAATTCACAAAGTACAGAATGGAGCCAAACTTCATGAGAACCGAAAGCAGGGCGCCTAACAGAAGTATCGTCCAGATCAACAGCAGCAGAAGCTGTGCGCGGGCGAGATTTCTCAGGTTGCGGTTCGAAACGCCGCCTGCCGCCCAGACGATGGCGACGATCAGCCCGACGACCGGAAGTCCCAACAGAATCACGGAACCGACAAACCTCCAGCTGCCGATTACGGGATCGCCGGGATCGCCGGAAGCCGAAACGGCGCGGGCGGACTTTTTGGCGGACTCCGCCTGTACAACCGCCGCAGTGGAAACGGGCGTCCCGCAGTTGGAACAGACCGTGTCGAGTTCGTCTATCGTTGCTCCGCAGATTTTACAATACGCCATTTCATTCTCCCGCTTGGCTGGTGCTCGTTGAAGCGTTTATAAAAACAGTATACGGCAGGCAGGAATGGTTCGCAATAGATTTAGAAAACCCGGCGAAAACAATCCGCCGGGTTTTGGGATTCGATTCGTATTTCGTTGCGTCTCCTTATGCGCGAAGCGGCGCGCCGATTGCTTTCAGGGAATCGATAATCGCGTCCATACCGTGCTTGATTTCCTCATCCGTCAAAGTATGATCCTCTGCGCGGAGGGCAAACGAGAACGCAAGGCTCTTTTTACCGGCAGGGATTCCGAATCCCGCATAGGTGTCGAACAGTCGTACGTCCGAAACAATCACCTCGGAAGCCGCTGCTTCGATGACGCGCTTGAGATATGCGGAGGGAACGCTCGCGTCCACCACGACCGCGAGATCGCGTTCCGCGGCCGGGAAACGGGGCAGGGGCACGAAGCGCTTATGGCTGTTGCGCTCTCCGGCAATCGCGCCAACGTCTAGCTCGGCGAGGTAAACCCGCCCGTCCGCTTTCCAGCTTGCGGCAACATCCGGGTGCAGTTCGCCGAAGATACCGAACCGGGTTCCGTCCGCCACGACGATTTCCGCCGCGCGCCCCGGCTGCAAATAACTGGCGTTGCTTTGCCGGTATGTTTCGCCGGAAACGCCCAGAACGCGGAACAGCTCTTCAATAATCCCCTTCAGCTGATAGAAATCCGCCGTTTCATCGCCAAGGATCACGCCAATTTTTTTGCGCTCTTCCGGCAGATCCGCGCCGGTCTCCACATGCGTATTGCCAACCTCAAAAAAGCGCAGGTGTTTGCTCTTGCGGTTCGCGTTGCGAACGAGCGAGTCGAGCATACCGGGAACCAGCGTGGTGCGCATGAGGCTCTGGTCCTCGCCAAAGGGATTGAGGATGCGAACGGCGTTTCTTAGTTCGCTGTCTTGCGGCAGCAGCAGCGCGTCGAAGACGGAAGGGCTTGTGAAATTGTAGTTGTACATTTCGTAGAGCCCCAGCGAAACAAGCGTGTCCTTGATCTGATCCTCCAGCAGGAACGACTCGTTGATTTGCCCGCGGAAGGTGTCCCCCCGCATCAACGTCGGCTGAATGTTGTAGTAGCCGTAAATACGCGCAATCTCCTCGGCAACGTCCCAATCCGCCTCGATTCCGCTCTCGATATCCGTGCGGAAGTGAGGAATGGTTACGTGCAGTCCGCCGGGCACCGGACGCGCATGGATATCGATCGTCTCCAGCATGTCCGCCATTTTTTTCGCGGAGAGGTCGAGCGCGAGCAGCGCGTTGATGTGCTCGACGCTGACGGTGACTTCGCGGTCCGCTGGCTTTTCCTTGCGAATATCGATCATCTCGCCGACCACCGTGCCTGCTTTGAGCTCGGAGACGAGTTCAATGGCGCGCTCCAGCGCGAGCTCCGCGCCAACGGGCTCCACGCCCTTGATGAAGCGGCTCGCCGCGTCGGTCACGTGTTTGAGCTTGCGCGCAGTCGCGCGGATGTTACTGCCCTTGAACACGGCGGATTCAAACAAAACCGCCTTGGTGGAATCTGTAATTTCGGAGTTGAGTCCGCCCATGATTCCGGCGATGCCGACGCCGCGCTGTTCATCCGCAATCAGCAGCATATCCGGCGTAACGGGGCGCTCTTTTTTATCCAGCGTGGTCACCACCTCGTTTTCATGGGCGGTGCGAACGATAATATGGCTCCCGGAGATGCAGGCCAGGTCGAACGCGTGCATCGGGTGGCCGTATTCCACAAGCACATAGTTCGTTATATCCACAATGTTGTTGATCGGCCGCATGCCCACGCTCTTGAGCTTTTTCTGCATCCAGGTGGGCGAAGGTTCAATGACGATATCCTTGACTACGCGCGCGGTATATCGCGGGCAGAGGTCGTAGTTTTCAATCGAGACCTTCGCGTAATCCGCGGCATTTCCCTCGCCTTTTACCGGGCGGATCTTCGGCTCGCGGAAGGACTGCCCCAGCGCGGCGGCGGCCTCGCGGCACATGCCGAGGATGCTGATGCAATCCGGACGGTTCGGCGTAAGCTCGAACTCGAAGATTTCGTCGTCGAAGCCAAGCGCGATCTCAATGGGTTGCCCCAGCGGATAATCCTCTTTTAGAATCAGGATGCCGTGCACCTCGCTGCCGGGATAATCCGCGTTGGTCAGTCCCAGCTCCGAGCCGGAACAGAGCATGCCATAGCTCATGACCCCGCGCATGTTGACGGCGGCCATTTCGCGCCCGCCGAGTTTGGAGCCGACAACCGCAACGGGAACCAGCGCGCCGCTGAAAACGTTATCCGCGCCGGTGACAATGGTCAGCACCTCGGAGCCGATATCCACGGCGCAGACCTGCAGATGGTCGGAATTCTCGTGTTTTGCAACGGAAAGGATGCGTCCTACGACAATGCCTTCCACGCCGGAGAGCTCTTTTTCCACACCCGCGCACTCGAACCCGCGCCACATCATCTTCTCGATGAATTCGGCATTGGAGATGTGCAGGTCAACGTATTCACCAAGCCATTTCTTTGGCAGTTTCATTTGCTTCTCCTCCCTTAGAACTGGCGCAGGAAACGCGCGTCGTTTTCGTACTCAAGACGGATGTCGTTAATCCCGAACTTGAGGTTTGCCATACGATCCACCCCGAGACCGAACGCAAGCCCGGTCCATACCTTCGGGTCGTAACCGCAGTTGGCGATTTCATGCGGATTGGTTACGCCGCAGCCGAGAATTTCGATCCAGCCCGTGCCCTTGCAGACGCGGCAGCCCTTGCCGCCGCAGATCGAACAGGAAACGTCCAGTTCGCCGGAAGGTTCCGTGAATGGAAAGTAACTGGGGCGCAGGCGCGTTTTCACGTTTTCACCAAAGACCGCGTGCACAAACGCGTCCAGAATGCCTTTGAGGTCGCCGAGCGTAAGCCCTTTATCAACCACAAAACCTTCAATCTGGTGGAACACGGGCGAATGGCTCGCGTCCACCTCGTCCACCCGAAATACGCGGCCGGGCATGAGCAGACGAAACGGCGGCTTCAGCGTGGTAAGCGCGCGGATTTCACAGGGGGAAGTGTGCGTGCGCAGCACAACGTTTTCGTTGATATAGAACGTGTCCTGCATATCCCGCGCGGGATGATCCTTTGGCAGGTTCAGCATCGTAAAGTTATTATCATCCAGTTCGATCTCCGGGCCGTCGAACATGGAGAATCCCATTCCGATCAGCACGTTGCGGATTTCGCGGTAAGTCTGCGTCATCGGGTGCAGGCGGCCCAGCGGCGAGCAGAGCGCGCCCGGAGCGGTAACGTCCAGCGCTTCGGATTCAAAGCGTTTCTGCTTGGCAACTTCGTTCAGCGCGGCGCGCTTTTCGGCGACCGTTGCTTCCAGCGCTGCTTTCACCTTGTTGGCAAACGCGCCTACACTCGCACGTTCCTCGCTGGCCAGCTTGCCCATCGTGCGAAGGATCGTCGTCAGCGAGCCGTTGCGTCCGAGCACGTCCACCAGCGCCTGCTCCAGATCTTCCGGAGACTGGCAGCTTTTGAGCCTTGCTTCGGCTTCCTCGCGCAGCTGCGCGAGAGACTCCATCATACCCATAGTTCTATTTTCCTCCTCTAGCCTGTGGGATCCTCTTGTAAAAAACATAAAAAAACGCGCATCTCCGAAAGGGACGATGCGCGTCGTGGTACCACCCTCGTTTGCTCGTTCGGCACGGTTATGCCGGATTAAGCCTCGATTCCGCTGTATCGGGCGAACCCGTCTCCGACTAATGGCTTCTGCCGAAGCGTTCACCGGCGAAGCTCCGGGGCGAACTTGGTGTCCTTTGCCTTGTGCGCCGCTTTCAGCCGGTGACGACGCTCTCTTTGAACAAAACGAAAGAACTTTTCCCCTTCACAGCCAATCTATTAGGGGTATTCTATCACCGTTACATTTGTGCCGTCAAGTAGCAGAGTGACCGTTCCATCCTCGTCCGTACGGTAGACCTTGATACCCTGCTTGGAAAGACGTTCCAGCAATTCCGCGTCCGGCAAACCGTATCCGTTGTCTTTGCCGACGCTGATGACGGCGATGGAAGGCTGAACCGTTTCCAGAAACTTTTCCGATGTGCTGTCGCTCGATCCATGGTGCCCGATTTTTAGCACGTCCGCATGGAAATAGTGGTTCGGCTGCGCTTTCATGGCGAGTTTTTCGCCAAGCGCCGTCGCATCCCCGGCAAACAGTACCGAAGTATTGCCATAAGTAACGCGCAGAATATAGCTCGTGTCGTTAAAATCGGAATAAACCGTATCATAGGGCGCAAGCACCCGAACCTCGATTGCGTCGTCCCAGGGAATCCGTGTATCTGCGCCTGCAAGCGGGGAAGCGGCGGCCGCCTGGCTCTCCTTCAGCGCGTCCCGTAAAGAAAAATAAGTTTCGTTCTCGGCGTCAAACGGCGGATAATAGAATTCTCCAATGGGATACGCATCCACAATCTGTATCAAACCGCCAATATGGTCTGTATGTAAATGGGTAGCGATGACAACGTCCAATCCGGCTACGCCGTGTGAAACGAGAAACCGGTCGATGGTAGAAAACGCGTTCTCCGGCCCGCCGTCAATGAGCATAGTCTTTCCGGAAGGGGACTGTAAAAAGGCGCAGTCGCCCTGACCTACATCGAGAAACGAAACAATAAGTCCCTTTGGCAAAGGAGAGGGCGATGGAGCCGCACCGGGTGTTTGCACGAAACCGGGCGAAGAGTTGGTTGTTGCAGAGGACGGAAGCGCTCCGCTGCGAAACCAGAAAAGCGCGGCCAAGAGGAGGATAAGAAAGAGAAACAGCGCAAGAACCAGAAAAATCCGGTTCCGTTTTCTTTGTGCGCGTTCTTCCGGCGAAACGTTGCCGACATCATTATCATCGTATTCCATGCGTAATAGAATAGCACGATTTATTCACAGCGCACAGCGTAAAGAATGACGAAAAAAATCGAAATTTGCAGAAACCACGGATCATTCTGTTAAAAAGCATGTTAATCAAATCAAAAAAGTGAAGAAATGGAAACATGGTGGGGAACCGCGCTATTTTTTTCTTGACAAATCTTGGTTGCTGGTTTATGATCCAGGTGTACTATATTAAATAGTACACTTATTACAGAGGGAGGTAGCGGGATGTTCCAAATTGACCGTTTCGGACGAGTGCCAATCTACGAGCAGATCATAGAACAAACCCAGCGACTGATCGCATCCGGCGCGCTCAAAGAAGGCGACCAGCTGCCATCCGTTCGCGTGTTGTCTCAGGAACTCACGGTCAACCCCAATACGCTTCAAAAAGCATACAGCGAGCTGGAACGCCGCGGTATCTGCATCAGCGCACCGGGAAACGGGCGCTTTGTGACGGGGGATGCCGCGCGTATTGTCGGCGAAGGCCTCAAGGAGAAGCTTGGCGAAGTCAGGCGGATCAGCGAAGAACTGTGCGCAGCAGGAGTCCACGTTGAGCAGGTGCTCAACGCGGTGTCTGCCGCATACGGAAAGGAAACGAAGGATTGAACGTATGATTAAAGCACGAAAGCTGACCAAGCGCTTTGGAGAAGTCGAAGCGCTGGCAAACCTAAACTGCAATATTCCGCAAGGATGCATCTACGGCCTCGTGGGTGCAAACGGCTCCGGGAAAAGTACGTTTTTGCGGCTTTGCAACGGAATTTACAAACCGGACGAGGGGAACGTCTCTATCAACGGAGGGGAGGTGTTCGACAATCCCTCGGTCAAGGCGCACTGCGTATTTGTGCCGGACGATCTGTATTTTCTGCCGCAAAGCAATCTGCTGCGCATGGCGCTTCTTTACGAATCCATGTATCCCTGCTTTTCAAAAGAGCGCTTTCATGAGCTCTGCGGCACGTTTAAGCTCAGCGCGTCCAGACCGCTGAACACGTTTTCAAAGGGTATGCGGCGGCAGGCAGCGACCATTCTTGCGCTCTCGGCCATGACGGATTATGTGTTCTTCGACGAGACGTTCGATGGACTTGACCCAGTCATGCGGAATCTGGTAAAAGGAATGCTTTATGACGATGTACTGGAGCGCGGCTGCACCGCCGTTGTGACGAGCCACAGTCTGCGCGAACTGGAAGACACCTGCGACCAGCTGGCGCTTCTCTATCAGGGGGGCATCGTCTTTGAAAGCGACGTGCAGAATCTGAAAACAACGCTCTTTAAGGTGCAGGTCGCTTTTTCGCAGGAGTATGACCGCTCCCTCTTCGAAGGGCTGGATCTTCTGGCGTTCACTAAGCAGGGAAGCGTTGCGAACCTGATCATTCGTGGGGACAGCGCAGCCTGCAAGACCGCCATTACGGAAAAAAATCCGCTGATCTTTGAGATTTTGCCGCTTACGCTGGAAGAGGTTTTTCTATATGAAATGGAAGCGCTCGGCTATTCCTTTGAAGAACCGGCCGTGAAAGGAGGCAATCGCGCATGAAACCTTATCTCGAATCGGTTCGCAGGCTATCGCGCGTTGCGTTAATCTTATTTGTGCTCACTTTTGTTGCGAGCTTGATTATGGCCATGCAGTATTGCATGCGTTCCTATGTATCGAGTATTCCGAGTTTTTCGCAGATGTTTCTGCCTGTGATCATCTATATGTTCGCGGGCGGTTTCATCCTTGCGCTGGACGGTTTTTTCTTCCTAAACAAACGAGCGGACAGTGATTATTACCATAGTCTGCCGGTCTCGCGCAAGCGCCTGTTCTGGTCGGTCACACTCGCGGCTCTGACCTGGCTGGCGGCAACGGTGCTGGCAAGCGTGATTGTCATTCTTGGCGTTTATACGATTACACATACGGCGTTCGTCCCGAATTATGGACTGCTCGCCGCTCCGTTCTGCATCGCGGGTGGAATGCTGGTATTTGCCGCGGCGAGCATAGGGATCAGCATTACAGGCACCTGGATATCCAATATCGCTCTGACGTTGATCGTTCTGGGACTTCCACGTTTTATCCAGTTTGTTGTTTCGCGCGGAATTCTCGCCCGTTTCGGTATGATGGGCTGGCTCGACCTGCCCTGGTACCTTACTCCGGTAACAAATGTAGCAACCGGCCAGATCGTTACGTTTACGCATAATCTGCTCCAAACGCAACTGTATAGCATGGTCAACGCCGGTTACTCGATTTTGCTCGCGGCGTTGGAACTTCTCGTTGCCTGCATGCTGTTCGTAAGACGGCCCTCGGAACTGGCGGAGCATAACGCAAGGAGCGCGAACATTCAAACGCTGTATGCCTGCCTTCTAGCGTTTCCGATCGCGATTTTGTTTACGTCCGGCGCGATTTCTCCAACCCTGATCAATGTTCTGATTGTTACCGCCGTTACGATCGCGCTGTATGCGATCTATCAGATCGTTGTTCTTCGAAACTCGAAGAGGGTGCTGCATACGCTTCCCTGGGCGCTGGTTCCGGCTGCGCTGGCGGTTGCAATGTTCTTTGGCATACAGATTCCCGTGAACGCGGCAAAGAACGATATTCCGCTGATTCAGGACGTCGCCTATGTGCAGTTTCCCGGTTCGAACCGGACAAGCGGGAACAGGTCCTATGATGAATATCTTGTTTCGCAGATCAAGTTCACCGATCAGGATCTCAAGGACTATGTGCTGACCTCGCTTCGCGACAACGTTGCGACGATCGATCGCTATGGCAACGTCAATTACCGTACGGAAGAGAATTATACTACCCTCGAGCCGGTCAGCATCGTGCTGAACAACGGGCACAAGATCAAACGGTTCCTTTGGTTTTCCAGCAGCAACACGCTCAACACGCTGCGGAATGAGAATGAGGAATATGCCAAGGCAATCCGTGCGCTTCCTCCCGAGGATTCCATCCGTTATCAGCAAGGGTTCGATGTTTACGACGCGAAATACCAGACGGTCGAACCGATTGTTCAGGCGTACTACAGCGATATCGAGACGACGGGGCTCATTCCGAACTGGAGCTATAACCAGCATTCTGAGACGGAAGATTATTCTGCGGAAGGAAAGCAGTCGTTCGGGTCGCTTACCCTGGCGGGATACGTCGGGAATCAGCGTTACTACGATAATTATGATATTCGTCGCGAAACGCAGAATGCATCCAAAGCGTGGATGACCTGGCAAAACAGTCAGAGTACGGACGAGTATTTTGACGTGCTCAAACAGATCAGCGCGCAGGCAAGCTCGTTCCTTTCCAAGTCGGACTCCCTGAACTGTACGTTTTCCTTCTATAACGTACCGATGTCCAGCGGCGTAAGACAGTACAATGAGTTCTATTACGGAAGGAATCCGATGGATACGACGATTCTCAACAGTTCGTTTGAGCCGTATGCGAACGAGCTGATCGATATCATCTCGCGCAGCGAGCCGACGACCGATCCAAACTCGTTTTGCGTCTTTATGACCTGGAGCGGGCGCGCAATCGACAAAGACGGTTCCTACATTGGCGAGGACGTAATTAAAAAGCAGGCAACGTCCGGAAACAGCCTTTCGACCGCATCCAACATGCTGCTCTCCAGTTGGGGAGACGTCGTGTATTACACGAGCGGAGGAAACCCGGGTTACTACTCCAACGATGGTACGGTTGTCTCCTTCAACCCGTGCTACCGCGCGTTTTCGGCGGAGGATGAAGCCCGCGTGATCGAGATTCTGAAGGATTGGAAAGCGCTGCAGAAGGAACTGCAATTCAACTATTCGGATGTCGAATCGGAAGATACCATAATCGGGAGTTCTGCATTACCGGCACCAACGCCAACACCCGTCCCATAGTACATAGAAGAATCTTATGTTCAAAGAAGCGCCGCAGCGCTGGAAACGTGCGGCGCTTCTCGTTTTCCCGCTCGCGTGATATAATAAAAGCCGTTTTAAACGTTCTCTGGAGGAAAATATGGAGCAGAACAGGCGCTGTTCATGGGTGAACGAACAAAGCGAACTTTATTGTAAGTACCATGACGAGGAATGGGGAACTCCCATCCGCGACGACGCAAAGATGTATGAGCTGTTCCTGCTGGAGCTTTTTCAGGCGGGGCTTTCCTGGGTCACGATCCTGAAAAAACGCGAGGCGTTTCGCGCGGCGTTCGACGGATTCGATGTGGAAAAGATCGCGCGCTACGGCGAAGAAAAGATTGGGCAACTGCTCATGAACGCGGATATTATTCGAAGCAGGAGAAAGATCGAAGCGGCGGTCGTCAACGCGCGCGCCGTATTGGAGATTCAGCGGGAATACGGCTCGTTCTGTCGATATCTCTGGAGCTTTTCCAATGGCAAGGTCATACGAAATCCGAGCGAGTCGTATCGGACGGTCAGTAAGCTGTCCGACCGGATTACGGAGGATATGAAGCGCCGCGGTATACGGTACGCCGGATCGGTAACGATCTATTCGTTTCTGCAGGCGGCTGGCATGATCAACGATCACGAAACGGCCTGTTTTCGCTGCCGGCAGCTGCTGGAGGAAACCGGAATGGAAAATATCGTCTACGAATAAACCGCCGGATCGGTCAGCGAAGCACACGAAGATGGGAGAAACGGATTGAGCGAATTTGTATGGACGGACGCGTCGATTGCCTGGATGCGGGATGCGGCGAAGAAGAGCCGCTATTATCCGTCGCTGGCGGAACGGATTTCCGCTTACCTGACGCCTTCCGCGCGCGTGTTTGACGCAGGCGGCGGAATGGGCGATTTGGCGCGGTGGCTTTCCTATCATGTGGAGCATGTAACCGTTATGGAGCGCGATCCGAAAGCGGCCGCGGCAGTGCGGGAGCACTGCCCACAAAATGTAACCGCCATGCTCGGGGATGTTTTTACCTATCTTCCGGACCGGCAGTTCGACGCGTTGGTGCTTTGCTTTTTCGGCAAAGCAAGCGAAATCCTGCCGCTTTCACGCGAACTATCGAGCGGAAAGACGTTTGTCATACAATCCGCTGAAGCTGAAAGCGGCTTTTCGCTCGATCCGAAGGCACGGCACAGCGAAACGATTCTGGATGCGGAACTGGCGCTGAAAGCGGAGAAGGTTTCCTATTCAAAAATTCTATTCGAAGCGGAACATGGCCAGCCAATACGCTCCAGGGAGGATGCGGCCGCGTTTTTTTCGCATTACACGAAACGCTCGGTTTCGCTGGAAGAGGCCGCAAAACAACTGATTCCGACCAACGATGACGAATTTCCGTATTATATTCCGCGAAAACGAAAACTGGGTATGCTGATGTTCGACGCACTTCGCGTCGGCTCACGCTAGAGTGGGAACGGATCCGAATGAAACGACTGCTTTGGGAACTGCAAAAGGCGCTGTCTTACGGCGGGAGCGGTGTTCTCGTTACCATAGTGTCGCGCAGCGGCAGCACCCCGCGCGGCGCAGGAGCGGCGATGGTCATCTTGCCGAATGGTGAGCAGGTTGGAACAATTGGAGGCGGTTCGCTGGAATACCGCGCGCGGACGCAGGCGGGGGAGTTTGCAAACGGCGCGCCGGATGGCACGGTTTCATATGAGATTCATGCGAACAGGTATGGGAAGCCGAAAATTTCTGACGGCACCGTCACGGTTCTGTTCCGTAGATTTCAAGGAGAGCAGGCGGGAAAACTCGTTGCGGAAGCGCTGACAGCGATTGAAAAGGATACCGGCGCGTATTTTGTCTGTCCCATCGAAAATGGTACGGCTGGAGAAACCCGACTGCTGTCGCCCGAAGGACTTGTAGAAAGGTTCCATTTCGAACATGAACCGGAAGGCACCGTTTTTTTAGAAGGCAATCCAAGCTGGTTTGTTGAACCGCTGGTGAACGATCCGCGTATCCTGCTCTTTGGCGCAGGGCATGTTGCACAGAAAACGGCGATCCTGTGTTCCTTCCTTGGCGACCGTGTTTGGGTGATTGACGATCGGAAGGAATATGCCAATCCGGAACGGTTTCCAACGGCGGAACGCATTCTTTGCGCCCCGCTGCAAGAGGCGAAAGCGGTTCTTGCCGTTCATGCGCGGGATCATGCGATCGTGATGACAAGCGCGCACGAACGGGATTATGCAATTTTGCGCTGGCTTTTATCAACGCCGGCGGATTATATCGGTTGTTTGGGCAGCAGACAAAAGATTGCTGCAATCAAGGAGAAACTGCTTTTTGACGGGGTTCGCCTGGAGCAGTTTTCACGGATTCATGCACCGATCGGGCTGGATATCGGCGCGGAAACGCCGGAGGAGATCGCCGTGAGCATTGCCGCGGAATTGGTGGCGTACCGAAAAAAACACGGCGTTTGATAACCGTTCGGGCGCCCTTGTTTCAAGCTTACGTTCATGGTATATTGTATAGACGCCGGACGTTTTTATGCAAAAGACGCGGCGCCGCGAAAAAAAGAAAGAAACACAAGAGACGGAGACCGAAATGCAGTTATACGACCTACATACCCATACAAATATGTCCGATGCGGACTTTTCCATTGAAGATCTCGTAGAAGTTGAACACGAGCAGGGACATATCCTTGGCGTTTCGGATCATCTGTTCTGCTGCGGTATCTATACGCTTCGTGAAGTAAATGCCTATCTGGACGTTTTGTGCCAATACTCGGTGTATCGCGGCGCGGAAGTCAATATGGAACACCGGTTCAATCTGCCGGACGAGCTGGACGACCGGCTCGATTATGTGATTGCCAGCGTGCACAGCATGCCGGACGGGCGCGGCGGGTTCGTTCCGCTGAACGATTATTTTCGAAAGCGTTCCGGCTATTCGGAGCGTTACGAGAAGAACTACTCCTCGGATATGAATCGCTATTACCTTGCCTACATCATTCAAATGATGGAGAAGACATTTTCGACCCAACGTGTTGATATTCTTGGTCATTCGACCGTTTTGCCGTGTTACGACGAACTCTACGGAACAAAATTCCTGGAGCAATGGGAGGACATGGTCATCGGGCTGTGCAAAAAGTATCAGGTCGCCATTGAAATTTCCGGTCTCTGGCATGCGCCGGGCATCGATATGCTCCGTAAGGCGAAAGGGGCAGGGATAAAGTTTTCCATGGGCAGCGACTGCCATCGCCATCTGCAGATTGGCGATTTAAGCTATGCGGAGCGGGCGGCGGAAGAACTCGGTTTGCAAGAGGACGATTTCTTTCATCCGCGGCGGGTTCTGCAACTGGATTTTTAGGATCAAAACAAACAGAATATGGATGGCTTGGCTGAAATAGCCGGGAGGGAACGCATGCGAAACATCCGGGTGGCAATCTGGGGATTCGGCGCAATGGGCGGCGGTATTGCGAAGGTCTTGCTGGAAAAGGAAGGCGTGGAAATTACGGGCGTTTGCGATTTGAATCCCGAACGCGCCGGGAAAAGCATCTATACGCTGCTCGGAGTGGAGCGCGGCGAACGGACGGATGTAACGATTACAGAGGATATCGACGCGGCGCTGCCGGAGCGCAGCGCGGATGTTTGCATCGTCGCGACCGATTCATTCACGCGGGATGTATACCCGAAGCTTCTTCGCGTACTCAAACGCGGCGTCAACACAATCAGCACGGCGGAGGAAATGAGTTACCCCGCCGCGAAGGAACCGCTGCTGGCAAAGGAGATTGACCGGGTCGCGAAGGAGAACGGAGTTACCGCGCTCGGCACGGGGATCAACCCCGGACTGATGATGGACTTGCTGGCCATTTGCCTTTCCGGCTGCATGACGAGCGTAGAAAAGGTTACCTGCAAACGCGTCAACTCACTTTCTCCGTTCGGGCCTTTGGTTATGCAGGAACAGGGCGTTGGGCTGAGTCTGCGCGCGTTTGAGGAAGGCGTACAGAACGAAGAGATTGCGGGGCACGTCGGATTTGCCGAAAGCGTTGGCATGATTGCAAAGGCGCTCGGCTGGAAACTTGACTATTTCGATCAGCAGATGGAACCGATTTTGACCAAGGTCGATCGAAAGTCGCCCTACGGTTTTGCGAAAAAGGGCAGTGTCGCCGGAGTAAATATGACGGGGCAGGGATACGTTGGCGGAAAGGTGAAGATCGATATGATCCATCCCCAGCAGATCGAGCCCGAACTGGGCGGAACACAAACCGGCGATTATATTACGCTGGAAGGCACGCCGCCGGTCAACATGTCCATCCGTCCGGAGGTAAACGGCGGAATCGGTACGATCGCGATGTGCGTCAATATGATTCCGCATGTCATCAACGCGCGACCGGGATTAAAAACGATGATCGACCTGCCCGTTCCGCATGCGGTAATGGGCGATATGCGCGAACAGATTGAAGAAGGTTTCTTGGAATAAACAAACGGCGGTGAGGATAACGCAATGGCAAAAAAAGGTGATTGGGTAAGGATTCACAGCATCATCCTGCAGCCGGGCGAGCGCGCCGCGGCGGTACCGGAGGATACGAGACAAGTTCCGCTGGAACTCTGGACAAAAGGCTATCTGGCGGCGGACACGCCGCTGGGCGGCGAAGCGACTGTGACGACCCGTACGGGGCGCGTCGTATCCGGAACGCTTACAGACGAAGCGCCGCACTATTCCCATAGTTTCGGGGATTTTGTGCCGGAGCTGCAGCAGGCGGGGGACGACGCGTTCCGTTTCCTCTTCGGAGGCGGTAAAAAATGAAGATGGATAACAGCTTTTCCGCCGTGATGGCACGAAAGCCGGAGATTATCCGGAACGCCGTCGGCGTGGATTATTCAAAATTCGAGAGCGGTTCCATCGCGTTCGACTACGAAGCGATGATGGCGTCCACGGGGTATTCGCTGGAGGACGTCATCGAAATTCAGCGCGGGTTTTCCATCGGCAATACGCCGCTGATTGAATTAAAAAACATCACCTCTCTGGTGCGTAAACTCAGCAAAACCGGATATGGCGCGCGCATCTTCGTTAAGGACGAGGCGGCGAACCCCAGCGGCAGTTTCAAGGTGCGAAGGGCAGCAACGAGCATTCACCATGCAAAACGCATGGGCTATCCCGGCGCGATTTCAGCTACGAGCGGAAACTACGGCGCGGCGGTAGCAAGCTGCTGCGCAAAGAGCGGGCTTCCCTGCATTGTTGTGCAGGAGTGCTACGATTCGCGCGGCGTCGGCCAGCCTGAGATTATTGAAAAAGCGCGAAAGTGCGAAGCGCTCGGCGCGGAGGTCGTTCAGCTTTCGGTAGGACCGGAGCTGTTCTATACCGTATTGCGCATGCTGGAGGATACGGGATATTTCAATGCCTCGCTCTATACCGCGTTTGGAATTGCGGGCATTGAAACGCTTGGCTGGGAAATTGCGAAACAATGCCGCTTGGAGATTGGGCGGGAGCCGGACGTGGTCGTCTGCACGAACGCGGGCGGCGGAAATCTGACCGGAACCGCGAGAGGCCTGCAAAAGGCGAACTGTGTTCCGCAAATTGTTGCCGCCAGCGTCAACCTAAAGGGCCTGCATATGGCGAGCGACACGCAGTTTAATAAAAAATCGTTTACCACCGGTCACACCGGATTCGGTATGCCGTTTTCCACCTGGCCGGATCGCAGCGACGTACCGAGAAGCGCGGCGCGACCGCTGCGGTACATGGATCGTTACGTCACCGTCAGCCAGGGCGAGGTTTTCTATACCACGGAACTGCTCGCGCGGCTGGAGGGAATCGAACGCGGCCCCGCGGGGAACACGAGTCTTGCCGCGGCGATTTCCATTGCGCAGGAACTGCCGGAGGATCAAATCGTCGTCGTGCAGGAAACGGAGTATACGGGGGCGGGTAAACACGGCAGCGCGCAGCTTTCGTTCGCGCGACAAAACGGAATTCGCGTGTCGTTTGGCGACCCGAAGGACGAAACGGCGGGCGAAAGCATCGTGCTTCCCGCGCATCCGTCCTTGCTGCACGCGGTGGATGTGGATCTTGACCACATGCGCCGCTCGCTGATTACGCATGCGGCGTCCACGGTAGAACATGCGCCGACGGCGGAGGATTTTGCATTTCTTGCAATGGAAACGAAATCGAACGAAGCCTTTGTGCGCGGAACGTTACGATAGATTTTCACGCGGTTCGGCAAGTTCCAATCGTTTTTCTCGGGAGGTTTTATGATAAAACGCGAAGACGATTTTCAGCAGAGACGTTCGCATCTCGCGCAATTGAGCGACGAGGAACTCCGGTCACGCTTCTGGGCGCTGACGGAACAGCTCGTCGATCCGCTGCTTCAGCTTGCAAAAGAGAATACGTCGCCCGCCATTGAGCGAAGCGTTTTGCTTCGAATGGGCTTTTCTTCGCTGGAAGCAAAGACCCTTGTGGACGGCTGCGCGGAGCGAAACCTGCTTGGACATGGCGCGGGAAACGTGGTTTACCGCTACTCAATACACGCGAATCTTCCGGTTCGTGTGGCGGGGCTTGCGCTGCTTGCTCCGGCGAAAATGGACGAGGCCGCGCGCCTCTTTGGAGGCGACAAATGAGCGAATATCGTTTGCCGCCGGACGAAAACATCGACGTATCGAAGATTCTGGAAGACCTCGAACATTACCGCCCCCGCCGCAGAGGCTGGTGTTGGCGCGAACCCGCTCCAAACCTGAAGATGGGGCCTTTTACCTATCACGACTGCTCAAAACCGCTCAAGGACGGCGTTCCGCTGCCGCCCGCGCATTATTTTGAAAACGTCGATCCGCAGCCGATGCCGGTGATCACGACCGAAATCGCAAGCGGCCGTTTTGAGGACGACATCCGCCGCATGCGCATGGCCGCGCACCATGGCGCGGATCACATCATGGTCATCCGCACCTCCGGGCAGAGTCACTTTGACGGGCTGATTGAGGGAACCCCGCAGGGATGCGGTGGCGTGCCGATTTCGCGCAAACAGGTACGCGCCCAGAGAAAGGCGCTTGATTTCATTGAGGACGAGGTCGGCAGACCCATTAATTACCACAGCTATGTCAGCGGCGTGGCGGGGCCGGATATCGCGGTTATGTTTGCCGAGGAGGGCGTCAGCGGTTGCCATCAAGACCCGCAGTATAATGTTATTTACCGCAACATTAATATGGTGCGCTCGTTTGTGGACGCGGCGGAGAGCAAACAGCTGATCAAATGGGCGAATATGGCGCAGATCGACGGCGCGCATAACGCGAACGCCACCGCGCGGGATGCCTGGAAGGTGATGCCGGAGCTCATGGTGCAGCATGCGATCAACGCACTCTATAGCCAAAAAGCCGGCGTTCCGAAAGAGAATATCTGTCTTTCCACCGTACCGCCGACGGCAACGCCGGGGCCCTGCGTCTATATGGATTTGCCCTACGCGGTCGCATTGCGCCGCCTTTTTGGGGGTTATCGCATGCGCGCGCAGATGAACACGAAGTATATTGAGTCCAGCACGCGCGAAGCGACCGTGACGCACGTGCTCAACATGGTCGTCAGCAAACTCACGAGCGCGGATATCCAGTCCACCATCACACCGGACGAGGGGCGGAACGTACCCTGGCACATTTATAACATCGAGGCTTGCGACACCGCCAAGCAGACGCTGGTCGGGCTGGATGGCCTGATGGAGATGGTCGAACTGAAGCAAGACGGTTACCTGGAGGAAAAAGCGCGCGAACTGACTGAGCGGGCGGTACTGTTCCTGGAGGAAATGATCGAAAAAGGCGGCTATTTTGCCGCGGTTGAGAGCGGCATGTTCGTAGACAGCGGGATGTTTCCGGAGAGAAACGGGGACGGCATCGCCCGCAAGATCGACGGCGGAATCGGCGCGGGAACCATCGTTTTACGCAAGCCGGATTATATGGCGCCGGTTACCGCGCATTTTGGCCGCAACAATGTGTCCCAGTATGGCGGTGACCCGGATAACCCGGCCGCACTGATCGGCGGCTGTACGCTCGAATGCCCGGAAAAGATCGTGTTTATCGACGAGCTGGATGAGGACGACAACGTATATCTGCGCATGGAAGCGGTCAAGGAATTCACCCGGCCGAACGCGAAAAAAATCAAGCCTGAGATGGAATGGCTGGCGGACGGGACGGTGCTGCTGACGCTTTGCTTTCCGACCGAACGGAAAACTGCGGAAGCCGCCGCGCTGGAATGCGCGCGGCGAATGGGGATGAAGGATATCGCCGTGATCTCCCATGAGGTGCTGCACCGCGCGGAGGGGACGCGGATCGAGCTTCGCGGCAAGGTCGATTTTGATATCGACATCGCTTCGCTGGTGATTCCCGCCGATCCGGATGCGCTGAACGAGGACGAGCTGCGCGCCGCAATCGAGCAAAAACCCATGCGCGTCGTCTGCGGCACGATCGGCGAGGACGAACACTCGGTAGGATTGCGCGAAATCATCGACATCAAGCACGGCGGCATCGAGAAGTACGGCATTGAGGTGCATTATCTTGGCACCTCCGTTCCGCCGGAGAAGCTGGTCGGAGCGGCGATTGAGCTTCATGCGGACGCAGTTCTTGCTTCGATGATTATTTCACATGACGATATCCATTATAAGAACATTGCCAGAATCGACTGGATTGCGCGGGAAATGGGCGTTCGTGACAAGCTTATTTTCATTGCAGGCGGAACGCAGGTGGAAAACGATGCGGCGAAAGCCGCCGGGGCGGATGCGGGATTTGGAAGAGGAACACACGGGAACCATGTGGCGACGTTCCTTGTCCAGGAGCGGAACCGCCGCAACGTGTAAGCGCATGCAAGCCGAAGTTCTGATTGCGGAAATCGGTTCCACAACCACGCTCGTCAGCGCGTTTTCTCTTAGCGGCACGCCCCGCTTTCTTGGGCAGGGTCAGGCGGCGACAACGGTGCTGGAAGGCGACGTGCGTTCCGGGCTGAAAGCTGCGATGGACGATCTGAAAAGGCAGCTTGGTGAAAACCGGCTAGACTATGGCGAGCTGCTTGCCTCGTCCTCCGCCGCAGGCGGCCTTAAAATGTGCGTACACGGTCTCGTTTATGACATGACGGTCAGCGCGGCGCGCGCGGCTGCGCTCGGTGCGGGCGCGATGGTGCGGCAGACCACGGCGGGCAGGCTCACGAAGAATGATATGGCCGAGCAGCGCGCAATTCAGCCGAATCTGATTCTGCTTGCGGGCGGAACGGACGGCGGCGAACGGGAAACCGCACTCTTTAACGCGGAACTGCTCGCCAGAGAAGGAACGGGCGCGCCGGTACTTTACGCGGGGAACGCGCAGAATCAAGACGCCGTGCGGGCGATCTTTGAGCAGGTCGGAATTCCCGTTTATCTTGCGGAAAACGTATATCCCCGGCTGGATGTGCTGAATATTGAACCGGTGCGAAAGGTGATCCATGCCGCGTTTGAACGGCATATTGTTTCCGCCCCCGGCATGGAACACATTCGCGATATGGTAACCGGCGCGATTCTGCCTACGCCCGGCGCGGTGATGGAAGCGGCAATGCTGCTCTACGAAGAAATCGGCGATTTGGTCGTGCTCGACATCGGCGGGGCGACGACGGATGTACACTCCGTCACCACGGGGTCGGAGGAGATTGCACGGCTCTTGACCGCGCCGGAGCCGTTTAACAAGAGAACCGTCGAGGGTGATCTTGGGCTGTTCGTCAACGCGCACCATCTTGTTGAAACGCTGGGGAAAGAGAAACTGGCGCGCGAGCTGGAAATCGATCTTGATGCGGTCATGCGAAACTACCGCCCGATTCCGGAGTCACCGGAACAATTCCGGCTTACAACAAGGCTTTGCCTTGAGGCTGGAAATATTGCAATCTCCCGCCACACGGGGCATCTGCGGCACTACTATACGCCGCAAGGCCGCGCGACGGCCGCCGAAGGAAAGGACCTTTCGCTTGTCAAAACGATGATTGGCACGGGCGGCGCGCTGACTCGCCTGCCGGAGCGGGAGCGGATCCTGCGGCAACTGGCGGACTGCAACGCGGGCGGGACGATGCTCTATCCAAAGCCGGGAGTAATGCGGCTCGCGTTTGACGAAAACTATATTATGGCGTCGCTCGGTGTTTTAGCGAAAACGAATCCGGCTGCGGCGAAGTCGCTGCTGAAACAGACCCTTCGCGTTCGATCGCTTTGATAAAATCTCAATATTCGGAAAGGCCGATGGAATGGCAGAATACCCGCAGATCTGCGCCGATTTGAACAAAATAAAACATAACGCGGACTTTCTCTGCGCGCTCTGCGCCGAACACGGCGTTTCCGTTGCGGCGGTGACAAAGGTCGTTTGCGCGGATGAAAGAATCGTCCGCGTACTCGAAAACAGCGCTTTCTCCATGCTGGCCGACGCGAGGACGGAAAACCTAGCGCGAATACGAACAAACAAGCCGAAACTGCTGCTGCGCGCGCCCGCGCCGGATGAAGCGGAGGAAGTCGTTCGTCTGGCGGATATCAGCCTTGTTTCCGAAATCGAAACGATCCATGCGCTTGGTTTCGCCGCGGACGCGGCGGGGAAACGGCACGCCGTAATCCTGATGATCGACCTGGGCGACCTGCGGGAGGGGCTGCTGTTTCTCGACCGTGAGGCAATCTATGCGGCGGCGGATGCGGCAAAATCGGAGCGATCGATCGATCTGCTTGGCGTTGGAACCAACCTTACCTGCTACGGCGCGATTATTCCGGACGAAACGAATCTTGGCGAGCTGTGCCGGATTGCGGAGGAACTGCGCGCGCGAACCGGGCTGCCGATTCCCATTGTTTCCGGCGGCAACAGCAGTTCGCTGGGACTTCTCAAACGGGGAATGGTTCCGGATGGCGTAAACCACCTGCGGCTCGGCGAATCCATTCTGCTCGGGAACGATACCGCCGCCTGCCGCGTGATCAACGGGCTATATGGCGACGCGTTTACGCTTTCAACCAAGATTATCGAAGTACAAAGAAAGCCGTCCGTACCGATTGGCGAAAGCGGGGCAAACGCCTTTGGCGAACACCCGACCTTTGAAAGCCGCGGGGAGCAGATTCGGGGAATTTGCAAGATCGGCCGGCAGGACACGGTTGCGGACGGACTGACGCCAAAGGACGAACAGATTAAAATGATCGGTGCGAGTTCGGATCACTTAATTGTGGATTTGACCCGCGCAAAACCGTATCGGGTTGGGGACGTGCTGGACTTTATACCGGACTACGGAGCGCTGCTACGGGCGTATACCAGCCCATATGTAATGCGAACGTATATGGAGTAACAGCAGCGTTATAACACAAAAAAACGGGCGGTCGATGACCGTCCGTTTTGCATGATTGGTTTTCGAGGGATGGGAGCGGGTCAGCCCTGCAGTGCGGCGCAGATTCGGTTTAACCCTTCTTTCAGCACGCTTCTCGGGCAGGCGGCGTTCACCCGCATATGGCACTCGCCGTTGTCTACAAAGTCTTCACCAAACTGAACAAAAACACCCGCGCGGGAGATGCGCTCCTTAAGGCGGCGTTCCTCCTTATCGTATGCGCGCAAATCGACAAACGAAAGATAGGTTCCCTCCGGAACGGAGCAGACGGATTTTGGCAGCTTGTCGGAGAGCAGCGCGTGCATCATGGCAAAATTCCCATCCAGGTACGCTCTGAGTTCCTCCAGCCAGTCCTCCGATTCGTCGTATGCGGCCATATTCGCGTCAATGGAAAGCGCGCTTGGATGACCGCAATATCCGCTGGAACGAAACGCCTTTCGCTCCTCCGCGCCGGGGATGATGATGTTCGCGTGGTTGTTTCCCGCAATATTGAACGTTTTGCTCGGGCTCGTGCAGGTAACGATTCCGCGCTCGCCGGGAAAGAGCGATGCAAGCGGAATATGCGCCTGGCCAATGCGCGTTAGATCCGCGTGTATTTCGTCGCTCACAAGAAAGACATGGTGCTTGCGGCAAAGTTCGCCAATGCGCAGCAACTCCTCCCGCGTAAACACGCGACCCGTCGGGTTTTGCGGGTTGCAGTGGAGGAACATGGAGCAATCTTCGCGCGAAAGCTGCCGCTCCAGATCACAAAAATCGATCGACCATGAGCCGTCCTGTTCCTGCATGCGCGAATAAACCGGCTTGCGGTTCTGCCGCCGGACAGACGCTTCAAACGGCTGATAGGCAGGCGTTAAAAAACAAACCGAATCGCCGGGGCTGGTAAACTGTTCAACCGACGCATAAAGCGCGGCGACCACGCCGGCGGAAAACACGATTTCATCCGGAGAAACCTGCCAGCCGAAACGACGTTGCATCCAGCACGAAACGCTCTGTTTGTAATCGTCGCTCAGGATCGAATATCCGAGAATGCGGCGATCCAGCCGCCTGCGCATGGCCGCGAGGATGGGCGGAGCGACGGCAAAGTCCATATCCGCAACCCAGAGCGGAATATACTCCGGCGGCAAATAAGAATTGACGGACGCACCCGCTTCGTATTTTAAGCTGTGCGTTCCCGTGCGATCGATGATTTCATCAAAGTTGTATTTCACGATATTTGTTATCTCCTGAAAACGGAATGCTTAAACAGTATAGACAAATCGTGAAAGAAATGCAAAATTGCAGCTAAAGTTATTAATGACGCTTGCAAAGTATATGTGCCTTGCTATAATGTAAGCGTATAGAACGCGAGGGGATAAACGAATGAACAAGAGCGTATATTCGCTAGTTTTATCGGACGAAATTGTGCAGGAAATCGACCGCATGGCATACGAAGCGGGGTCGAGCCGTTCGGCCATGATCAATCAGATTCTGGCAGACTGCGTTCGTTTTACCACGCCGGAAAAGCGCATGCGCGAGGTTTTTTCCGCTATTGAGCAAATGCTGATGGGCGGGGTGTTCGAGCCCCAACTTCAGCCTTCCGAATCGATGTTTTCGCTGAGAAGTTCGCTGGATTACAAGTATAATCCAAGCGTGCGCTACAGCGTGGAGCTCTATCAAAATGCGCTGCCCATGCTCGGCGAGCTGCGCGTCTCCATCCGGAGCCAGAACAGCGCGCTGGTACTGGCGCTGCTGCAGTTCTTTAAGCTCTGGACGCGTATCGAAACCGCCTATATCGGGCGCGTGGAGTGCGCAATCGAGGACGGGAGATATGTGCGGAAGCTGCGGCTTTCGGAACATACACAGCCGACGAACGAAGAGATTGGCGAAGGGATCGCGGCGTATATCAACCTGCTGGATTCCGCGCTGAAGTCGTATTTTCAAAATAGCAACGAACCTGCAGCGGCGGTGGCGAGCGTGGAAAAACGCTACGTCAGCCATATTCGCGGCGGTGGGATGATACTTTAGAGGGGGAGGATTGATCGGTATGAACGTCAATCAGTTAACACAAAAAAGCATCGAGGCCGTACAGGCCGCGCAGCAGCTTGCCGGCGAACGCGGAAACACCGAGGTCGCGCAGGCGCATCTTGTTTACGCATTGCTCACACAGCCGGACGGGTTAATCGGCAGCATTCTTTCCGCTATGGGCGTGGAACTCAATCGCCTGCGCGCGGACGCGGAGCGCGAAGTAAATGCTCTGGCAACGTACAGCACAGGGTCGAACCCGGATCAGATCTATATTTCGCAGGACCTCAACGCGGCGCTCAACGAAGCGGAAAAGCGCGCCAAGGAGATGGGCGACCAGTATGTTTCGGTGGAGCACCTCTTTTTAGGGCTGCTCAAAAAAGCGAACGAGGCGATGAAGAAGCTGTTTGCGAAATACTGCGTTACCGAAAAAGCGTTTTTGGAACAGCTGAAGGTTGTCCGCGGCAGCCGCAAGGTGGATTCGGACAATCCGGAAGGCACCTACGACGTACTGAATAAATATGGTCAGGATCTCGTTGAACTTGCGCGGAATCAGAAGCTCGACCCTGTGATCGGGCGGGACGACGAAATCCGCAGCGTGGTGCGCATCCTGTCCCGTAAAACAAAGAACAATCCCGTGCTCATCGGCGAACCGGGCGTCGGCAAAACCGCGATTGCGGAAGGGCTTGCTCTGCGCATTGTGCGCGGAGACGTACCGGACAATCTGAAGGATCGAAAGGTCTTTGCGCTGGATATGGGCGCGCTGGTTGCGGGCGCAAAATTTCGCGGCGAGTTTGAAGAGCGCCTGAAATCCGTGCTGAACGAAATCAAGGAGAGCGACGGTAAGATCATCCTCTTCATCGACGAGTTGCACAACATTGTCGGCGCGGGCAAAACGGAAGGCGCAATGGACGCGGGCAACCTGCTCAAACCCATGCTTGCGCGCGGCGAACTGCACTGCATCGGCGCCACGACACTGGACGAATACCGCCAGTACATCGAGAAGGATGCCGCGCTTGAACGGCGCTTTCAGCCGGTCTTGGTCGAGGAGCCGACCGTTGAGGACACGATCTCGATCCTGCGCGGGCTAAAGGAGCGCTACGAGGTGTTCCATGGCGTGAAAATTCAGGATGCGGCGCTGATTGCGGCCGCGACGCTGAGCCACCGCTATATCTCCGACCGGTTCCTGCCGGATAAGGCGATTGACCTTGTGGACGAAGCCTGTGCGCTGATTAAGACCGAACTGGACAGCATGCCCGCCGAGCTGGACGCGTCCAGCCGGAAAATTATGCAGCTCGAAATTGAGGAGGCCGCGCTGAAAAAGGAAACGGACAAGCTCAGTAAAGAGCATCTGGATGAGATTCAGCGGGAACTCGCGGAACTGCGCGCGGGCTTCAACGAGATGAAGGCCAAGTGGGAAAACGAGAAATCCGCAATCGGCAAAGTGCAAAGCCTCCGCGAGGAGATCGAACGCACGAACGCAGAAATCAGCAAGGCGGAAAGCGCATACGATCTCAATAAGGCCGCCGAGCTGAAATACGGCAAACTGCCGCAGCTCACCGCCGAACTGGAACGCGAGGAAAAGCTCGCCGAAAGCGGCGTACACGAAACAACCTATCTCCACGACCGCGTAACGGAGGAGGAGATTGCCCGTATTGTTGCGCGCTGGACGGGGATTCCCGTTTCACGCCTGATGGAAGGCGAACGTGAAAAGCTGCTCCGGCTGCCGCAGATTCTGCATCAGCGGGTCATCGGGCAGGATGAGGCGGTAGATCGCGTCAGCGACGCCATTCTGCGTTCGCGCGCGGGGATTCAGGATCCGAACCGGCCAATCGGCTCGTTCCTGTTCCTTGGTCCTACAGGCGTTGGCAAAACGGAGCTGGCAAAAGCACTTGCGCAGGCGCTCTTTGACGACGAAAAGAGCATGGTGCGCATCGACATGTCCGAATACATGGAGAAGTTCAGCGTCAGCCGGCTGATCGGCGCGCCTCCGGGGTATGTGGGTTACGACGAAGGCGGCCAGCTTACCGAAGCCGTACGCAGAAAACCGTATGCCGTTGTTCTGTTCGACGAGGTGGAAAAGGCGCACCCGGACGTGCTGAACGTACTCCTGCAGGTGCTCGACGACGGGCGCATTACGGACGGACAGGGCAGGACGGTGGACTTTAAGAACGCGATCCTGATTCTAACGAGCAACCTTGGTTCGGATGTGATCCTGGAAGGGATTGACCGTGACGGCTGCATTTCGGACGAGGCGCGAAACGTCGTAATGCAGATGCTCAAGCAGTCGTTCCGGCCGGAGTTTCTGAACCGTCTGGACGAGGTTGTGTTCTACCGGCCACTGACAAAGGCCGATCTCGTGCAGATTGTCGATTTGCTGATAGCCGATCTTGGCAGGCGGCTGGCAGGCCGTCAGCTGAAAATCAGCGTTACCGACGCTGCGAAGGAGTATATCGTCGAGGAGGGCAGCGATCCGCTCTACGGTGCGCGCCCGCTGAAACGGTATCTCCAGAGCAAAGTGGAAACGCTGCTCGCGCGGAAGATCATTGGGAACGACATTGCGCCGGATACGACGCTGATCATCGACAGGAACGAAAACGGGCTTTTCGTGCGGTAACACGCGTAATTCAAAAACGGCGTTCCATTGCGGAACGCCGTTTTGCGTATCTTGCAGTTAAAAAGAATCCGGGAATTCCACCTCGGAATACAGCAGGCTGATCGTTAGGTCGTCATAAACAAGAAATTCATAGTAAGCCGTACCGTCCGCGTCGCTGTTAAACCCGCTCCATTGTTCCGGATGCGCGTAGTAGAGGCGTATGGTCGCGACGCCGGGCGTTAAGCCGACGAACGCATTTTCCAGCACACCGGAGGCCCCCAGCAGCGCGTAAGTTTCGTCGTCCCGGTAGGTTTGGGTCAGGGAAACCTCGCCGGTATCGTCGGGATTCGACCGTGCAATCCAGGTATAACCGCTTTCCTGATCGCAGGGAAGCGTGTCCACATAGTTCGGCACCGGATTTTTCCGGCATCCAAACAATAAAACCAGCGACAAAATACTCAGCAGGACCGGCAGCACCTTTTTCATGCAAACAACCTTTCGTTGGAACCGGTCAATCCGTCCGCGCGGCTGACGCGCAGGATCTTTTCTTAAATTCTCACTCATCAGGTGTATTATCGCATATAACACACTCTGTTTTCAACCGATCCTTGCTTTTTTCATAAAAACGTTAAATCTGCTCAAAATACGACGAAAAAATGAAAACTGATACTTGACGCGCGAAAATCGATCGTATATAATTCACGCCATAAGCTGTGAAGCGGAGATAACGAGCGAATACGACCTTACAGAGAGCGGGTGCATGGTGTAAGCCCCGCAGGAAACGATCGTTCAAATGGACCGCCGAGCGCGCAGGGGAAATCCAGTATCCTGCGACGGGTCGCGACCGTTATATGGCGGGGAATGTGTTGGCATTTCCATAGAGAGCCCGAATTCTATTCGGGAAACAAGGTGGCACCGCGAGAGCATCGTCCTTGTTTCGGCGTAAGCGTCGAAGCAAGGGCGTTTTTATTTGCCACAAAATTTAAAACGAAAAGAAGAAAGGATATTCGCCTGCGGCCAACGGCGGGCAAGGAACAAATACCATGATGACGTACAAGGATTTCACGAACTATGTAAAGCAGTACCCTGATGAAAACGGCCGCTTTGGCGCATATGGCGGCGCCTACCTGCCGCCGCAGCTCGTTCCCGTGTTTCAGGAGATTGACGACGCGTATGAAACCATTTGCCACAGCGCGCAGTTCATAAGCGAACTGCGCCGTATTCGCAAGGAGTTTCAGGGCCGTCCGACGCCCGTTTACCACGCGGAGCGCCTCTCCCGCAAACTTGGCAAATGCCAGATTTATTTAAAGCGCGAGGATCTCAACCACACCGGCGCGCATAAGCTCAATCATTGCATGGGTGAAGGCCTGCTCGCAAAGTTCCTCGGCAAAAAGAAGCTGATCGCGGAAACCGGCGCGGGGCAGCACGGCGTTGCGCTCGCCACCGCGGCGGCGTATTTCGGCCTTGCGTGCGATATCTATATGGGCGAGGTGGATATTGCCAAGCAGGCGCCAAACGTCACGCGCATGAAAATGCTCGGCGCACGGGTCATCCCGGTTTCGCACGGGCTGAAAACGCTGAAGGAAGCGGTGGACGCGGCGTTTATGGCGTATCTCAACGAGTATGAGGACGCGATCTATTGCATCGGTTCCGTGGTCGGCCCGCACCCGTTCCCGAAGATGGTGCGCGACTTTCAGATGGTGGTTGGCATTGAAGCCAAACAGCAGTTTCTCGATATGACCGGCCTGCTGCCGGATATCGTCTGCGCATGCGTAGGCGGCGGTTCGAACGCAGCGGGAATGTTCACGCCGTTTTACGAAGAGCCGGTTGAGATTGTCGGCGTGGAACCCATGGGCCGCGGAACCGGAGTTGGTGATAACGCCGCTTCGATCACCTTCGGAAAAAAAGGCGTTCTGCATGGGTTTGAAAGCCTGCTCCTCCAGGACGATAAGGGCGAACCGCTGCCGGTCTACAGCATCGCAAGCGGGCTGGATTACCCATCCGTTGGACCGGAACACGCGTTTATGCATGACGTAGGCCGCGTGAAGTACGAAAGCGTTACGGACGAAGAAGCCATGGAAGCGTTCTTTTTCCTGAGCCGCTACGAAGGGATTATTCCAGCCATCGAAAGCTCGCATGCGCTTGCCTATGCGATTCGTTTTTCCCGCGAGAATAAAAAGGGCTCGATCCTTGTCAACCTGTCCGGGCGCGGCGACAAGGACATTGACTATGTCTTTGATCACTACGGCTGCGGCGAACGGTTCTTTACGGAAGAATAAACAGAAACGAAGAATGGCTTTCCACAATATTATGTATCCTACAAATCGGAGCGGCACAAGAATCTGTGCCGCTCCGATTGAAATTTAGCTTGACTGGCGGCATGAGGGTTTTGTATAATAGCCAAAGGATTTGGTTCGATAATGGGTGGGCGGTTGGCAGCTTGTTATCGAACCCTTCATTTTTGGCAAAGGGGGAATTCCTGCTAGATGTGTGGTATTGTTGGTTACACAGGCGACAAGAATTGCGTTCCCGTGCTCATGAACGGCTTAACCGCACTGGCCTATCGCGGCTATGATTCTGCGGGGCTTGCGGTTTGGGAGGGCGACAGTCTGACCCTGCGCAAGGCCAAGGGCAAGATTGAAAATCTGAAAAACCTGCTGAAGGAATCTCCAATGAGCGGGAAAAGCGGAATTGGACATACGCGCTGGGCAACCCACGGAGAACCTTCGGATATCAACGCACACCCGCATACGGACACGAAAAAAACTCTTGCGATCGTTCATAACGGGATTATCGAAAACTATCTCAAAATCAAAGAGATGCTGATCAGCCATGGCTGCGTGTTTGCTTCCGAAACGGATACCGAAGTGGTTGCGCAGCTGCTGGGATATCTTTACCGCGGCAATCCGCTGGAAGCGCTCAAGCAGGCGGTGAGCATGCTCGAAGGATCGTTTGCGCTCGCAATTCTGTTTGCGGACGACCCGAAGACGATCTATTGCACCTGCAAGGACAGCCCGATGGTATTGGGTCACGGCGACAACGAGAGCATCGTTGCTTCCGATATTCCGGCGCTGCTGGAATACACACGTGACGTATGCTTTATGCAGGATCGTCAGATTGCCGTGCTGAAACAAAGCGGCATTGAATTTTACGACGAATTCGGTGTTTCGATCCAGAAAACGCCAACGCATATCGACTGGGACGTGGAGTCCGCCAAAAAGGGCAATTACGAACATTTCATGATGAAGGAAATCTGCGAAGAGCCGGATACGTTCCGCAGAACCTTCGAGCAGTATGTTTCGATTAAGGATTATACGCTGAAATCCGATCGCTTCCCCTGGAATACGGCGCGGGCAAAGAGCTTCGACCGCCTTACAATCGTCAGCTGCGGAACGGCCTATCACGCGGGCATGCTCGGCAAAAAGTTCATCGAACACATGGCGAATCTTCGCGTGGACGTTGAAATCGCGAGCGAATTTCGCTATGGCGATACGATGCTGAAAAACGGCGAACCGTTCCTCGTCATCAGCCAGTCCGGCGAAACGGCGGATACGATTGCCGCATTACGCAGGGCAAAGGAGCTGGGCTGCGAGACCATGGCGGTCTGTAACGTAACGGGGAGCACCATATCGCGCGAAGCGGGAAGTGTGCTTTATACCTACGCGGGGCCCGAGATTGCCGTTGCGGCAACCAAATCCTATCTGGCGCAGATCATCGTTCTGTATCTTAGCGCGCTCGACCTTGCGCAGAAACGGGGAGAAATGTCGCAGGAGGCGGTGACTGCGCGGCTGAAAGAAATGAGCCGCGTGCCGGCTGCGATGCAGAAAATTTTAGACAATAAAGAACAGATCCAGTTTTTTGCGAGCCGTTCGTTCGCGGTGAAGCATGTGTTCTTCATTGGCCGCGGCATGGACTATGCGCTTGCCATGGAAGCGGCGCTCAAGCTCAAGGAAATTTCTTATATCCACTCCGAGGCGTATGCCGCGGGCGAACTCAAACACGGAACCATTGCGCTCATCGAAGATGGTTCACTCGTTGTTGCGCTTGCAACGCAGCCGCAGCTCCAGGCAAAGATGGCCAGCAACATGGAGGAAGTTCGCGTCCGCGGCGCGCATGTGCTCACCGTGACCAACGGACCCTGGGAAGGCGCGAAGGGGCACTCGCACACGCAATGGGAAATCGAGCAGATGGACGATACGCTCGCACCGCTTTGCGCGATCGTACCCATGCAGCTTCTCGCTTATTATCTCGCGGTACAGAAAGGTTGCCCGGTCGATCAGCCGCGAAATCTGGCCAAAAGCGTTACGGTGGAATAGCCACCGCGTTCAGCGCCCCTTGAAAACAGGGGCGTTTCTTTTGTGTTAAACCATGAATACCGCGCGGAATAAAGACCTGCTTTGGGGTGTACGCTCCAGAGCACGGTTGCTTTATTGTTTTTCCGGGGCGAAACGATCCAAGGGATAATTACGATTCCATGAGAGAGCGACGGAGGGGTTTGTATGGCGAAGTATATTTTTGTAACGGGCGGCGTTGTATCGGGGCTTGGGAAGGGCATTACGGCGGCTTCCCTCGGGCGTCTGCTGAAGGCGCGCGGGCTGAAGGTTGCCGCGCAGAAACTGGATCCCTATATCAACGTTGATCCGGGCACGATGAGCCCGTTTCAGCACGGGGAGGTGTTCGTCACCGAGGACGGCGCGGAGACCGATCTCGATCTGGGACACTACGAGCGGTTTATCGACGAGGATCTGAACCGGTTTTCCAACCTGACCACCGGCAAGGTCTACTGGAACATTCTGACGAACGAGCGCGCGGGCGCGTATCTTGGTGAAACCGTACAGGTGATTCCGCACGTAACCAACGAAATCAAGCGCTTCATCTACAGCGTTGCGGATACGACCCATGCGGACGTGGTGATCACCGAGATTGGCGGTACCATTGGCGACATCGAAAGCCAGCCGTTTCTCGAAGCGATCCGCCAGGTTGGTCACGAAGTAGGCCCAAGCAACTGCCTGTATATTCATGTTACGCTCGTGCCCTATCTCTCGGGGTCGGACGAGCACAAGTCCAAACCGACGCAACACTCCGTAAAAGAGCTCCAATCCTCGGGAATCACGCCGAACGTGATCGTAATGCGGGTTGACCGTCCCGTAGACGAATCCATCAAGCGAAAAATCGGCCTGTTCTGCAACGTTAAGCCGGACTGTGTCATCGAAAATCTAACCGTGGAAACGCTCTACGAAGCGCCAATCATGCTGGAACGCAGCAACTTCTCCGAGGTGGTCTGCCGTGAACTGCAGCTTGACCTGCCGCAGCCGAACCTGCGTGAATGGAACGAAATGCTGGAGCGTGTTCGCAACAGCACGCATCATGTAAAGATTGGTCTGGTGGGGAAATATGTAAAACTGCACGATGCATACCTCTCAGTAGCGGAGGCAATGCGCCATGCGGGTTACGAAAACAGCGCGGTGGTTGAAATTGAATGGATCGATTCCGAAACGATCGACGCGAAGAATGTTGCGGAAAAGCTTTCCGGACTAAACGGAATCGTGCTGCCAGGCGGGTTTGGTGTACGCGGTGTGGAGGGAATGATTCAAACCGCGAAATATGCGCGCGAAAACAAGATTCCTTATCTCGGACTGTGTCTTGGCATGCAAATTGCCGTCATCGAGTATGCGAGAAATGTAGCCGGACTCTTTGGCGCGAACTCCGGCGAGTTCGATGAAAACAGCCCGCACAAGGTGATCGACTTTATGCCGGATCAATATGCTGGAATTCAAATGGGCGGAACCATGCGGCTTGGAAGTTATCCCTGTAAGGTACTGGAAGGGACGCTGCTGCACGAATGCTACCGGCAGCCGCTGATCCACGAGCGGCACCGGCACCGCTACGAGTTCAACAACGATTACCGCGACCGGCTTTCAAGCGTCGGGCTCGTGCTTTCGGGCACATCGCCGGATGATCGCATCATTGAAACGGTTGAATTAAAGGATCACCCGTTCTTCATTGGCGTACAGTTCCACCCGGAATTCAAGAGCCGTCCGAACCGCGCGCATCCGCTCTTTAAGGGATTTGTTGCGGCCTCCCTGAAGAACGCGAGGGAATAAAAGGACTGTCGCAGTTTTAATGGATCGGAAAAATCCTATTTGGAATGAAAAAGCAAAAAACGGGGCATACGAGTTCGTTCGTATGCCCCGTTTCGGTAGAAAATCCTAACGGCCGCAGACCGGGCAGCCTGTGCGACGGGAGATCGGAATAAAATCGGTCGTAAGCGAGGAACCGTCAAACAGCAGCAGCCGACCGTCTGTTGGGTTCGGTAAACCGAGTAGTAGATTTGCCGCGGTTTGCGCCTGCATCGCGGAAAGCACGGACACGACGGGGGAAAAACTTGGGATTTTTCCTGCCGGCGGTATGGCTTCCCCGAACAGACAGGCAAGGCATGCGGTCTCGTGCGGACGAACGGTCAGCAGTGTTCCGTTCAGACCGTTGATTCCGCCGTCAATCAGTGGAATATTCTCCGCAATGCACGCGCGGTTGACGACTCGCCGCGATGCGATGGAATCTACCGCAAGAAGAACAACGTCGTAACGGGAGATGATACGCCTGGCATTCTCATCGGTCAGGGAAACATCATACGGTTCAAGCGTCAGTTCCGGCGCGAACGCGGAGAGTTTTTCATAGGCGGACGCTGCTTTATTCCGTCCGATATCGGCAACGCCATGCAGGAACTGGCGGTTAAGATTGCTCAGCGAAACCGTGTCCCCGTCGCAAAATCCGATCCGGCCAACGCCCATTCCACAGAGACAGTAGAGCAGGGTGGAGGCAAGCCCGCCGCACCCGACGACCAGCGCGGAGGATGCGAGCAGCTTTCTTTGACCCGCTTCGCCAACCTCCGGCAATAGAACTTGCCGCTCGTAACGTTCGCTGAACATGCTCTTTACTTGCGAATACGCGCAATGAGCGCCTGGAATTCCGGCTCGTGCCAAAGTACGGGCACAGGGTAAATGGGGTTCGCTTCCTTCATTGCCCACTTGATCATCTGCGGAATGTCCTTCTCTTCAATGAAGTCGAATTTATCCTGAATGTGCATATCCGTGTTCATGCGCCGGATTTCACGGATGAACGCTTTCGCCTTCTCTTCGTCGTCCTTCCCTTGAATTTGAACGATATCGGCAAGCCGCGCCAGCTTGGGATAAACCGCCGGCCCGAACGCTTCCATAACGTATGGCAGGATGACGGCGTTGGCAAGGCCGTGCGGCGTGCCATACAATCCGCCAAGCGTATGCGCAACTCCGTGGACATAACCGACGCAGGCACGCGTAAAGGCCGCGCCCGCATAGAACGAGGCGAGCTGCATATTGTAGCGCGCTTCGAGGTCGGTGCCATTTTGATAGACTTTTTCAAGATTATCAAAAATCAGACGCACCGCCTGCTCCGCGAGACGATCTGTACTCTTTGGCGCAAAGAGATTCGTGTAGGCCTCCACGGCGTGTGTCAGAGCGTCCATGCCGGTCGTGCTTGTGATATGCGGCGGCAGGCCGATGGTCAATTCGGGATCGAGCACGGCGTAGCGAGGGATCAGGCAAAGGTCCTGAACCGCATATTTATGGTGCGTTGCGCGGTCGGTTACCACAGCGGCAATGGTGGTTTCCGATCCGGTACCCGCCGTGGTTGGAACCGCAAAGATCGGCGGAATTCGCTTCAGCACACGCAGGGTGCCGCCCATCTTCGCAACGCTCTGGCGCGGCTTTGCGACGCGCGCGCCAGCGGCCTTTGCACAGTCCATGGAGGAACCTCCGCCGAACGCGATGATCCCCTGACATGCATTCTCCACATAGAGTTTACGCGCATCCTCTATGTTCTCTATGGAAGGATTCGGTTCGGCTCCGTCAAAGAGCGTATAGGTCAGGCCGGCTTCGTCGCATGCGGCAAACAGGGAATTCAGCAGCCCAATGCGATGAAGCACGGCGTCCGTCACGATCAGCACATGGCCGATTCCTTTTTTGCGGATGAAGGAGGGTAACTGCTTGATGCTGCCCGCGCCGGTGATGAGCTCCGGCTGACGCCATGGCATCAGGTACATGGCAGAAGTAAGTACGAACTGGAATACACGATACCAGAGTTTTTTCAACTTCCAAAGCATGAACGTGAACCTCCTATATGAATTTAATTAATCAACAGCCGTTTATTACCTGTTCACAATTTTAACATAATGCATATTTCTACGCAAGAAATCAAAGAATATTGAACGTTACCAGCCATTAAAATTGGATATAGTGAATTAAATACTTAGTATTAAACACAGTACTTAAAATTTTACATAAATAACCAGCAAAAACGATACAATAATACATAGTGTAATTCGAAAGTAACAGTTATAATTATACCTGAAATAACTATTTTCAATATACAAAAGTCGAAAAAACGCGAATAATGTAGATAAAATTCGAAGAATAGCGGAATCATTGATATTTCTGATTTTGTAGATTAATGTCTTTTTTAGGGCGAAAATCGACAGGGAGGATATACATGTGAGACCAAAAATCGAACAGGAACTACTCAGGCTCGGTGCGCCGACAGGAAGGCTCGGCTATGTGCAGATGGCTATCGCACTCGAATTGATCATGCAGGAAGAGCAGGTGACCAGTACAACCCGCGTTCTCTATCCAAAGGTCGCAGAACGCTGCGGCACAAAGCCGGCGCGTATCGAGCGGAACGTACGCGAGGAAATTCGAGCGATCTGGAATTTTGGAAATCAGAAACGTCTTGACCAGCTCTTTATCAATCGCGGGAAATATCCGCCAGGTAACAAAGAGTTTTTATATACTGTTGCGCGGTATCTGCAGCAGAGCGGCTGACGATTCGCGTTGTTTCCATGGAACTAAACGGTGTTGTAAGAGTAACAGGGCGCTTCAATCGCGCTCTGTTTTTTACGAAAATTCGCTAAAAATCACTGATGGGCGAAATGTGTTCCGAGCGCGGATAGATATACTCCATCTTTGGTGGCATGGAGTTGTAGACGCGTTCAATTTCAAGGATTCCGCCATGATAACGGCCCTTGACGAGAACGCTTTCCATTTTCAGATTCAGGCACAGAATCGAAGTTTTTGCGCCTTCCGGAATTTGACGAAGTTCGCGTCCGAACGGAATCCCGCTGAGTGTGATTCGATCCGACCCGGCGCTCGTTGCCTGAACGACCGGCAGCAGGATCGCTTCGCCGGAAGCGTCGTAGTAGCAAAGAAACTTCAGCGAATCCAGCTGGGAAAAGAGCTGCCGCCCGACAAGCGGAAGCGCGTTTTTTTGACTTTTCTGCACGAACAGCGACTTGATCCGGGAGAGAATCGCGCCAAGAGCAATCGCGCCCATCGGAAGAGGACGCATCGCGGTGATGCGTTCCAGATTGAGATAAAAAATTCGATAAAAGCCCATATAGGAGTTATAGCGAAAGAGCGGTTTGTTGTTATACAGGTCAAATTCTTTTCCGGTGTTTGCGCTGTGGGTATATGTTGCGTTGCCGGTCAGGTAGCGCTTGTCCGCGCTGAGGACGAGGAAGCCGACGCGCGGTTTGTCCAGAATAAAACGCTTGCTCAACCCCGCCGAAAACTGGCCGAACGTGAGCGACTGCTCATCCAGCGCTTGAATGGACGAGAGGAACGAAAGGTGCGGATAGCCGCTTTCATCCTCGGTGGCGAGAATGCCGACCTTGCTGTCGCAGCTCATCATTTTTACGGAAGAATCGTCGATCGTTTGATAATAGGTCGGTTTCATGTTTCTACTCCTCATTGCCGAGCGCGCCGGTCGCGCGGATGTCTTCGCAGGCGCGGGTGCTCCGCGCAACAGCGAGCAGCTGTTCCATATGCCGCCGCGTGATCAGCGGCGAATTCTGAAATGCCCAGTCGATGTCCAAACGTCTGTATTTATCGATGCAGAGGTTGTTAAACGCGCAAAGCTCCCAGCGTTCCGCGCCGCCGATTGCCTGAATGCGCTCGCCGATTGCACGGATGTTTTCTTCCGAATCCGTTGCGCCAGGGATGACCGGGGTTCGAATCCAAAGCCTGCCGTTGCCTTTGGCCCAGCGGGCCGCCGTTCCAAGATTCCGCAGGATCAGGCTGTTGGAACGGCCGGTCCAGCGCTGATGATCCGCGTCGTTCATCAGCTTGAGATCGTAGAGCAGAACATCCGTATATGGCAGCGCTGCTTCCAGCTGCTCGCTGAAGACCATTCCGCAGGTATCGACCGCAGTTTGAATGCCTTCCGCCTTCAGCAAGCGAAGCAGCTCGACCGCGCCTTCCTGCAGCAGCGCTTCTCCGCCCGAGAGGGTAACACCGCCGTCCCGCCCAAAATAGGCCTTGTCCTTAATAAGTTCGCGGCAGAGCACGTCCGGCTCGGCGTCCGTACCTTTGCATTCGAGCGCGAGGGCGGGGCAGGCGGAAACGCAGGCACGGCAGCCGGTACACAGTCTTCGGTCAATCAAAACGCCGCTTTCGCCGCGGAGGAGAGCCCCGTTGGGACAAACGCCTTCACAACTGCCGCAGCCGATGCAGCGGGAAGAGAGCCAGTGAATCTGAAACTTCTTTGCGATACTCTCCGGGTTGTGGCACCAGGCGCAGGCAAGTGAACAGCCTTTGAAGAAGAGAGTGGTGCGCAGCCCCGGGCCGTCTTCGCTGGACATGCGCTGGATATCGAGGTATCGGATCATAGTCATATCAGTACCGGTTGTGACTTTCCCTTGCAATAATTTCGTTTTGCAGTTCTCTGCCGATGCTCGTGAAATACGCGTTGTATCCCGTGATGCGGACAAGCAGGTTCCGGTAGTTTTCCGGATGCTGCTGCGCGTCCTTGAGCGTCTCCGCGTCGAGAATATTGATCTGCAGTGCCGTTCCGCCATTCTGGATATAGCCGCGCAGGAAGTTCTTGAGTTTTTCGCGCCGTTCGGAATCCCGCATGAGGGAAGGCGAAAGCGTAATGGTGTGGCTCGCGCCGTTTGGAAGAAGATTCACGATTTCGCCCGCTTCCGTTCTGCCGCCCAGCGCTTTGCCAACGGAGTTTGCGTTGCCCGTAGGGCCATTGGTATCCGCGCCGTTAACCGGGCAGATGGCGTTGCTCAGAAACTGCCCACGTGCGCGTCCGTCCGGTGTGGCGGGGAGGATGAAGCCGGAGCCGATCCAGTAATTCCAGCTCAGCATGCCGGGCCGGAACTGCGCGTTGGTGGATTTGGTTCTGTAACTCCAAACAATATCCGACCAATCGCGCATCAGCCGCTGCGCAAACGCGTCCGCCGTGTCATCGTCCCTTCCGTATTTCGGCGCCCGGTTTTTCGCCTGCGCCTGCAGGATTTCGTAACCCTGCCAGTTTGCCTGCAGCGCTTTCATCAGGGTATCCATGCTGCAGAGTTTTTTTTCATAAACAAGATACTGGATTGCGAGCAGGGAGTCAACGGTTGTTGCAAATGTTACGCCCTCCACGGTTACAAACGAAAGCTCCGCGCCTCCCTGCGTGCAGTCTTTCGCCTGCTCGGCGCAGCCGCGCACAAGACAGCTCAGATACGGCGTCGGCGCATAGTCCGCACGCACTTCGGTGGAGCGCTCATAGAGCGCCGCCATGCGATCCATTATGTAATGCAGCTGCGTCAGAAATGCCTGGTAAAACGATTCAAAATCCTGAAACGCGCGCGGGTCGCCGGTTTTCGGCGCGGTTGTTTCGGCCGGATATGGCTTTCCCCAGAGCGCGTCGGTATAAGCGACGAGATCCTGTCCGTTTCCAAGCGCAAGCTCGACGGCCTTTACAAGGTTGGGATTACAGTCCACGGTGGCGGACCGGTCGTTCCCGCACATGGTGTTTTCCAGACAGCCGACGGACGCGTACTCAAACACGTTGTCTTCGTGAATCAAGTGTTCGACATGCGCGCGCTTTGCCTCTTCCAGCATGCCCGCCATGGAACGCTCGTCAAAATTCAGCAGAAACGGCGCGCCCTGACTGGTTGAAATCATATCGACCACTTTATCCAGCAGCGCTTCCGGCGAATGCTCGTGCAGACGGACGTTTGGCTTTGGCTCTAGAATCGGGCTCATCTCATCGATGACTTCGAGAAATACCCAGGTCAGCTCGTTGGTCATATCCGCGCCGTCTTTGCCAAGCCCGGAGAGATTGAAGAGCTGCCCATAACCGGCGGTAATGCCTTGATTGCCGGTTTTTATCATCGCATCATAAGCAAAATTGCAGTGCATCCAGAAGCACTTGAGAATTTCCTTGCCGAACTCGCGGCTTATGCCGTTTTGAATCGATTTCTGCCAATAGGGCAGCAGATATTGGTCGATCCGGCCAAAGGAGACGCCTGCGCCAGGGTAATTCTCATCCGTTAAAACGAGCATATGCGTCAGCCAAAGCGACTGGAGTGCTTCGTAAAAGTCGCGCGCGGGCAGGTTTGGCACACGAAGCAGGTTTTCGCGCATATCCAGCAGTTCCTGGCGGCGAACGACGTCGCTCTCTTCTTCCGCGAGCGCTTGGCAGAGGTAGGCGTATTTCGCGGCGAGCTCTACGGGCATTTCGCAGCTGGTCAGCATTGCGCGGAGCTGCGCGCCTTTGGCGCCCGCTCGTTCCTTGGGGGAAAGCGCGTCGAGCTTCGCGCGAAGATCCGCCTGAATTCCGCTGAATCCTTCTTTCAGTACGCGCGGATAGTCGGGGATCAGGTGCCCGCTGGTCGCGCCGCAGTTGCCGTAGCCGCGATCCTGAAATTCGAAGGTCGCCTTTCGGATGCCGTGCTTGGAGAGAATCTTTTTATTGCGCGCCTTTGCTTCCTCTTTCGACCAGCAGCGAGAGGCCATCATATTAAAGCGTCCGCCCGCAATGAGATCGCCCGGCAGTATTTCCTGCGGAACATGGTTCAAAATGGCTTCCTTTATGAACCAGGCGCGGCGTTCGGCTATGCCGAGCGAAAAGAAACCCTGCGGTGGCCGGATGGTTCTTGCCGCCATTTGAAAGGACTTTCGAAACGTTGGAAAGAACGAATAAACCTCCGGAACAATGAAGAAGCTCGTTTCATCGAACACTTCGTCCCAGGACGTACCGGTTGAAAACGCGGAGAACTCGTTGTTCCAATCGCGCTGATCGCCAGAAAAATAATAATTCCGAAGCCACTCGATTCGCTTGGAGAGATTAAAGGGCTCTTTTACGCCGGCCTTTTTTACGGCTTCCATAGGATGTGCTCCTTTCAGAAGTGAAAACTGTGTTCGGGCATATGCGGAATAGAACGGAAAACAGAAATGCTCAAAAATAAAACAGACTTAACATGAATGAATCATATCTTTATGATTATACTACATCGCTGTTCGCCGGGCAATTGCCTGTCTGCGTACCGTATGCTAAAATAAACCCCATGAGGGTTCTTCAAATCAACTCGGTCTGTTCGGGGAGCACGGGGCGTATCGCCGCGGGCGTTTCTCGCGTTCTGAATGAAACGGGGCATGAGAGCCGGATTCTCTTTGGTCGCGGCGAACCGGCAAACGGCGTTGCCTGCGAGCGGATTGAGTGCGCAGCGGAGTTCTATGCGCATACGCTCTATGCGCGGCTCACCAACCGCCAGGGATTTGCCTCCACGGCAGCGACGCGAAAGATGATACACTCGATCCGTTCGTTTTCACCGGATGTAATTCAGCTGCATAATCTGCACGGGTATTATCTTGACTGGCATGTTTTATTTGAGTTCCTGCGTACGGAAGGAATTCCCATCGTATGGACCCTGCACGATTGCAACGCGTTTACGGGGCACTGCGCCTTTTTTGATGCCGCGCGCTGCGAACGCTGGAAAACGGGATGCGGCAGCTGTCCGCAGCGGAAATCCTATCCAAAGAGCTGGTTTGCCGACCAATCCGCGCGGAATTACGCGGAGAAGCGCGCGCTGACAACCGGATTGGATCGTCTCAATATTATTACACCGTCAAACTGGCTGAAAAAACTGGTCGGGCAATCGTTTCTCCGGGAATATCCTGCGCGCGTCGTCTACAATGGAATCGATCTTTCCGTATTTCAACCCGTTTCGAGCGATCTTCGCGCGCAATACGGAATCGGCAATAAACGTCTCATCCTCGGCGTTGCGAACGTTTGGGAACCGCGAAAAGGACTCCCTGTGTTTCTGGACCTTGCCGAACGTCTTGGCAAGGAAGCGGTCGTCGCGCTGATCGGCCTTTCGGGCGTACAGGTTAAGGCGCTGCCCGCAGGGATGATTGGCATTACGCGCACACAGAGCGTACGCGAGATTGTTGCGTGGTATTCGGCGGCGGATGTATTTGTGAATCCAACCGTGGAGGATAATTTTCCAACCACGCAAATTGAAGCGCTTGCCTGCGGAACGCCGGTTGTCTGTTACGAAACGGGCGGCTGCGCGGAATCTCTGGACGACAGCTGCGGAATTGTCGTTCCCAAAGGGGATGTTCCCGCGCTTACGGACGCAATTTTCAGCGCCGGCGCGCTGAAAAAGGAGCATTGCCTTCGTCGCGCGGCGCAGTTTGGCGAACGGGAACGGTATTGCGATTACGTTTCGGTCTATCGTTCGCTTTGCGGGGAGGGAAAGGCATGAAGCCCGTTCGCGTACTCTACGTCGGCGGCGGTTCTTTGGACCGCGGCGGCATCGCAAGCTGGATGCTGAATTACGCTTCGCATTTCGACCGCGAGCGCGTTGCGGTGGACTTTCTGGTGCATGGATCCGAATCCGGCGCGCGGGAAGCGGAGGCGCTCGGGCTGGGGGCAACGGTCTATCATATTCCTTACCGGCGGAATGATCCGGCCGGAAATCGTAAGTGCCTTCTGCAGGCGATCCGCGCAGGATATGACGTTGTCCATGCGCATATGGACGGCATGAACGCCTATCCGCTGGAACTGGCGAAGAAAGCCGGTGTTCCGGTTCGCATTTCCCACAGCCACAACACCGACTTTTTGACCGGAAACCCGATCCGGCGTGCGGTGCACGAACTGGCGCGGCGGCGGATCCCGGCGTCTGCGACGCACCTGCTTTCCTGCTCGGAAAACGCGGGGCGCTTTCTGTATGGCGACGCGCTCGTTAACGCGGGAAAGGTAACAATCGTTCGAAACGCGATCGATGCCGGTCAATATCGTTATAACGAATCGACGCGAACCACCGTCCGCGCGGAGATTGGACTCAACGGTCGCTTCGTCATTGGCCATATCGGCCGCTTTGACCTGCGCCAGAAGAACCAGCTGTTCCTGCTCAACGCATTCGCGGAAGCGAAGAAGACGCGCGGCGCACTTGCGCTGGTTCTCGTTGGGGACGGGCAGGATCGGCCGCAAATTGAAGCGCAGATTTCCCGCCTGGGGTTGGAACGGGACGTTGTGCTCGCCGGCTTTCGCGAGGATGTGCCCGCGCTGCTTTCCGCATTCGACCTGTTTGTGCTTCCCTCTGTTTTCGAAGGGCTGGGTATTGTGTTGATCGAGGCACAGGCGAGCGGACTAAGCTGCCTTGCCTCGGATGCGATTCCGCGCGACACGCAGATTGCGGATTGCGCGTATCTTTCGCTGGATGATACCGCTGCCTGGGCGAACGCATTTGTGCATGCAGCAAGTCCAATAACACGCAATTTTCCGGAGCGGGAGATCATCGAGCGTGGTTATGCGATTTCGACGGCCGCGGCGCAGCTGCAGGCGTATTATGAAAAGGCGGCGGGGCGCGTATGACAAAAAAAGTTCTGTTCATTACGAACATTCCGGCGCCGTATCGGATCGACTTTTTTAACGAACTCGGAAAGCTCGTTGATCTTACCGTGCTGTTTGAAGCGAAAACAACGCCTGTCACAACGTTTAATTACAATCTTGATCAGAAACTGAACTTTACCGCGATCTTCTTAAGGGATGGCGATATCCGCGAGCGCGAAGCAGACTGGAAAATACTGCCGTTTTTAAAGCGCAACCGTTACGATCACATTGTTGCAACGAATTACGGCTACGCAACGGAAGCCGTGGCCATTCTTACGCTGAAAGCCAGAGGGATTCCATATGAAATGGAGCTGGACGGCGGCGTTCTGCGCACGGAGAACGCCCTGATTCACGCGGTAAAAAAACGGCTGATCCGCGGCGCGGAGCGCTACTGGAGCACTGGAGAACAGACCGATCGTTTTTATCAGAACTTCGGCATTCCCAGAGAGCGGATTCAGCGCTATCCCTTTTCGTCGATTTTCGAGCGGGAGATTGTTAAAAATCCATGGAATGAGCAGGAGCGAAGGGAAGCAAAGGATCGCCTCGGCATCGCACGGGAAAAGCTGGTGCTTAGCGTTGGCCAGCCGCTGCACCGAAAGGGATACGACTTATTGATACGCGCGGCAGCGCGGCTGCCGGAAAATACGGCGGTTGTCGTTGTTGGCGGAAAACCGCGCGCGGAATGGAGCGCGCTCCTGCGCGAACTGAACGTGCAAAACGTTGCGTTCGTCGAGTTTTCTTCCAAGGAAATACTGAACGAGTATTACAAAGCGGCGGATGTGTTTGTTCTGCCGACGCGGGAGGATGTTTGGGGCCTTGTTGTGAACGAGGCGATGGCAAACGGCCTGCCCGTCCTTACAACGGAGGGATGCGTTGCAGGCTGTGAAATGATCAGGGACGGAGAAAACGGATATCTGATTCCCGCTGAAACATGGGAGCCGATTGCACAGAGGCTGAATACGCTTCTCTCAAACGATATGCTGCGGGATTCCATGGCGAATGCCGCGCTGAATGTTGTGCGCGGGTACACGCTGGAAGCGATGGCGCGCGCGCATGCGGACGTCTTTCTTCGGGAAAAATGAAAAGTATCAAAAACAAAGACGCCGCGCGAGCGGCATTTTTTAGCGCAGCAGCCGAATTTCTTCGCCGTGTTCCGGCGGTTCGTTCGGCGTTTCCAGAATCATTGGCAGTCCGCGAAACGCTTCGTGGTGAGCGATGCTTCGCAGGGCGGATAATCCGATGTATCCCTCGCCGATTCGCGCATGCCGGTCCTTATGGCTGCCGATATCAAAAAGGCTGTCATTGAGGTGCAGCGCGCGCAGGTAAACTAGACCGACGATCCGGTCGAATGCTCGCAAAACGCCGTCGAGATCGTTCTTCACATCGTAACCCGCCGCATACAGATGGCAGGTGTCGAGACAGACGCCGATTTTGTCATGAATGCTGATCCGTGCGAGCAGTTCGGCGATTTCTTCGAATGTTCCGCCGATTTCCGATCCTCCGCCGGACATCGTTTCCAGCAGGACGGTTGCCGGCTGATCGGCGGTCATCATCTCGTTGAGCAGTTCTGCGGTTCGCTGAATGCCCATAGGGATTCCTTGACCGACATGGCTGCCGGGATGCAGGTTATAGACTTGATCCGGGAAGTATTTCATCCGTTCGAGATCCTCGCCGAGACAGCGGTAGGCGAAATCCCGAACTTTTGCGTTGGAAGAACAGGGGTTCAGCGTATAGGGCGCGTGTGCCACGAGCGTACCGAAACGGTTCTCCCGGCAGAGCGATCGCAGCGCGTCCGCATCCTCCGGGTCGATTGCCTTAACGCCGCCGCCGCGCGGATTGCGCGTGAAAAACTGGAATGTATTCGCGCCAATCGAAAGGGCGACACGGCCTGCGGCCTCGTAACCCTTTGCGTTGGAGAGATGGCAGCCAAGATAGAGCGGTTGTGATTCCATCGAATCCTTCTTTCGCGTTTGCGTTGCGCGATTCGCGCCGGTTTGCTATGATGTGCGTATGAAACACACGGTATTGGTTACGGGTTCTTCGCGCGGGATTGGCGCGGGAGTTGCGCGGCGGTTCGCGCGGGAAGGGCACCGGGTCGCGATTCATTATCGCGAGCGGGAGGACGATGCACGCGCCGTTGCGGATGACCTGAAGCGCGAGGGCTGCTCCGTCATGCTGGTTCAGGGAGACCTGACCGTTCCTTCGGAAGCGGCGGGCGTCGCGAGAGCCGTTCGGGAAGTTTTTGGCTTTATCGACGTATTAGTCAACAATGCGGGAATCGCTTTGCCGACCCAGCTGGTGACCGATACGACGCTGGCGGACTGGAACCGCGTGCTGGAGACGAACGTTACGGGAATGTTTCTTATTACAAACAGCGTCCTTGCGGAAATGATCTCGCAAAAGCGCGGTGCAATCGTGAATATCTCCTCCATGTGGGGAGTAACTGGCGGTTCCTGCGAGGTTGCATATTCCGCTTCCAAAGCGGCGGTCATCGGGTATACAAAAGCGCTGGCCAAAGAGGTTGCGCCTAGCGGCATCCGCGTCAATTGCGTAGCGCCCGGTTTTGTGCTGACCGATATGACGCGGGCATTTACCGCGGAGGTGATCGCAGGTATCTGCGAAGAAACGCCGCTTTTGCGCGCTGGTCTGCCGGAGGATATTGCCGCGGCGGTACAGTTTCTGGCTTCGGAGGAAGCCTCGTTTATCACAGGTCAGGTGCTCAGCGTAGACGGCGGGCGCTGTATTTAAAAATCCCGCACATTCCTGACTGAATTCCTGTGTTCCTATTCTAGCACAATTTCAATTTTATACGGAATGGAACGGGGAGAAAAATAAACAAGGTTCACTTCTGCGGAAAGGGTTGACAATTATCGGCCATCTGGCTAAAATGATAAAGCACGTTGAGTGTGGCTTGCGCTTGTAGCTCAGTGGATAGAGTGCCCGGCTACGAACCGGTAGGTCGCAGGTTCGAATCCTGCCAGGCGCGCCAGAAGAAGACATGGTTTTTTCAAAAAAACCATGTCTCTTTTTTTGTTTTTTTGTGGATACCAGTAGTCTGGGCTGATTCAGAAAGTGCCGCGATATTTTCTTGTCCAAAAACAGTTAAGAATGATTGTATTTCCGTTCGTATTTGTTATAATAACCATACTGCCAAAGATGTTTCGGATTGCTTTCGAAAAGCGTTCCGCAGAGGGATGAATCGGCAGCACAGGAAAGGGGATTTGTTTTTTGAAAAAGATGAAACGCATGGTAATTGCCGCAAACCGGGAGGTTTGCGACAAATAACAGACGCATTCCTCCCAAAAGGAATTCAAAATACTTTTTGGAGGATCAGTTTTGTGAATCGAGAGAACAAGCGGAAGCAATTTGACAAAGGCTACTACAAAACACATGCCTGCAACGATGTTTTTACCTGCAAAGTCTGCGGAAGGCAGGTGGTTCCATACGGAGCGGGCAGCGATCACCGCAATCACTGCCCAAACTGTCTGTCCAGCCAGCATGTTGATAACGAGCCGGGAGATCGGGAATCCGACTGCGGCGGGGTAATGGACCCTGTGGCGGTATGGGTACGAAAGGGAGGCGAATGGGCGGTGATCCATCGCTGCCGGCGCTGCGGCGCGTTTTCTTCCAATCGTGTCGCGGCGGATGATAACCCGATGAAGCTCATGAGCATTGCCATGAAACCGCTCTGCGACCCGCCGTTTCCGCTGGAACACATCGAAGAGATGGTGGCACTGATGGGCGGGGACGGCAGCCTGCGAAACTAAGCGATGAAAAAGAGAAAGCCGATTACGTTTGTAGTCGGCTTTTGCAGTTGAATGTGTTATGATGTACGGAAAAAGATTTTTACATGCAGGAGGTAGAATGAAAGCGGATTTTCGGCCAGCAGAACCGGAAGATACAGCGTTGCTGCTCGCATTCATTCGCGCGCTTGCAGAATATGAGCGCATGCTGCCGCAAGTTGTCGCGACGGAGGATACTTTGCGCGAATGGCTGTTTGAAAAGCGTGCGGCGGAAGCATTCTTTGTTCTCGAAGGGGAACGGGAGGTCGGTTTCGCGCTCTATTTCTATAACTTTTCTACGTTTCTTGGCAGAGCGGGCATCTACCTGGAAGACCTGTTCGTTCTGCCGGAGTATCGGATGAAAGGATATGGACGGGAAATTTTGCGGCAGCTTGCTAAGATTGCCCATGCGCGCGGCTGCGGAAGGCTGGAATGGGCCTGCCTGGACTGGAACAGTCCAAGCATCGATTTTTATCGTTCGCTTGGCGCGGAGCCGCTGAACGAATGGACGGTGTACCGGCTGGCAGGGGACGCGCTGGAACAATTGGCGGATAGTGAGTAATCATAATGCTATGGAGGTGACTGCATGAAAACCATCGGTTTGATCGGCGGCATGAGCTGGGAGAGTACGATCACCTATTATCAACTGCTCAACGAAGCGGCAAAAGAGAAGCTTGGCGGGCTGCACTCCGCAAAAATCCTGCTCTACAGTGTGGATTTCTTCGAAGTGGAAGCGCTGATGTCCCGCGGAGATTGGGACGCCGCCGCCGAATTGCTGGGCGACGTTGCCGCGCGGCTGGAGCGCGCGGGCGCGGATTTCATCCTGATCTGCACGAACACGCTGCACAAGGTCGCGCCGCAGGTGCAGGCAAGTATTCATGTTCCGCTCGTGCATATCGCCGAGGCGGCGGCGGAAGAGCTCTGCGAGCACGGGATTACCAGGGTCGCGCTGCTGGGAACGAAATATACGATGACGCAGGACTTCTACCGAAACAAGCTGACCGAGCGGGGAATCGACATCCTGATTCCGGAAGGGGACGATATCGAGTTGGTCAACCGCGTGATTTTCGACGAACTCTGCCTTGGCGTTGTAAAGAACGAATCAAAAAAAGAGTACCTGCGCGTGATCGATTCGCTTCGGCAGCGCGGCGCGCAGGGCATACTGCTTGGCTGCACGGAGTTGGGGCTGATCGTTTCGCAGAGCGATGTTGCGCTGCCGCTGTTTGATACAACCCTGATTCATGCAAAGAAAGCGGCGGGGCTGGCGTTTCCGGTATAATCGGTCTATCATCATGCGCCGTACTGCGGCGCTTTTTTTGTCTATCATCATGCGCCGTACTGCGGCGCTTTTTTTCGTTCTCACGTCTTGCGCCGTACTGCGAAGTTTTTTATCGGGAAACACTTGACATATATCGGCGGACGATATAATATAACGGCATACGATATAACGTAATGCGTTATAACGGTTACCGAAAAACGAAGGGGGAGGATTCGGCTTGGGAACGGAATCATCCGCGTTGACGGAAGCGGTATATTATATCCTTCTTTCGCTGCTGGAACCTCTGCATGGCTACGGCATTATGCAGAACGTGGAAGCCATGTCCGCGGGGCGGGTTCATCTTGCGGCGGGCACACTCTACGGCGCGATTAATACCATGCTGGAGCGAGATTGGATTCGTTCGCTGCCGGGCGAAACGGATAGCAGACGAAAACAGTACCAGATTACAGAAAAAGGGAAAGCAATACTCGCCGCGGAAATAAAGAGGCTGGAGGAACTGATCCATAACGCCAGCAGGATTTTGGGAGGGAAACAGGGATGAGACGAACGGTACATAAGGTTTTTCCGCTTTGGGATTTCGATAAGGAAGAGCGATGGCTCAACGAGATGGCATCGAAGGGTCTTGCGCTGGTTTCGATTGGCTACTGCAGCTATACGTTTGAGAACAGCGATCCGGGTGAATACACCGTTCGCCTTGAACTGCTTGAAAACCTGCCGACGCATTTGGAGAGCGAACGGTATATCCGTTTTATTGAGGACACAGGCGCGGAGTACATTGGCGCTATGTTCCGGTGGGTGTATTTTCGAAAGAAACACAGTTTGGGTGAATTCGACCTATACTCGGACTATGACTGCCGAATTCGGCACCTGAACCGTGTGCTCTGGTTTATCGGCGGCATAACGCCGCTGATGGTGGTAAATACCCTTCAGTTCCTGCTGAATTACTACGAGGGCTGGCCGGATATTTTTCATCTGGGGTTCGGACTGTTCTTTGCGGCGTTTGCCGTTTTCGCGATCTACGGATTTTTGCGCGTCAGCCAGATGAAACGAAAACTAAAACGCGAACATATGCTTTATGAATGACGAAACTAGTTTTAGTCCGGTTCGCGCCGGACTTTTCTTGAAGAAACACCACCATGCTTCCGCTGATTTCAACCGACCAGGACGAAAGAACGACCATGCGTCCGGAATCGATTGCTTACCGGAAGCAACGTTCGTATACTGCAATTGAAACGGGGAGGTGAACGAGTGAAAATCGAAATTCAATTGGACGAATCGCGCAAGGAACCTCTGGTGGTTGTCTATACGGACAAGGTAAACGAAGAGATCCATGCGCTCGTCGGGAGGCTGTCGCAGGACGCGCCGCAGATGCTGGTTGGTTTTCGGGAGGATGAAGCGACGATTCTGCAGGAAGAGTTTGTGCTCCGCGTATACGCGGAAAGCGGGAAGGTTCTGGCCGAAACGATGGACGGACCCTATTTGCTCCGCCTGCGGCTCTATGAACTGGAAGAACGGCTGGATAAAAAGATGTTCGTTCGGATTTCCAATTCGGAAATCATCAATCTGCGCAAGGTGAAACGATTTGACCTGAGCCTTGCGGGAACAATTTGCGTTCAAATGCAAAACGGCGCGGTCACCTATGTTTCCCGCCGGTATGTGGCAAGGATCAAACAGGTATTGGGGCTATAGGAGAATGAAATTATGAAAAAAGAAATTTTAAAACGAAGCCTGCTCGGCGCGCCTCTCGGAATGGCAATCGGCATGGTGATTACAATCATCATTTCGCTGACCGTCGGGGACGGAAGATATTATGCCGTCGTTCCGGAACTTGTGAACGACATGGGAAATGAAATCAACGCGGTGATTCTGCAAGCCGTGCTTTCCATGATCTATGGCGCGGCCTGGGCGGGTGCTTCCGTCGTTTGGGATGCGGAAGGCTGGAGCTTGCTGAAAATGACGATTGTGCATTTGATCATCGCGTCGGCCGCAACGTTCCCGATCGCGTATTTTGCACGATGGATGCCGCATACGCTGGGAGGAGTCCTGCTTTATATCGGAATTTTCATATTCATCTATGCGGGGATCTGGGTTTCGCAGTATTCCGCCATGAAAAAGCGGGTAAAGGAAATGAACGAAAAAATCAAACAGTAAACGATAAATAACAGCCCCGCTGATAAGAAACCGGCGGGGTTTTCCGCATTTCCAGCGTAATAGCGATTGACTATGCCTGCGATTATAGTATGATGTTTTTATTGAAAGGGGGTAGCATTCATGGATTCAACATTTTTGACCAACATGCAATATCTCATGGCGAACTTCTGGTATCTGTTTCTGTTTGTTCCGCTGCTGCCCGCCATCATCAGCGGCATTCTGACCGCGAAACTTGCGGCGAAAAAAGGTTACTACGGCTATTTCTTCACGGGTTTCTTCTTCAACATGATCGGGCTGATCTATGTGGTAGGTCTGCCGCTGGCGAAGGATTGCGCAATGCCCGTACGCAAGAGGAACCAGCAATAAGCGTCTGACGAAAATACAAGCGAACCTCATCCGGCATAGACTCTGTGCCGGATGTGTTTTTGGATTTTACCCACCTTGCAATTCCAATCAATCGTGCTAAACTGAACGTATACACGAATTTTGTACCATACAAGCAAATATAAACGTTCAGTTTTTGTATCGAAAGGAATTCGACCATATGAAACCGGTTCGTCTCATTGTTCTTGGCGCGGGTGCGCGCGGTATGGACGCTTACGCGCCCTACGCGCTCTATGCGCCGGATCAGCTCCAGATTGCCGCCGTCGCGGAGCCGCGCGAACTGCGAAGGGCTGCCTTTGCCGCTCGTTACGGTTTGCCGGAGCAAGCTGTTTTTACGGACTGGCGCGATGCGCTGACCGCCGGAATCGGGGCCGATGCGGTGCTCGTTGCCACGCAGGACAATGAGCATGTTGACCCCGCATGCCTTGCCATGGAGCAGGGTTACGACGTTTTACTGGAAAAGCCGATCGCCAAGACGGAAGCGGAACTGAAACGGATTTACGATACCTCCGTGCGCACGGGAAGGCGCGCCGCGGTTTGTCATGTGCTGCGTTACACGCGCTTTTTTAACATGTTAAAATCGATTATCGACAGCGGAGAAATCGGGGAAGTCGTCAATATTTCACACAGCGAAAACATCGGATACTGGCACATGGCGCATTCATTTGTGCGCGGCAACTGGCGTCGGGAGGACGAAACAAGCCCCATGATTCTTGCCAAGAGCTGTCATGATGCGGATATTCTGCTCTACCTTGTCGGCAAGGACTGTAAGCGCGTCGCTTCCTTTGGCAGCCTGAAGCATTTTACCGCGAAAAATGCGCCGGAGGGCAGTGCGGAAAGATGCCTCGATTGCAGGGTTTCCGATACCTGCCCCTACAGTGCCATGCGGTTATACATGATTCCGTTCCTCACGAGCTGGCCGGTCTCGGTGATTACCGACGATCTGAGCACGGAAGGCCGACTCAAAGCGCTGCGGGAAGGGCCGTACGGTAGATGCGTTTACCATTGCGACAACGACGTGGTCGATCATCAGTCCACGGTGCTCGAGTTTGAAGGTGGGGTCACGGCTACCATGACCGTTTCCGCGTTCACGGATTACCGCCATGGGCGCACGATCCATATTATGGGTTCACACGGTGAGATTCGCGCCAAGATGAGCGACGAAACGATTGAAATAACGAACTTCCGGGACGGTTCCGTCCGCACATCCGAATTTCCGCCGCCGGGCGGAATGGGGGACGGGCACGGCGGCGGCGATATCGGGTTGATCGCCTCGTTCGTCCAGATGGAGCGCGGAGCGCAAGGCGCGGTGAAGAGCTCGATCCGGGATGCGATTCAAAGTCACCTGATCTGCTTTGCTGCGGAGGAATCGCGCAGGGATCACACGGTTGTCGAGATTCACAACGTGAACTAAGGAAGGCGCTCGTCCGATTCGCGTCCAGCATATCGATCGAGTGGAATCAACTGAAAATCAAAACAAAAACTACACCATCGGGAGAAAGGGTCCGTTATGCAACAGCAAGCAAAGCCGCGTTCGGCATCGTTTCTATTTATAATGAGTTGGGTCTATCTTATTCTTGCGCTTGGCATGATAGGCCTTGCGCTCTATAATCTGACGGATGCGACTGTTCAGCTGACATTTCGGGTTGCCACCGATTCGGTCTTTCTGATCATCGGCGGGGTGCTTGGCATAATTGCCGGCATATTCGGGCTGGTAAGCAAAAACCTCAAGCGCTGCCGACGGATGGGGGTCGTTTTGCTTGCGATCGCCGCCGTACCGCTGACAATTCAACTGATTGCCGGAGCGGAGTTTGCGGACTATTGGAAGAACATCGCCGTCATGCTTTTGCCGTTTCTTTACTTAATTGCAGCGCTGATCAAACGGAGCGAGAAGAAAGCTGCAACCGCGCCGTCTGTCGCTCCAGCGCCCGCGGCTGCGCCGATTCCCGCACAGGCTGTTTCAAAACCGTTACCGTCCCCGGCTGCGGCTTCCGCTTCGGAAGTATCGCCAAAACCCGAAGAAACGGAACAGAAACCGGCCGGTTCCGAGATCAAATGACACTTTCAAACCGGAAAAAACCGGTGTCTGGTTCTTGAAAATGAGACGTAAAATTTTGCCGAAAAGCCCTTGCATTTTGATAGGTCTTGTTGTATCATAATCAAGCGGCTTGGGGCATTAGCACAGTTGGTAGCGCGCAACGTTCGCAATGTTGAGGTCGGGGGTTCGAATCCCCCATGCTCCACCAGGAAAAAAGGAAGTCGATTCGAATCGGCTTCTTTTTCATTATTCATAAACAGGCATCTTTACCGCGGGAGAGAGCAAATGGGCGTTAGGAGCACAATGAAGGCAGTCATTCTCCGAAATGGAGAGGTTCTGCTGAACCGCTGCTTTGATCGGAACAACGGAACTTACTACTCGCTCCCCGGCGGCGGACAGCTGCAGGGGGAGGCGATGGTCGAGGCGCTCCGGCGCGAATGCCTGGAGGAAACGGGTTATACCGTCGAGCCGGTTCGATTCGCCGCGTTGATGGAGGAAATCTGCCTCGATCCGTTTATTCAGGAACATTACCCGGAATACGCACATAAGATGCTGCATATCTTCGTGTGCCGCCTGACTTCCGAGGAGCAAAGGAAACCAACGGAAACGGATGAATCGCAGATTGCGATTGAGTGGGTTCCAACCGCGAATATCGCGTCTCTCAACCTTTTGCCAAAGCAGGTAAAAATGTATTTTAACGCCATATCGGACGGTATTTATCCGCAATACCTGGGAACTTCTTATCTGGAGCATAACCATGGATAATTTAGGGGACTCCTGCATTCTTGTGAAACCGGATACGTCGATGCTGGCGCAGATAAAGGACTTTCGCGCGGCTTTTCTTGCTTCCGGCGAGAGCATGGACGGTACCGGCCCTCTGCTTCGCATGGAAGACCCGCTTGAGTGGCTCGAATTGAATCGGCAGGCCGAGCGGCGGGAGAACATTCCGGCCGAATGGGTTCCGTTCGAACAATTTGTGTTTCTGCGCGAACGGGACGGCGCAATCGTTGGAATGATCCAGTTCAGGTTTGAACTGAACGATTTTTTGCGCGATTTTGGCGGACACATCGGGTACTCCGTCCACCCGAACGAACGAAAGAAAGGGTATGCGAAGCGAATGCTGGCGGAGTGCTTAAAAGTCTCGAAAGCATACGGACTGGAACGTGTCCTTCTGACCTGCCTTGTAGAGAACGAAGGCAGCCGGAGAACGATAATAAGCTGCGGCGGCGTTTATGAGAAAACGGTGTATTGCAAACGGGACGACGTATATCTGGAACGGTATTGGATAGAACTGTAGAAGGGGTGTTTCTGAATGGGTGAATTAAGCTCGTTACCCAATATTGCGGAAAAACTGGAAGCGCAGCTTTCCGAGGTCGGGATTTCCACAATCGAGGCGCTGAAAGCAACCGGCAGCCGGGAAGCCTGGCTTCGCATTGCCGCAATCGATCCTTCCGCCTGCTATATGCGTCTCTGCGCGCTGGAAGGCGCGATATTGGGCGTGCGCTGGCACCATCTGGATGAGGAAACAAAAATAAGTTTAAAGCACTTTTACAACCAGAATAAACGGTCGGAGTAAAAATCTGCATCAAAAAAAGCAGCCGCCGGCTGCTTTTTTGCAACTCTCTGTTATTCGTCGCCGGTATCCGGCTCGCTTGCGTCCTCTTCGTCCGTTTCCGGCAGGCCAAGCGCGTCCGACTCCGTATTCAGAATTACGTTTGCGCTGTAGGAGTCGATCTGCTCGACCGATCGCAGGCGCTTGCTGATCGCGCGGGTGCGCGCGCCGATGAGCTTTTCCAGATCGTCGTCCACCTGCTGCAGGTGCTTTCTGGAGTTGGAGAGCACTTTGCCAAAGTTGTCGAACTCCGTTTTCACCGCGCCGAGCACGCGCCAGACCTCGCTGCTGCGCTGCTGAATTGCAAACGAGCGGTATGCCATCTGCACCGTGTTGAGCAGCGCCGCCATGTTGGAAGGCCCGGCGAGAATCACATGGCAACTGCGCTGGAGCTCCTCCGCGACGCCGCGGCTCGTGACCTCCGCATAAAGCCCTTCGAAGGGCAGGAAGAGGAACGCATAATCCGTCGTATGCGGCGGGTCGATGTATTTATCCCGAATTTTCGCCGCCTCCTGGCGGATGCGCTGAATCAGGATATTGGATGCGGCGTGGATCGCGTCCTTTGAGCCGGACTCGTACGCGTCCGCAAGATTGGAGTAGAGATCCGCGGGGAACTTGGAATCGATTGGCAGATACACCGGCTCGCCGTCGTTGGTCGGGATTTTCACTGCGAACTCGACGTTTTCCTTACTGCCGGGTTTAACCACGACGTCCCGTTCATACTGCTCCGGCGCGAGGATTTCCTCCAAAATCGCGCCAAGCTGAATTTCACCGAGCATACCGCGCGTTTTCACGTTGCTAAGCACCTTCTTCAGGTCGCCAACACCGGTTGCGAGCGCCTGCATTTCACCGAGCCCTTTATAGACCTGTTCCAGACGTTCATTGACAAGCTGGAATGACTGCGCTACTTTGGTTTCCAATGTTTTCTGGAGTTTTTCGTCCACGACGTTTCGCATTTCATCCAGCTTCTGCGCGTTCTCCGTTTGGAGCGCAAGAAGCCTGCGTTCCACCGTCTGGCGAATGGCTTCGAGCTTTTGCTCGTTGGACGTTTCAAACGTCTTGAACCGCTGTTCGCTCTGCGCGCCGCTCGTGCGCTGCTGCTCCAGAATCATGCCGCCGAGATTTGCAACCGAGGTTTGCACGTTGCTGCCCAGTTCACGGCGCAGATCGGAGAGCGCGCGCATCAGATCGTCCGTCAGAACGTCCTGCAGCATGCGCTGGCGCCGGACAATATAGATCAGTACGAACAGAACAACGAGGAACACGCAAAGGGAAACGATAAAAAGGGCCAGTTCCATAAAACCTCCTTATGGCCGGTCAGGCAAACGTGACGGAAGAGACAATCAGCGTCTGCGCGGCAATGTATGTGGACATTACGATGACATTCCGGTAACGAACCGGGTGATGGAACGCGTCGATGGAAAGCGTGCTGTCGGAAGCGATAAACAGAAGTCCTCCGATCGCTGCGAGCCAGCGAAGAGATGACGCGGCGTAAAGAGAAAACAAAACCGCGCTGGACGCCATGGACGCTATGATCAGCATATAAAGAAAACTTGGCGGGCGGAGCTTTTTGGGCAGCCCCTTCCAGAGATAGCGCATCAGCGTGACGGCGCACGCTAGACTGACCAGTCCGAGTACAGCCAAGATAAGCCAATACGGACGATCGGCCAGATTGTTTAAAAAGTGGATGATGTAAAACACATGGCCCGCGGCGAAAGAGAGTATGCCCGCCGGAAACGACCAGCGGCGCGGCCGAAACAGCAGAAACACGTCGCCAACGAACCCGCAGAGAATCGCCGCGACGACGAGAGATGAAATCTCTCTGGCAAACACGGCATAACACAGCAGCAGCAACGGCATCAGGAAGCACTTTGTGACTCGGCGGAGCATGAGACGGTTCCGGCTTGCGCAGGCAAAGAGGTGCAGGGAAACGACAAGCAGGTAACAAACGAGAGCAATATACTGCAATTGAGTGATCCCCCATTCAACGGCTGTGTTCAGTATAACATATCGATCCGTTGAGCCAAAGAGAAAAGAGCTTAATACTCGACAGGGGCAGCTTTATCGGATGACGGTTTATACTGCCGGAATATTGTGGGAAAGATACGCAGGATCGTTTTTTTATATAGGCTGCTATCGATCATAAAAGATTGAAACGCGCTGTTTCCGGTGCTATACTATAGGCTGATTGAATCTGGGTATTCTCAGCAAAACAAGGAGGAATTCCACACATGCAATATTCCAGTGAAGTGGAAGAAATGACCTGCGTCCTCAAAGGCGCAAAGCATGATCCCGCTCCGATCCCCGAAGAGGGCAAGTGGGTAAAAGCGAAACAAATCACCGATATCAGCGGTCTGACGCATGGCGTCGGCTGGTGTGCACCGCAGCAGGGCGCCTGCAAGCTCACGCTGAACGTGAAAAAGGGCGTTATCGAAGAAGCTTTGGTCGAAACACTTGGCTGCAGCGGCATGACGCACTCCGCCGCCATGGCGGCGGAAATTCTGCCCGGCAAGACGATTCTCGAAGCGCTCAACAGCGACCTCGTCTGCGACGCAATCAACACCGCCATGCGCGAGCTGTTTTTGCAGATCGTATACGGGCGTACGCAGAGCGCGTTTTCGGACGACGGTCTGCCCATCGGCGCCGGTCTGGAAGACCTTGGCAAGGGGTTACGCTCGCAGATTGGCACAATGTATGGCACGCTCTGCAAGGGGCCGCGCTACCTCGAAATGGCGGAAGGCTATGTGCTTGCCATCGCGCTCGACGAGGGCGGCGAGATCATTGGTTATAAGTTTGTAAACCTCGGCAAGATGATGGACGCAATCAAAAAGGGCGTCGCTCCGAAAGAAGCGTACGAAAAGAACATTGGTACCTACGGGCGTTTCGACCAGGCCGCCAAGGTTATCGACCCGCGTAAAGCGTAAGGAGGCAGCAATGGCTATTTTTGAAGGTTACGAAAGAAGAATCGAGAAGATTAACTGCGAACTGGCAAAATACGGCATCAAGGGCATCGACGACGCAAAAGCGATCTGCGACGCCAAGGGCGTGGACGTGTTTTCCATTGTTCGCGGAATTCAGCCCATCGCATTTGAAAACGCTTGCTGGGCATATACCGTCGGCGCGGCCATCGCATTCAAGCAGGGCGTGAAAACGGCGGATAAAGCGGCGGAAGCAATCGGCGTCGGCCTGCAGGCGTTCTGCATTCCGGGTTCGGTTGCAGACCAGCGCGAAGTCGGTCTTGGACACGGCAACTTAGCGGCCATGCTGCTGCGCGAAGAAACCTCCTGCTTCTGCTTCCTTGCCGGACACGAGAGCTTTGCCGCCGCGGAAGGCGCGATCGGCATTGCGAAAACCGCTAACAAGGTCCGCACCAAACCGCTGCAGGTCATCCTCAACGGCCTTGGCAAGGACGCGGCGTACGTCATCTCCCGCATTAACGGATTTACGTATCTGGAGACGGAATATGACTATTACACAGGCAAGCTGAACATCACGAAGACAAAGGCGTTTTCGGACGGCGACCGCGCAAAGGTTCGCTGCTACGGCGCGGACGACGTGAACGAAGGCGTCGCCATCATGCGGCATGAGAACGTGGACGTTTCCATCACCGGCAATTCCACGAACCCGACGCGCTTCCAGCACCCCGTCGCGGGCACGTATAAGAAGTGGTGTATCGAGCACGGTAAGAAGTATTTTTCCGTAGCGAGCGGCGGCGGTACGGGCCGTACCCTGCATCCGGACAACATGGCGGCGGGCCCCGCTTCCTACGGCATGACCGATACGATGGGCCGTATGCATTCCGACGCGCAGTTTGCGGGCTCTTCGTCCGTACCGGCGCATGTGGAAATGATGGGCCTCATCGGCATGGGAAACAACCCGATGGTCGGCGCGACGGTTGCGGTTGCGGTTGCCATCGCACAGGCGAAATAACGTACAGCGATCGAAAGCATCTTCCGGTAACGGGAGATGCTTTTTTATTGCTTATAGCATCAATATGAATTAGTACAACATTTCCGAATAGAGCAATATCTTCCTTGACATTCGAACCAAAAAAGCATATCTTAGTTCAAATCTTGTGGAATGATGTGAGAATTTAACAGCGTTTACACGCTAAGGGAGAATGCACGTGCATAATCAAAAACCATCCAATCTATTATCGTATCTTTCCATCCTGGGAGCGCTGATTATCTGGAGTTCCTCTTTTGTCGCGATCAAAATCGCCTATGAAACATATCCGCCCATTACGCTCGGCGCAGTGCGCTTTCTGGTTGCGTCGCTGATTCTTGGCGCGCTGACGCTGCTGTCGAAGAATCGGGTTAAGCTGGAGAAAAAGGATATTCCAACGGTTGCGCTCAGCGGGTTGATGGGAATAACGATCTACGCCGTTCTGCAGAATATAGCGATGCAGTGGACGTCCGCTTCTAACGCGACGCTGATCATCGCGTCGTACCCCGTTATTACGCTGCTGCTTGAATCGCTGATTTATAAGGTAAAACTAAACGCGGTGAAGATTGCCGGTATCCTGATTGCCATCGTTGGCGTAGTGATCCTTTCGTATGTGAAAGCGGAAACAAGACAGCAGGGCGAACTGCTCGGCGTAATACTGCTGATCGTCGCCGGTGTTGCATGGGCGTTTTACAATTTTCTGACGAAAAAGGTAGCGAACAGCTATCCTTCCATTTCGCTGCTGTTTTATCAAATGCTGTTTGGAGCGATCTTTATGGCGCCGCTGGCCCTGCTGGAGCGCGGCAAGTGGGCGGCTCCTACAGGGATGTCGTTTTCCATGATGCTGTTTTTAGCCTTGTTCTGCTCGGTGATCGCGTTCCTGCTCTATAACATGGGATTGAAAAAACTTTCCGCAAGCTCCGTGACCTCCATGCTGAATCTGGTTCCGATTTTCGGCGTTTTCTTTTCCTGGATACTGCTGGGTGAACAGGTGACGCTGCGAAAGCTGATTGGCGGGGCGGTGATCATCCTCGGCGTAATGCTCAGCGTTCGTCCGGCCAAACAGCTCGAAACGGTCGCTGGAACTGCTGCCCAGGAGGAATAGAGCAAGGGAAGCAAACAAGACAAGCTATTCATATGCGGATTTGCAAATTCGAATAATCTGCGTATAATGAATAGAAGCTTTCCGGATTCGCCGTTGGAATGGGTCGGATGGAGAGCGAAGCGTCCGGTTATGGGCAGGGCATGGCGCACTTTTACGATTTTTACGCTCGCCCGCTCATCCAGTCGCAAACACGGAGGAACAGAGATCATGCAGACAAAAACCACACAATCCATTCGGCGGCTCACAACCGCCGGGGTGCTTGCCGCCGCAATTATTCTATTGACAACGCTTGTCTCCATTCCAATGCCCGGCGGAATGGGATATATCAATCTGGGCGACGCTGGTGTTCTGCTCGCAGGCGTACTGCTTGGCGGCTGGTGGGGCGCGCTCTGCGCGGGCGCCGCATCCGCGATTTCGGATATTCTGCTTGGCTGGGGTGTTTACGCGCCCGCAACGTTCCTGATCAAAGGCGCGGTCGCGCTTGCAGCGGGGCTTTTATTCTCCGCCACAAAAAAGCAGGTTCGCGTCGTGTTTTTATTCGCCGCAGCGTTGATCGTTCCGCTCGGTTATTTTCTCTTCGAAACGCTGATGTATGGTTCGGCCGCTGCAATTCCAAACGTAGTATTCAACGTTTTTCAGTGTCTGGCGGGCGCTGGAACAGCCGCGGCTCTCACCGCCGTTTTGCTGAAATCAAAACTGTTCGGTCAAACCGGAGAATTCAAGCCAATCTGCGCGGAGATTTTACGCGAGCCAAAAAACGGCCCCGAGGTGATTCTCATCGCAAAGCGGGAATATGCGTCTGCTGTTCTTGAAGCTGGAAACCTGCTGTCCGTTCAGGGGATTATGGCGAGGGTCGTTGCCGTGGATGATTCGGTTGCGTTTGACCGCCTTGGAAAGGATCAGATGGAACGGTTTCTGCCGGAGGGAACTCCGTTTGTCCGTATAGAAAATGAAGAAACGTCGCCAAAAGCAATTATGCAGGCGGCGCGGGAGGCGATTCGTTCATGATTTATTCGTCCGCCGCAGAGATGATAGGGAATACGCCGCTTATGCGCGCAGACCGGTTTGCCGGCGCTTATGGGGTGAAAGCGAATCTTGTCGTCAAATTGGAGAGCCGCAATCCGGGCGGAAGCTCGAAGGATCGCATTGCGCTGAATATGATATGCCGCGCAGAGGAACGGGGAACACTGAAACCGGGCGCGACGCTCATTGAAGCGACCAGCGGTAATACGGGCGTAGGGCTTGGAGTCGTTGCGGCCGCGCGCGGATACCGCGTTGTACTGACCATGCCGGAATCCATGAGCCTGGAGCGCAGGAAAATTCTGGAAGCGCTCGGCGTTAAAATTGTTTTAACGGACGGCCAGTTGGGCATGGCGGGCGCAAATGAACGCGCGCAGGAGCTGCTAAAGGAAATTCCCGGCAGTATGCGAATGCTGCAGTTCGAAAATCCCGACAACCCGGCTGCGCACGAAGCGACGACCGGACCGGAAATCTGGAGAGACTGCGAAGGCCGTGTGGACGCGCTGATTGCCGGCGTTGGCACGGGCGGAACCGTTTGCGGTGCGGGCCGGTATCTAAAACGGCAGAATCCCAGCCTGCGCGTCGTCGCCGTTCAGCCTGCGGAATCTCCGGTTTTAACAGGAGGGCGGCCAAGCGCCCACGGCATACAAGGATTGGGTGCAAACTTCATTCCAAAGAACTATGATCCTTCTGTGGTGGACGAGGTAATTTCCATTCAAACGGAGGACGCGGTCGAGGCGGCGCGGCTGTTTATGCGCTCGGAGGGCATCCTGAGCGGCATTTCCTGCGGCGCGGCGCTTGCGGGCGCGCGTATCTACTCGGAAAAATTCGCAAGAGTGAATGAAACGATTGTCGTAATCCTTCCGGATACGGGAGAACGCTATCTTTCCACCGCGCTGTTCGACTAAACGAAACGTGTATCAAATTGCAAAAAACGCGCCCGTGTGAAAGCAGGGCGCGCTTTTTACATCACGTTGCGTTCACAATTACGAAACTGAGTCGCGCAAGAAAAAAAGCGGAGCACAATATATAGTGGTATATCCGACTAATATTGAACAATGTATTACAATATTTAGTTTGCTATTGCAAAAGGCCCGCATATTACGTAGAATTTTGCATTAGGAGAGTGCTATGGACTATACGGATTACGGGTCTCTTCTTTCGAAGAATTCGTCCAACAGTACAGGCGCATATACAAACGAACCGCAGGTAAATTACTACGGATCGTCCTTGCAGAGCAGGCCCGCGGCAAATGGGGCCTACTCGCCGTATTCCCGTGCAAACGCGGAGCGTGAAGCAAACCGAAACGTCTCCTATTTCAGCGAGGACGCCTCGGCCCGAAACGGCGTGTATTCCGGCGGCGGTTCGCAGCCACGCAGCAATTTCAATGATCAAACCGAATCCCGACGCAGCGCTGTTTCCGCGCGAGAGAACGGGAACCCTCCGAAAACCGTGCGATCGGAATCCGAACAGGAACGGATGGCTCGCATCTATGGCAATTCTGCAACACAACGAAGCTCCGCTCAGGGAACCGCCTCAAACAGATATTACAGCGGTTCCGTCGCGAACAACTCCGGTGCGAGCGGCTACGGCGTAAACGGCGCTGGTACTGCCAGATCGAACTTTGACGGTAACAATGCACCTCGCGTAAAGAACAATAACACGAATGGAAACAGCGCGGGCGCGAACGGTGCGAAGCCGAAATATACGAATTACACAAGCTATGTATATTCTCCGCCGTCCGGCGGTAACGGAAACGGCAAAGGCGGCGGTAACGGAAGCGGAAACGGCAAGGGAAACGGCAATGGTTCCAAGAAACCGCAGAAGAAGCTGACGTTTCAGCAAAAAGCACTTGCATGGCTCAAGCGTTTTCTGCGTTCCATTTATTTAATGGAGAAGCCGATGCGAATTTTTCTCGCATCGGCCGCGGGGTTCGTTCTGATTGGCGTAATCCTGATTTTTGCCGTCTCCGGAAGCAGGCATAAAGAAGAGGAAACCATGGCGGCGCAGCTCGCCCTTATGACGACGCCTGCTCCCACGATAGCGGCAACCGCAACGCCCGTGCCTACGCCGAGCCCCACACCGGAAGTCCGGATTGAAAAAGGCGCGGAGGGCGAGGACGTTATGGCGCTCCAGAAGCGCCTCATGGAGCTTGGCTATCTGGCGATCGATGAACCGACAAGCTATTTCGGCAATGCGACGAAATACGCGGTGAAACTCTTTCAGCGTCAGCATGAGCTGCAGCAGGATGGCATCTGCGGGAATGATACCATCGCGCTCCTCTATTCCGAAGAGGCGAAAAAATACGTGATGACCGAGGGCGCGGAAGGGGACGATATCGAATCGTTTCAGGAGCAGCTGGTCGAACTTGGTTATCTGGACGACAGCCAGGTGACCGGATATTACGGTACGGTCACCGTGGAAGCGGTGAAGAAATTCCAGAACCGCAATTATATTACCAAGGACGGTAAGGCCGGCGAGCAAACGCTGGAGGAAATCAACTCTGCCGATGCGCGCGTTTCCTACACAAAGGAAAAGGAAATCGCTGCGGAAAAGAAGAAACAGGCGGCGCTCGCCCGCGCGTCTTCTCCGGCCGGCCGAATCGATAAGATGATTTCAATCGCCAAGAAGCAACTGGGAGACACCTATATTCTCGGCAAGAGCGGGCCGGATTCGTTTGACTGCTCGGGACTGGTCTATTATTGCCTGCGCCAGGTCAATGTATACACGCGCCGCCTGAATGCGGCGGGACTTTCCAAAACATCAAGCTGGACAAAGATATCGGATATCGACAACGTCAAGGCGGGGGATCTGCTGTTCTTCAAGTCGGACGACAGCAGTACCGTCGGTCACGTAGGCATCTATATTGGCGGCGGCGAGATGATCGACGCGTCTTCCGCGAATGGCAAGGTTGTGCGCCGCGGCGCAAAAACTTCCTATTGGCGCAGAAACTTCGTCGTAGCAAGAAGGCCGATTGAGTAGGACAGAATCGCAAAAATGGCGGTGCGGAAAGCATCGCCTTTTTTCGTGATATGGTACGCGGATCAATCTTGCATTCCGGCGGTGGATACAGTATGATAAAACCCGACATACGGGAGGGAACCAAATGGCATACCCCAATGAACTGATCCGGAATTTTTCGATCATTGCGCATATCGACCACGGCAAATCAACGCTGGCCGACCGCATGATGGAGTTGACGGAAACCGTTGCTTCGCGGGACATGACCGAGCAGATGCTTGATTCCATGGACATCGAACGCGAGCGCGGAATTACGATCAAGTCCTCCGCTGTGCGCATGTTCTATACGCATTCGGACGGAAAACGCTATATGTTCAACCTCATCGACACGCCGGGGCACGTGGATTTTAACTACGAGGTCAGCCGCGCGCTCGCGGCCTGCGAAGGTGCGGTGCTTGTTGTGGACGCGACGCAGGGAATAGAGGCGCAGACGCTTGCGAACGTTTACCTCGCCGTGGACAACGGCCTCGAGGTCGTTCCGGTTATCAATAAAATCGATCTGCCAAGCGCGGAGCCGGAGCGCACCGCACAGGAGATCGAGGATGTCATTGGCATTGAAGCGCACTCCGCGCCGCAGATCTCCGCAAAGAACGGAACTAACGTGGCGGATGTGCTCGCGGCGATTGTTTCGATTGTTCCCCCGCCAAAGGGCGATCCCGACGCACCGCTGACCGCGCTTGTGTTCGATTGTGTTTACGACAATTACAAGGGCGCGCTCTCCTATGTGCGCGTGTTTGACGGGACGGTAAAAGAGGGCATGCGCATTCGCTCCATGGCGACCGGGCATGAGTTTGACGTCACCGAGGTGGGCGTGTTTACACCGTCTCCGCTGCCCGTGGACGAGCTCACCGCGGGTGAGGTCGGCTATATTGCCGCGTCGATTAAGAGCGTTGCCGAAACAAAGGTCGGCGACACGATTACCCTTGCCGACCGTCCCGCCGCAAAGCCGCTGCCCGGATACAAGCAGGCGAACCCCATGGTGTTCTGCGGCATCTATCCGGCGGACGGCGCGCAGTACGAAGACCTACGGGATGCGCTTGACAAGCTCAAACTCAACGACGCGTCGCTCTCCTTTGAGCAGGAAACTTCCAGCGCGCTGGGCTACGGCTTCCGCTGCGGGTTCCTTGGGCTGCTGCATATGGAGATCATTCAGGAGCGGCTGGAACGCGAGTTCGACCTCGATCTCGTTACCACCGCACCGAGCGTTATCTACAAGATCAAACTCACCACCGGCGAAGAGGAGATGATCGACAACCCCTCGAAGCTGCCGCCGGTTACCGAGATTGAGCTGCTCGAAGAACCGGTCGTCAACGCAACCATCATGACGCCTTCCGAATACGTCGGTTCCATCATGGAAATCTGCCAGGAGCGGCGCGGCGTCTTCATCGACATGAATTATATTGAGGAATCCCGTGTCAGCATTCACTATGTGCTGCCGCTCAACGAGATCATCTACGACTTCTTCGATCAGCTGAAGAGCCGGAGCAGAGGATACGCCTCCTTCGACTATGAGCTGAAAGGTTACGAAAAGAGCGATTTGGTCAAGCTGGATTTCCTGCTCAACGGCGACCCCTGCGACGCGCTCTCCACGATTGTCCATCGGGACCGCGCCTATGCAAAAGGGCGCGCGGTTGCGGAGAAGCTCTGCGAGGTCATTCCGCGTCAGCAATTTGAAATTCCGGTGCAGGCGGCCATCGGCGGAAAGATCATTGCGCGCGAAACCGTGCGAGCCGTCCGCAAGGACGTGCTCGCCAAGTGCTACGGCGGCGATATTACGCGTAAAAAGAAACTGCTTGAAAAGCAGAAGGAAGGCAAAAAACGGATGCGTCAGATTGGCACCGTATCCCTGCCGAGCGACGCGTTCATGAGCGTCCTGCGTATTAACTAGCGCGATGGCGGGAATTTATCTGCATATTCCGTTCTGCGTGAAAAAGTGCGATTACTGTGATTTTACGTCGTTTGCGAAGTCCGGTGAAATGGAAGGCTATGTCGATGCGCTGCTTCTCGAAATCGGGCTGACCGCACGGACCGGGGAGTACCCCGCTTCGTTTCATACGGTTTTTTTCGGCGGAGGAACGCCGTCCCTGCTATCCGGCGAGCAGATGCAAAGAATCATGGCCGCGTTGCGCCAGCACTTTTCCATCCGGGAGAATGCCGAGTGTTCCATGGAGTGTAACCCCGGCACGGCCACAAAGGAGAGCCTCGCGGCGTATCATACGGCGGGGATCAACCGTCTTTCGATCGGGCTGCAGAGTTCGCATGACGCGCTGTTAAAGGGCGTCGGACGAATTCACACATATGAGCAATTTTTAAAAACCTTGCAATGGGCGCGCGAAGCAGGTTTTTCCAACATCAATGCGGATGTGATGCACGGCTTGCCGGAGCAGACAATGGAACAGTATCTCGAAACGCTGAAGAACGTTTGCGACCTGAATCTGCAGCATATTTCAAGCTATGCGCTCACACTGGAAGAGCATACGCCGCTGTATGTCCGCATTAAGAGCGGAGAAGCACGAGTTCCGGACGAAGATTACGTAGCGGACATGCAGGATGCAGGCATCGACTACCTTGAATCGCGCGGGTATCACCGATACGAGATCAGCAATTTCGCGCGCGAGGGCTGCGAATGCCGCCATAACCTTACCTATTGGCAAAATGGGGAATATCTTGGTCTTGGGCTCGCCGCGCATTCCGCCGTCCGGCAGAAGGTTTGGACGCGGTATGCGAACACGGCCTCGCTGGAGGAGTACCTTCGCTTGCTCCGCAGGGGCAGGCTCCCGAAATCGGAGATCATTCGCCTGCAGAGCGGAGAAGAGATGTTTGAAAGCATCATGCTGGGGCTGCGGCTCACGCGCGGCATCGACCGCGCCGCGTTTTCCGCCCGCTTTGGACTGGACGTTGTGGAAGCGTTCCCGCGCGCGGTGGAGTCCCTGCGCAAGCGCGGCTGGGTGGTTGAATCGGAAGGATTCCTTGCGCTGAACCGTCGAGGGCTGGATCTGCAGAACGAAGCGCTCGGCTTTTTCCTGTAGCGTTACGCGTCATGCGCGCCAGGGGTGAATTCACTGGAATGTCACATTTTTGATACAGCACTTACTTGACACAAAAGCTCGTAGGTGCTAAATTTTTCCTATAGGTTAGCACTCGACAAAATAGAGTGCTAACAACGGATTTTCGGTTCGAATTGAAGGAAAAAATCTCCCGTATCCAGCGAATACGTCGCTCTACGGGGATGGGAAAGGAGGCGGAGAAAATGGAGCTGGACGCCCGGAAACTGGGCATACTAAAAGCCATCATCGATGAATACATTCTTTCCGCGTCCCCTATCGGTTCCCGGTCAATCAGCAAACTGGAAGGGTTCAGCCTGTCCAGCGCGACCATTCGGAACGAAATGGCAGATCTGGAAGAACTAGGCTATCTGGAACAGCCGCATACCTCCGCCGGGCGGATTCCATCAGACAAGGCCTATCGCCTCTACGTCGATCAGATGATGCAAAAGGCTTCGCTGTCCGAGGACGAAATAAAGATCATTCGCGCGCATATGGGCGCAAAGATCGACGAAGTGGAAGCCGTAATGAAGCAAACGGCGCAGGCGCTTTCCCTGGTAACGCATTATACGGCGATCGTGATGTCGCCCATGCTGGCCGCCAACCGCCTGCGGCACATCCAGCTGGTTCCGCTGCGGGAAGGCCGCGCGCTCGTCGTGATTGTTACCTCCGCAGGATTTTCACAGGACGCGGTGATTCGCATTCCGGAAGGAATGGACAGTTACGAGCTGGAGCGGATTTCCAGAATGCTGACCGAACACTTTTGCGACTGCCGCATGGATCAGATCGGCGATTCCATGCTCCGTGAGATGGGCGGCGAGCTCAAGGAACGAAAAGCGTTTCTAAACAGCATTGTCGAGGCGATTGACCGCAAAATTGAACCGGAATCGCAGAACGTCCAGCTTTCGGGCGCAACCAATATGCTGCATTTTCCCGAATACAGCGATGTGAACAAGGCAAAGACATTCCTCGCGGCGGTGGAAGGCCGAAGCATGATCTACGACCTGCTGAAGCGCGCAAGCAAGCTGGAGTTCTCAATTACGATCGGGAACGAAAACGAGGACGAAACCTTCAAGGATTGCAGCATCGTAACCGCAACGTACCGCGTCGGTGACGAGCCGATGGGATCGTTCGGTATCATAGGACCAACACGCATGCAGTATGGAAAGGTCATCTCCGTGCTGGAATTCATGCGAAGAAGTCTGTCGGATATTCTGTCCAACGATTTGGACGATGACTAACGCGAACGGCGGATTCATTCAAAATCCATCCGCCGGAAATCGCAGAAAGTGAGACTGGAACATTGACGAAGAAGACGGAACAAACGGAATTCAGCGAAACGCAAAACATGAAGGAGGAGATTACTCCCGAAACGGAAGCGCAGGCAACGCAGACCGACGAAACGGTTGTTACCGAAAATGCGGAAACGGCTGCCGAGCAGGAAATCTATACGCTGACCGCAGAGGAGTTTGCCGCCGCAAAGGCGCATATTGAATCACTCCAGAAGGAGAAGGACGAAACCGTTGCTCTTCTCCAGCGAATTCAGGCGGACTTTGATAATTTCCGCCGCCGGAACGCCAGCATTCGGCTGGATAGTTATGAGGAAGGCAAGCGGGATACCGTCAAGGAGCTCCTTCCCGCGCTGGACAGTCTCGAACGCGCGCTGGACAGTATTCCGGCGGAAGGAGCAATCTGGCGCGAAGGAATCGTGCTCGTGCAGCGCCAGATGATGGGCGCGCTGAAGAAGCTGGGGCTGGAGGAAATTGAGAGCGACTGCAAATTCGATCCAACCAGGCACGAAGCCGTCATGCGCGAAAAGGCGGAGGGTAAGGAGAGCGGCGAAATCGTCGTTGTTCTGCAGAAGGGCTACCGCATGGGCGACAAGATAATCCGCCATTGCATGGTGAAAGTGGCCGAGTAGGCCTGGCGTAATTTCAGAAAACAGAGTTTTCCATCGCATGGAACTGGTTTTGATATTTGAATAGAAAAGTTGGAGGACATACTTATGGGTAAGATTATTGGCATCGACCTTGGCACAACGAACTCCTGCGTCGCTTTCCTGGAAGGCGGCGAGCCGGTCGTCATTCCGAATTCCGAAGGCGCCCGCACCACGCCATCCGTGGTTGCGTTTAAGGACGGCGAACGCATGGTCGGCAACATTGCAAAGCGGCAGGCCATTACGAACCCGGACCGCACGATCTCTTCGATCAAGCGCGACATGGGTTCCGCGCGCAAAGTCCATATTGAAGGCAAGGACTATACCCCGCAGGAAATCTCGGCAATGATTCTGCAAAAGCTGAAGACGGACGCGGAAGCGTATCTTGGCGAAACCGTTACACAGGCGGTCATCACCGTTCCGGCGTATTTTACGGACAGCCAGCGTCAGGCGACGAAGGATGCGGGACGCATCGCGGGTCTTGAAGTACTGCGCATCATCAATGAGCCGACGGCGGCCGCGCTTGCTTACGGCATGGATAAGGAAAACAACCAGAAGATTCTGGTCTACGACCTTGGCGGCGGAACGTTCGACGTTTCGATTCTGGAAATCGGCGACGGTGTGTTCCAGGTTCTCGCAACTGCAGGCAACAATCGCCTCGGCGGCGACGACTTTGACCAGCTGATTATGGATTATATTGCCGACGACTTTAAGAAAAACAACGGTATCGACCTGCGGCAGGACAAGATGGCGCTACAGCGCCTGAAGGAAGCTGCCGAAAAGGCGAAGATCGATCTATCGGGCGTCGCGCAGACCACGATTAACCTGCCGTTTATCACGATGGACAAATCGGGTCCGAAGCACCTCGACATCACGATTACACGCGCAAAGTTCAACGAGCTGATCAACGATCTTGTGGAACAAACCAAGACGCTCGTTCAGAAGTGTCTCGGGGACGCGAACCTTCCCGCCTCGCAGGTGGATAAGGTCATCCTCGTCGGCGGCTCGTCCCGAATTCCGATGGTGCAGGACATGGTCAAAAAGATCACCGGCAAAGAGCCGTTCAAGGGCATCAACCCGGACGAATGCGTCGCCATCGGCGCGGCAATTCAGGGCGGCGTGCTTGGCGGTGAGGTAAAGGATATCCTGCTTCTGGACGTCACCCCGCTTTCGCTCGGTATTGAGACGGTTGGCGGCGTATTTACGAAACTAATTGAGCGCAACACGACCATCCCGACCAAGAAGAGCCAGATCTTCTCCACCGCCGCGGACGGGCAGACCAGCGTGGAAGTCCACGTTCTGCAGGGCGAGCGCGGCATGGCGCAGGGCAACAAGACGCTCGGACGCTTCCAGCTCAACGGCATCGCACCCGCGCCGCGCGGGGTGCCGCAGATCGAGGTTTCGTTTGATATCGACGCAAACGGCATCGTGCATGTGTCCGCCAAGGACCTCGGCACCGGCAATCAGCAAAACGTGACCATCACCGCTTCGACCAACCTCAACGAGGACGAGATCAAGCGCGCCGTGACGGAAGCGGAGAAGTTTGCCGCGGAAGACAAGAAGCACCAGGAAGAGGTCGAAACGAAGAACCATGCCGACCAGCTCATCTATACGACCGAACGCAGCCTGAAGGAAATGGGCGATAAGATTGACGCTTCCGGCAAGGAGCAGATCGAAAAGGCGATTGCCGACCTGAAAAAGGCGACGGAAAGCGGCGATACCGGCATGATTAAGACCGCGAGCGAACACCTCACCGAGGTGAGTTACAGCGTCTTTGGCAAGGTCTACGAGCAGGCGCAGCAGCAGGCGGGCGGTGCGCAGGGCGGTTATGATCCGAACGCGCAGGGCGGCTACGATGCGGGCGCCCAGGGACAGCCGAAGGACGACGTGGTCGATGCCGACTATGAAGTGGTGGACGACAATAAATAGCCGAGAGAACGGTTAATAAGCAAATGATCCGATACGGAGGCGCAACGAAACACGTGCGCCTCCTTGTTGGAACCTGAATGGAAGAGCGCAGCGGTTGGATGGCGCTTTCGGATGGAGAGGTGACGGGCGTTGGCAGAAAAACGCGATTATTACGAAATACTGGGCGTGGAAAAAAGCGCTACTGCGGAAGAGATTAAAAGCGCGTTCCGCAAAAAAGCAAAGGAATGTCACCCGGACCTGAATCCGGGAGACAAGGCCAAGGAAGCACAGTTTAAGGAACTCAACGAAGCGGCCGAAGTGTTGATGGACGCGGATAAACGCGCCAAGTACGATCAGTTCGGTCACGCGGCATTCGATCCCTCTATGGGCGGTCAGGATCCGTTCGCAGGCGGATTTGGCGACCTTGGCGATATCTTAGGCCAGATGTTTGGCGGCGGTTTCGGCGGCTTTGGCGGATTTGGCGGCGGGCAAACGCGTAACGGCACCGTTCCCGGGGACGATTTGCGATACAATCTGACCATCACGTTTGAGGAAGCCGCTTTCGGCGTGGAAAAGGAAATTACCATTCCGCGCGAAGAGGTTTGCGATACCTGCCACGGCAGCGGCGCAAAACCCGGAACGGAACCGGTCACCTGCAAAACCTGCGGCGGCACGGGTCAGGTACGAACACAACAAAATACGATTCTCGGTTCGTTTACGTCCGCCAGACCCTGCTCGGCCTGTCGTGGCTCCGGAAAGGTCATCAACGATCCCTGCGCCGAATGCCGCGGTTCAGGCAGAGTGCGTAAAAACATTAAAAAGACGGTTAAAATCCCCGCCGGCATCGACAACGGGCAAAGCCTATGCCTGCGCGGCATGGGCAGCGCGGGACACCGCGGCGGCCCGAATGGAGACCTGTATGTTTCCATCAACATCCGACCGCACCGGCAGTTCGTAAGAAAGGGATTTGATCTGTATATCGATATGCCGATTTCCTATACCATGGCGGCGCTTGGCGGAAGCGTTACGGTTCCAACCCTGCGGGAGAGCGTTAAATATTCCATTCCCGCCGGAACGCAGACAGGTTCAACCTTTCGCCTGCGGGATCAGGGGGTTCAGCGGCTCAACGCGAGCGGCAGAGGCGATTTATTTGTAACGGTCAATATTGAAGTGCCGAAGCACTTAACGGAGGAACAGCGCTCCCTGCTGGAGCGGCTAGCCGCAACGCAGGGCGAAGGCGCCGAGCAGCGAGGCGGAAAGAGATCCTCCGGCCGCGGGCGGTAGATTTTAAGGATGATTCAAAAAAAGCGCGCCTTTCCGGATTGGAAAGGCGCGCTTGCTATGCAGATGGTTTCTGCTATTCGGATTCCGTTTGGATCGGCGTTTTCTCGCGCTGCTCCTGCGATTGCTGCGCGAGAGCAGCCCGCTTCTTTCGCGCGGAAAGCACAAGCTGCATGGTGAGCGAAACGCTGCCGCTGACCAGAAGGATCAAGTAAAAGCTCGCAAGGCGGGAAAGCAGCATGGCTGGAACGATCAGCGCGCTTTGGAACAGCACGCGAAAGATTGTGACAAAGCCGCTTTCACTCACGCCCGCCGAACCCGGGATCGGAAGGAAGCAAACCGCGAGGTAGAGCACGGATTGCAATGCGATGAAATCCATCATTCCAAACCCGCTTAACCCGAACGAGCGGTAAATGAAGTAAGGAATCACAAATTGCGAACTCAGCAGCAGGACATAGGCAATCAGCTCGCCTACAATCAGCCAGGGGTGTTTTTTGAGTACTTCCGCGCCCTGACTGTAGCGGCGGATCTGCTCGTCGGCCCGCGCATAGATCTTTTCGGGGCGTTTGACGATTCGCATCTTGACAAGCAGGCTAATCACCCGCTGCACTGCGCGCTGCGCGAAGCTCTTGGAGAACATTGCAAACAGCAAAAATAGAATCAGCGCGATGTTGATCAGCGCTCCAAGCAAAAAGAGCCAGAGGAACGCGCCGAGGTTGTCGAGAATAAGGCTCGAGTGGAAGGGGAAAAGCACGGTCGGAATCAGCAATACGACAATTTGATGCGCCGCGTTGACCAGCAGAAGCACGAGCGAAGCATAAGAAACATCCATGCCGTAGGCCAGCATGTAGTAGAGCTGCATCGGCTGTCCGGCAGCGCCCGCCGGCGTAATGGCGGTATAGTACTGCCCGATAAACCCGAATCCAATGTCCCGTAGAAGCGGTATCGGTTTTCGATAGAGCGCCCGAAGGCCGATATGCAGCGCAACGCCAAAGAGCACTGCGGCAAATAGTGCCGCGCCGAGCGCCGCAAGAAGCCAAAGCGGGTTTGCGGACTGTACCGCCGCCCAAACCTCGGAAATCGACGTGTCTTTAAAGAGAATTGCAATCGTGACGGCGATCAGCGCAACCATAAATACAGCGCTGAGAAGATTCCAGCGCTTTTTCTTTGGCGGATTCGACGGGGACGGATCCGTCCCTGCGTTCACAGGTTCTTTCGTTTGGTTCGTAATATTCTGTTCCATCTTAGCTATCATACTAAAGAATTGCAGAAATTTCCAGCGCAACGTGTAACGCTATCGTAACAATAGTATGGCGTATTCTAGACAATTCGGAATCGTTCTGCTTTATCAAAATGAAATTCGAAATGTTTATAGGACTTCGGCTCCGCGAATCAGTGCCTGTGCCTTTTTCGGAAGCGCGGCAAGCATGGTTTCATAACCGTTGTCCAGCATGGCGCGGGCAACGTCCTGCGGCACGGCGCGATCGAGAAAGAGCGAGCTCCAATGCGTTTTATCCGTATAGTATCCGGGGATGATATCGCCGCAATACTGGGAACGCAGGATTTCCGAAAAGGCGGGTTCCAGCTTTACCGTCAGCAGCGGACGACCATCCTTATACTCGCCGTGCATCACAAAGATCTTTCCGCCGAGTTTGTAGAGCTGCGAATTCCATGCTTGCTTGAATTCTTCTTCCACGCCGGGTTTCGACATACAGTAATCATGAATCCAGTTTTCCACGCTTCGAATCACCTTTCCTGTGGTTTCGCGATTTTTTACGAGACAGGCTCGTCTTCAACCGTGAAGAATGCCTGCCTGCCGTAGATATCGCATATCTGTACGACCGGACGCGATAAACCGTCTATCGGCAGTTCCAGCGGCAGTTTGGGCTGGCAGTCTGTTGCAAACGGAAGGAACTGTTCGCCGGTAACCGTTCCAGCCGCGGCGTAGACCAGCGGGCAGTTTTCGGTAAACGATGCCGTTTCCACGCATACCACGCGGGCGCCGCGCAGCGAGCGAATCTGCGCGGAAAATTGAGCGGGCGCCTCCTGCGGCGCATATCGAATCAGCATCTCATGTTCGCCTTCCAGCAGGGAGAGCGCGCTCGCGTTTTTCAGCTGACGCGCGCGGAGAATGTAAAGGGCGCAGGGCGAGGCGTCCAGCGCTAGAAAACGCCGTCCAAGTTTGCTTGCGGCGGAGGCTGTTGTCCCGCTTCCGCTGAACAGATCGCAAACGACGTCACCCGGGCGTGAAGAGGCAAGTACCACACGGTTTATAAGTGCTTCCGGTTTTTGCGTTGCGTAGCCAACGCGTTCGCTGTCCTTTTGCTGCAAATGCTCGATGTCGTCCCAAACGTCGCTTGGAAACATCGGCGTATTCTCATAATAGGTATACAGCCTTCCGGCGGAGCGGATCGTAAAGCAAATTCGGCCTTCCGCGTCGATCATACGGCGCATATGGTTTCGCTTTTCCGGTCCGCGCGGGCGGCCAACCGCGCCGATGTTAAAATAAACCTTTGCGCTCTTTCGATAAAAAAGGATTGTATCATGTTTTCTGGGATAATAGCGGGTACTTCTCCCGCCGGATTTATAGCACCAGATGATTTCATTCATAAAATTCTGCGCGCCGAAGATTTCGTCCAGCAAAAGCCGGAGCTTCGCGCTCATGCGATAATCGATATGAAGATAGAGTGATCCGCTGTCATTGAGCAACTCACGCGCGCCGGACAAAACGACACGCATCCAACGCAGGTATTCTTCCTCCGAGAGCTGGTCGGAATAGGCTGGAATGGTCACCTGACGCTTTTGGGCGGACACGCGAACATGAAACACGTCCCCTGTTCCAAAGGGCGGGTCGAGATAAACAACCTGAACGCTTCCACGATATTCGGCAAGGAGCGTATCCAGCGCCTCTTCCGCGCGGGCGGAGATAAACATGCCCGGTCCGCCGTTGGCGTGCAGTTCCGAAGTGCAGCGAATCCGCATGTCGTTTCCTCCCGATCCATTGGCCGTATCTGTTAATTTTCAACGAAGAAACAGTATTCGTGTTTGCGCCGGTATAAAAAGAGGGCAGGACGCATACGGTTATTCGACCGGTCTGCCTCCTGCCGCAATAGCGACATGCGATTCCATTTGCAATTTGGCTGCCGGCGCGTCGTGACGTTCAATCGCCTGGTAAATTTGGATGTGCTCATGGAGCGAGCAGGCGGCGCGATCCGGCATGGTCAGCGAGCTTTGACGCGCTTTACGGATGTTGTGGTGCAGTGAAGCGAGAATATGGCGGATCGTCCGGCTTCCGCTTGCCTCGTAGATCAGTTCGTGAAAACGCGTGTCGAGCTGAACAAGGTGCGACGCGTCGTTTTTACCGGTGTAGAACTCCATCAGTTCGACGACTTCCTTCAACTCCTGCAGTTGCAGTTCCGTTACGCGTTCCGCCGCCCAGTACGCGGCCTGACCTTCCAGCAGATGACGGATGGTGGAAACGTCCTGCAAATCTTCGCTGGAAAAGGCTTTTACGACGACGCCGCGGTTGGGGTGCGAAGCGACGAGATCCTCCAGTTCGAGCTGTTTGAGCGCCTCGCGAACGGGCGTTCTGCTGACGCCGAGTTCTTCGGCGATTTTCATTTCAACCAGGCATTCGCCCGTTTGATAGCGTCCTTCGGCAATTCCTTCGCGCAGAATTCGATACACTTTCTCAGAAAGGGAGGAATAATCTTTCGTATCATAAAAACCGCTCATAGAACTGAACTCCCTTTCGCGGTAAACTATATGCCGCATTTATGTGAAATAAACGTAATATGCAGGCTGTGGGGAACCGTCCATCATCATTTTTAATATATATTTATAGTGTACAATGACGCGCATATGAATTCAATAGTTTGTATACAAATATACAATTGAAATTTACAGTTGCTTTGTCCCTGAAAACCAAGCGATATGAATCTTTTCGGTCATCCGGATCAAAAGGCGAAAAAAGAAAGGCGTTCGGATTGAGCGGGCGCGAAGAAAGGGAATAGAAGCCATAAACGCAGGATAGAGCACGAAAGATTGCGCACATGCCCTAAACGGAAAAAACGACAAACAATAGCGCTGCGGCGGAAGAAAGCCTTAAATTAGCCGCACAACGTTCACGCGGCGGTAACAACACGCCATGGCAATGTATTTACAGAACACGGGATGACTGATATAATTTTCGCAAACGAGAATGGAGGTGCGCATATGTCCGAAGAGAAGAAGGCAAACTCGGAAGTTTCCAAGGTGGACGCCGAGGGCGGCCGTATTATATTCGCGGACGACGTCGTTGCTACCATTGCCGCGCTTGCGGTTTCCGATGTAGAAGGCGTGTCCGCTATGAGCGGCGGAATGGTTGAAGGAATCTCCGAGATACTCGGTAAAAAGAATCTGACCAAGGGTGTTAAGGTTGAAGTTGGAACGGAAGAAGCCGCCGTAGACGTTTCCGTCAGCATTCGCTATGGGTTTAAGATTCGCGATGTCTGCGAAAAAATCCAGGTCGCGGCGAAAAACGCAGTCGAGACCATGACGGGACTGCGCGTGGTAGAGGTCAACGTATTTGTTCAAAGCGTAACGTTTGAACCAAGCGAACAGGAGACCGCAAAAGCGTCGCGACGCAAGGAAAAGACAAAACAGAAAGAAATTCAGGAAGTGGAAGCGGAAATCGTTCCACAGGAACCGCCCCGCGTGAAATAAAACTGCAAACAAGAACGCGGGCGGATCGGCATTCCGCCCGCTTCCTGCGAAAGAAGATAACCAATTAAGTGATACCGAAATTTTAAAAGCCTGTTTCGCTGCAGAGTGGTTTTTGCCGCAGTGGAAGCGGACCGGAGAAGGAGCCTTGATTTTTTATGAAACTCAAAGTGTTCGATCGAATTCTGCTGGGTCTCTTGCTCATCGTAGCGATTGTCGTATCGTTTGTGCTCTTCGGCGTCGCGGCGAACATTATTACGGAAGAAATGGCAAATGGCTTTATCGGCCTGTTCTATCTATTCCGTGAAAATGCTTTCATCCTTGCCGGTTGCGCGCTTGTGCTGCTGCTGATCTCCATCAAGCTGCTCTTTGCGGGAAAAACGAAAAAATCGGAAATTCGTCCTGCTTCCGCGCTCATGAAGCAAACGGAAATCGGCGGGACCTACATTTCTCTGGAAGCGGTCGATGCCATGGTGCAGAAGCACTGCCGTTCGCAGCAGCGCGTTAAGGACTGCAAAACGACGCTGCATTCCAGCGAAACCGGCGTAACGATCGGCATACGGCTGTGCGTTTTGCCGGATACGGATGCGGTTACACTCTCTGCCGACCTGCAGAAATCGCTCAAGGAATATATTGAGAGTCTGACCGGCATTCAGGTAAATGAAATCGGTATTCTGGTGGAAAGCGCGGCTGCGCCCGCGACGAATGCCGTTGCCCGGCCGGAGTGAGGAAAAATCATGGAAAACGGATTTTTAGAATTTTTAAAGAAGTATAAATTCACGATTCTTCTGTGCCTGATCGGCCTGATCCTCGTGATTCTGTTCTTCACGATCGGCTTTTGGCGTACAATCCTGTTGATGGTGATTCTTGCGCTTTGTTTTCTGGTTGGCTATTTGCTGGATCAAAGCGGTCCGGATGGGCTGAAGAATTTCGTCAACAAACTATTTTCAAAAAAATAAATCGGCAGAACCGAACGGCCCGTTCGCGACAAAAGGATTAGGAAGCAATGAGTAGAACAACCGCGCGTGAAGTCGCGATGATGCTGCAGTTTTCCAGTATGCTGGGCGGCGAGGATACGCCGGAACGCGTGCTGGAAAAAACCGAAGAAATCGGGAAACTGGATGCGGAAGATATCACCTATATCGATCAGATTATGGAAGGCGTTCGCCTGCATGCGGAAAGGATCGATGAACTGATCAGCCGTTATTCCAAGGATTGGGCGATAGAACGAATTGCGCGCGTTGATTTTAGTATCCTTCGCGTAGCGATTTTCGAAATGCTCTATCGAGGTGAGGACGTGCCAACCGGCGCGGCGATCAACGAGGCGGTTGAACTGGCGAAACGATACGGAGGAGAGCGCTCCTACGCGTTTATCAACGGCATTTTGGGCAGCATTGCCAGAGAGGTTCCTCTCGAATGAGCGGGTTGTTCCTCGGCGTCGATACCAGCAACTATACGACGTCGGTTGCGTGTGTTTCCGAAGAAGGCATCGTTTTCGAGCGGAGAACGGTGCTTTCTGTAGCCTTGGGCGAGCGGGGGCTCCGGCAGAGCGACGCGCTGTTTCAGCATGTACTGAATCTTCCGCCGCTGCTCGACGAATTGTTTGCGGGCATTGACCGAAAACAGATCCAGGCAATCGGCGTAAGCGCAAAGCCAACGGCGGCAAAGGACTCCTATATGCCCGTATTTCTGGCGGGTAAACTGGCCGCAAGCGCCATTTCAAACGCGCTGGATGTGCCGTTGTTGGAAACGACGCATCAGGCGGGGCACGTACGCGCCGCGATGCTGGGAAAAGAGAGCGAACTGGCGAATCAGCCGTTTCTGGCGATGCATCTTTCCGGCGGAACGACCGATTTGCTCAAGGTGACGATGATCGATGGAATTATGGATTCGATTGAACGAATCGGTTCCAGCGGCGACTTGCACGCAGGACAGTTTGTCGATCGCGTCGGCGTTCGGCTGGGGCTGCCGTTTCCAAGCGGAGCCGAACTGGAACGGCTGGCGCGCGCGGCGGTTGATCGCTCGCTTCGTCTGCCGTCCAGCGTAAAAGGATCGGCATGTTCGTTTTCCGGGCAGGAGACACAGTGCCGGCGATACATCGAGCAGGGTATGGCGAGCGAAACGGTCGCGTATGCCGTCTATGACTGTATGGCGCGGACGTTTTCGAAAATGCTGTTTTCCGCAGTGGAGCATACCGGTATCAAGGCCATACTGCTGTCCGGCGGCGTATCCGGAAGCGCGCTGCTGCGCGAACTGCTGGAATCGCGTATGGACCAAACGCTGCTGTATGCAGGGCAGGGGCTTTCCTCCGACAATGCGGTCGGCGTTGCGCTGCTTGCAAAAGATTTATCTTGATTTCGAAGGAGACGGAGATCGTTGGAACAAACGCTAAAACCGGTTTTCAGTGTAAGCGAATTAAACGAATACGTAAGCTGCGTGCTTTCCGCCGATCCAAACCTTTGCGAATTACGCGTCAACGGCGAAATCAGCGGGTTCAAACGGCACAGCTCCGGACACCTGTATTTCTCGCTCAAGGATGAAAACGCGCTCGTGCGCTGCGTTATGTTCCGGCAACAGGCGCTCAGGCTTACGTTTCAGCCACAGGATGGCATGCAGGTGCTGCTTTACGGCAAAGCCTCGCTCTATGAGAAGGACGGCTCGTTCCAGCTCTACGTGGATTACCTGAAAAAGAGCGGCGAAGGCGAACTGTATCGACGTTTTCTCGCGCTGAAGGACGAACTGGAGAAAAAGGGCTGGTTTTCTCAGGAACGAAAACGACCGATTCCGTTTCTGCCAAGGCGTGTCGGCATCGTTACCAGCGGAACGGGCGCGGCGGTTCAAGATATGCTTAACATCATTGCCCGGCGTTTTCCGCGAATGCCGGTCGTGATTGCGAGCGTTCGCGTTCAGGGCTCGGGCGCGGCGGAGGAAATTGCGCGCGCGATTCGCGATATGAACGATAAGCGTGCGGCGGACGTACTCCTGGTCGGGCGTGGCGGCGGCAGTCTCGAAGATCTATGGGCGTTCAACGAACCGGTTGTTGCGGAAGCAATCGTCGGCAGCGATATTCCCGTGATCAGCGCGGTTGGACACGAAACGGATTTTACCATTGCGGATTTTGCGGCGGACCTGCGCGCGCCTACTCCATCCGCGGCGGCGGAACTCGCCGTTCCGGAGATGGACGCATGCTATGAAGCAGTGCGACTTTTAAACGAGCGGATGCGGCGCGCGCTCCTTGCGCGCATGGAACGACTGCGCGCAAATATGAATTTATTCGCTTCCGCAAAAGCGTTTCGCTTGCTGGAACGCAAGGTGGAAAACCGGCGGCAATCGCTGGATTTACTGCGAGAACGGGGATTGCGCGGAATGGAAGAAAAAACATATGCCGCACGAACGCAGCTTGCACAACTGCACGTAAAGCTGGCCGCTCTCGACCCGAACGCAGTGTTGCAACGTGGTTACGCAATTATAACGAATCCGGCGGACGGGATGATTACGAGCGTTCGGAGCCTTCATGTTCATGACAGTGTGAAAATCCGGATGCGGGACGGCGCGGCGCAAGCCGCCATCGAACAGGTTGAGCAAGCCTAGCGGGAACATGGAGGGAAATTGAGCATGGAGCAGCAGGTTCGGTTTGAAGACGCAATGCAAAAGCTTTCAGAAATCGTTGAGAAACTCGAAAGCGGAGAAGGCTCGCTGGACGAGATGATTCGCCTGTATGAAGAAGGAATGTCCATGGTAAAGGCCTGCGAGCGTCAGCTCGACGCCTACGAAGCGACCATTTCGAAACTCAACGAAACCGCGGAGGGGAAAAGGGATGCTGAGTGAACAACTTTCGGAGTATTCCCGCCTTACGGAACGAAAGCTATCCGAGCTTATCGACGAAGCATCCTGCGCGCCGATATTGAATCGGAGCATGCTATACAGCGTGTTTTCGGGTGGTAAACGGGTTCGTCCCGCGCTTTGCATTGCATCCTGCGAGCTTTGCGGTGGAATTGCGGAGGACGCGCTGCTTGCCGCGTGCGCGGTGGAGCTGATCCATACCTATTCGCTGATTCACGATGATCTGCCCGCTATGGATAACGACGATATGCGGCGGGGCAAACCAAGCAGCCACAAGGCTTTCGGCGAAGCGAACGCGATTCTGGCCGGGGACGGATTGCAGGCGCTGGCGTTTCTTGCCCTGGCAAAATACGACTGCAAAGACGCGCTGGAATACATTTCGCGTGGCGCGCTCCAAATGGTGATAGGGCAAAGTCTGGATGTTAACGCGGAGGGCGGCGTGGATCTGCTTGAAGCGCTGCAGGATTATAAAACTGGCGCGCTGTTTCGCGCGGCCGTTCTATCCGGCGCGGCCTGCGCACATGCAAACGCGGCGCAGCGCGAGGCGTTGATTCGGTTCGCAAACGCCTATGGCATGCTGTTTCAAATTACGGACGACATTCTCGATAGTACCGGAGACGCGGTTCTCCTTGGAAAAACCGTTGGCAAGGACGCCGCGGAAGGAAAGCTGACTTTCGTTACCGCCTATGGTGTGGAAAGCGCAAAAACGCATGCGCAGTCCTACGCGAAGATTGCGCTTGACGCGGTGAAAACCGTTAACACGGACGCGGCATTTTTTACCGAACTGATCCAATATACGCTCGCGAGAAAATCCTGAGCGGGAGCTTGCCGCGCGAAAACAGGAAGAACAGGAAAACAGAAGAAGAATGAGTCGATACCCAATACTCGACCGAATTGATTCCCTCGAGGATTTTAAAAAACTGAAAGATAGCGAACTGCCCGCACTTGCGGCGCAGATTCGCCTTTATATGATCGAAAACGTCGCCAAATGCGGCGGACATCTCGCCTCGAACCTTGGCGCGGTGGAACTTACGATTGCAATGCATCGTGCCTTTAGCAGCCCGAAGGACAAGATCATTTTCGACGTAGGGCACCAGTCCTACACGCATAAAATACTGACCGGGCGAAGGGAAGCCTTCTGTAAGCTCCGTCAGGAAAACGGCATTTCCGGGTTTCCGAAACGCGAGGAGAGCGAACACGATCCTTTTAACACGGGTCATGCGTCCACGGCGATTTCCGCCGCGCTCGGCATGGCGCGCGCAAAGTATTTACTCGGAGAGGACGGCGTCGCCGTCGCGGTCGTCGGAGACGGAGCGCTGACCGGAGGCCTCGCGTTTGAAGGACTGAACGACGCGGGACAGGCGGATGTGCCGCTTGTCGTTATTTTAAACGATAATGAAATGTCGATCTCCCCGAATGTCGGCGCGCTGCACCGCATGCTGGTCAATATGCGTTCCAGCGAATGGTATGTGCGCTTAAAGCGCTTCTTCGTGCGCATTCTCGATACCGGAATCATCGGGCGATGGCTTTCACGCCATATGGAGAACTTTAAAAACCGGATCAAAAGCTTTCTAATGCCGAAGCGTTTGTTTGAGGACATGGGATTTCTCTATCTTGGACCGATTGACGGCCATGATATCGCCCAATTGACGCGTATGTTTCGTCGCGCCAAGGAACTGCACGTTCCAGTCATCGTTCATTGCGTAACGCAAAAAGGGAAGGGGTATACATTTTCCGAGCGAAACCCGGAAAAATTTCACGGGGTCGCTCCGTTTTCAATCGATACCGGGGATATTGAAGGCACACTGAAAAAGAGCAACTCCAGCGTGTTTGGCGAAGCAATGGTTGCGCTTGCGCAGAAAGACGATCGAATCGTTGCCGTTTCGGCGGCAATGTCCATTGGAACGGGGCTGACCGAGTTTGCGGGGCGGTTTCCGGATCGCTTTTTCGACGTCGGTATTGCGGAGGAACATGCGCTCACCATGGCAGCCGGAATGGCGGCCAGTGGACTAAAGCCCGTCGTTGCGATCTATTCTACGTTTTTGCAGCGCGGCTATGACCAGATCCTGCACGACATCTGCCTGCAGAACCTGCCCGTTGTGCTTGCGGTGGATCGCGCGGGACTCGTTGGGGATGACGGAGAAACCCATCAAGGCATCTATGACGCCGCGTTTCTTTCCGCAATGCCGAATATAACGGTTTATTCGCCTGCCACACAGCAGGAATTGACGCATATGCTCACGCTGGCGCTTTCCAGAAACGAGCCGTCGGCAGTGCGTTATCCGCGCGGCAGCCTGATGCAGGCGGTCTCCACGCAGGCCGTTGCAAAAGGTGAATGGGAAGTCTTAGCACCGATTTCCGAACAAACGGTCATTGCGACGGGCGCCATGGTTTCCGTTGCGCTTCCGGTTGCGCGAAAACTTGGAACGGGCCTGGTCAACGCGCGCACGATCCAGCCGCTGGACGAGCGAACGCTTGGCGAGATCCGGCGTGTTGCAAAACGCGTGGTGGTCATGGAAGAAAACATCGATTGCCTGGGGTTGCGGCTTAGCGCACTGCTTTCGCCAATACCGGTCGTACGAATGAACGTTTCCTGCGCTCCAATTTTACAGGCCAGCGTGAACCATCAGCGGCAGACCTGCGGGCTGACCGCGGAGGCACTGGAAGCGTATTTGACGGAGGAACTTTCATGAAATCCCGTCTCGATGTCGCACTTTTCGAACGCGGCCTTGCGAAAAGCCGCGAAGAAGCGCGCGCGCTCGTTTTAGCCGGGCTGGTATATCTGGGAGAGCAGAAAGCGGAAAAGGCGGGGCAGTTCGTAACGGAAGAAACGCAGATACGCGTACGCGGAGAAACCTGCCCGTTCGTCAGCCGAGGCGGGCTGAAGCTGCAAAAGGCGATGCGGGATTTTTCCATAACATTGAAAGACGCGGTTGCCGCGGACATCGGCGCTTCAACGGGCGGCTTTACGGACTGCATGCTTCAATGCGGCGCGAAGCAGGTTTACGCGATCGACGTAGGATACGGTCAGCTGGACTGGAAACTAAGGAGCGACGCGCGCGTCGTCGTATTGGAACGAACGAATGCGCGTTTTATGGAGCCGGATTGGTTTCGACAGCCGCTCGATTTTGCATCCATCGACGTTTCGTTTATTTCGCTCGATAAAATACTGCCCCCGCTGTATCGCTGTCTTCGCGAAGGCGGAAACACGGTTGCGCTCATCAAACCGCAGTTTGAAGCGGGCAGGGAAAAGGTCGGCAAACACGGCGTCGTATCGCTGAAGGAAACGCATATCGAGGTAATCGACCGTATTTTATCCATAACCCGCGAGGTTGGGTTTTGCGTAAAAGGGCTGTCGTATTCACCGATACGCGGTCCCAAAGGGAATATTGAATTTCTTGTTTTTCTGGAAAAATGCATAGCCAATGAATCCTGTGATGACGTAATTGGCCATAACGAAGCGGTTTCCGTTGTTCAAGAAGCACACATTGCCTGCATATAGAGCATACATATTCACAAATACTCTTGTATTTTTATAAATGAGGCCGTATAATATGGGCATATTATTAAATTTGGAGCGGATTTCATGAAAATCGGCTTTGCCGGCAACCTGGAAAAAGAAGGCATTGCCGAACTGCGGACTCAGCTGATGGATCACGCCGGGAAACAGCATGCGGAAGGAGTCGCGGTTTGCTCGGCGGATGAAATTCGCGCACTGCCGGTTTCGCCGGATCTGCTCGTTGTCATCGGCGGAGACGGAACGCTTCTGCGGTTTGCCGCGGCAGCCGCCGAGCGGGGGATTCCGATCCTTGGGGTCAATCTCGGAAGGATCGGTTTTTTAAGCGAGATCACCGCGGAACAGTTTCCCGATACGCTCCGGCGTGTCTTAGCCGGAGAGGGGTTCGTGGAAGAGCGCATGATGCTCGAATGCCGTATCAACGGCGAAGAGTATCCAAGCTGCCTAAACGATGTATTAATCTCAAAAAAGTCGTTTTCCGGCACGATTCACGTGGATCTGTTCTGTGACGGAAAAAGCGTTGGTTCTGTCTTCAGCGACGGAATCATCGCGTCCACACCAACCGGTTCGACAGCCTACAACCTTTCCGCGGGCGGCCCCGTGGTGACGCAGAATCTGGATTCCATCGTCGTAACGCCCGTATGCTCCCATACGCTGCATATCCGTCCCGTGGTGAGCGCGCCGGATTCCATCTGGACGTTTCACGTCAACGGCGAAGGATTTGTCGCGGGAGACGGCATCAAGCTGCGGCGGGTCGATCCGGACGACCGCATCATGGTGACGCGTTCAAAACGGAAGGCAAGGTTCATTCGATTCTCCGAGCAGAACGTATTTGAACTCATCTCTCGAAAACTAACGTAACCAATGGAAATCGTCCAGGCAGTCAGCCGCGTTCTTGCGCGGCACGCATGAATTCCGCATTCAACACATTGTTTCCAGGATGCATTTTAACGACTGAAACAAACGGCCTCATTCTTACATCATCATTTTAAACGAGGGGTTAGCCATGAAAGCAAAACGTCATGATATGATCTCCAAATTGATCGTTTCGGAAAATATCGAAACGCAGGAAGAACTCGCCGGAAAATTACGCGATCAGGGGTTCTCCGTTACCCAGGCGACCGTATCCCGGGATATTAAAGAACTTCGTTTAATCAAGGTTCTCACGCCGGAAGGCCGATACCGCTATGCAACGGTGGAAAAAGCCGAAGCGGATCTGCAGGAGCGGTTTATTCGGATGTTCAGCAACTGCGTTCTTTCCGTGACAAGCGCGGGCAATATGATAGTGATCAAGACCATTTCCGGCAGCGCAAACGCGGCGGCGGAAGCGGTCGATTCGCTCAAGTGGCCGGATATACTCGGTTCGATTGCGGGCGATAATACGATCTTCGTTGCCGTTCGGGATGCGAAGATGGTTGGGGACATCATTAAGAAGTTCCAGAAAATGCTCAAATAGATCTAGATAGTTTATATTGATATTGATATCGCTTTTAGGGCGGGTTTTCTCACTGAGCTTGGAGATTTGAATATTACAGGCAATCAGGTTCTTGACCGGACAAAGGATGCTCAAACAGGAGGGCGTCGTTTTTGCTCAAACAGCTGACCATACAGAATATTGCGCTGATCGACCGGCAGCATATCGAATTCAAAAATGGGTTTTCCGTTCTGACGGGTGAGACCGGCGCCGGAAAATCCATTATCATTGAAGCGCTCAATTTTGTACTCGGCGAACGCGCCAGCCGCGAACTTGTGAAATCCGGCGAGGAGAAAGCGAGCGCCGAGGCTGTTTTTCTGCTTTCAGCGGGAGAACCTGCTTGGGAAATCTTATCGGATCAGGGAATCGAATGCGAAGAGGACGGGGAACTGACGCTCTACCGTGAATTTTCGCTGAGCGGCAAAAATATTTGCCGCGCGAACGGAACGCTGATCAATGCGACGTCTTTAAAGCTCATCGGGGATGCGCTTGTGGATATTCACGGCCAGCATGCCCACCAGTCGCTGTTGGACGAAAAGAAACATATCGTATTGCTCGACCGTTTTGCCGGGAAAAATGCGCTGGAACAGAAAGCCCGCGTAGCGGAAGCCTATGGTCAAGCCTCCGAAGCAAAGCGTCTGCTCCGCGCTGCGCAATATAATGAACAGGAGCGGGCGCGGCGGTGCGATCTTCTTGCATATCAAATCAAAGAAATAGACGCCGCGAACCTTGTTCCCGGCGAGGAAGAACAGCTCGAAGAGCAAAGAAGTCTTCTACAGAACGCGCAGGCGGTGATGGAAGGCCTGGAAGGGGCGAGCGGCGCCCTGCTGGGCGGTGAAAACGATGAAAGCGGCGCGCTGGAGACCTTCAGCATTGCGCTCCGGCTGCTGGACGGCATTGCGCGGTATCGAGCGGACTATGCGCAGCTAGCGGAGAAGCTGCACACGATATATTATGATTTGGAAGACGCGAGCTATACGCTGCGCGGCTACCGGACGGATTTTTCGTTCGAACCGGGCACGCTGGATGAAATTGAAACGCGCCTGGAACAGATATCGACGCTGAAACGCAAGTATGGCGCGGGCATACCGGAGATACTTTCGTTTCGGGATAAAAGCGCGGTTGAGCTGGATTTAATCAACAACGCGGAAGAACGCCGCGAACAGCTGACCGCCGCGTATGCCGCCGCAAAACACGTTTACGATGAACAGAGCGAAGCGCTCAGCATGCTGCGTAAGGAGGCTTCCAGGCAGCTGACCGCTCGCCTTTTACCGGAACTGAGCGACCTTGGCATGCCGCATGCTGCGTTTGAAGTTCATTTTGAGCTGCTGAGCGGGGAAATACCGTCCGCAAACGGCGTGGACGGCGTGGAGTTTTTGCTCTCGACCAATCGCGGCGAGCCGGTAAAGCCGTTGAGCAAGGTTGCTTCCGGCGGCGAGCTGTCTCGCATTATGCTTTCCTTCAAGTCCGTGCTTGCGAACCTGGACGGGATTCCAACCATGGTGTTTGACGAAATCGACAGCGGCATAAGCGGCCAGATCGGAACGGCGCTTGCCGTAAAAATGCGTCAGATTGCGCGAAATCATCAGGTTCTCTGCATCACGCATCTGCCGCAAATTGCGGCATATGCCAACCAGCAGTATTACGTCTACAAGGAAGAAAGCGGCGAGCACATGCGTTCCAATGCGATCCTGCTGGAAGAATCCCAGCGGGCGGCGGAGATTGCGCGCATTATGGGAAGCTCTGGAGGCGATCCGGTTGCATTGGAACATGCCAGACGGCTGATCGACGCGGCAAACGAAGCGATGCGGCAATCTTGAGCATGGATATTTTTTAGTAGGATCAAACGGCGGAGCAGCAAAGAGCTCATTCCACCGAGCGGAACGCGGGAGAACCGATGAAGAAAAACCTCTTAATCGCAAGCAACAACCAGATGGATGCAAAAGGCATTGAGGGCGTCTTTCTCAATCAGGAGGGCATATGTCTGCTGCCGTGCGTTTTTTCCGGGCGGGATGCAATTGATACGATTTTTTCACGCGACGTAGATCTTCTGATACTTGATTTGTTTTTACATGATTTGGACGGGATCTGTGTGCTCGACTTCATAGGCAAACTCAACGAGGATCGAAGGCCGCTTGTATTCGTGACCACTGCGCTTGCGGACGACCGCCTCCTGCAGGTAATTAAGAATCGCGTGATCTATTGTTTTACGAAACCGCTGAAATACGAAATCATTCAGCTGCGGGTACTCGAATTTATGCGCGTTTACGAACGCGAAACGGAAAACGGAGACGAAATGCTCGATTTACTGGAGAGTCAGATCGCTTCCGGCATCCGAGCGCTCGGTGTTCCGGCACACCTGAAAGGGTATTATTATCTGCGGGATGCAATTCGCATATACGCAATGAGCGGTTCCCCCGTCGGGCTGAGCATTACAAACGACATCTACCCGACGGTAGCGAAGATTTATAATACGCGTCCGCCGCTTGTGGAGCACGCCATGCGAAATGCAATTGAAATCGCCTGGACGCGCGGAAACCAGAGCACCATTCGCGATTATTTTGGCTATACGTCCGACGATTATAAAGGAAAACCTAGCAATCTGGAGTTTGTAGCGACAATGGCGCAGCGTGCGCTGACTTATGTCAAGAAATAATCGTGCCGCAACGACATATCACAGCCGCGCAGGGAACGCGCGTTTTTTTATTCCGGGAAAAATAGGAACAGCGCTCAAACGGATCAATTGACGGAACAGGGAAATCATCGTAAACTGAACGTAAGGCGACAGAAAACAGAAAAGATGCATGGAACAGAAATAATGCCGAAGAAACGAGGTGTATTCCGATGAGCATGAAACAGGAACATAAAAAGCGGGCAATCGTCATTGTACTCGACAGCGTTGGAATTGGCGCCCAGCCGGACGCGGCGGAATTTGGAGACGTCGGCTCTCATACGCTTGGCAATATACGTAAGGTGCGTGGAAATTTGAATCTGCCGAATCTGACCGCCCTGGGACTCGCGGCCATTGAGGACAGCCGCCTGGACACGATGGGGCTGACGCCGAAAGGAGCGTTCGGCCGCTGCGCCGAGCTGACAAAGGCGAAGGATACCACCTGCGGGCACTGGGAGATGGCGGGGCTGCCGCTGAAAAACGCATTTAAAACCTATCCAAACGGGTTCCCGAAGGAACTGATTGCCGAATTTGAGGCGAAAATCGGCAGGGGTACGCTCGGCAACGAAGTAGCGAGCGGAACGGAAATCATTCAGCGGCTTGGAGACGAGCATGTTAAGACCGGCAAACCCATAGTTTACACCTCCGCGGACAGCGTATTTCAGATTGCGGCGCATGAGGGGGTAATTCCGCTTCGCGAGCTTTACAGCATCTGCGAAGCCGCACGGGAATTGCTCAACGGTGAAAACTATCTTGTCGGAAGGGTGATTGCGCGGCCGTTTGAAGGGAAAAGCGGCGCGTATCAGCGCACGGAAAACCGACGGGATTATGCCGTTGAACCGTTTTCGGATACGATTCTAGACGTGCTGGACCGTCGCGGATTATCCGTGGTCGGAGTCGGCAAAATCGAGGATATCTTCTGTCACCGGGGCGTAACCATCGTCGATCACACAAAGAATAACCACGCCGGAATTGAAGCGACTATCAGCTTTCTGGAAGTGGATACCGGAAGTTTCATCTTCACGAATCTTGTGGATTTCGACATGCTATATGGTCACCGCAACAACGTGGAAGGCTATGCCTTGGCCCTGGAAACGTTTGACGCGGCAATGCCGCGCATTCTCGGCGCGATGCAGGAGGAAGATATTCTTATGGTAACAGCGGATCACGGCTGCGACCCGACCACGCCGAGCACCGACCACTCGCGCGAGTATATACCGCTCGTCGTGGCTGGCAAACACGTGAAGGCGAACGTAAATCTTGGTACGCGAAAGAGCTTTGCGGATATCGGCGCAACGGTGTTTGAATACCTGACCGGCGAACAATGGAATGTCGGCGAGTCCTTCCTGAAAGAGATTTACAAAGTGTAATGTATGAATAATGTGATCGAAAATGCCGCGGCGCGTTTAAACCCTCTTCTTCGGCGGGAATGCAGAATCGGCCTGATTCTTGGCTCAGGCCTCGGCTCCTATGCCGAAAAGATTGAGAGCAAACGGTTTGTCGAATACAGCGAACTTTCCGGTTTTCCGCAGTCACGGGTGGAAGGGCATAAAGGGAGGTTCGTCATTGGCGAACTTTTTGATAAAACTGTTATCTGCATGCAGGGCAGGTTCCATTTTTACGAAGGATATCCGCAGTCGCAAATCGCGCTTGCCGTTCGACTGATGAAGCGGCTTGGCGTGGAGCGACTGCTGCTGACCAACGCGGCGGGCGGTGTAAATCTGAATTTTTCTCCAGGCGATCTGATGCTGATATCGGATCACATCAATTTCTCCGGCTCAAATCCGCTGATCGGTGAAAACGACGATTCGTTTGGCCCGCGGTTTCCAGATCAATCAAACGTATATGATCGGGATTTGCGGGCAAAGGTACGAAAAATGGCGGAGGATATCGGCATTCCGCTGCGGGAGGGCGTCTACATGATGTTTTCCGGCCCAGCGTTCGAGTCGCCCGCGGAAATCGTGTTCGCCAGAACGGTGGGCGCTTCGGCGGTTGGCATGTCCACCGTGCCGGAGGCGATAGCCGCCGCGCACTGCGGAATGAAAACCATCGGAATATCGCTGATAACGAACATGGCCGCCGGAATCTTCGATCAGCCGCTTTCCCATGAAGAAGTGCAGCAAACGGCCGCGCGCGCTTCGGACCGATTCACCAAACTGACTGACGGAATACTCGAACATGTTTTTTAGCCGATATAACGCAAATTCCGGCACCCGCGAGAAGCATCGCGGGTGCTTCTTTCGTCTCATCCACAAGGGTGAATCATGCGAAAGGCGACCGCGTTTTAAAATGCTGTTTTGCTGCGGAATTGAAACTTAGCCGATTCCCTTGCTCTTTCTGCCGCGGCTGGATTATAATGAAAAAAAGAGACTAGGAGGAATACTGCTTTGATTGGAGTCATATTCGGCGAAAAGGGCACGGGTAAAACGAAGCAAATTCTTGATATGGCAAACAAATCGGTTCTTTCGTCAAAGGGCACAACAATCTTCATCGATGATAACACGAGTTACATCTACGACCTATCCACGAAAGCTCGCTTCATCAACGCATCGGACTATGGCATTACGACCCCGAAAATGCTTTACGGTTTCCTTTGCGGTCTTGCGGCGAGTGATTTTGATTTGGAGAATATTTTTATCGACGGACTGCTGCGAATTACCGGACATGAAATTGAATTCCTGGAAGGCCTGTTCGACGATATGAAGGCTTTTGCCGCGAAGAACAGCGTCAACATCATCATGAGCATAACCGGCAACAAGGAGACTGTTCCCCCGTATCTGAAGGAGTATATCCTCTAGGGAGAAGCGATGCCTGCCCGGATCGGCGCGGTTTTATAAATTCTTTGCAGATATAAAAAACCATAAGCTGAATCAGGACTGGTTACGAACGTTCCGCGACCGGAATCAATATGTAACAACGAAAACGAAGTAAGGAATTCGAAGGATCTATGCGCTTTTTCAGTACGCGCGGCGGGGAACCCGTTTCTGCCGCGGAAGCGATTGTTCGCGGCATCAGCCCTTCCGGCGGGCTATACGTTCCGGAATCCTACCCTGCGGTCAAACCGTCCCGGAACGGAACGGTTGATTATTGCCAAACCGCGCTTCGCGTGATGCGCGGTTATCTGCCGGAGACGAACGAGGATTCGCTTCGTGAGATGATTCGCTCCGCCTATGCGAGCTTTGATACGGCGGACGTAACACCCGTAACGAGGCTTTCCGAAGAGGAATCCGTACTGGAACTCTGGCACGGGCCGACCATGGCGTTTAAGGACGTTGCGCTGCAAATGCTGCCATACCTCATGCGCGACTCCCTCCGGCAGACCGGCGAAAAAAAGCAGGTTTACATTTTGGTTGCCACGTCCGGAGACACGGGAAAAGCCGCGCTCGAAGGATTTAAAAATGTCGAGGGCACACGCGTCCTTGTTTTCTATCCCGAAGGCGGCGTTTCCGAGGCGCAGCGGCTGCAAATGGTTACGCAGGAAGGGAACAACGTGGATGTCTGCGCCGTTCGCGGAAACTTTGACGACGCGCAGACGGGTGTAAAGCAAATCTTTGCGTCCGGCGAAATCGCCGGAAAACTGGCGGAAAAAGGCTGGCGGCTTTCCAGCGCGAATTCCATCAACTTCGGGCGGCTGCTCCCGCAGATCGTTTACTATTACACCAGCTACGAAACGCTGCTTTCGCGCGGCGAAATACAGCCGGGCGAAGCGGTGAATTACTGCGTACCGACTGGTAATTTCGGCGATATCCTTGCCGGGGAATATGCGCGGCGCATGGGACTTCCGATCCATAAGCTGATCTGCGCCTCGAATCGCAACAATGTCCTGACCGATTTCTTCGAGCGCGGGGTATACGATGAGAATCGACCGTTTTATCAGAGCATGAGCTGTTCAATCGATATTCTGATCTCCTCCAATCTTGAGCGTCTGCTCTTTGAACTCTCGGGACGGCGCGAGCAAACCGTTTGCGAATGGATGCGCGCGCTGAAGGAGAAGGGCATGTATGCTCTGCCGGAAACGGCGCTCGCTCAGCTGAAGCAAATCTTCGCCGCGGGTTGGTGCAGCGAGGAGGATACGCTCGCAACGATTCGCCGCGTATTTGAGAAAACGGGGTATCTCATGGACCCGCACACCGCGGTTGCGCAGTGCGTTTACGAGCGGTACGTCCTGCAAACGGGGGATCGGACCAAGACCGTTCTGCTGTCAACGGCAAATCCCTATAAGTTTGCGAGCGATGTGCTTGGCGCTTTTGAGACTGCCGGATTGGACGACTTTGCCAACGTGGAACGGCTTTTGAACCGAACAGGCGCAGCGGTTCCGAAAGGAATCAGCGGGCTTGCGGGAAAGCCGGAACTGCATCTGGACGTATGCGATCTGGCGGACATGCCGAATCGCGTTGTGAAGCCAATATCGGAAACGGAAAAATAATCAGACCGCCGATCGTTCAAAATAATGCGTGATAAACGAACAGGTCGGCGGATGAACCAGAAGGAAGCGACCTGCTACGAACATGAAACGACCGGATTCTTCGGCTATTACAATAGCGGTTTGCGTTGTGATGATCGCAATTCTAACCTTCACGCTTGCGTTCGTTCTGAACGAACGGAATAACGAGCGTATGGTGGATGTTACCGCGCTGCAGGATCTCGCGCAAACGATTCAATCCGAATACTATTTCTACGATGAAAAAAAGCTGGATGACACGAAACTGATCGATGGCGCTATGCGCGGCATGATCGGCACACTGGACGATACCTACGCGCAATATTTCAACGAAGAGGAATACAACAGCCTGCTTATGACAAACTCCGGCGATTATGTTGGGCTTGGCATCAGCGTACAAACGCCGGACGAGACGGGGAGTCAGGTCATCAGCGTGTATGAGGGAGGCCCGGCGGATCTCGCGGGAATTCGCCCCGGAGATATAATAACGCGTGTGAACGGGAAAACGACGGCGGGACTTTCATTGGAGGAGCTGCTTGCCTGCTTTTCCACCGACGAAAACACTGCGGACGAGATTGTCTATGTTCGTAACGGACAGGAGAATTCCGTATCCATACTCCGTTCCGAAGTGCATATTAAACGTGTGACGTCGAAAACGTATCCGGGCAGCATTGGCTATATAAGAATTTCGGAATTCAACGGAAGCGTTGCGGATGATTTCTGGAATGCCGCGACCACCCTGCAGGAGCAGGGCGTGAAGAACCTGATCATCGATTTAAGGGATAATCCCGGCGGCGGTTTGAATGAAGTGCTCAATGTGGCGAACCACCTGATACCGGAAGGGAAGGTGATCGTTACGATCCGGTCGAAAAACGGGGACGAACGCGTCTATCAGTCCGAAGGAAGCGAACGGCTGAACATGAATCTGGCCGTATTGGTAAACGATTATTCCGCAAGCGCGAGCGAACTGCTCACCGGCGCGCTCAAGGATTATAAACTCGCGAAGATTGTTGGCATAAGGACGTTCGGCAAAGGAATTGTGCAGAGCTTTTTTCATATTAAGGAAAACGGCGGCTGGGCTAAGTTTACGACGGACGCATACTATACGCCGAACGATGTCTGCATCCAGGGCGTTGGTATTTCGCCGGATCTCGTTGTCGATTTACCGGAAGAACTGAAGAGCACATCCGTCGAATTACTCGATCCCTCGCAGGATACGCAGCTTCAGGCGGCACTTGCGCTGTTTGCGCAGCAGACGCAGAGCAGGCAGACCGCAGTTCGATGAGTCCGCAAAGCAGCGCAACGATGGGTGACGGCACAGGAGGTAAGAATGCATCGCATCCGAGATATTTCACTTGCTCCGCTGGGCGAACAGAAGATTGAGTGGGTTCGGCGCAACATGCCGATTCTAAACGGCATCCGCGCGTCGTTTGAACGCGATTTGCCGTTTCGCGGGCTGAAGATTGCCCTGTCGATTCATCTTGAAGCGAAAACGGCTTATCTTTGCCGCGTACTCGCGGCCGGCGGTGCGGAGATGTACGCAACCGGCAGCAACCCGCTTTCCACGCAGGACGACGTTGCCGCCGCGCTTGCCGCGGGAGGAATCCATGTATTCGCGCTGCACGGCTGCACAATGCAGGAGTATGACGAATGCGTGGAAAGCGTTCTGCTCTCCGACCCGGACATCGTGATTGACGACGGCGGTGATCTGGTTCATGCCATCCATACGCGGCATACGCTTCTGATCGGGAAAATACTCGGCGGCTGCGAAGAAACGACAACGGGAATCACGCGGCTTGTTGCAATGGAAAAAGCAAAGGAACTTCGGTTTCCAATGTTTGCGGTCAACAATGCGGATTGCAAGCACCTGTTTGACAATCGTTACGGCACCGGGCAGAGCGTGTTCGACGGAATTAACCATACTACAAATCTGGTAATCGCGGGGAAGACCGTTGTTGTCGCGGGTTACGGCTGGTGTGGAAAAGGCGTTGCCATGCGCGCAAAAGGGCTTGGTGCGAATGTAATCGTCACCGAGGTCGATCCCGTAAAGGCCATCGAAGCGGTAATGGACGGATTCTCGGTCATGCCGATGATTGAAGCCGCGAAACTTGGCGACCTGTTCATCACGGTAACGGGCGATATTAAAGTGATTGACGAAACGGAGTTTTGCGTGATGAAGGATGGCGCAATTCTGACGAACGCCGGGCATTTCGACGTAGAGGTAAACGTACATCGCCTCGCCGAAATCGCGGTAGATCGAAAAGAGATGCGCCAGAATATTGTTGGTTTCCAACTGCCGAACGGACGCTGGCTGAACGTGATTGCCGAAGGACGACTGGTGAACCTTGCGGCCGGGAACGGGCATCCGGCGGAGATTATGGATATGTCGTTTTCGCTGCAGGCGCTGGGCGCGCTGTATATCGCGCGAAACGCCGGCAAACTGAAACCCGGCGTGCACGCGATTCCGGAGGATATCGACCGGAGCGTGGCGGAAATGAAGCTTAAGGCGTTCGGCGGACACGTCGACACGCTTACGAAACGGCAGGCGGAGTATTTG
>JAJFTI010000028.1 GCA_021373115.1 Eubacteriales bacterium | reverse complement strand
GGCGGTCATGCCGTTGCCATTTGCGGGACGGGAACCCGGAAACTGATCGACGCGCTCAGAGCGCGGGTGAAAATACCGCCGCTCATCGTGTGTATGGATCGAGACGATGCGGGAGAAGAAGCGGCGAAAAAGCTCTGCGAGAAACTTGAAATGTTGGGCATATCGCATATCTGCCTGACGATGCCGGAGGGATACAAAGATCCGAACGAGCTACTTGTTGGTGATCGGGATTTGTTCCAAAAATGGCTGATAGACGGGGCCGAACAAGCGCGGAATCTGCCGAGTGTTGAGCGTGGCACTCCAACGGAGAAGAATACGGAAATGCCTTCTTTGCACACAATGCGCCCTGAACGAAATCCGCGCTATCCGAATACGGACATCGGCAACAGCCGACTGTTTTCGGACTATTACTGTCGGGTCGCCCGCTATGTCCCGGAGCGAAAGCTCTGGTATATTTTCAGCGGCAAACGCTGGGAACCCGATGTCGGCGGATTGAAAGCGATGGAACTCTGTAAAACGCTCGCCGACGAGCTTATGGTCTACGCGCTGAACATCGCGGACGAGCAGGCGCGCAAGGAGTACATCGACCAATGTAAAAAATGGCAGGTGCGCAGAAACCGGGAAACGATTCTAAAGGATGCGCAGGGCGTATATCCGATCCCGATGGAGGTGTTCGACGCCGACCCGTACTTATTCAACTGCCAAAATGGGACGATGCACCTGCGGGATACGTTGTTCCTGACGCACAATCCCGAGGACAAGCTCACAAAGATTTCGGGTGTCGTGTACGACCCGGCGGTAAAATGCGAACGTTTCGACGCATTTGTGGACGAAATCATGAGCGGCGACGAGGCCAGAGCGCGGTTTCTCCAGCGTGCGCTGGGTTATGCGCTGAGTGGAGATACGCGCTTCGAATGCCTGTTTATCCTGTACGGCGCGACGACGCGAAACGGAAAAGGCACGCTCATGGAGAGCGTCCTTCGGGTCATGGGCGATTATGGAAGTACGGTGCGCCCCGAGACGATCAGCATGAAGCAAAACGTCAGCAGCCAGAATCCAACGGAAGATATCGCCCGATTGACGGGGATTCGGTTCGCCAACATCTCGGAGCCGAGCAGAGGATTATTGCTCAACGCCGCGCAAGTGAAGAGCATGACGGGGAACGATACGCTCAACGCGCGGTTTTTGCACGAAAACAGCTTCGATTTTCAGCCGCAGTTCAAGATTTACATGAACACGAACTATCTGCCGGTGGTCACGGACATGACGCTGTTTTCCAGCGGCAGGATCATGATCATACCGTTCGAACGCCATTTCGAAGAAAACCAACAGGACAAAACGTTGAAGCATTTGTTTTTTCAGCCGCGCAATCAGAGCGCGATCCTGAACTGGCTACTGGAAGGGTATCGCGCGCTGGAGGCGGAAGGGCTGGTTATGCCGGATTCCGTTCGCTTCGCGACCGAACGGTACCGGCATGAAAGCGACAAGGTTGGATTGTTCATCGAGGACGAAATGGAACCAATCCCGAACGCGGAG
>JAJFTI010000007.1 GCA_021373115.1 Eubacteriales bacterium | reverse complement strand
TCGGGCTCGACGGTGAAATACAGCGAAACCTACAGCGGGAGCGCGGCGGCGTACACGATGACGGAAAGCCCGGCGATCACGCACGTGGGGAGCAAAACGATCTACTTCGTGGCGACGAACCCGAACTACGCGCCTGCGTTCGGCAGCGCGGTGGTAACGGTGACCACTCGTAACGTGGTTGTTCTGACTGAGGCGGCAAACAAGATTTACGACGGGACACCGCTTCAAAGCGCAAACTGGAGCATTGACACCGCAAGCGACGGATTCCTTGGTTCGGAAGGATTTTCGCTTGCCGCGACAACCGGTACCATTACCAACGCAGGCAGCGCGGAGAATGGGTTCAGCTACACGCTCAAGACCGGAACATCAAGTGCGGATTATACTATCAGGGTCAATCCGGGCCAGCTCAGGGTCGATTTGCGGCCGGTGCTGGTTGCCGCGGATGACGCAAGCAAAAACTACAATGCGGTTGATCCGGCGTTTACCTACCGTTATGTGACGGGCGACGTTGGCGGGGTTACGTACTATCCTGTCGTTTCGGCCGACCTTGGCGCGGTTACTGTAACCGTAAAACGCTCGAATGTGGCGGAAAGCGCCGGCGTCTACGCGGATGTGATTGAACCGATCGTTGTGGTGAGCGGTTCAACGGCGGGGAACTACGATGTGAACACGGTTAAGGCGGACTTCACCATTAATCCGGAGGTCACTTATTCGCTCAACACGACGGATCCGGTTACCGGATTCCCGGATACGCAGTGGTTCGGCTACGGAACGGATGCAACGATTTCCAGCGATCGGAACGTGCATCGTCCGGGCTACCATTTGACCGGCTGGCAAGACGCAACGACCGGAGAGGTATTCCCGCTCGGCGGAACAATCCCCGCTATCGACCGGAACCACAGCCTCAAGGCGGTTTGGGAGATCTCACTATATAACGTTATGTATGTCTCGGGCGCGGGCGACCCGGTAACCAACCTGCCGGAGAGCGCGCGGGATCTGAAATACGGGGAACCCTATCCGGTTTCCGATCAGATTCCGTATCGTTCGGGCTACACGTTCCTCTATTGGCAAACGCCCGACGTGACCGGAACGATGGCGTACTTCGTGTATGGGGACACCTTCAACATGCCGGATAACGGCGTGAAGTTCACGGCCGTTTGGGTGGCGGACGAATCGCCGGTCTATTACCATCCGGGCTTTGGCGCGGACAGCAAGACGGAAGGCGGAAGGTTCGCAACGGACGCGGTTGCGACGGTTGCGGGGAATATGTTCAGCCGTCCCGGCTACCGCTTCACCGGCTGGAGCGAAAAGAGCGCCACAGCGGGCGTTTCCCGTCAGCCGGGCGACACCTTCGTTATGCCGCCGCGTCAAGTGAACTTCTACGCGCACTGGGAGCAGATGTTCTATACGGTGACCTACTATGTCAACGGCGGAACGGGAACGGGAATGGACGGCGCAACGCCATATGCAACCTACACCAACCTTGCGTATGGGGACGCAATGCCCATCCCGAGTGATCCGACGCTTTCGGGCTTCTCCTTTGACGGCTGGAACGTAACGATTCCGGCAACGGTTCCGGACGGCGGACTGGTCATCTACGGATCAATGTCCCCGGCTGCGGTTCCTACGCCGGTGGTAGAGCGTATTGACGATAGCCAGACGCCGCTGGCCGGGCCGGTCTGGGCGCTGCTCAATCTGATTCTCGCAATCGCAACCGCGCTTGCCTCGCTGCTGATGCTCATTGGGTATCTCGGCAAGAAACAGCAGATGGAGGACGGTGTCGTCGTTCGCGAAACGAGAAAGCACGGTGCGGTGCGGCTGCTCACACTGCTGCCGGGTATCGGCGGGATTGTGGCGTTCATCCTGACGGAGAATATGAAAAACCCGATGGCCTTTACGGATCGCTGGACGCTGCTCATGGTCATCATTGCCGCGGTTCAGCTCGTCCTGGTTCTGCTGGGGATCAAACGGGATAAAAACCCCGATGAAAATCCAAAGAATGCGGGCACAACGCTCTAAAGAGCAGAGATCCATTTCAACCGAACCGGCGCTTCCTTGTATCAGGAGGCGCCGGTTTTTTCGACCGGATCGGTTCTCTGACTTTGCGTAACAGACGAACAATGAAACTTCGCCGTCGCACGGGAACCGGGGGAAGCCGCCGGAGGGTGTAACACAGAATACCCGCATTACGCGGCGCTTTCCAAATCATGCGTGTGTCAAAGTAACAATTTGTTGCATTCGCGTCATTTTAAGCGGTATAATTCAGACATGGAAAAACGGTCGGCAGTCAAACGGCTGCAACAGGGGATTGCGGGGCTGCTTTTACTCGGCTTCCTTTGCCTGACCGCCTGCGCAGGGAGCAGTCCCGCCGCGCAAAGCGGGGCGGAAACCGGCTCCAATACCGTGCCTGCCGTTCAAGCCGTCGACTCAAACAACAAGGAATCCGGCGAAAAAATGCTGTTGCCGGAGGCATCCGGAACCATCCGGTATGAGGGAAACGGCGTAACGATCGATGCTTCCCATACCGACCAGGGATATGTTATGGTGCGATGCGAGCCAAGCGAAAAGCGGCTCAAGGCACGCGTATCCACACCCGCGCAGACGTATTATTACGACCTGCCCGGCGGGGAAACCTACAGCGTGTTTCCTTTGCAAATGGGGGACGGCGTCTATACCGTCCGCGTGATGGAACAGGTGGAAGACGATCTATACGCCATGCGTTACGGAACGGATATCGATGTACGGCTCGGGGACGAAACGCTTCCGTTTCTATACCCGAATCAATACGTGTGGTACGATGAAACGACCCAAACCGTACAAAAGGCAGAGGAACTCGCCGCCGGACTTTCCAGCGACGAAGCGATTGTGAAACAGTTTTACCGGTTCGTTGTTCAGCACATGACCTACGATACGCAGAAAGCTGCAACGGTGCAGAGAGGGTACCTGCCGAACGCGGATGAATCGTTGAAAACGGGCAAGGGAATTTGTTTTGATTATGCGGCGCTGTTTGCGGTCATGCTGCGCTCAAAGGGGATTCCGGCGAAGATGATGATTGGCACCGTGACCCCGGAAAACCTGTATCACTCCTGGAACAGCGTATTCCTCGATGGGGAGTGGGTTTGGATGGACCCGACGCTCGACGGAACGGGACATCGGGAGAGCGATTATATTACGGAGCGTATTTACTGACTTCTATAAACATGTGCGGTTCATCCGCGTAAAAGAGAGGAAACCGGAATGACGGGAAACGACACGCAAAAAAAACTTCCGCCGGACGAAACGGCGCTGTTCTGCGAGCAGGTTGCCATGGTGCTCAAAGCCGGTATTCCGCTTGACGACGGAATGGAAACGCTTGCCAAAAGTTACGAAGGCAGCAAATACGGCGTGCGTTTTCTGCAGATTCGGGTTGCGCTGCAAAAGCACGGCGCGCTTTCTGCCGCACTGGAGGACGCGGGTATCTTTCCCGCCTATCTCTGCGCGCTGACGCGCATCGGCGAGCGCGCGGGCAAGCTGGATGAAGTAATGGCTTCGCTTGCGAGCTATTACCAATGGGAAGCGCAGATTAAAACCTCCGTGCGAAACGCGATTCTTTACCCCACCGTGCTGGTGATGATGCTCTCCGTAGTCATTGCGATTCTTGTCATCAGCGTTTTGCCGGTCTTTCAGCGGGTGTTCGACAGCCTTGGCCTTTCGGCGGGCAGTCCCGCGGCGGCGGCCATGCGCGTTGGCGTTGGCGTTGGCAAAGGGATGCTGATTCTGGTTGGCGTGTTCACGCTGCTCTTGATCGTTGCGGGGATTCTGCTGAAAACGTCCCGTCGGGACTCGGTTCTTGCGCTTCTCGCTGTGCTTCTTCCACCCGTCCGCCGTGTGAACGCGCGGATTTCCGCCGCGCGGTATTCCTCCGCGCTCTCCATGATGCTGACCGCGGGTTATCCGGTGGAGGACGCAATCCAGCTTGCGCCTTCGGTCATAACGGACCGCAAGCGCAGGCACCAGGCCGAACTTGCCGCAAAGGAACTGCTTGGCGGCGGTTCGTTTGCGCAGGCCGCGCAGAAGAGCGCGCTGTTCGAGCCCATGCATGAGAAAATGATCCGCTTTGGAGCCGCCGCGGGAAAACTTGACGCGGTCATGGAAAAACTCAGCGGCATCTATATGGAGGAGGCGGACGACGCGATTCAAACCGTCGTTTCCATGATTGAACCGGCGCTGGTCGCCGTGCTTTCGGTCGTGATTGGCGGCATACTGCTTTCCGTCATGCTGCCGCTTCTTTCCGTGCTTTCCGCGGTTGGCTGACCGTTTTCTTCAACTGGCGGTTCCACGAAAAAGGCGACGGATAGAATTGCGGAACGCGATCGTTCATCCCGTAAGTGCATCCAATCGATGAAAGGGGAAACGGCATGCATTTGTACGAAAAGAACCATAAAACCCATACCGGCCTGCTGCTGGCTGGCGCTGTGTTTGTGGCGCTGATGCTGCTGTTTGCCGGCTCGTTGTTTACCGCCGCGCGGCAGAGCGCAGAGCGTGAGACGGAGGTTCTGGATCGCGCGCTTCGCCGTGCCATTGTCACCTGCTATGCGGTTGAGGGGCGGTATCCTCCAAGCCTTGCCTATATTGACCAAAACTACGGCGTTTCCGTTGATAAGGACCGCTATGCCGTGTTTTACGACGCATTCGCCGCAAACGTGATGCCAACGGTGCAGGTAACGCGAATCGGAGGCGGATCATGAAGGGGAAGCGGGATCAGAGTATCGGCCGCGGTTCGATTCGGGGCGTGTTTATCTTTGCGCTGCTTGCGGCGTTCGCGCTACTGTCCCTGATTGTCGTGGTTGTCGGCGCGCGCGCGTACAAGGTGATCAACGAAACGTCCGACGCGGCGTATGCTTCGCGTACGGGGATGAGCTATCTCATCGGTAAAGTGCGCGGCGCGGACGAAGCGGGGATGATTGAGGTTTTCCGGCAGGACGGAATGGATGTGCTCTCGCTTGGCGGACTGTATCAGGGCGAGCGCTATAATACCTATATCTATTGCGACGGCGCGTCGGTGCTGGAGTATTTTGCGAGCGCGGATCAGGTGTTTTCACCGGAGTTTGGCGAGGAGATTCTGCCTGCGCAGGCTCTTTCGGTTCAGACAAGCGGAAATCTGCTCTCGATCCGTCTGGTGGACGCGGAGGGTGAAGCGCATCAGGCGGCGCTCTGCCTTGCCGCCGGAGGGGAGGCGGGAGCATGAGCGAGCAGCCGTTGCGTCCGCTGAAACGGCGCGGTGTTTTCAGCCCGGTGCTAATTGAACTGACCGTCGTAATTCTGTTTTTTGCGCTCTCCACAAGCATTGTCGTTCAGCTCATTGCGGCGGCGAGTGCCGTTTCCAACGAGAGCCGGTACCATGCGCGCGCCTTGCTTGCCATGGAGACCGTAGCGGAGCAGATCAAGGCCGACCCGGTTGGAGACGGCGAGGTCAACGAGTGCGGCGTTCGCGCGTTTGCGGTGGACTGCGCCGAAGACCTGCAGGTCAGCTGCGTTGTAACGGGAGTTCCATCTCCAAAGAACGGTATCCTCTACGAGATTGAACTCAGCGTGACCGGCGGCGACGGAAAGGTCTATTCGCTTGATGCGGCGCGGTATGTTCCGGACGCGGAGGTGGCGCCGTGAAGCAGAATCCATCCCGCATGGGAATTGGCGCATCCAGCATTCTTCTGATCCTCGTTGTGCTGAGTCTGACGTTGTTTGCGGTGCTCTCGCTCGTGCAGGCGCGTTCGGACGCGGCGCTGACGGATCGCACCGCGCTTGGCGTTAACGCGTTTTACGATGCGGATGCGCGCGCCCAGCAGGTATTGGCGCGAATCGACGACGCGCTCAAAAACGGCCGGACGCCCGACTCCGTTGACGGGGTGACGCCGCAGAGCGAAGGGATATACGCGTTTTCCGTCGGTTCGGCGGACGGGCACACGCTCAACGTTCGGGTGAACGTTTCGAACGGACGTTGCAGCGTTACCGGCTATCGCTATGAGAACGCTTCCGAATGGATCGGAGAAAACGCGCAAACGGTCTGGCAGGGGGACTGATTTTGATTGGCGAATCAGCCGAAACGATTTTGAAACTGGATTGAGAGGGGTGAGGTCGGTGGCGGAAATCAATGACATTCTTCAGACGGCGATTGAACGGTGCGGGTCGGATGTGTTCATCATTCCTGGGTCTTGCGTCCGCGTGAAGATTTCCGGCGAAGTTCTGCCCCTCATGGAAACGGTGCTTAAACCGGACGATACCAAGCGGCTCATCGGTCAGGTGTATGCACTCGACCGGCGGGAGATGGACCGGCTAACGCAGCAGGGGGACGACGATTTTTCGTTCTCGATCAGCGGCGTCGGACGGTTTCGCTGCAATGCTTATCAGCAGCGTAACTCCTATGCCATGGTGCTGCGCGTCGGTTCCCTTTCGCTGCCCGACCCGGTGAGCATGCATATTCCGCCCGAAATCCTTGCTCTGTCGGAGATTAAAAAAGGGCTGGTACTGGTTACAGGTCCCGCGGCGAGCGGAAAATCCACAACGCTCGCCTGCATCATCGACCGGATTAACCAAAGCCGCCGCGGGCATATCATTACAATTGAAGACCCGATCGAGTTCATTCACGCGCACCAGAAAAGCGTTGTTTCCCAGCGCGAGGTGGAGCACGATACGGAAAGCTATAAAACCGCCTTGCGCGCGGCGCTGCGGCAGGCGCCAAACGTCATCCTTCTTGGAGAAATGCGGGATTTGGACGCGATTCAAACCGCGCTGACCGCGGCTGAAACGGGGCAGCTTGTGCTCAGTACGCTGCATACCGTTGGAGCCGCAAAGACGATCGACCGCATTATCGACGTGTTTCCCGCCAATCAGCAGCAGCAGATCCGCGTTCAGCTTTCCATGGTGCTGCGCGCGGTTGTGAGCCAACAGTTGCTGCCGACGCTGGACGGCGGGCTGGAACCCGCGTTTGAAATCATGCTGGTCAACAGCGCGATTCAAAACATGATTCGGGACGGTAAGGTGCACCAAATGGATAACGTAATGTTTGCAGGCGCGGACGAAGGGATGCGAACCATGGACGGGGACATCCTTCGCCTGTATGAACAAAAGAGAATTTCCAAAGAAACAGCCGTGCTGTTTGCTTCCAATCAGGAAATGCTGAAGAAAAAACTGAGCGATCACTGAAAGTGGCAAGCGAGCAATAAATACGATATCCGACCACCGGCATAAAACAGGAGGAAACGACGCTATGGCCAATACAAAAATCAAAATCAAGATGTTTGGCAACTTCGAGATTCTCGTGAATGGAAACGTGGCTCTGACCCAGCTTCGCCAGGCGAAAAAGACGAGCCAGTTTCTTGAATACCTGATTCTAAAGAAGGATCGCGCGGTTCCGCACGAAGAGCTTTTAGAGATGCTTTGGTCGGACAAGGAAAATCGCAATCCCGCAACCGCACTGCGAACGCTGCTGCACCGCTACCGTTCGCTGGTGGAGCAGAGCGGCCTGCCGGAACTGGAGGATTCCATTCTGACCGCGCGCGGCGCATATCAGTGGAATTCCAATCTGGACTGCGAAATTGATGTGTTTGAGTTCGAGCGGCTCTGCCAGGAAGCGCGTACGCCCGGCATGAGCAACCGCGAGTGCATTGAGCGTTATCTGCAGATGCTCCAGATCTATACGGGGCCGCTGCTTACGAATTCCGCCGAGGAGATGTGGGTTGTGCCCAAGAGCGTGTATTATCACGATCTCTTTCTGGAGAGCGTGTTTACCCTGCTCGACCTGCTGAAGGTGGAAGAGGAATACGACGTGATCGTTCAGGTCTGCCGCAAGGCGATGGATGTGGATATGTTCGACGAACGCCTGCATCTCGAACTTATGATGGCGCTGGTGAAAACCGGCAAGAAGCGCGAAGCGCTTTCGCAGTATTATTTCGCGACCGACCTGCATTATAAACAGCTTGGCATCCAGCCCTCCGGCGAAATCCGTGCGGTGTACAAACTGATTGTGCAGGCGGATCAGGAGATGGAAGCGGATATTGAAAAAGTGCAGAACATGCTCGAGGAGGATAAGGACGGGCATGGCGCGTTCGTTTGCGAATACGAAATCTTCAAGGAAATCTATCAGCTTCAGCGCCGTATGCTCGAGCGCTACAACGGAACGATGTTTCTCGCGCTGCTGACGATCAGCAATACCTACGAACAACGTTTTGACAACCTTGTGCTGGATAACATCATGAAGCAGCTTTTGCATGTTTCCCAGACGAATCTGCGCCGCGGGGACACGATTTCGCGCTACAGTGTGATGCAATACGTGATTCTGCTTCCCTCCGTAACGTACGAAACGGGCAGGCTGGTCCTGGACCGTATTAAAAAAGCGTTTTATAACGAGTACGTGAAGTCCAGTGTGGTGCTTACCTATAAACTACGCCCGCTTTGCATCAATAAATACGATACCGCCGTTGCGCCAAAGCGTTTCTTCGAAGCCAAGGACGAAGAATGAACGTCGAAAAACGAACAGAACGAATAAGAAGCGGAGGAAACGGATTCCTCCGTTTCTTTCCGCCCATCGGGAGCGCGCCGCGCTTGATTGACACCTAACGCCTTGCATGGTAAAATTCTCGCTATAAACGGGGGAGTAGGCCCGTTTGCTTTCTGTAGGCAAAATGCGGTCTTCAACCGCGAATACGGCCGTGGAAAACACGCGCCGGAGAAGGATTACCATGTATTTTCGCATTAAGCGATGGCTGGATGTGATACTTTCCATCCTCGGCGGGATTGTGTGCTCGCCGCTGCTTTTGATTCTCGCGCTGGCGGTTAAGTTTGATTCCGCGGGACCGGTGCTGTTTCGCCAGCAGCGTGTCGGCAAGGACAAGCGGCTTTTTTGGATTCTGAAATTCCGCACCATGCGAACGGACACACCCTGCGACGTGCCAACGCATCAGCTGAAAAATCCCGAAGCATGCATAACGCGCGTCGGACGGTTTTTACGAAAGACCAGCCTGGATGAACTGCCCCAGATCTGGAATATTCTGGTTGGCGACATGTCCGTTATCGGCCCGCGTCCCGCGCTCTGGAATCAGGAGGATCTGATTGCCGAACGGGATCATTACGTCGGAAAAAACGGTCTGACCCCAAATACCGTGCGGCCCGGGCTGACCGGCTGGGCGCAGATCAACGGACGGGACGAACTGCCAATTGCAAAAAAGGCCGCGCTGGATGGGGAATACGTCGCGCGGTTCGGGTTTCGTATGGACTGTCGCTGTTTCTTTCGAACGATTGGCAGCGTGCTGAACCATCATGGCGTGCGCGAGGGGGCGGAACCGGCGGAGCAACCGCTCCATGTCGCGCTGGTCAGCGCATATTTTGCGCCGGAAATTTCACCGATTACGCATCTTTACAAGGATCTTGCGGAGGATCTTTGCCGTTATGGCGCGCGCGTCAGCGTGGTGACCAACCTGCCGAGCCGGGGATTGAGCGAGGCGGAGCGGAAGGCCTATCTGGAACGGTCGGAGGAGACCGTACCGGAGGGATACCGCATCCTTCGGGTCGGCCTGAAAACCCGTGAGAAGAAGAATTTTCTGCTGCGCAGCCTTCGCTTTCTTTCCAACACACACGCGCTCTATCGGGCGGCGAAAAAACTAAAGGCGGATGTATACCTGCTCGGCAGCATGCCGCCGTTTCTCGGCCTCGTCGGGGCGCGCCTGAGCGGGCGCGCGCGAACGGTCTATGTGCTGCAGGATATCTTTCCGGACAGCATGGTCGCCATGGGCAAGTATACGGAGTGGCATCCGGTCGTTCGCCTTTCGCGCCGTATGGAGCAGCGGATTTACAAAAAGAACTCGGCGTTTGTAACGCTTTCCGAAGATATGAAGCGAACGCTGATTGCGCGCGGCATTGAGCCGCACCGGATTGCCGTCATCCCGAACTGGGCGGATACGGAGGCGATTCATCCGGTTTCACGGGAGGAGAACCCCCTGTTTGAAGAACTCGGGCTTTCGCGTTCCTGCTTTTACGCCGTCTATGCCGGCACGCTCGGAATCCTGCAGGAGCCGGATGTGCTGCTTGACACGGCAAAACTCTTAAAAGAGCAGGACGGAATCAAGATTATCATCTTTGGGGACGGCGCGCTGCTGGAGCATGTGAAAGGCCGCATTGAGCGCGAACAGATTACAAACGCGCTCCTCTACCCGCTCTTTCCGGCACAGCGCGTTTCCGAGGTATACTCGCTTGGCGACGCGGCGCTCGTTCCGCTGATGAAGGGCGCAACGCGGTTCGCCATGCCGAGCAAGACCTGGTCCGCACTTGCGGCGGGCAGACCCGTCATCGTCTGCGCGGACGCGGGCAGCGAGTGGGCCCGGTCGATTGAACACGAAGGGTATGGCGTTTGCGTGACCCCCGGCGAGCCGCGGGAGATGGCGGACGCGATCTTACGGCTGCAGGCAAGCACCGTTCCGCTGGAGGAGCTTGGTGCGCGTGCGCGCTGCTATGCCTGCGAACACGCGACCCGCTCGGCGGCAACCCGCGCGTATTATCACTGGCTGCAATAAACAAACGGCCGGATCGAATATTCAAACGGTGAAATTGGGTTTTTCGCCGTGGAAAGACGGGTGAGAGAATTTGTTTGAGGGAAAAACACTGTTGATTACGGGTGGAACGGGCAGCTTTGGCAATGCCGTTCTGGAGCGGTTTCTGCAATCCGGCGTTAAGGAAATCCGCATCTTTTCGCGGGACGAAAAGAAGCAGGACGATATGCGCCGCTTGTATCACAGCGATAAGATTCGTTTCTTTATTGGCGATGTACGGGACGTAGCCAGTGTGCAGAGCGCAATCTATAACGTGGATTACGTGTTCCACGCGGCGGCGCTCAAGCAGGTGCCGTCCTGCGAATTCTTTCCGCTGGAAGCGGTAAAGACCAATGTTTTTGGAACGGATAACGTGCTGGGCGCGGCAATCTCCGCCGGGGTTCGCCGGGTGATCTGCCTTTCGACGGACAAGGCCGCCTACCCGATCAACGCCATGGGAACAAGCAAGGCCATGATGGAAAAGGTCGTCGTCGCCCGGTCGCGCACCATTACGCCGGAGGAGACGACCATCTGCTGCACGCGCTATGGAAACGTCATGTGTTCGCGCGGCAGCGTGATTCCGCTGTTTATCGAACAGATCAAGGCGGGCGCGCCGCTGACGGTGACGAACCCGGAGATGACCCGCTTTATCATGAGCCTGGCGGAGGCGGTGGAGCTTGTGGTTTATACCTTCGAGCACGGAAACACCGGGGACATCATGGTTCAAAAAGCGCCTGCCTGTACGATTGCCGTGCTGGCGGAGGCGGTGAAGCAGCTCTTTGGCGCGAAGAACCCCGTGCGCACCATCGGCATCCGCCACGGCGAGAAGATGTACGAAACCCTGCTGACCAACGAGGAGTGCGCCCGCGCGGAGGATCTGGGCGACTACTTCCGCGTTCCGGCGGATGCGCGAGATCTCAATTACGGGAAGTATTTCGAGGAGGGCAACGACAAGCGGAGCACGCTCAGCGAGTTTAACTCCAACAATACTGCCTTGCTCGATGTGGAACAGGTGAAGGAACGGCTGCTGAAACTATCCTATATTCAGGCGGAACTGGCGGACTGGAACGCATAATCCGTTCTTGAAACGGAAGCGGCCGCCGGTGGTGTAAACGCTGAAAAATCGAACGGAACGGTGCGGGGGAGAATGTGGCGGATATGAAGATACTGATTACGGGCGCCGGCGGTTTCATCGGAAAAAACCTGATTTCCGCGCTGCATGCGCGCGGATACGATGAGATTCTGTTCTTTGATGCGGATACGCCAATGGAGTTTCTCGACCACTACTGCGCGGACTGCAAGTTTGTTTATCACCTTGCGGGGGTCAACCGTCCCAAACAACAGGAAGAGTTCATGCAGGGTAACTTCGGGTTTACGGATTCCCTGCTGCGTTTGCTGATTAAACACAAAAACCGCTGCCCCGTGATGTTCGCGAGCTCGACGCAGGCAGCGCTGCCGAACCTCTACGGGCGAAGCAAGAAGGCGGGCGAGGAACTGCTGGATCAGTATGCGCGCGAAACGAACGCGAAGGTCTACGTCTTCCGGTTTCCGAACGTGTTCGGAAAATGGTCCCAGCCGAACTATAACAGCGCAATCGCCACGTTTTGCTATAATATTTCGCACGATCTGCCAATTGTGGTCAACGACGAATCCGTTGTGCTCAACCTTGCGTATATCGACGACGTGGCGGAGTCCCTCTGCGATTTACTGGACAACAAGGTGACGATGGAAGGGTCGTACTGCGCCGTTCCGGTGGTTCACACGGCGAAGCTGGGCGATATTGCAAACCGGATTCGCTCGTTTCGATCCATCCGCGAGAACAATACGCTGCCCGATTTGAGCGATCCGCTTACGCGAAAGCTCTATGCAACCTACCTGAGTTTTCTGCCGGTCATGGAGTTTTCCTATCCGCTCGACATGCACGAGGATGCGCGCGGCTGCTTTACGGAGTTTCTGCGTTCTTCCTACGCAGGGCAGGTGTCGGTGAATGTAAGCAAGCCCGGCGTGGTGAAGGGGAATCACTGGCATCACACCAAAGCGGAGAAATTTCTGGTCGTATCCGGCTCCGGTGTGATTAAATTTCGCAGAACGGATATGGACGACGTGATGGAATACCCCGTCAGCGGCAAAAAGCTCGTCGTCGTCGATATTCCGGTTGGCTATACGCACAGCATTGAAAATACAGGAAAGACGGACATGGTAACGCTGATGTGGTCGAGCGAGTGCTTCGATCCCGCGCATCCGGACACCATTGCCGCTGAGGTAGAGCGAACATAATGACGAAATTGAAGCTGATGACCGTGTTGGGAACGCGCCCGGAGATCATCCGTCTTTCGGCGGTGATTCCCTGCGCGGACCGGTATTTTGAACATATTCTGGTGCATACCGGTCAGAACTACGACTATACGCTGAACAAAATTTTCTTTGACGACCTCGGCCTTCGCGCGCCGGACTATTATCTCGAGAGCGTTGGCGCCGACCTTGGCGAAACCATGGGCAATATCATTGCAAAATCCTACGCAGTGATGCAGCGCGAGCGGCCGGATGCGCTGCTCGTTCTGGGCGATACAAACTCCGCACTCGCGGCGGTTTCCGCCAAACGGCTCAAGATTCCGATTTTCCATATGGAAGCGGGCAATCGCTGCTGGGACTGGAACGTGCCGGAAATGGTGAACCGCGTAATCGTGGATCGCATCAGCGACGTGAATCTGCCGTATACGGAGAATTCCCGCCGGTATCTCCTTTCGGAAGGCTTCGATGGAAAGTTCCTATTTGTAACGGGTTCGCCGATGCGCGAAGTGCTTGAAAAACAGCGGGAGAAGATTCTCCAGAGCGATGTGCTGGCGCGTCTTGGCCTGACCGAAAAACGCTATATCCTGCTTTCGGCGCACCGCGAAGAGAATATCGACGACGAAGCGAACTTCCTTTCGCTTATGAACGCGGTCAACGGTATCGCGCAGACCTACGGGATGCCCGTAATCTACAGCACGCACCCGCGCAGCCGCAAGTTCATTGAAAAACGGAATTTTCAGTTCCATCCGCTTGTGCGCTCGCTGGAGCCGTTCGGCTTCTTCGATTATAACCGGCTTCAGCTTTCGAGCTACTGTGTGCTGTCGGACAGCGGAACGCTCTCCGAGGAGAGCGCGATGCTCGGGTTTCCCGCCGTGCTGATTCGCACTTCGACGGAGCGCCCCGAGGCGCTAGACGCGGGTACCATCGTGATTGGCGGCGTTACGCAAAAAAGCGTCGAACAGGCGATGGCGCTCTCGGTTTCCATGTTTGAAAACGGCGAGCCAATGAGCTTTTCGCGGGATTATACGGATGCAAACGTAAGTGTCAAGGTCGTGAAGATCATCGAAAGCTATGCGGATATTGTGATGCGAACGACCTGGGGCAGGTAACCAATGGCTGCGTTCGCGCCGGTAAACGACCCCCCAAGGGTTCTGTATTCATGCGGACTCGTCAGCGCGGAGGCTTATTCCGCGCTGTTTTCGCGCTCCGCGGTCAAACCGAGTCTTGCCGCGCAGAAGTATCATTCACTCATGGTACGGGGACTGGTGCAAAACGGTGCTTCGGTTACCGTTCTTTCCGCGCCGCCGGTTTCGCGGCAAACAAGCGGGCGGTTTTTCGTTTGTCTGTCGCGCGAACAGAAGGATGGAGCGTGGTTTCGCTATCTGCCCGTTCTTTCACTTCCCGGAATCAAGCACCTGCTTGTACTGCTCGGCTCGTTCTTTTTTACGCTGGGGGTTTTAAAGCGCGGGGATTACGCGGTTTGCGACGGCCTGAACATTGCGCTGAGCGCGGGGGTTCGCGCGGCGGCGAGATGGCGGCACCGGCCCTGCGCCGCGATTGTGACGGATGTTCCGGAGATACTCGCGGGCGGTAAAACGAAAACGGCCTTGCTCAACACACGCGAGCTGGCAAAGTTCGACGGATATATCCTGCTGACCGAGGCGATGAACGCGCTGGTGAATCCAAAAGGGAAACCGTTTCTCGTTGCCGAGGGGCAGGCAGACGCAGGGATGGGGAAGCAGGGAAACCGTCTGGAGGACAAGTACCCGCAAAAAGTCTGTTTCTATGCGGGCATGCTGCATGAAAAGTACGGCGTCGTCACGCTTGCGCGCGCATTTCAGCGGGTTTCCGACCCCGAAGCGCGGCTTGTGTACTACGGACAGGGGGATGCGGAGGAGACGCTTCGCGCGTTCGCGCGCGAGGACGAGCGAATCGAGCTGCGCGGCGTGGCGGACAACGAAACGGTCGTGCAGGAAGAGCGGAAAGCAACCTTGCTGATCAATCCCCGTCCATCCGGCGAGGCGTTTACGGCGTATTCGTTCCCTTCCAAGATTCTGGAATATATGGCTTCCGGCACGCCTGTTTTAACCACGCGTCTTGCGGGCATGCCGCGCGAGTACGACGAGTATGCCTATCTGTTTTTCGAAGAAACCGCTGAAGGCATGGCAAAGACGCTCTCCGGGTTGCTTGCGCAGCCGCGCGAAGTCCTGCATGCGTGCGGGCAGAAGGCGAAGGCGTTCGTCCTGCGGAACAAGTCCAATACCGCGCAGGCTGCTCGCCTGCTTGCGTTTTTGCGGGCGCTGGATTCATCCCGGCGCGGGAAGGAAGAAATATGAGTCCGGATATCGGTCTGGATCTGCAATTTTACGACGCGGAAGAATCACAAGACAACGGACCTTTGGCAAAGGTGCTTCTGCTGGGCGGGCTTGGCCCGCTTTCGCCCTCCGTGCTGCCGCAGCCGGATGAGGAGGCAGCCGCGCTTTTCGCGGGGCATGATTTACGTGGGCTGGGTCTGCTTGCGGACGCGGCTTTTGCGCAAACCCCTGCGAGCGGGAAAACCGCGCTCGATCTCTGCGCGAAACTCGGCGCGAATGTGGTATCTCTTGCCGGTATGGAGGGCGGCGCGCTCGCGCAAACGCGCGGGATGCTCGGCGCAATCGATTCAGTTGGTGCGGGGGAAGCGGAAGCCGAGGCGTTTCGTCCGGTTGTTCGAAACATCGGCGGCATTCGGCTTGGAATCCTAGCATTCTCCGAACGGCGTGCCGAAAGGTTTGACGGCCGCGCGAATATTCTGCATCCGATGGTTTACGACCGCGTACGGATGCTGCAGGCGCAGTGCGATCATATCATTGTATTCTGCCATGCGGGCTTGCCAAAGGCGAATCTGCCGTTGCCGGATTGGCGCGCGCGTTACCGCCGGTTTATCGACGCTGGCGCGAGCATTGTGGCCGGCATGCCGCCGAGTGGCATATCGGGCTGGGAGGAGTACCGCAACGGACTGGTCTTCTACGGCCTGGGTACTCTCGCGGACGACCGGGAGGACGCGGGCGACCGTTCGCTGGCGCTCCAGCTGGCGCTGGAGCGGAACGGGCGGTTTCGCTATGAAGTCCGCATGCTGGAGCGGGCGGGCGGAACGCTCCGGCTCTGCGAAAGGGAAGCGGAAAAAAAAGAGATTAACGATATCAATACGCTGCTGTTGAACGAGCGAGCCTATTTGGAACAAAGCAACGCGCTTTGCCGCACGGTTTATGAAACATGGGAAAGGGAGACTTGCGCGAATTCAGCCGGCTCCCGCCGCGGCTTGCTCGGCGCGTTTCTGCCGCAGACAGCGGAACAAAGAAAACGCAAGGAGGAAGCGCGGCTACAGGTACTGCTTGAAAACGAATCCCTGCGGATGGCCGTGCTTTGTGCGCTCGAAACACGGCAAAACGAGAAAACGGAGGGCCGCGTATGAAGATACTCTGGGTCGTTTCCTCCCTGCTGCCGCAGATTGCGCGGTTAACGGGAGAAGCGGAACAGCCGTTTGGCGGCTGGCTGGTTTCCGCGCTTGACGATTTGCTGGCAAACGCGCAAAACGAGATCACCGTTTGCTATCGCGCGGGCATGCCGCAAACGCGCGGCTCGGAAGGGCAGCTTTCCTATTGCTCGTTTCGGCAGGATTTATTGCATTACTCGTTGGAAAACGAGACTCTGTTCTCCGAATTGCTGCGCGTTGTTCATCCGGACGTGATCCATATCTGGGGCACGGAGTATCCTTCCGCGCTTGCCATGGTTCGCGCGGCGGAGCGGGAGCAAATGCTGGATCGCGTCGCGGTCAGCATACAGGGCCTTTGCTCGGTCTATGCCTGGCACTACGAGGCGGGGCTCCCGGCGCAGGCGGTAAAGGCGCATACACTGCGAGACTGGCTGCGGCGGGACAATATTGACCGCCAGCGGGAGAAATTCGGCGTTCGAGGCGCGTACGAAGTTGCGGCGCTGCAAAAAGTGAAGCATGTCGTCGGGCGTACGCGCTGGGATCAAGCCTGCGCGCGACAGATCAATCCAAATATGGAATATCACTTCTGCAATGAGACGCTGCGCGAGCCGTTTTATGAAGGAAGCTGGAATGTTTCCTCCTGCGAACGGCACACGATTTTCGTTTCACAGGGCGATTATCCGATCAAGGGGCTGCATAAAGCGCTGGCAGCACTGGCGTATTTAAAAAAGGACTACCCGGACGTGAAACTTGTTACAACAGGGAAAGATCCGCGCGTGAAAGGACTTCGTGCGCGCCTGCTGCAATCGAGCTATGCGCGATATCTGGAGAGGATTCTGTCCGCGTGGGGGCTGGATGCGAATGTGGAATTCCTCGGTTCCCTCTCGGCGGAGCAGATGAAGCGGCAATATCTGCGCGCGCACGTTGCGTTGAATCCATCTTCGGTTGAAAACAGCTCCAACGCGATCTGCGAAGCGATGCTGCTTGGCTTGCCGGTTGTTGCGAGTTACGTTGGCGGAACGCCGGATCTGATCTCGGACGGGGTCAGCGGACTGCTGTATCCGTTTGACGCGCCTTATCTGCTCTCGGATGCGGTGCGGCAGGTATTTTCCAGCGACGAGCTGGCGGCACGGCTTTCTTCGCAGGGGCGGTACGCCGCCGCCGCGCGTCACGACCGCGGCAAAAACCTGAGCATGCTCCTGGGAATCTATCGATCGCTTGCAAAAACCGTGCCGGAGAATTCGTAAATGGCTTTCTTTAGCAACGAAAATCCAATACGGAAACGATTCGCCGCCAACACCGGCTGGCTGATTGCGCAGAGCGTATTTCAATATGTGCTCTCCGCGGTCATCGGCATTCTTGCCGCGCGGTTTTTAGGACCTTCCAATTACGGAATTCTTGGGTACGGCGCGTCCCTGATGGCATTTTTCGGCGCGTTTGCCTCACTGGGATTCAATAATATTCAAATAACGAACATGGTTGAATCGCCGGAGGATACGGGCGGCATTATCGGTACGGCGCTTGTGCTGCGGCTGATTGCTTCTTCCATTTCCGTACTCGGCATCGCGCTTGCGGCCATGATCGCGCGCCCGGGCGACAAGGTTTTGCTCATCGTTACCGTCCTGCAGAGCCTGCAGCTCATTTTGCAGTCGTTCGACGCGCTTCGCCTTTGGTTCCAGATGAAGCTCATGAGCAAGTATACCGCCATCGGCTCCATTATTGGCAACATTGCCTGCAGCGCCTGGCGGATCGTATTGCTTATTCAGGGCGCCGGCGTCGAATGGTTTGCGCTGACCAGCGTTGTGCAAATGCTCACGAACTATCTCTTCGTGACGCCGCTGTTCTTTGCCAAGGCGAAAACACGGCTCTGGGTGTCGTTTTCGGTCACAAAGCGGCTTTTTGCCCGAAGCTGGCATTTTATTCTGTCGAATTTAACGCAGGCGGTCACCGCGCATTTCGGGCGTCTTGTGCTCAGCGGTTCGCTGGGAGACGCGTCGCTGGGATATTACAACGCGGCATATACGATCGCGACCATGTGGCTGTTTGTGCCGCTCGCGGTTGTGGACTCCGCGCTGCCGGTGCTGCTGCAGACGAAAAAGAACAATCCGGAAGCGTTTCGTCCGCGCTACCAGCTCATGCTGATGCTGGTGCTCGGCATTGGCGTTTGCGCAGGGATTGGACTGAGCGTGCTTGCGCCATGGATCGTCTGGCTGCTCTATGGTGAGACGTATGCGCCGGCGGCAAACGTGCTTCGCGTGATCGCATGGATCGGCATCTTTTCCAACATTGGGTCCGCGCGCGGCATTTATATTCAGGCCGAGGATCGTCAAAGTGCGGTAAAGTATATCTCCCTGATTACGGCGTTGATCACGATTGGCCTGAACGTGGTTTTGATCCCGCGTTTCGGGCTAAACGGCGCGGCGGCGGCGTGCCTGTTGAGCTTCCTTGCGGAGAGCATGCTGGCGACGTCAATCGTACCCGGCACGCGTCCATATTTGAAACTCTATTTCGGCTCGTTCCGGACGCTCTATGAGGCGGCGCGGAACTGGATTCGAAACCGTAAGGCAAAGGGGGGAAAACCCGCGTGAAACCGAAGGTATTGCTCATTCAACAGGTGATTCCGGTTTATCGGCTCCCGATCTTCAATCTCCTTGCGCAGAAGGTTGATCTCACGGTGATATACGAATCCGGTTCCATACCGAAGAACGCACTGTTTACGGCCAAGCGCGTCGAGGCGTTTCGCATTCCGAGGCTGGGCAAGGTGTACCGCGGAGGGCTGAAAAGCCTGACGAAGGGGTTTGACGTCGTCATAAACTCCTACGATACGCCGGGTTATGCGGTTCGGCGCCTTGGGCGCATGAAATACGGCGGGTTCGGATTGGTTCACTGGGGTATCGGCGTTTCCGCGAGTTATTCCTCGCCGTACGACGCAAAGGATTCGGACGCTTCGTTCTACGAGCGGATCCTGAAGGAATCCGACGCATGCCTCTTCTACAGCGATTACCCCGTTCGGAAATACACGGCGCTGGGATGGCCGGCGGAAAAATTGTTCGTTGCGCCAAACACCGTACGCGTGGAGCGGGATCCGGAACCGCGCGAAAAAAACACGCTGCTGTTCCTGGGTTCGCTTTACCCGCAAAAGGGTTTTGACGAACTGCTGGAGCAGTATGCGCTTGCCGTATCGGAGAATCCGCGCGTACCGAAGCTCGTCATTATTGGCGACGGCAGCGAGAAATGCCGCATCGAGGCTTGGATACAGGAGCATCAACTGCAAGAGCGGATTACGCTGGCCGGCGCGATCTTCGACGACGCGGTGCTGGGGCGGTATTTCTCCGCCGCAATTGCCTGCGTTTCACCGAATCAGGCGGGGCTGACGGTGCTCAAGAGCATGGGCTGCGGCGTGCCCTACATCACGCGGCGGGACGCGATTACCGGCGGCGAGCTGTTTAACATTGAAAGCGGGGTCAACGGCGTTCTTTATGGCGCGCCGGACGAATTAAAGGGAATTCTGCTGGATTTGACGGAGCACAACGAAACGTATATGCTCTATGGAAAGAACGCGCGCGCGCACTACGAGGCAAACCGCAAACCGGAGGACATGGTAAACGGTTTTCTGGCGGCAATCGCCTACGCGCAGCTGCGGAGGCAGAAACGGGGAGGCAACGGATGAAGAAGGTCATGCTGATCTTTGGCACGCGGCCGGAGGCGATTAAAATGTGTCCCGTCGTACTTGCCCTCAGGCGGCGCGCGGAGATCCAAACGCTCGTCTGCGTAACGGGACAGCATAAACAGATGCTTAGCCAGGTTCTGGACGCGTTTTCGATTACGCCGGACTATGACCTTGCGATCATGAAGGAGCGGCAAACGCTCTTCGATATTACACGGAACATCCTTGGTTCCATCGGCGAGGTGCTGGAGCGGGAGCGGCCGGATCTTGTGCTGGTGCATGGCGATACGACAACGACGTTTGCCGCCGCGCTCTCCTGCTTTTACCTGCAGATTCCGGTTGGGCATGTCGAGGCGGGGCTCCGCACACACGACCTCACCGCGCCGTTTCCAGAGGAGTTCAACCGCAGGGCGACCTCGATCGTCGCCTCGCTGAACTTTGCGCCAACCGAGCTGGCCAGGCAAAACCTGCTTGCGGAAGGCTACGGCCCCGCTTCGATTGTTGTAACGGGAAACACGGCGATCGACGCGCTGAATATTACCGTACGGCAGGATTATCGCGATGCGGTAACGGACTGGGTGGGAAAGAGCAGGCTGATCCTGCTCACCGCGCACCGCCGTGAAAATCTTGGCGAGCCGATGCGGCGGATTTTCCGCGCGATTCAGCGAATTGTTACGGAATTCCCCGATGTAAAGGTGGTTTATCCCGTACATATGAACCCGGCTGTACGCGAGCCCGCGACCGAAATCCTGGGTACGTGCGAAAGCGTCCGCCTGATTGAGCCGCTGGATGTGATCGCGTTCCATAATCTCATGGCGCGTGCGAATTTGATCCTGACGGACAGCGGTGGGATTCAGGAGGAAGCGCCGTCGCTCGGCAAGCCGGTTTTGGTGCTGCGGGACGTAACGGAGCGTCCGGAGGGAATCGACGCCGGTACGCTCAAGCTCATTGGCACCGATGAGGAACAGGTCTATACACAGAGCGTTCGCCTGCTGACGGATAAAGCGGAGTATGCGCGTATGAGCGGGGCGAAGAATCCCTATGGCGACGGCTTTGCTTCCGAGCGGATTGCGGACGCCGTCTGCGCCTGGGAGAATAAGAACCGCAAGGCTGAAACGCGCAGAAAATGAGAGAACCATCCGGATACGGAAAGGATGCCAGAAGATGAAGATCAATGTGGTCGGTCTTGGATATATCGGCCTGCCAACGGCGCTGAGCCTGGCGGCGGGCGGCTGGAGCGTCGTTGGGACGGATAAAAACGAAGCGCTGCTTCAGAAACTTGCTTCCGGTGAAGTCACGTTCGAAGAGAAGGGACTGCCGGAGCTGTTCTCGCGTGCAAAGCAGAGCGGAAATCTCAAGTTCTCATCCTCGTGCGTTCCGGCGGACGTCTATATTGTCGCCGTGCCAACACCGTATCTCAAGGACAGTAAGCGAATCGATCCCCGCTTTGTTAACGCCGCGGTAGAGGACGTGCTCAAAGTCTGTTCGCCGGGTGCGATCCTTGCCGTGGAGTCCACCATTGCTCCGGGCACAATGGATACCTGCGTGCGCCCGCTGATTGCGCGCGCGGGGCTTGCCTGTAAAACGGATGTGCATATCGCGCATGTGCCGGAGCGGATTATTCCCGGCAACATGCTTTATGAACTGACGCATAACAGCCGCACGATCGGCGTGGACGATCCCGCGGTCGGCGAAACGCTGAAAACGGTCTACCGCGCGTTCTGCCAGGGGGAGATGGTCGTGACCTCCATTAAGACGGCCGAGATGACGAAGGTCGTGGAAAACACCTATCGCGATATCAACATTGCCTTTGCAAACGAGCTTGCGCGGCTTTGCTACCGCGGGGGAATGGATGTGAACGAGATCATCCGTGTGGCAAATATGCATCCCCGTGTGAATATTCTATCGCCTGGTCCGGGCGTAGGCGGACACTGCATTTCGGTCGATCCATGGTTTTTGGTCGGGGATTATCCGGATGTGGTCAACCTGATTCTGCAGGCACGCCGTATCAACGACGGCATGCCGGCGTTCGTGCTCGAACGCGTCAGCGAGTTGATGGAGCAGCGCGGTATCTCCATTTCCGAAGTCGGGTTTTACGGGCTGACCTATAAGGAGAATGTGGATGACGTACGCGAAAGCCCTACGCTGCAGCTCTACGAATGCATGAAGAAACACCTTGCCGAAGGCGCGCGGTTTTACGATCCCATGGTGAAAACAACGCTGGTTGAGCGCCAGTATTTTGGTCTGGATGCGTTTTTAAAGGGCTTGAAGCTGGTCGTGGTCATGGTTGCGCACGACGAGCTGAAAGCAAACACGGAAATGCTAAGCGATAAGCTGATTTTCGACACTAGAAATTGTGTCTCCGGAAAAAATGTCATCAAGCTGTAGGTCTCAATTTTGCAACCATGACGAAAAAACGAACAATTATGAAACTCTGCGCGATTCTTGCGCGTCTTTCTTGCGCTGTGATATAATATCGCAGTGTATGTTGCAAGGTAAGCGGAGGAGACCGCGTTGAAACCTGCTGCGTTGCTGGACATTGGTAGTTCCAAAATTGTTTGTCTGTGCGGCAGTTTTGTCAATCGGGATGGCATTACGGTGCACGGCGTTTCGGTGTGTCCGTATAAGGGATATCAAGGCGGCGTGCTTTCTGATCAGCGCTCTCTGAATAACGCGGTGGTTGAAGCGGTTTCGAAAACCGAACAGGAAGCGCGCATGCGCATTCGCGAAATGGCGATCAGCGTTCCGGCTCCGTTTTGCAAGATTGTAATGACCGAAGCTGCGCTGCCGATTGGCAGCCGCGGCAAACGCGTGATGGCTGAGGATATTGACGACGTCATCTCGCTCTCCCTCAAAAAGGTTAAACTCAGCGGATATGTGCTGATGCACAGTACGCCCGTTTCCTTTTCGGTGGGCGGGGTTGTGTCCTCTACGCTTCCAACGGGCGCGAAAACCGAGGAGCTCGGCGCGCTCGTTTCCCACATGTATGTGCAGGAAGCGTTTCTGGGCGCGATGGAACAGGCGCTGACGCCGCTCGACATCGAAGTTTCCATGAGCGTTTCTTCGCAGCTCTGCGGCGCGCTGGCGATCATTCCCGAAAAGGAACGCGTCCGTCCGGCGATTCTGATTGACGTCGGATATACGCATACGGATGTTTCGCTCGTTGAAAACGCCGCGCTGACCGACGCGCGGACCATCGATGTGGGTGGCAAGCAGATTGCTACCGATCTTGCGTTCGGGCTGGATGTTCCGCTCGAGACGGCGGAACAGGTGAAGCGCCGGTATGTCTTTTTACAGGAGCCGCTCAGCGTCACGGAGATTGTTCGCACACCAACGAGCGCGAAAAAGGTGGATCACGCGGCGATTGAGCTGATTATCGAAGCGCGTGCAAACGAACTTGTTTCACTGATTCGCGCAGCGCTCAAGGAGATGGGGATTTCGTCCGAGGCAAGTCCCGTCACCTACCTCACCGGCGGCGGCTTAGCGATGATGAAAGGCGGAATCGACTTTCTCAAGCGCGGCCTGCAACTGTCCATTCAGCGGGACACACCATGGGTGGCGGATATGGACACGCCAAATTACACAAGCGCGTTTGCGGCTTTAGATTTCGTTTTACGTGCCACGAGCGACGATGTGGTTACGGATACCACGCCCGCATCGATTGCCAACCGGCTGCGCAACCTTTTTACCAAATAAGGGGGACAAACCATGTTTGAACCGGATTTCGAGAACACATCCTTCGCACAGATCAAGGTCATCGGCGTTGGAGGCGCAGGCTGCAATGCAATCAACCGCATGGTGCAGTACGGTCTTCGCGGCGTTGACTTTATTGCGATTAATACCGATAAGCAGGCGCTCTATCTGGCCAAGGCGCCTATGAAGATCCAGATCGGTGAAAAGCTGACCAAAGGGCTCGGCGCGGGAGCCGATCCTGAAGTAGGCCGCAAAGCTGCGGATGAAAGCCGCGAAATGATTACCGAAGCGCTCCGTGGTACGGATATGGCGTTCATCACTGCCGGCATGGGCGGCGGAACCGGCACGGGAGCGACCTCCATTGTTGCCGAATGCGCGCGTGAGCTTGGAATTCTGACCATCGCGGTTGTAACAAAACCCTTTACGTTTGAAGGCAAGGTGCGCATGCGCAACGCCGAAATCGGCATTGCTGCGCTGAAACCCTCCGTTGATACGCTGATTACGATTCCAAACGATAAGCTGATTGACCTTGTTGGGCGCGCTAGCCTGCCGGATGCGCTGCGGGTGGCGGACGACGTGCTCCGCCAGGGTATTCAGGGCATATCGGACCTGATTGCCGTTCCGGCAATGATCAACCTCGACTTTGCGGATGTAAAGACCATTATGCGCGAAAAGGGACTTGCGCATATGGGCATCGGCAACGCCAGCGGTGAACGCCGCGCGGCGGAGGCGGCCCGGCAGGCCATTGAAAGCCCGCTTCTGGAAACCAGCATCAACGGCGCGCGCGGCGTGCTCATGAATATTACGGGCGGTCCGGATCTGAGCCTGCTCGAGGTTAACGAGGCCGCAGAGCTCATCAGCGAAAACGTCGATCCGGAAGCAAACATCATCTTTGGCGCGGATATCGACGAAGCGATGGGCGATGCGCTCCGCATCACGGTCATCGCAACCGGATTCGACCGCACCGACCGCAGCGGCGGCGCACAGGTTATTCCGGGATACAGTGGGTTCGGTACGTTCCGCTCGCCGTATGGCAGCGTTGGCATGGGTGCGGGTCCGCAGCAGCCGGTCATGCAGCCGCAGCCGCAGATGATGCAGCAGCAGCCGCAAATGGCGCAGCCACAGCCGCAGCCGTTCCCGACGCAGCCGCAGTATCAGCAGCAGCAGCAGCCGATGCGTCCGAATCCGAATCAGCCGCAGTATACCTCCGCGTCCTATGCGCCGCGCCGTCCGATCATGGCGGACGAACCGGTTGCCGCGCCGGTTCCCCAGCAGCGGCAGAACCCCAATCAGGTCATCGGGGAAAACGATATCCGCCGGGACTATCAGGAAAAGCCAAAAAGCAAGCTGGATGTTCCCGCTTTCCTGCGCAACCGGTAAGCTCAATCGAATACAGCAAAGCGCCGCTGAAAAGCGGCGCTTGTTTGTTTCCGGCAGATCCGTATTTCGGTTACCCGTTCGTTAAGTCTCCGCTGCCGGTAATCGGGATCTCCGCGCCGAGATATGTTGGCAGCGGCATGAAAAGCGTGAAGAAAAAATCTTTGCAGCGCGCCAGGATTTCCCGCGCTTCAAACCGGGGCATGCCGGGGTATGTGCGAAGGTCGGCAGCAACGCCGTATGCGTCGAGCCCCATTTTTTCGGCGACATACAGAGCGCGATAGAGGTGATATTGCTGTGTCACGATGAGCACGCGCTTCACCTGAAAAATATCCCGCGCACGGTAGAGGCTCTCATAGGTGGAGAATCCCGCGTGATCCAGAAAGATTTTATCGGAGGGGATGCCCGCTTCGACGGCATAGGTTTTCATGGCGCTGACCTCGTCGTAATCCTCCTGTCCATGGTCGCCGCTCATGAGCAGCCGGTCGGAAACGCCGTTTTGGTATGCCGCAATGCCGGTGAGCAGGCGATCCTCCAGAATCCCGCTGGGCTTTCCGTTGCCCTGAACGCGCGCGCCGAGCACGAGGATTGCGTCTGCGCCAAGGTTCGACGCGTCTTCGAGCGAAAGGATGCGATCCTCCACCGAGGCGCACATGCCTGCGCTGATGAGAAACGGCGCGGAGGCGAATAGGACGAATAAAACAAACAACGCGAAGAACGCGCGTTTTTTCTTACCCGGATCGTTCCATTGTTTTGATTTCATGACCCGTATTGTATCGCCTGCATGTGAAGCAAGTTCAAAGAAACCCGGAATAATTTGTTAATTGTGCGCAATGGATACCCGGTTAAAAGGTTGTTCGCTCCAGGCGATTATGCCACGTTTTTACCGGTAACAGAGCAGAGTTGCTCCGAACATGGCAGCTTGTATAGACGAAAGAACGCTATGAAACGGCTTACCATAAATATTCTGCCACAGTTTAAACATGCATTTTCCGTTGTTTTTCTATACCAATGATAGTAGAATCAATTGGGCAGAACGAACAAGGAGCGTGTATGAGTTGCAGAACAAAGAGAGAATGAAAGCCCTGTTCCGGGAGTTTTCGCGTTATCTGGTGGTTGGCGGAACCGCGTTTCTTGTCGATTACGGGGTGCTGTACCTATCGAAAACATTCCTGTTTGATTCCATCGGGGATACCGGCGTTTATCTGGCCACCGCGCTGGGGTTTCTCGCCGGCTTGACCTATAACTACATTCTATCCCTGATCTGGGTTTTTCAAAGTGCAAAAGATCAAAAAAAAGGCAGAACCGTTGGCGCTTTCCTGGTGTTCGCCGTGATCGGCGCAATCGGTCTGCTGCTCACCGAGGGAGGTATGTTCCTCGGTTACCAGTTGCTTCACATGAACTATATGGTTGTGAAGCTCTTTGTTGCGGCGTTTGTACTGCTCTGGAATTACGGCGCGCGGAAAATACTAATCTTTAGGGATGACAAAAGCGAATGAAACAAAAGACAGCCATCATTATTGGGGCGGGACCCGCAGGGCTGACGGCGGCTTATACGCTGCTGAAAGAGACGGATATCCACCCGATTATACTGGAAGAAAGCGATTTCATCGGCGGCATTTCACGAACGGCCGTTTACCGGAACAATCGCATGGATATTGGCGGTCACCGGTTCTTTTCCAAGAGCGACGCGGTAACGGCGCTCTGGAACGAACTGATGCCCGTTCAGGGTGCGCCCGCGAAGGACGACAAACTTCTGGGGCGGCAAAAGCCGCTGGCAGAAGGCGGCCCGGATCCGGAAACGGAAGACCGGGTCATGCTGGTGCGCGACCGTGTTTCCCGCATTTTTTATTTAGGGAAATTTTTCGACTATCCGATCTCGCTGAAACCGCAGACCATTGCCAACATGGGCTTTCGGCGAACGATGCAGGCGGGATTTGGCTATATCCATGCCGCGATCTTTAAACGAAAGGAAACGTCTCTGGAGGACTTCTATATCAACCGGTTTGGCAAGCCGTTGTATGGAATGTTTTTTGAGGACTATACCGAAAAACTCTGGGGCGTCCATCCTTCCCAAATTTCGCCGGAGTGGGGCGCGCAGCGGGTGAAAGGGCTTTCCCTTATGAAGGCAATTTTCTCCGTTTTGCTCAAACCGTTCCAGAAGGATCAGAAGAAGCAGGAAACGTCGCTGATCGAACAATATATTTACCCCAAGAAGGGGCCCGGCCAGTATTGGGAGACCATGGCGCAACGGATTCTCGAAATGGGGGGAGAAATCCGCATGAGCGAGGCGGTTGTCGGAATAGAGACCGGGGAAAACAATGCGATTACCGCCGTCCACACGAACAAAGGCGGCCAGAGAGCGACCTATCCGGCGGATGTGTTCTTTTCCAGTATGGCGATCAAGGATTTGGTTGCAGCCATGGGCGAAGCGGTTCCGGCGAATGTGCGCGAGATTGCCGGCGGACTGCCCTATCGCGATTTCATCACCGTTGGATTGCTGCTGCGGAAGCTGAAGATTCAGAATCAGACCCAAATGAAGACGGTTGGGAATATCGTTCCGGATTGCTGGATTTATGTTCAGGAGCGAAACGTCAGGATTGGACGGCTTCAAATTTTCAACAACTGGTCGCCTTACATGGTGGACGATTTGGAGCATACCGTTTGGATCGGATTGGAATATTTCTGCACGGAGGGGGACGCCATGTGGAATACCCCGGCGGAAGATTTCATTCGATTTGCTACAGAGGAACTCGTAAAGATTGGCGTAATCGAACAAGAGGATGTTCTGGATGCAACGCATATCCGCGTGAAAAAAGCGTATCCCGCCTATTTTGGAACCTATGCGCAGTTCGACAAGGTACGCGCCTACCTCGACGGGTGGAGCAACCTCTATTGCATCGGCCGCAACGGGCAGCACCGCTACAACAATATGGACCACTCCATGATGACGGCGATGGAGGCCGTCCGGCTTTACAAAGAAGGAAGTTCCGATCGATCGGCTGTTTGGAATGTGAATACGGAAGAGGAGTATCATGAGCAAAAGACCGCAAAGGCATGAAATAATACCAAGTATCTGGACGTATGCGGCAATAGCTTTCTTCGTTATTGCTGCTTATGCGGTGGGTGGCGCCTGGCTTTCGGTGGAAGAAAGCAAGATGCGCGCGATCATGCTCTTTGGCGCAGGCGTCTGTGCCGTTGTATCACTGCCGGTTCTATTTGGCAGGAAAACGCAGAAGTGGGAATCGTTGATCCTCCTGATCATTCTGGCGGGACTGGTCATGCGCGCAGGTTATATGGTCTATACGACCATTGGAGCACGCGGGCATGACATTGTGGGGATCGGGGAAAGCGGACATCTGGATTATGCTTATCAGCTTTTTACAACGGGAAAGCTGCCGCAAACCTATAAGTACCAGTTCTATCATCCGCCATTGAACGCTATTCTGGAAGCAATCGTCGTTAAGGTGTTTTCCTGGTTCCAGACGAATCAGGATCTGCATCAGCTGTTCGAAGCGGCAAAGATTATTCCCTGCTTTGCGTCCTGCGCTTTGCTTCCCGTTTTCTACAGCCTGTTCCGGGAACTGCGGATGTCCCCGCGCGCAACCGCGCTTGCGCTGGCTGTGCTCGCGTTTCAGCCGACATTTTTTCTTTTCTCAGCGAGCATCAACAACGACTCGCTGATGCTGCTGTTTTATATGATCGCCGTGCTCTATACGGTGCGTTGGTACAACGAACCGACGCTGAAGAATATCTTGATGATTGCGCTTGCCATCGGGCTTGGAATGTCCACAAAATTTTCGGTCTTGACGGTTGCCGGATTCACCGCGCCGGTCTTTTTGCTGATATTGATCCGGCGGATGCGGGAGAAGAATCCCTTGCCGGTGGTTGGCCAGTTTGCGGCATTCGGAGCGGTCTGCCTGCCGCTTGGATTATGGTATACGATACGCAATCATATTCTGTTCCATATTCCCTTTGACTACATCTATACCCTCTCCCGTTCGGATGAGCTGTATTGCGGGAGTCGGTCAATTGCGGAGCGGTTCCTTACGTTTCCGATCCGGCAGCTGTTAGTGCCGCTCTATTGTAAGCCTTATTCGGACTACAACATCTGGGTTTATATTGCGAAATGTGCCGTTTTTGGGGAATATTCGTTCGAACGTTCCGCAATGGCCGCTCTTCCGCTGACCCTGTCCAACCTGCTTCTGATCGGGCTTTCCATATTGGCCGCGATCTATGTGCTTGTGCGCTGCAAGGAGACGCACTTGCTTGCTCGCTTTGGTCTATTCTGGCTTTGGCTGATTCAAATGGGCGCGTATCTCGCGTTCAACCTTCAATACCCCTTCGGCTGCACAATGGATGTTCGTTACATCGTGCCAACGATCATCGTTGGCGCGGCATATCTGGGAATTGCGCTGGACCATCTGAAGGACAGGAACACACCTGCGGCGAACCTTCTGTTCTATTTTGGCGTTGCGGTCATCGCGGTGGTTGCCGCCGCATCCACGCTGTTCTACGCAACATAACCTCCAGGACAAACCGCGGCGGGCAAGAAGCTCGGCGTTTTGCGGGAAACAACGGAGGAACCTATCGAAAACCTGACGTTTATCGGTCAGGTTTTCTTTGCTATACTGGAGCAGAAGAAGGGAGGGTCTCCATCCTTGCATTACGCCGATTATAAGACAATCCTTTCACCGCAGAACGGCATGAACCTTTACCGCGGGTGTACGCATGGATGCATCTATTGCGACAGTCGTAGCAAGTGCTACCAGTTTACCCACGCGTTTGAGGATATTGAGGTCAAGCGCGACGCGGCGAATATCCTCGAAGCGCAGCTGAAAAGGAAACGCAGCCCCTGTATGATTGGCACGGGCTCCATGTGCGATCCCTACATTCCGCTCGAAGAGGAACTGAATATAACGCGCGCGTGTTTGGAGCGGATCAAACGCTATGGATTCGGGCTGGCGATCCTCACGAAGTCCGCGCGAATTCTACGGGATTTGGATCTGCTCCGGGCAATCAACGAGCAGACGAAGTGCGTCGTGCAGACGACGCTGACAACCTTTGACGAGACGCTCTGCAAAACGATTGAACCGAACGTATCCACCACGCGGGAGCGTTTTCAAATGCTCGAACGGATGCGGGAAGCGGGAATTCCCACCGTGGTCTGGCTCTGCCCGACGCTGCCGTTTCTCAACGATACGGAGGAGAACCTTCTAGGCTTGCTCGACTACTGCGGGCGGGCGAAGGTAAAGGGAATTCTGAATTTCGGCTTCGGGGTCACGCTGCGCGAAGGCGACCGCGAGTACTTCTATGCCGCGCTGGATCGTTCGTTTCCGGGGGTGAAACAGCGCTATATCCGGACGTTTGGCAACGCCTACGTTTGCAACAGTCCGAACAACGCGCGTTTGATGCGGATTTTTACCGCGGAGTGTAAACGGCTTGGAATCCTGTACAAAACGGACGAGGTGTTTGCTTATCTTTGGCGGTTTGAAACCCGGCAAAAGCAGATCACCCTCTTTGAGTAACGGCTGGTTTCCCCGCAGCAAAAAAGATAGGCCATGCGTGCAAGCATGGCCTTTTGGGTATGTTTTCTGGATTTCCAATCGTTTTCAGGAATCCTATTTTTCCGGATGGAGCGGATCAGGCAACTCGGAATCGGCCGCCGAATGGTGCCTAAGCGCGCGCTTTGCCTTCCGGTCGTCCTCGCTCCACTGCATGCCAATGAGAAGAACCGCCGCCGCAAAGCCGGTTACCGCAAGCAGCGCGAAGACCCACTTCGAAAGCTCGCTCGTCATAAACGCCATAATGGGGTTAAACCGGTCGATGCCGAAAAACGTCAGCGTCATGAGCGAAAGAACGATGACCGCATGGGGGAGAATACGCGTAATCAGGCGTTTCATAGGATCACTCCCTCCTTATTGACCGCTGGCGGATGCTGACGGCTCGCAAATGTAGAGAATATCGCTGGTTTCGCGCGGTTTTTCATCCTGCGGATGGCTGCGCCATGCGCCGTTGAAGGTCATCACCGCCGTATCGCCGCCGTCAAGATTATAAGCGGTTTTGCAGCCGAGATCCTTGAACACCTGGGCAAACTGCGTGTAATTCATACCCCAGGAGTAGCCGCTTTGCCGACCGTCCACCAGAATAAAGCAGTAGTGCCCCGGCTCGAAATAGCCAATGCCGGAGAGCGGGTTTTCCTTGTTGATGGAAAACTTTTCCGGAATCTCGCCGTTTTCAAGCAGTTCGGGACCGAACGTCCAGATCTGATAGGGCTCTTTTGCGTAGATTGCGGCAATTTGTTCGTCCCGCGTTTCGTCGGCACGGTAGGTTTCCATTGTGCCGTCGTAGTAGAGCACGCAGATATCGTCCGCCAGCGGCGCTTGATTGTACCATTCAACGCCGTTGCGCACCGCGATCAGACCCTCCTTGCGGAAGGTATAGTTGTCGCCGGAAATGGCGACAAGCGCATTCGTCAGCTCCGACAGCTGCAGCGTGGACATGACGTTTTTGCGCGAACCTTCGTTCTGATCCTTGTATTCATAAGCCAGCGCCGTGCGGAAACTCGAAAGATCTTTGATGTAAATATCCGCTACGTAGTAAACGATGGGCCGGTCCTCTGTTCCAGCGGACACCTTCGACAGTTCGATGCAGACGTTTTTACTGCGATAGCCGTCGTCCGTTTGCTCAGCGTCGCCGGTTGAGAACTTTTCGGCAAACTTTCCGCCGAGCAGACCCGTGTCTGCTGCTTCGGGCGCTTCCGTTGCGGCGGGAACGGCGGCGGAGGGCTGCGCGGCGGAAGCAACGTCCGTCTCCGAACCGACCTCGGCTTGCGCGGCTGCGGCGGGTGTTGGCGAGTTCAGCGCTTTTGGCGCTGGATCCGCTTTGCGAACGTGATGAAAATAGGCGAATACGTTCAGGCAAACGCCTACCGCGAGCAAATCCAGCAGGATTGCTTGAACCAGGCGCTTGCGCGGATTGCACGTTCGGATACTCATTCGGGTAAACGCGCCTCCTCGCTTTCCGGAGGAAACACATATTTGCGCTGTATATAGAAGCTCAGCGGATACAGCATCAATTCCACGAGAATTTTGCCGATGGCGATGGGTATCATGTGCGTGATGACGACCATGAGGCCGTAATTGACGGCGAGAATTCCCGCAACGAGCAGATAGTAACGTGCGATGCTGGTTTTGCTCCGGTTCTCAAAAACGAGCTTGCAATTCATGAAATAGTTCGCCAGCGAGCTCAGCACACGCGCGCCAACGACGCTGATAAGCAGCGACTGCGCCATATCCTTCGTAGCGGAGGAGAGCAGCAGCACGAGCACATAGTCGAGCAGCATGGCCACGAGCGAGGAAGCGACAAAAAACAGGATCATCTTATAGATGCGCCAGGCGTCGCGAAACGGATTGAAATGGGAGGACTTATTGCCTTCGATATACACGGTTTGAATCGTTACCTCTTGAATCGGAATTCGGTGCCGCGTTGCGTAGAGCAGCACATTGATTTCATACTCGTAGCGGTCGCCCTTCATTTCGAGCATCATGGGGATTCGAAAGACGCCAAACGCGCGAAGACCCGTCTGTGTATCAAATACCTTTACGCCCGTTGAAAGCGCGAATACGAAGCGGGTAATCGCATTTCCGGCGCGGCTCTTGAAGGGAACATTTCCGGTGAAGCGGCGGCTGCCGAGCACGAGTTTTTCCGGCTCGGCTTCCCAGGCTTTCGCAACGCGGACAATGTCCTCCGGCAGATGCTGTCCGTCCGCGTCTATTGTGACAACACCTTCGTCCGCAGGATAACGCTCGTAGATATAGGAAAGAGCGGTTTTCAGCGCGGCTCCCTTTCCTCTGTTCTGCGGATGCTTTAAAACTTTCGCATAGGGTTCCAAGGAAACAAACAAATCCCTGCGATCCCGGTCGCTGCCGTCGTCTACGACTACAAGGTCATAATCGGTCTCTTTGCGCAGATCGAGAACGAGCTGATATAGTTTTTCGTCCGGCTGATAGGCCGGAATAATGACAACCATAAGAAGCTCTCCTTTTCAGGTTTTTCTTGCCTACCAAAGCAGGATATAGTATATCCTATTTTTCCGCATATGAAAAGCGCTGGCGGGAAAACGGCGGTAGAACTAAAAAGCCGCGAAAAATCGCCGTATCGGATCTCTTTTTGAAGGAACAGCCTTCATAACTTTGTAAACTATTTGTAATAAATCGAAAAGGGCGGGGTTTTCAGGGATTCTTTGATATAATAAAGGCGCTATGGATCGCGAAAGGAACCAGCTGAACACATGACTCGGAAAGACGATTTAAAACGCCCGCGCAAGCACGCGGGCGACGGCGACCCTTCCTATACCCGGGAAGAGCGCGCATATTCCTCCGAACAGGAAGGCGGCGAGCCGAACCCGCGCCAAACGGAGATGGAGTCATACGGCTACTCCGGCGGGGAGGTGGAGCCTTTTATTCCGACGGATGTTTATCCAACCGTATATACACATAAGAAAAAGCATCGCCACGCCAGAAAGAAGCGCCGCGCTCTCTGGGCGGTGCTGCTGATTGCGGGAATCCTTCTGCTTACGGTGGGCGCCGCAGTTGCATACGTCGTGTTTCTCAATCCCAGTGCGCAGTTTGTCAATGCGAATGCGACGGCGCTGCCCATTGGCGTGGAAGAGATAGACGGCTCCGGTACGACGCCCCCGCCGGGCGAAACCGCAACGCCGACGATCGACCCGTACGAAGTCATCAGCGCGCAGGCGGATACCTCCATGATGCAGAATATTGTCAATGTACTGCTCATCGGTGTGGATTATTCGGCCGAGCGTGAAACCTGGATTGGCAAGCACGAGTACCATGCGGACGTGATGATGGTTGCCGCCATCAACTTTGACGAGAACCGCGTGGATCTGATTTCGCTTCCGCGGGATACCTATGCCAAGATACCCGGCGTCAAAGGGATTTATAAACTGAACGCCTCGCTTAACTGCGGCGGCGGATACGAAGCCGCGGGCGGCGCGGGTTTCCTGAAAACCTGCGAAGCGGCGAGCTGGATGCTGGGCGGGATTCCGGTGAATTACTACTATGCCGTCACGATGCCCGCGGTCAAGCAGCTTGTGGACGCGGTGGGCGGAGTGGACTATAATCTGGAGCTTTCGTTCAAAATGGCCGGGCGCAGCTACGACGCCGGTCCGACACATCTCAACGGCCAGGGCGTGCTGGACTACCTGCGCGTTCGCAAAAACGTTCAGAGCGGCGGCGATCAAAACCGCGTGAACCGCCAGAAAAAGATGATGATTGCGATTTTCAAGTCGCTGCAGGAACAGAATCTCATTTTAAAAGTACCGGACATTCTGAACTCGTTTGAGGGGCAGCTGTATACGAACTGTACGCTGGGACAGACCGCCGCGCTGACCAAGTTCGGTTACTCGCTGAATGGCGATAATATCGGCATGTATTCCATGACCTCGTCAAAGGGTCTCAACACCACTATCTTTGGCTGGAATTTTTGTTTGACGGATCAGTCGAAACGTGTTCAGATCATTCAGGACGTATACGGCGTGGATGTGCCGGAGGAACTGGAATACACGCCGGAATATGCGGCTTACCGCTGGGCGGACATGATTGCGGCGCAGTATCTGGACACAACACAGCCATTGATGGAATACGTCTCCGCCGCGCTTGCCGCGGACGATCTGCTGCCAACCGCGACGCCTACGCTGGAACCGACGGCAACACCGACGCCGGAAATCACCGCGGCGCCGTATGCAACCGCTGAGCCGACTTCCGAGCCGACGCCTTCCCCGGTTCCGACAACCGATCCGGCGGCAACAGCCGGTACGGGCGGCGTTTCCAGCAAGGCGAACGATTCCTTCGGGGTCGTACTCCTGAGCATGCGAAATCCGGTTCGTCCGGAGAGTTACCGCCAGTATTCGGACTATTCGCGGCAGATGTTCAATGATTTCCTGATGTCGCTGGACGATCTGGAAGAGGCGCAGGCGATTGCCCGCAAGGAAGCGTCCAAATACGCCGCCGGCAAATCGAACGATCTCGCGCAGGCCAAACAGGATGTGGAGGACTATGCCTCGCATGTGAAGACAAACGCGCTGGCGCTGGCGCAGGAGTTCGGATATCCGACGAGTCAGCTCGTCTGGGCCTGCAATTACTGGAACGATCCGGATTTCAACGAGGTTAAAGTCGATTTCCGGTAAGAACGCAAAAGAAAAAACGGGGAGCAATCCCCGTTTTTTTATACAGCGCCATGACTACAGCAGCGCGGGCACCTCGCAGAGGGATTCGATCAGCCGCGCGCCGAGGGAAGCAAGATGTTCGCGCGACTGGTGTCCGGAGACGAGCAACGCGGAACCGCATCCAATCGCGGACGCGATTTCAAAATCGTGATCCGTGTCGCCGACAAAGAGCGCTCGCGCGGGTTCCACGCCGCTCTCGCGCAAAAAATCGGTCGCGTAACCCGCTTTTCCGTGCGCCAGATTGTTTTCTCCGCCAATCACGCGGTCGAAGTAACGGTTCAGCCGGAAGAATGCAACTTGTTCGTTCAGCTTTTCCTGCCCCGTTGCGGAGAGCAGAACCTGCCTTGCGCCGCATTGCAGAACCGCCGCGAGCGTTTCCTCCGCGCAGGGCTGCAGCGAACAGGTTGGAAAGTGCTCGGCATACCGGGCGACGAACTGCCGCGAGATATCCTCAAACGATTCGGTTTCAAACGTGTACCCCATGGTTTTGTAATATTCAATCACGGGGAATGTGAAATTTGCCCGATACTCCTCAATGCCGCGCATGCGCTGCATGCCGCGTTCGACACGCATCTCATCGGCAATGCAGTAGCAGAGCACCGTATCGTCGAGCAGCGTGCCATTCCAGTCCCAGATTACGAGGTCGAATGTTCGGGCAGAAGCCATGGTTTACTTCCTCTTATGCCGGCGATTGATACGCGGGCGTTCGGTCACCATTTGTTATGCACCTTTTCCGCAAAGCAAAGGAAGTGCTTCAGCTCCAGCTTGCTTCCGTCGTCCAGCGCCACAAATCCGTCCATATACCCAAAAACCTGATGCTGGTCGGAGAGCAGCGGGCCGACGTTTGTATACGCCGCGCGGTCGAGAACCGGCGTAAACGCCGTTTCGAACCGGCCGTCGTTTGAGGAAAACGTCCAAGGCGAAAGGTAATCCTCCTTGCCGTCCCTGAGCGGGATGTTGAAGGTCAGGCGGTCGAGCTTGTGATGGACGCCGTCGAGAAAGAGCATGTTTTCGGAAGCGGCGCTTACGTCGCCAAAACCGTAGCCAATGTTGAACCCGAACCGGTGTCCGCTGACAATTCCCTGTCCGGCACCCCAGTACCAGGTGTTCTCATAGGTCCAGACGCCGCGTCCCCAGTCGAGCAGGCCGAAGGAGTCCGCCGGATCGAATGAGCGGGTCACGCCGCCAATGGTAAAGCTGCCGCCGGCCCGCATACCGATGATCTTTTGATTATAGTAAAACGCGGTCTTCTGCTCCGCAAACGGCGTAGCGATCACCATGGTATCCTTCGGCGCGTCGGTCAGCAGAATGTCGCAGTCAAACGCGCCGTTTTTCCCGAAGCTGTCCAGGTGAAACCGCAGGCGGCGCCCGCCGGATTCGTGCGTAAACGAACCGCTCGCGCCCTTGATCGACTTGACGATATCGCCCGTTTCCGAGCTGGCGGGGAAGTTCGTTTTTCCGAATGGGAACCAGAACATGGGGGAGATCGTCGTTTCTGTTTTCGCTTCAAAATCGAGAAACGAAGCGGAGAGCATGCCCATATAGGAATTATCCGCAATCGTCAGGGCAACGCCGTATTGACCGTTATGGATCAGGTAATAATCCCATTCCTTGATGCGGGCGGCACCGCCCTTGATGGCGGAGCGTTCGTAACGGCGAACGAGCGAGGCGGCGTATCCCGCTTCGCTGAGTTCGCCTTTTTGGTTGAGAAGCGGACCCGGTGAGAGACGATGCTGCATGACAAACGGCCTCCTGTATGTTGTTTTCTGCTCAGAGAAATCCTCGAAAAGACGGCGCTTGCCGCTTTTCTTTATTATACGCAGATTGCGCTTTGCGCGCAAGGAACGCGGCTTGCCGCCGTGCGGCGGGAACGCGTGAAAAACCGCCGTATGAAGCAGATTTTTCATCGCTCACGGCGCGGGTTGTGTTATAATACCCGAATGGAAAACCGAACTTCCGCCTTAAAACCGATTGGAATCTGTCTAGTGGTGCTGGCGGCTTGCATCATGCTCTGGCAGCTGATTCTGATTTACATCTCCGGCATGCGCCATGTGCTGCACGGGCTCCTGCTGGTTTTTGGCGTTTGCGTTCCGCTGTTTTCCGGCGTGTTTCTCCTTACGCGTTCTTTGGAGGAGGACGCGCGCCGTCGCGCGGTGCGTACCGCGCTGTTCGCGCTCTTTGCGTTCTATTGCGCGGCGCTGTTCGGCGCATTGATTGTTTCGCGCGTGGATTATCGCACTTTCTGGCAGACAAACGCCGAATACTGGAAGAATTTTGATGTAATGACGAATTTCAATCCGCTTGAAACCGTTCGGCTCTATCTTAACGCGATTAAGCACAACTATATTGGCATGGAGATTCCGCTGAGCAACCTGATCGGCAACGCTATACTGTTTATGCCAATGGCGGTGTTTCTGCCCTGCTTGTTCCGGCCGATGCGGAAACTCTGGCTGTTTGCAATCACGGTTACGCTTATTTTTGTAACAGTGGAAGCGCTCCAGCTCGCGTTGAGCTGCGGCAGCTGCGACGTGGACGACGTACTGCTGAACCTCACCGGTACGCTGATAGTCTTCGGCATTCTTAAAATTCCGGCGATCCAGCGCTGGATGCGGCGCATTTACCTGTTGCCGGAGGAGCCGAAAAATGGGGAAACACCCGCCACTACAGACGAACCCATTGCGTCGCAATCTCACTGACAAACGTTTTATCATGCTCCACAAACAGCATGGTCGGCTTGGCCGCGAGCAGCAGGTCGCGGATCTGCATGCGCGAGAGCACGTCCACAAAGTTGAGCGGTTCGTCCCAAACATACAGATGCGCGCGTTCGGAAAGCGTCTTTGCAAGAAGCGCTTTTTTCTTTTGTCCGCCGGAAAAGTCCCGCATGTCCTTTTCAAACTGGACACGCGGGAAGTCCAGCTTGCGCAGAATCGTCAGAAACAGCGTTTCGTCCAGCCCACATGCGTGCGCATAGTCGAGCACCGTGCCGCTTAGAAACGATGTGTCCTGTGGCATGTAGGAAACGACAAGGCCGCTCGCGGTGCGCAGCGTGCCTGTGTGAGGAATCGCCTCGCCCATCAGCAGCTTGACAATGCTGCTCTTGCCGCTGCCGTTTCTGCCGGAAAGCGCCGCCCGCTCGCCCTGCCGAATGGCGATATTCAGCGGTCCGCAGACGGTGCGCTCGCCATAGACAATTGCGAGGTCGAGCGCTTCCACAAGGATATCCGCATGGTGACGCAAGGGGGTAATTTTCAGCGTATCGTTACGCTCCAGGTCCTTCAGCAGCTTTTCCTTCTCCCTGGCGGCGTTATCCTGCCGCCGCTCGGTTGCCTTTGCACGCTTCATCATGCGCGCGGACTTTGCGCCGATGAACCCGCGGTCGAGCGCGTGCTCGCCGATCTTGCTGCGCTCCACGCGATCCGACCATTCGGCGGTGCGCCGCGCGGCAAGGCGCAGGTCCGAAATCTCGCGCGCGAGGCGTTCATTCTCGGCGAGCTCAAAACTATCCTGCCGTCGGCGGTTTTCCTCCCAGCTGGAGAAGTTGCCCTTCTGCACCTCAATGCTCGCGCGGTTGATCGAGAGAATGTGATCCACGCAGCCGTCAAGAAACGCGCGGTCGTGGGACACGAGGATAAACCCCTGCTTGCCATTGAGGTATTGGCTGACGACTTCGCGCCCCTCCATGTCGAGGTGGTTCGTCGGCTCGTCAATCAGCAGGAAATGACCCGGCCGTGAAAACAGCGCCGCAAGCAGAACCTTGGTCTGCTCGCCGGGGCTGAGCGTCGAAAACGCGCGGTCAAGCGCGTCCGGCGCGACGTCGAGAAGGTTCAGTTCTTTTTCAAGCCGCCAGCGCGGCGCGTCGGAAATCGAGGTAAACACCGCTTCCGTCGTGAGAGAATCATCCTCCACAGGGAAAGGGAAATAGTCAAAGGCGACGCTGGCGGAAATCGCCCCTTCATAGTCATATTGCCCCAGCAGGAGTTTTAAAAACGTGGTTTTGCCGCGTCCGTTTCGTCCGACGAAGCCGAGCTTCCAGCTCGTGTCGATGGAAAAGGACGTGTGTTCGAAAATATTGTCGTAGCTGCCTTCGTAATGAAAAGTCAGGTCGTTGACGCGTATCTGGGACATAAAGAACCTCCCGTTCTGTGCGGCAGTGTCCAGGCAGCGTGTGCGGGAGAGGGGCAAGCCTTTGTTGCGACGGCAAGTTTGCCGATTTTTCGAAACAAAAAAAGAACCCTGTTCTGGTTCGCGCGCACCGTTTGGCACTGCAAGAATATAGCGGACGCATTTTGTGCTTCCGCGTTACTTACAAAATACCAAGGGCGTTAGCGAATCATAGGAGTCCTCCGTAGAAAGATTTCAATCGCATTATAAACAGGTTGGCGCTGTTTTGTCAATGGCTCCGGTCACCGTATCGGCGCGCTGCAGGTGTGCTATAATGAATTGTAGCATTGCTGCAAGATTACAGCGGATCAATACTGAATCAAAAATTCCTGCTTCCCCTGCAACCTTATGCATCCTTGCGAAGTGTTATGGGTGGAAGAGAGAGGTACTCGCGGTTATGGAACAGCTGACCAAACCAAATGTGCCGATTCCGGCCGACGACGCAGACGCGCTGTTTGAAGCGTATGCCGACATGGTATACCGCCTCGCGTTTCTGCGAACCAAGAGCGGCGCGGACGCGGACGACACCGTGCAGGAGGTCTTCCTCCGGGCAATGCGCGCAAAGCCCGTCTGGAACAGCCTGGAGCACCAGAAAGCCTGGTTTCTCAAGGTGACGATCAATTGCACGAAGTCGTTGTTAACCTCCGCCTGGCGGCGCAACACCGTACCCGAAAATGAAAATCTCCTCACCGAGATGCAGACGACCACCGAGGTTTATCCCTATGTGCTGGCGCTTCCTCAGAAGTATCGCACGGTGATCCATCTGTATTACTACGAGGGGTATCGGGTCGGCGAAATCGCCAAAGTTCTGGGCGTGAGTGAAAACACGGTGAAATCCCATCTCTTCCGCGCACGTGATATGCTGCGGGAACCGTTGAAGGGGGAGATTCAGGATGTTTAAAGAGCAGTATATCCGTGACAACGACAAGCTACATGCGAAGGAGACGTTGCTCATGGAAATCAAAGAAAAAAACACGCGTGAGAAAATCGCGCTGACCCCGAAACAGAAGTTCGTTCGCTATGGCGCGGTGTTCGCGGCCTTCCTGCTCGTTGCGGCAGGCGTATTCGGAGCCCTCTACGCATACAGAGGAACCAACGCCGCTGCGACGCCGGAGAACGCAACCCTCTCCGCTTCGGGCGCGGTGACCGAAATTACGTCCTATGACGACGTGTACGCGATGATCGAAGCGATGCAGTCCGGCTATAGCAACGGCGGAATCGTTGCCATAGGCGGCGCGGCGATGGACGGGGCAATGGTGAAAACCGAGTCCGCAACCGTCGAAGCGCCCGCGGCGGTCGCGCAGGAAGGCGCGGCGGCCATGGACAGCAATGTCGATTATTCCGGCACGAACGTTCAGGTCAAGGGCGTGGACGAGGCGGATATCGTCAAGACGGACGGAAACTACATCTACTACCTTGCCGCCAGTCAGCTCAACATCCTCAAGGCGGATGGCGCGAATACGTCGCTCGTTTCGAGCACCTCGCTTTCCGCGGACGACAGCTGGTGGGGCTATAACTCCGAATTGTTCATTCTGGGATCGCGCCTCATGGTCATTACCCAGAGCTACAACACCGTTTGGATCAACGACGTCAACGGCGGTTACGAGAACAACACCGACCAGACCACCGCGGTCATCTACGACATTTCGAATCCGGCGAAACCCGTACAGGTTGTTTCGCTGGGCCAGAGCGGCAGCTACGTCAGCGCCCGCATGGTCGGGGACTATGTGTACCTCGTGACCTCGCAGTACGTCTACAACCTCGTGAAGGAAACGCCGGTGACCTACATTCCGGCCACCACCGTTGGTGCGGAGACGAAGCTGCTTCAGCCGACCGACCTCTACATCGGCGGCAATCCGCAGAGCGCGGCGTATACCGTGGTCGGCGCGATCAACCTCAAGAGCGGCGCGAACTTCTCTTCGGCCAAGGCGGTTTTCGGCGGAACGAGTCAGCTTTACGCGAACGCGGATCACCTGCTGCTCGCGATTGCGCAGTACAACGAGGAAACCTTGCCCATCACGCCGGACAAAAACGGCAAGAACGTCCAGATTACGAACGGTTCCAACAGCACCGATCTCGTTCTGCTCGGCATCAGCGAAGGGCAAATTACGAAACTTGCCGGCGGGAACGTACCGGGCAGCCTGCTCAACCAGTTCTCGATGGACGAATACAAAAACGTCTTCCGCGTCGTGACCACGCGGAACAGCTGGCAGCAGCGCATTTATACGGACGGCGTGGATACCTACGAATACGACAGCACGAACACGAACGCGCTCTATACGCTGGATCAGAACCTGAGCATCCTCGGCAAGATAGAGAATCTCGCCAAGGACGAAACGGTTCAGAGCGTCCGGTTCGACGGGGACGTCGGGTACTTCGTAACCTTCCGCCAGGTGGACCCGCTGTTCGCGGTTGACCTGAGCAACCCCGCCTACCCGCGTGTGCTCAACGCGCTGAAGATTCCGGGATTCTCCGAGTATCTCCACGTGTTCCGGGACAACCTCCTGCTCGGCATCGGCTACAGCGCGGACGACCAAACCGGCGCGACACAGGGCGTGAAGCTCTCGATGTTCGACACGGCGAACAAGTCGAACGTCAAGGAAATCGCCACCGAAAAGGTGGATGCGAGCTGGACGATCGTCGGCAGCAACCACAAGGCGATCCTCGTAGACGCGGAAAAGAACCTGATCGCCTTCCCGGCGGACAGCAACTACTACATCTACCGCTATACGAATCAAACATTCGAGCTCGCGGCAAAGGTCAACATGACCGCCGACCTCTCCAGCTGGAACCTGCGCGGCCTGTTCATCGGGAACTACTTCTACGTCATCGGCGAGTCGGGACTGACCGTGATTTCGCTGACGGATTTCTCCGTCGTCACAACGGTAAAACTCGGCTAAGAAACAAGAAACGTAAACAACAAAAGCGGGCGAAAGCCCGTTTTTGCGTCGGAAGCGTTTTTTCCAAAAAAAGCGGCGCTCCAGCAAACGATTTTCGCAGACGGAGCCGCCGTTATGCTACAATAGGGTATCCCAGTTCTGGAGAGCAACCCATGCCAAACCTGCCGGAAATATTTCTTGCACGGATGAAAGCGCAGCTTGGCGAGGAATCGTTTGCCGCGTATCTTCGCGCGATGGACGAGTCCCCGCGCCGCGCTCTGCGCGTTAACTTGCTGAAGACAAGCGCGGAGGCGTTCGCCGCGCAGGCGGACTTCTCGCTCTCGCCGACGGGACTGCTGCCGGAGGGCTTTTTCTTTGAAGACGGCGTTGCGATTGGCAGGCACCCGCTCCATGCCGCGGGGCTATGCTACGTGCAGGAACCCGCCGCTCAGGTTCCCGTTTCGCTTTCCGGCGCGCGCCCCGGCATAACCGCGCTCGACCTTTGCGCCGCGCCCGGCGGAAAAACGACCCAGCTCGCCGCCAGAATGCGCAACACCGGCCTGCTTGTTGCGAACGAACCGGTCCGTTCCCGCGCGGAGACGCTGGTTGGAAATCTGAAGCGCCTTGGCGTAAAAAACGCGCTCGTAACCTGTATGCGGCCGGACGCGCTGGCGGAGGCGCTCGGCGCGTGCTTCGATCTTGCGCTTGTGGACGCGCCGTGCTCCGGCGAGGGGATGTTCCGTAAGGACGAAACCGCGATTCAGGAATGGTCGGAAGGTCATGTGCTTGCCTGCGCCGCACGGCAGGGGCAGATTCTGAACAGCGCCGCGTGTTTGCTTAAACCCGGCGGGCGGCTCGTCTACTCGACCTGTACGTTTTCTCGTGAGGAAAACGAGGATGTGTTGGAATCGTTCTTATCCGCGCGTTCCGATTTTTCGCTTGTGGAATCAAAGCGGCTGTACCCGCATACGTCCGTCGGCGAGGGGCAGTTTATGGCGGTTCTGAACCGCGCGGGCGAGCTGCGGAGCGATTGCATCGCGCTGGCCGCGCCGGTTAAGCAGCGCGTTCCGGCATTCGAGGCGTTCTGGCGGGAGACGTTTGCCGACGAACCGCCGCAAACCATGCTGCTTTCGGACGGAAGAGTGCTGCTACCGCCGGAGCGGATGCCGCGCGAGTTGGGCAAACTCCATATCCTCCGCGCGGGGGTTCTCGCGGGCGAAAGTAAAAACGGGCGGTTCACGCCCGACCATGCGCTTGTGATGGCGGTTCCCGCATCGGCGTTTCGTCGAAGCGTTCCGCTCGAAGGAGACGCTCTGACGCGCTATCTCGCGGGCGAAACGGTCGCCTGTCCGCCGGAGTATGCCGGCTGGTGCGCCGCGACGGCCTTTGGCCATCCCGTCGGCTGGGGCAAGGCCGTGGACGGCGTACTGAAAAATCATATTCCAAAGGGGTTAAGGATACGATAAGCCTTTCCCTACAAGAAGAGAAAAGGATAGGGACAGTCAAGAGAAGAAAGACCATCAGAATAGATCATTAATTGTTCTATCTAGAGGAGGTATGATTCTACACTTTATCTTCTTTCTTCTGTTTGTAGAGACAATGATATCTACTTCTGTTGGAGCAAGAGGAAAAATACCAGACCGACGATGAAATTGAACAAAGCCACTTGTTGCGCCAAGCGCGGGCAAACTAATTGGCATGGCCAAAGTATAATACACTTTTTCGACTTCGGTTTCATCTCCTGAATGAGTTGATACTGTAAATACTTTCTTGGGAAAGGGGTCACAATCAATATACTCATCTTTTAACCGTATTTGAATGCGTGTAATTGCAACGGGCATTGCGGATTCATTCGCAATATGGAAATACATTTGTAATGCGCCACTTGAGCTTTCATAGGTCTTGTAAAATGTAGAAGTAATTGAGAGCTTTACACGACGAGATAATGAGTCATAGATTACATTTCCAATTGAAAGTAGAACTCCAATTATAGCAAGGGCTAGAGTAATGTTATCTCGTGTAAAGAATTTCATGAAGTATCTCCTTTTCAAATTTCTGAAATTGCGGTACTACCTTAAATAATAAGTGAACAGAAAGCCTATATGGAATTCTTTTTTGTACCGTGGAGTAGATGCTTTCTTGCAAGAAAAAGAAACAGTTCCAGTCGTAACAATAACGTATTCATGCGTCTACAAACCATTTTGGGTCCTCATAGTACAGATAGGCGTCCTTCTGCCCAATGTGGCAGGTGTAGCGGATGCCGCTGCCGCCGGCCTTCAGGCTCGCCGCGCGCCGCACGTCCGAAATGGACGTAATTTCGAATTTTCGCCCGTCCTCCCAGACGATCCGCCTAGGATGCATGACCCCCGCTTCGTCGGTCGTGAGTTCCACCGCGACGTAAATTTTCATTGCGGACTACCTCCGATCACGCTGTCCATAGTGCCGTTCTGCAGATACCCGACGGGGTGGATCGTGTGGTCGTCCTTCGGCGCCATGAGCCCGATGGCGCGATCCTTCAGAAACAGCGCCCGCCCGATCGCGCGGTAACCGAAGCGGCGGCGGATGTCGTCCACCGCGCCCTCGGCGGCTTCGGCGCGCCGCCGCGGCGCCTGGTCGTCAAAGAGCGAAAGCTGCTCGGGATTGTCCTCGCCGACCAGGTCCGAGGTGGAAACGGTCAGCGAGCGAATCGGCGTCTGCCAGTTGTAGTTCTCCCGAAACAGCTGCATGCAGGCGCGGGAGATCTCGCTTGTAATATTCGTCGGGTGGTCGAACTTCGTCTGGCGGATAAACGAATACAGCCCCGTGTCCCGTACGCTCAGATGTGCGGTTTTTGCGCGCATGCCCTGCTCGCGCAGGCGCGCGGAAACGCTCTCGGCGAGCATGCAGATGGTTAAATAAACATCCTCGTCGTTGACGAGGTCGCGCGGGGTGGTAATTCCGTTTCCAACGGATTTCACCGGCGGCTGGTCGATGGAGCGCAGAACGGGCGCGGCGTCCAGCCCGTTGGCAAACGCGTGCAGCATGACGCCGCACTTGCCAAACTGCGATTTCAGAAATGAAACGGGCGTGTTGGCCAGATCGCCGATCGTGAGCACGCCGTACTTGAGCAGCTTTGCCTGCGTGGCGCGGCCGACATAGAGCAGATCGCTCGCGGGAAGCGGCCAGACGACCTTTTGGTAATTTTCCGGCGAGATAAGCGTGACCGCGTCCGGCTTTTTGATATCGGAGCCCAGCTTGGCAAACACCTTGTTGTCCGCAACCCCGATGGAGACCGTAATGCCCAGTTCGTCGCGAATGCGAAAACGGATCGTTTCGGCCAGTCGGCGTGCGTCCTCCAGCGTTTCGGTGGAGCCGGAGACGTCGATCCAGTTCTCGTCCAGACCGAAAGCCTCCACCCGGTCGGAATATTCCCCGTAGATTTCACGCCCCAGCGCGGAGAACTTCTGGTAGGAAGCAAAATCCGGCTTAACGGTAACGAGCAGAGGGCACTTCTGCTTTGCCTGCCAGATTGCCTCGCCGGTTTTTACGCCAAACTTCTTTGCCAGTTCGTTTTTTGCTAGAATAATACCGTGCCTCGCTTCGGGATCCCCGGCGACGGCGACCGGATGCGGCCGCAGGGCGGGGTCGAGAAAGCAGGCAACCGAGGCGTAAAAACTGTTGAAGTCCACGTGTAACACTCTGCGGCTCATGGGGAAATCTCCTTTCCGCGGCATCGTTGCGGTTGCGCAGGAAAACAACGAAAGCAAACGAATGTTCGTATCTATAGTATATCGCAACTTTGATTCCTGTCAAGGGCGTTTTTTCCGCAGCAGACGGCGACAGGCGGCTGGATTGCAAGCAACGCACTCCATTTGTGCGCTACCGTGTGTTATACTGTTATTCGAAGAGCCACCGCTCCGGGCATCCGAATCCGGCGCCGTCGGCGACGGATCAAGGAAGAAATTACAGCGCAAAACGCTTGCCATAACAGCAGAATCGGTGGAAAGGACAATGTATCATGAAAACGAGAGATCAAATCGAACCCTGCCTGAAATGGAATCTGGAAGATATCTACCGTGACGAAGCGCTCTGGGAGGCGGACTACCAGAGCATGCAGAGAAGAATCGATGCGTTTTCCGCGCATTCCGGGCGGCTGCACGGGAGTGCGGACGCACTGTTTGCCGCGCTGAGCGACGAAAGCCAAATGGGCCGGCTGATTGAGAAGCTCTATTCCTACGCGCATTTGCGCAAGGATGAGGACAACGGAAACACACGCTACCAGGGCATGACCGACCGCGCGATTCAGCTCTATGTGTCCGCGCAGGCGGCGTCGTCCTTTGTTGAGCCGGAGATACTGCAGATTCCCGAACCGACGCTGCTCGGCTGGGCGGCAGAGGCGCGCTTCGCGCCCTTCCGCTTCCGCATTGCGGATGCGAACCGCCGCCGTGCGCATACGCTTTCCACCGAGGAGGAGCGCTTGCTCGCAATGGCGGAGGAGCCGCTCTCCGGCGCGGATAATATCTTCACCATGCTTTCGGATGTGGATCTGGACTATGGAACGATTACGGACGAATCCGGCAAGGAAGCCAAACTGACCCACGGCACCTACGGCATGTTTCTCGTCAGTCCGGACCGCCGTGTCCGCCGGGAAGCCTACGAAGGACTCTATCAGGCTTACCGCAGCATGAAGAACACCATCACCGCAACCTACGCGACCTCCGTGAAAGCGGACGTGTTTCGCGCGCGCACGCACCGGTTTGACAGCGCGATTGAGGCGGTGCTGTTTGGAAACGGTGTGCCCGTTTCGGTTTACGAGCAGCTGATCGAAGCCGTCCACGAAAAACTGCCCGTGCTGCGGAAGTATCTCGATATCCGCAAGCGCGTGCTCGGTGTGGAGACGCTGGAGATGTACGACCTCTATGTGCCGATTATTGCGGACTGCGACATCGACATGCCATACGACGAGGCAAAAGCGTTGGTCAAGACGGCGCTGGAGCCGCTCGGCGAGGAGTACCGGCAGCTGCTGGAGGATTCCTACACGAAGGGCTGGATCGACGTGTATGAAACGCCGGGCAAGACCAGCGGCGCGTTCTGCGCGGGCGTATACGGAACGCACCCCTATGTATTGCTGAATTTCCAGGGCAAGATGGACGATGCGTTTACGCTTGGACATGAGCTGGGGCATGCCATGCATTCTCATTATTCCAATTCGACGCAGCCTTTTGAAACTTCACAGTATCGCATTCTCGTTGCGGAGGTCGCTTCCACGGTCAACGAAACGCTGATGACCTACCATCTGCTGGCAAACGAGAAGGATAAAATGAAACGCGCGTATTACATTACGCAGTTTCTGGAATCCTTCCGCACCACCTGTTTCCGGCAGACGATGTTTGCGGAGTTTGAGCTCAAGTCCCATTCCATGGCGGAAAGCGGGGAACCGCTTACGGTGGAGAGCCTGTCGGACGTTTACCGCGCGCTTAACGAACGGTATTACGACGGCGCGCATGTGGACGACAACATCGCGCTCGAATGGATGCGCATTCCGCATTTCTATAACGCGTTTTATGTATATCAGTATGCGACGGGGCTCTGCTCCGCGGTAAAGCTGGCGGACGATATTCTGCATCACGGCGCGGTGGCGCGCTACAAGACCTTCCTCCGGAGCGGCGGGAGCGACTATCCGATTGAAGAACTCAAGGCGGCGGGCGTGGACTTGACGAAAAAGGAAAGCATTATCGCCTCGCTGGACGTGTTCGAGCAATATGTGAACGAGCTGGACGAACTGCTGAAATAAGAAAAGCTGAAACAAGAAAAAACGGAACGGAGTGTCTTTTTATGGAGACGAAAGAGTATAACGAAGCGGAAGCGAAAGCCTACATCCTCGGCTGCTTCCGGGAGCAGGGCGATTTTGCCGAGATTGTGGACGAAAAAACGCTGGATGAAATGGTGAGCGCGGCTATGGCGCTGGACGCGGCGTTCATGAAGGAGACGGGCGCGGACGAAGGCGCGGTTTACGACGACGACGCGGCCTACGATTACATGCATGAAAGGATGTGCGTCAGATTTGCGGCTCACAAGATGTACATGCTCCGTCTTGTCGAGGACTATATGGACTATAACGAGCGTTATCTCGAGAGCCTCGGCCTGATCGACTGGGAATAATACTGAAATCAAAGCCGGCATTTTGGTTACGTGCCGGCTTTGATGTTTTATTTCTTGCAGGCTGCCGCAGGGGTTTTCTTACAATTGAGGGGGATATGTTCATATGAGCGATTTAAAGCGGTATAGTGATCAAACCTTTGAAGAAATCAAACATATCAATGAAAACAAGGAAGAGTTCTGGTTTGCGCGCGAATTGCAGACGGTGCTTGGCTATACCGAATGGCGCAATTTTGAAAACGTTATTGAGAAAGCGAAAGCGGCTTGCGCAAACAGTAAGAACGTTGTTGCCAACCATTTTGTTGACGTCAACAAAATGGTTCCGCTTGGCTCGGGTTCCGATAGAGGAATTGGAGATTACATGCTTTCCCGCTATGCTTGCTATCTGATTGTGATGAATGGCGATCCGCGCAAAGAAGTTATTGCCGTTGGGCAAACTTACTTTGCGGTAAAAACCAGACAGCAGGAACTGATCGAATCCTATGATCAGCTCGGTGAGGATCAAAAGCGTCTCGCGATCCGAAATGAAATGGCGGCGCATAATAAATCCCTGGCCGAAGCCGCGCAGGCGGCCGGTGTTCAAACGGATCAGGAGTATGCGATTTTTCAGAACAAAGGGTACCAGGGACTCTATGGTGGTCTTGGCGCGAAAGAAATCCACGCGAGAAAAAGACTGAAGAAAACGCAGAAAATTCTTGATCATATGGGAAGCACGGAACTGGCTGCGAATTTATTCCGCGCGACGCAAACCGACGAGAAACTTCGTCGCGATAAAATCAAAGGAACGGCGGCCGCAAACGAAGTGCATTATCAAGTTGGCCGAAAAGTTCGACAAACAATAAAAGAGCTGGGTGGCACGATGCCGGAGGATTTGCCAACGCCGAAAAAAAGCGTCAAGCAAATCGAGCGGGAACAGGAGAAAGGCAATAATTTGCCAGAATAAGCAAGCGTGTATTACGGTCACTTGTGCTAAGCGAGATTGTCCGCTTGCAACAGGGTTATACGATGTTTTATGTACAAGGATTCAAATAGGCCGGTAATATTGCTGAATTTCAAAAAAACAAGGATAAATTTAGCGGTTTCCGTTGAGCGGGAATCGTTCTTCGTGATAGAATAAGCCCGTCTGTAAAAAAGGATGGTGCTTGTTTTAAACATATTCTTGCCGCGGGTTCGGCCGGCAGCCGGATGCAGGCATCCATCCGGTATCGTTTCTTTATCGGAAAGGAGACCCAATGTACCGAATCGTAACGAAGCGCGCGCTGCATGAAACGGTCACGCTCATGGAGATTGAAGCGCCATATATCGCAAAGAAAGCCAAACCGGGACAGTTCATCATCCTGCGTGTGGATGACAGCGGCGAGCGCGTTCCGCTGACCGTCGCGGGGACGGACCCCGCGCGCGGGACGGTGACCATCATCTTTCAGAAGGTGGGGTACACCACGAAACGGCTGGACTGCCTGAACGAGGGCGATTCGCTGCAGGATTTCGTCGGCCCGCTGGGCGTGGCCAGCCATCTTGCGGGAATGAAGAAGGTTGCGGTCATCGGCGGGGGCCTGGGTGTTGCCATTGCGTATCCGCAGGCAAAAGCGCTGCACGATATGGGCGCGGAAGTGGACGTCATCGTAGGCTTCCGTAACACCGAACTAATGATCCTGATGGACGAGCTCAAAGCCGCGAGCACGAACCTCTACGTCATGACGGACGACGGAAGCAACGGACACAAGGGCTTCGTCACCAGCGCACTGGAGGAACAGCTCAAAGCGGGCAAACAATACGACCATGTAATCGCCATTGGTCCGCTCGTTATGATGCGCGCGGTGGTGAACATCACGAAGCAATACGATATTCCGACCGTGATCTCCATGAACCCGATCATGATCGACGGAACGGGTATGTGCGGCTGCTGCCGTGTCACCGTTGGCGGCGAGATGAAGTTTGCCTGCGTGGATGGGCCGGACTTCGACGGCTTTGCGGTGGACTGGGACGAGGCGATTGCCCGCGGGCGGATGTACCGCAAGGAAGAGGCGGAAAGCCTCGAATGCAAGGCCTGTAACCTCAAGAATGTGGAACTCCAGGCCAAGCGGGGAGGGAACTGAGCCATGCCGAACATGAGACTGACCAAACTGCCCGCGCGCGAACAGGCGCCGGACGTTCGTAATAAGAACTTCAACGAGGTATCCCAGGGGTACGACGAAGCAATGGCCGTGGACGAGGCAAAGCGTTGCCTCAATTGCAAGCACAAGCCCTGCGTCTCCGGTTGTCCGGTGAACGTTCGTATTCCGGAGTTCATTGGGCTCGTTGCGGAAGAAAAGTTTATGGAGGCCTACGAGGTCATCCGCTCCACCAACGCGCTGCCCGCCGTCTGCGGCCGCGTCTGCCCGCAGGAAACGCAGTGCGAGGAAAAGTGTGTGCGCGGCATTAAGGGCGAGCCGGTCGCCATCGGGCGGCTGGAGCGGTTCGTCGCGGACTACGCCATGGCGCACGGCGCTCAGCCCGCCAAGCCTCTGCCGGACAACGGCAAAAAAGTTGCGATCGTCGGCAGCGGTCCCGCGGGGCTGACCTGCGCGGGCGACCTGCGCAAGCTCGGCTACGAGGTAACAATTTTTGAGGCGCTCCATACCCCCGGCGGTGTGCTCGTTTACGGTATTCCGGAGTTCCGTCTGCCCAAGCAGCTCGTGCGGGACGAGATCAAGACGCTCGAGGATATCGGCGTCAAGATCGAGACCAACATGGTCATCGGCCGCAGCATTACGCTGGACGAATTGCTAAACGAAGAGGGCTTCAGCGCGGTCTTCGTCGGCAGCGGCGCGGGGTTGCCGCGCTTTCAGGGAATCCCCGGCGAAAACCTCAACGGCGTGTATTCCGCCAATGAGTTTCTCACGCGCATCAATCTCATGAAGGCGTACACCTTCCCGAAGACGGATACGCCTGTGCAGGTCGGCAAAAACGCGGCGGTCGTCGGCGGCGGAAACGTGGCCATGGACGCGGCGCGCAGCGCCAAGCGCCTCGGCGCGGAGCACGTCTACATCGTCTACCGCCGCGGTGAGCAGGAGATGCCCGCGCGGGTCGAAGAGGTGCACCATGCCAAGGAAGAGGGCATTATCTTCAAGATGCTCACGAACCCGACGGAGATTTTGGGCGACGAAAACGGGCATGTCAGGGCTATGACCTGCGTGGAGATGGAATTGGGCGAACCCGACGCGAGCGGGCGCAGGCGTCCGGTCGTCAAAGCGGGCAGCGAGCACACAATCGATGTGGATACCGTGGTCATCGCCATCGGCAACAGCCCGAACCCGCTGATCAAGAACACCACGCCGGGTCTGAACACCGAAAAGTGGGGCGGCATCATTGTGGACGAAGCGACGGGTAAGACCAGCCGCGCGCATGTTTACGCAGGCGGCGACACGGTCACGGGCGCGGCGACGGTCATCCTCGCCATGGGCGCGGGCAAAACCGCTGCGGCGGCCATCCACGAGGAACTGAGTAAGCAATAACTTCTTTTCTGAAAAGAAAAGAAGCAAAAGAATTCTCCTTTGATGTACAATAACATGTAGATCAAAGGAGTTTTTTCATCAGATGCGGATATCGATCCCAAAAGAGCTGCTTCCGCTCGCGGAGGCGTTCGCAAAAGAGAATACGAAGGTCTATGCCGTCGGCGGACTGGTGCGAAACGCGCTGCTAAACCTGCCGCCGTCGGATATCGACGTATGCTCGCGCCTCACGCCGGAGCAGGTTGCGGCGGCGATGCCGGAGCACGGTATTCGCGTCATCGAGAAAGCGGCAGAAATGGGCACCGTGGAGCTGCACTTTGGTTCTGTCCGTGTGGAGCACACCACGTTTCGAAAGGAATCGTATGGGCGTGGCGGCGCGCATCGCCCGAACGACGTCGCTTTTGGCGAAAACCTCGCGGACGACGCCTGGCGGCGCGACTTTTCGGTCAACGCGCTGTATGCCGACCTCTCGACGGGCGAGGTCGGGGATCCCACCGGCGGCATTGCCGATCTGGAACGGCAGATCATCCGCACTACGAGCGCGGAACCGGACGAAATCATGCGCTCCGACGCGCTGCGGGTGCTGCGCCTCGTGCGTTTTGCCTGTGAGATGGGCTTTGCCATCGACGAGGCAACCTGGGCGGCGGCCAAGCGAAACGCGCCGAACCTAAAGGACATTGCCGCCGAGCGCAGGCGGGAGGAGTTCGTTAAGATTTTACTGACGGACGCGCGCTATCCCGCGCTGGGCCGGGACGAACTGCGCTCGCCTGTGCGTGGATTACGGATGCTGGACGAGCTGGACGTTTGGGATTTTCTCGTGCCGGAGTTCAACCTTGCGCGCGGCATGGCGCAGCGGCCGGATCACCACCGGTTCGACGTGCTGGAACACAGCTTTCAGGTCTGCGCCGCCGCGCCGCCAACGGAGAAACTGCGGCTCGCGGCGCTGCTGCACGACGTCGGCAAGCCGGACTGCAAGCGCGAAACCGGCGTGCAGTACGATCACGATCAATACGGCGAGCGCATTGCCAGGCGCGTGCTGATCGAGCTCAGGTTTCCCGCGCGGACGGTCCGTGAGGTCAGCGCGCTCGTCGGCGGGCATATGTACGATATTCAGCACCAGGCGAAGACGGATACGCTCCGCGTCCGGTTTGCAACCTGGGGCAGGGAGCGTACGCTGGAGCAAATTCTGCTGCGCGAGGCGGATATCCGCGGCTGCGGGTATGATATCGATTACGTTGCCGAAGACTGGCGCATGTTATATGAAACCATGCTCCGTGACGGAACGCCGTTTAGCGAGCGGGAGCTTGCGATCTCCGGCGAACAGCTGATGGAGGCCTCCGGCCTTCCGGAGGGCAGGGAACTCGGCGAACTGAAAAAGAAGCTCTTTCTGCACTGCGTGAAGCACCCGAAGGATAATACTCTTGTTCGCTTGCAGCAACTTGCAAAAAAATAAGGATTCTTTTGTTTTACTTATATTTTAAGAGAAGTAAATAGAGTTCTTTCCCATCGAATTGACATTTTCAGGCGCGTACCCGATAATGGAACAAGCAAATTTGGAGGCACACGGCAATGGAAGAGGCAAAACGATCCAAGAACTTCATTGAGGAGTTCATCGAAGAGGACATGCGCACGAAAGAGCCGCGCGTGCAGACCCGTTTTCCGCCCGAACCGAACGGTTACCTGCACATTGGCCACGCGAAGGCGCTCGCCATTGATTTCGGCATGGCCGAGCAGTACGGCGGCGTCTGCAACCTGCGCTTTGACGACACGAACCCCGCCAAGGAGGACGTGGAATACGTCGATGCGATTCAGGCGGATATCCAGTGGCTCGGCTACCAGTGGAACAAGGTGCTCTTCGGGTCTTCCTACTTCGACCAGTGCTACGACCTCGCGGTGAAATTGATCAAAAAAGGTGTCGCGTATGTGGACGAACTTACCAAGGAGGACATGCGCGCCTATCGCGGTACGCTGACGCAGCCGGGCAAGAACAGCCCCTATCGCGACCGGCCGGCAGCCGAGAGCCTCGACCTGTTCGAGCGCATGCGCGCGGGCGAGTTTGCGGACGGCGCAAAAACTCTCCGCGCCAAAATCGACATGACGTCCCCAAACATCAACCTGCGCGATCCCGCGCTGTACCGCATCAAGCATGTTTCCCATCACCAGACGGGCGACAAGTGGTGCATCTACCCGATGTACGATTTTGCGCACCCGATTCAGGACGCGATTGAGGGTGTGACGCACTCGCTCTGTTCGCTGGAATACGAGGCACACCGCCCGCTCTACGACTGGGTCATCGACCAGTGCGGGTTTAGCCCAAAACCGCGCCAGATCGAGTTTGCGCGGCTCAACATGACGGATACCATCATGAGCAAGCGATACCTGCGCCGCCTCGTGGAGGAAGGGTACGTCTCCGGCTGGGACGATCCGCGGATGCCGACGCTCTGCGGCATGCGGCGGCGCGGCTACACGCCCGCGGCAATTCGGGATTTTCTGGATCGCATCGGCGTTGCCAAGGCGGACAGCCTGGTGGATGCGGCCATGCTGGAGCACTGCGTCCGCGAGGACCTCAACGAAACGGCGATCCGCCGCATGGCGGTGCTCGATCCCGTTCTGGTCGAAATTGACAACTGGGACGAGGGAAAATTCGAGGAGATCGAGCTGGAAAACCACCCGAACCACCCCGAACTCGGTGTGCGCACCGTCCGTTTTGGCAAGCGCGCCTATATTGAGCGCGAGGATTTCGCGGAGGTTCCGCCGAATAAATTCTTCCGTCTCAAGCCGGACGGCGAAGTACGGCTCAAGGGCGCGTATATCATCAAATGCGTGCGATGGGAAAAGGACGCGGCGGGCAATATCACGAAGATCGTCTGCACCTACGATCCAACGAGCAAGAGCGGCGAGGATGCGCGCAAGGTGAAGGGCACCCTGCACTGGGTCAATGCGGACGACGCGGTGAAAGCCGAATTCCGCCTTTACGACACGCTCATGAAGAGCGAAAGCGCGGAGCAGGACGACGAGGACGAAGAAGGGGCGGTCGAAAAGGACTTTATCGACAAACTCAACCCCGATTCGCTCGTCACGTTACATGGCTACGTCGAACCCATATTGGGCAGTTCCGCCGCCGGCGAGCGCTTCCAGTTCCTGCGCGAAGGGTACTTCTGCACGGATCTGGACAGCACCCCGAAACAGCCGGTCTTCAACCGCACGGTCGGCTTGAAGGACAGTTACAAAGCATAAAAAACTTTTATTTACTTTTCTTTAAGAAAAGTAAAGTTTGGAGACAGCTATGGTTCGAACCCGGTTTGCCCCGTCGCCGACGGGTTATATGCACCTCGGCAACCTGCGCAGCGCGCTGTATACCTACCTCTACGCAAAAAAACAGGGGGGGCAGTTTATCCTCCGCATTGAAGACACCGACCAGAGCCGCTATGTCGAAGGCGCGGTGGACGTCATCTACAATACCCTGCGCGACATCGGCATGCTCTGGGACGAAGGCCCCGATATCGGCGGCGCATACGGTCCCTATGTCCAGAGCGAGCGCAAGGCAATGTACAAACCCTATGCCGAACAGCTCGTGAAAGCGGGCAAGGCGTACTACTGCTTCTGCACGAATGAGGAACTGGACGCGCGCCGGGAGGAATCCTCCCAAAAGGGCGAGGTTTGGAAGTACGATAAGCACTGTCTGCATCTTTCGCCGGAGGAAGTGCAGAAGAGAATCGCGGCGGGCGAACCGTACGTGATTCGCCAGAACGTTCCGCTCACCGGCGAAGCGTCGTTTGACGACGTGCTCTACGGGCACATCGCGGTGGACTGCGCGGAGCTGGACGACATGGTGCTCATCAAGGCGGACGGGATGCCGACCTATAACTTCGCCAACGTAATCGACGACCATACGATGGCCATTACGCACGTGATGCGCGGCAACGAATACCTCGCAAGCACACCGAAATACAACCTGCTCTACGAGGCGTTCGGTTGGGAAAAGCCGGTGTATATCCACATGACGCCGATCATGCGCGACCAGACGCATAAGCTCAGCAAACGGGACGGCGACGCGTATTATGAGGATTATCTCAAGAAGGGCTACCTGCGGGAAGCCATCGTCAATTACGTCGCGCTGCTTGGCTGGAACCCCGGCGACGAGCGCGAGTTCTTTACGCTGGACGAGCTGAAGGAAACGTTTGACGTGACCGGCATGTCGAAATCCCCCGCGATTTTCGATGTGAACAAGCTGACGTGGATGAACGCGGAGTATGTGCGAAAGCTCGCGCCGGAGGAATTCACGCGCCATGCGCTGCCCTATTATGAGCAGGCGGGCGTCGCGGGCATGGACAAGGACATCCTCTGCCGGATTTTGCAGCCGCGCACGGAAATCTTTACCCAGATTCCGGAGGTGGTGGATTTTCTGACCGCCTTGCCGGACTATGACGCGGAACTCTTTACGAACAAAAAGAGCAAGACGGATTCCGCCGTTTCCGCCGAAGTTTTAGACTTCGTGATTCCGGCGCTCACGGCGCTGCCGGAGTGGACGGAAGAAGCGCTGCACGAAACGCTGCTCGGCATGGCGGAGGCAAGGGAAATGAAGAATGGAACGCTGCTCTGGCCGGTGCGCATTTCTCTCGCGGGCAAGCTCGTGACCCCCGGCGGCGCGATGGAAATCGCGACGTTACTTGGCAGAGAAGAATCTCTTAGAAGACTGAATCTAGGAAGAGCAAAACTATAATTTCTTTTGTTTCTTTTCTTTTGAAAGAAAAGAAAAAGGAGGTCTCTTATGAAGCTTGGAGTGATTGGCCTGCCGAACGTCGGCAAGAGCACGCTCTTTAACGCGATTACGCAGGCGGGCGCGCAGGCCGCGAACTACCCGTTCTGCACAATCGAGCCGAACGTCGGCGTGGTCGCCGTGCCGGACGAACGGCTGGACGTGCTGGCCAAAATGTATAACCCCGAGAAGTACACGCCGACGACGATTGAGTTTGTTGACATCGCGGGGCTCGTGCGCGGCGCAAGCCGGGGCGAGGGACTGGGCAACAAGTTCCTCTCGCATATCCGCGAGGTGGACGCGGTGGTGCACGTCGTCCGCTGTTTTGAGGACGAGAACATCGTCCATGTGGACGGCAGCGTCAATCCCGCGCGGGATGTGGAGACCATCTCGTTTGAGCTGATCTTTGCGGATATGGAGACGGTGGAAAAACGTCTCGACCGCGCGCGCAAACTCCTCAAGGCGGGGGACAAAAAGACCGTCGCGGAGGTGGCGCTGCTCGAGCGGATTCAGCCTGCTCTGGAGAGCGGAAAACCCGCGCGCAGTCTGGACTTAACGGAAGAGGAAGCGGAGCTCTTGCGCGGCTTCTTCCTGCTCACGAGTAAACCCATCATCTACGTTGCCAACGTCCGCGAGGACGAGATTGGCCAGGAGCCGAACGCGCACGTGAAAGCGCTCTACGAAATCGCCAAAGCGGAAAAGGCGGAGGCGCTGACCATCTGCTGCAAGCTCGAAGAGGAGATTGCCGAATTGGATCCTGCCGAAAAGGGCGCGTTTTTAGCGGAACTCGGCATCAAAGAGTCCGGTCTCGACCAGCTGGTGAAAGCCTGCTATCGCTTGCTGGGATTGATCAGCTACCTCACCGGTGGGCCGAAGGAGGTTCGCGCGTGGACCATTACGCGCGGAACGAAAGCGCCGCAGGCCGCGGGCAAGATTCATACGGACTTTGAGCGCGGGTTCATCCGCGCGGAGATTGTGCCGTTTGAGACGCTCAAGGAGCTTGGCTCCATGGCCGCCTGCAAGGAAAAGGGCCTGATCCGCAGCGAGGGCAAGGATTACGTCATGCAGGATGGGGACGTCACGCTGTTTCGAATCAACGTTTAATCGAAAATTCATCTTGTGCGCGAGTGCGCATCAACCCCGCGGCTTTGTCCGCGGGGTTTTTTGCGCAAAAAAAGCGCCCCCTGGAGGAGCGCTTTGTGGCTGCGATTTGCGAATAACGTTATTCCAGCGGCGTGAAGACCTCCGCGCCGTGCTTGCAGACGGGGCAGATGAAATCCGGCGGCAGCGTGTCGCTTTCCAGCACATACCCGCAGACCCCGCAGACGAAGCCCTTCTTATGTTCCGGTTCCGGCTTGGATTCCGCTTTCGGGGCTTCCGGCGTCGTAGACGGCTGCTTGGGATCTTCCACCGCAGCGGACTGCTGCTTCGGCGCTTCCGGCGCCTTTCCGTCGGGGGCGGAGCCGAGGGGCACGAACACCTCCGCGCCGTGCTTGCAGACGGGGCAGATATAGTCCGGCGGAAGCTCTTCGCCTTCGTAAACATAGCCGCAGACCGTGCAGAGCCAGCCCTTCTTTTTTGTTTCGGCGGATTTCGGCTTGATGTTCTTGCGGTAGTATTCGTAGGTGACGGAAGGTTCGGCGGAGAGCTTTTTCGCCTCGGTCAGATCGGCGACAAAGAGCGTATGCGTTCCGCAGTCCTCGGTGGAAACGATTCTTCCACTGAGCAGGGCGTTGACCCCCTGGGTTACGTAAGCGACTCCGTTGACGCTGCGCGCATAGGCTTCGAACCCGGCAAATTTATCCGTCTGCTTGCCGCTTTGCAGGCCGAAACGTTCAAAGAGCGAAAACGGCGCGTTTTCGCTGAGAATGGAGATGTTGCACACGCCGGTCTTCAGGACCATGTCGTGCGTGAGGTTCTCCTTGTTGACCGCAAAAGCGATGCGTTTCGGCGTGCTCGTAACTTGAATGACCGTATTGACAATGCAGCCGTTGTCCCGCTCGCCATCTTTCGCGGTGAGCACGAACAGGCCGTAGCTGATGGCGAAGAGCGCCGCGTTGTTCAGTTCGCCGGTGGGAACGGAGGCGTTCTCCGGCAGGGTCATCGTTCCGGCAATCGCATCCGCCAGCGCGTCGATTTCGCCGAGCTGGTTTTCCTTGAGCGAGGAGCGCAGGCTCACCGTCTGTTCCAGAACGGTCATGTCTTTGAGCGGGGCGAGCGTTTCGCGCATGAGTTTGCCGCTCGCGGGCGCCCAGGAACCGTTTTCCAGGAACGCAAGCGTGCGGTTCTGAATGTTATGCAGCACGAGGTCGTGGATCAGCTCTTCCATCGTGATGAACACGCCGGCATTATAGGTGGCCGAAGCAAAAACCAGGTGGCTGTAACGGAACGCCGCCGCGACAATCTGGCTCATGGGCACGACCGATACGTCGAAGAGCTCCACCGTAATGCCTTTTTCGCGCAGGCGGCAGGCGAGGATTTCCGCCGCGTTTTCCGTGTTTCCGTAGATGGAAGCATAGGCGAGCATAACGCCCGTTTCCTCCGGCTCGTAGGTGCTCCAGCGCTGGTATTTTTCGATGTACGCGGAAAAGTCCCTGCGATGCACGGGGCCGTGCAGCGGGCAGATGGTCTTTATGTCCAGCGCGGCGACCTTTTTCAGCGCGGCCTGCACCTGCGGACCGTATTTGCCGATGATGTTGGCGTAGTAGCGCCGCGCCTCGCCGATGAGCGTGTTATAAAAATCCAGCTCGTCGGCAAAGAGCGCGCCGTTGAGCGCGTTGAATGTGCCGAACGCGTCCGCCGAAAAGAGAACCTTGTCGGTCTTGTCGTAGGTAAACATGACCTCCGGCCAGTGCACCATGGGCGCCGTGATAAATTGGAACTCGTGCCTGCCGGTGGAGAGCGTGTCGTTTTCCTTCACGATGACCGCGCGGTCGGAAACGTCCATGCCAAAGAACTGAACGATCATCTCGCTTGTCTTTTTCGTGCAGACGACCTTCGTCTCCGTGTAGCGGCAGAGCAGGTCCATGAGCGTGGCCGAGTGATCCGGCTCCATATGCTGGACAACGACATAATCCAGCTTGCGCCCGTCCAGCGTATGCGCGACATTCTCGAAAAACAGCCGGCCAATGGCCTTGTCCACGGTGTCGAACAGAATGGTCTGTTCGTCCAATATGAGATACGAGTTGTAGGAAACGCCGTTCGGAATGGAATAGACGCCCTCAAACATGGCGAGGCGCCGGTCGTTTCCGCCAACCCAGGTGATATCGTTGCTGACTTTTCGCGTGCAATACATGCGTGTTTGCCCCTTTCGTGTGCTGCTCGATCGAGATCGATTGTTTATGGAACCAAATAAGCGGAGAATCCGTTCGACTGCGCCTGCGTTCCGTCCGGCAGAACCCAGAGAGCTTCCACGCCGTCGAGTGAGGCGACGAGCGCCTGCCCCTGTGTAAGCGGCAGGCAGAACAGCCCCGTGGTCAGCGCATCTGCCAGCGCGGAATCGTCCGAAATGACCGTGATGGAATCGTAATACGTCGAGGGCAGCAGCGTTTCCGGATCGATGATGTGGTGGTAGCGCTTGCCGTCCACGGTGTAGAACCGCTCGTAGGTGCCGCTCGTTACCACGCTCCGGCCGGAAACCTGCACAACGCAGAGATTTCCGTCCGAATACGGATCCTGAATGCCAACCTGCCAGGGCGTGCCGTCGGGTCGCGTACCGATGGAGCAGACGTTGCCGCCGATGCTGAGAAGCATCGAGGTTACGCCGCTTTGCTCCATCGCTTCCGTCGCCTTCTGCGCAGCGTAGCCCTTGCCGATTGCGCCAACGTCGATTTGCGTTTGCGCGTCGGTAATGGAAAGCGTACCCGCAGCGCGATCCACGACGATGCTGCCGGGTTTCGAATGCGCGTTTGCCGCTTCCAGCTCCGCCATTGGCGGAAGCGCGGCGCTGCCGGGATCGTTCAGGCCCGCCTCGCGATATTGCAGCCAGAGATCGAGCACGCCGCCCATGGCGATGTTCATGCGTCCGTCCGTCAGCACGTCCATCTCTTTTGCGTAGTCGATCAGGCCGAGAATACGCTCGTCCACCGCAACGGGGGATTTCCCCGCGTTTTGATTGACGGTATAGAGGTTGTTCAGGCCGTCGTAAGCGTTGTAGATGTCGTAGAGCCGGTGGTACTCCAGCAGCAGTGCATGCAGCTGGTCGAATCGCTCGCCTGCGCTCCGCTCGCCGGTATCGTACAGGATCACCGTGGTAACGGTGTCGAATACGTCCAGAAATACCCGTTCGTAACGTTTGGGCTCGGCAGGCCGGCTTACGCAACCAAAGAACGAGGCGAGCAGCAGAAGGGTCGCAACCATCGCCGCGATTCGACCCGGAATGACCCGCCGCGTCGTGCGCGCGGGTGTAAACACGCCTGTAGGCATTATTCCATTTTTTTGCGTTTTTATCAAGATGGACTCCGCTTTTCCGGTTTCTTTTTTCGGGTGGGCTCCGGCGCCTTGACCGCTTTCGGGTTCAGTCCGCGGAAGGTATACCGCGCGATCAGCCCGGTGAGTATGCCGGTGACCGCCGCGGCAAGCAGCAGAACCGGCAGGTAGGCGAGGATCGCGCGCGTTTCCACAACGAAACAGGCGACGATAAGCTGCGCCACATTGTGCGCCGTCGCGCCGAGGATGCTTACGCCAATTACGCTGAGCCCTTTTGCCCGCCGCGCGAGGATCATAACGAGCAGGCTGGCCACACCGCCCGCGAAACTATAGAGCATTGCGGCGACGCCGCCAAAGAGCAGGCCGCTTAAGCCCACCTTGAGAATCATGAGAAGAATCGCGCTGGGGACGTCCAATAGATACAGCGCGTAGAGCAGCACCGTGTTCGCCAGGCCGAGCTTGACGCCGGGAATGCCCGTAACCGGCAGCAGGTGCTCAAAGTATCCGAGCACGAGCGCAACGGCGGTGAGCAGGCCGAGCTTCGCAATGGCGGATGCATTCCAGCGTGTGTTCATGGTTCCTCCCCGGCGGGCGTAACCTCGACCGTCACGCCGTTTGGCAGGCAGACGATCCAGTTGTCCAGCAAGAGTTTGTCCGAATTGTTCGGGTCGATGACCGCGTGGTGCACGCAGATCTGGTTTTTGCAGGTGGAAAATCCCATCCGCACGCCGTTTTCATCGATGACGACGACATTTCTCCGGCCGCCGCCCTGGTCGATCGTGATCGTCTGGTACTCGTCCGCGCGCACCTGCCGGTATTGCGTTCCGCCGACAAAGACGGTGACCGTAGCGCTGGGCGATGCCGGCGCAAGCAACTTTGATGCGGTAAACGCCAAGAGCGCGAGCAGCAGCACGCTTGCGAGAATAATCCAATCCCGTTTCTTCAAGGCGCGCAGGGTCTCCTTTCAGCGGATTTCGAGGGTGCAATACGAATAAGGATATTGTACCATTGTTTCCCCTGTCCTTTCCAGTGTGCAGCGCAGTTGCTTGTTACGCTTTATTGTTGTATTTGTGATCTTGTAGCTGTGAAACGGTGAATTCCTGTTATAATGAATCTACAGAATAAAACAGGAGGTGTCGATATGAAGGTTCTCATGATCGGCGGAACGGGTTTACTCGGCAGTCAGGCTGCGCGCGAGCTGATTTCACGCGGACACAGTGTCCATTCCATTGCGCTGCCGCCGCTTCCCGAAGGCGCGCTGCTGCCGCCCGAAATGACCTTGACACTCAAAAATAGCAACGACATGACGGACGAGGAGCTCAAATCCCTCTTCAAAGGCATGGATGGGTTCGTCTTTGCCGCGGGGGTGGACGAGCGGATTGAAGGCCCGTCGCCCATTTATGACTTCTTTAAAAAGTACAACATCACGCCGCTGGAGCGCTTTCTGCGACTCGCCAAAGAGAGCGGCGTCAAACACGCGGTGATCGCGGGCTCATACTTCTCCCACTTTGCCAAGAAGTGGCCGGAGATGGAACTAAACCGCTGGCATCCCTACATTCGCAGCCGTCTCGACCAGGAAACCATGGCGTTCTCGTTTGCGGACGAGCACTTCGACGTTTCCGTTCTGGAGCTGCCGTATATTTTCGGCGCGCAGAAGGGGCGCAAACCTGTTTGGGTGTTCCTCGTCGAGATGATCAAAGGTATGAAGGGCGCGGTGCTCTACCCGCGCGGCGGCACGACAATGGTCACCGTTCGCCAGGTCGGCGAGGCGTTCGCGGGCGCGCTGGAGCGCGGCCACGGCGCAAACGCGTACCCGGTCGGCTGGTTCAACATGACCTGGAAGGAAATGATCTTTGTCATGCACCGCTATATGGGCACGCCGAACAAGAAGATCATCACCATTCCGACTTGGCTGTTTGCCGCAGGCGCGAAACAGATCGAGAAAAAGCAGCGCTCCGCGGGTACGGAGGGCGGTCTCTTGATGGAGAAGTTTGTCGATCTGCAGACGAAGAACCTCTTCATCGACCGCGCCGAAGCCTGCATGCCGCTGGGCGTGACGGACGACGACATCGAGGCCGCCATTGGCGAATCGGTAACGCTAAGCATGGAGGTCATCGAGAAAAAAGCCAAGGTCATCGACATGAAGGGCGAGTAACGCCGAATCAAACCGTGAACGCATGAACATAGAACCCCCTTGTCGAGAACGATGAGGGGGTTCTGTTTGCAGTAATTAATGAAAAAAACAATCTTCTTGACAAGTATACTTGGCGGCGATATACTACGTACTGACAATAAAACTTGTCAGAATACACAAGATACTTTGCAGAGAGGGTTTTTATCGCAGATGAATAAGAAAGAAGTGTTGCAGGCAAGCCGCGCGCAGAAGGAGGACGAAGGACAGGTCTACGCGGAGCAGTATGGCCGAAAGATCGGCTACGTCGCATTCAGCGTGTTGTTTGCAGGGATTGTGGTGTTCAATCTTTTTACGAATCAGAGCAACTACGTACCGTTTACGCTGTTCTGGGCATTCTTCGGAGCGGAAGCATTCGGTAAATACCGCGTGACGAAAAAGAAGTCGTATCTCGTTACAACGGTGTGTGCGGCGATCGCCGCTGTTTGCTTCCTCGCCACCTACGTCCTGAAGACGTTGCATGGGAACGTATGAACAACGAACTGACGCTGAAAAACCGGTTGAAGGTTGCCCGCGCGGAGAAGAATCTCTCGCAGGGCGACCTTGCGGAGCTGATTGGCGTTTCGCGTAACACGATCAGCTCCATCGAAACGGGACAGTTCAACCCGACGGCGAAGCTCGCGCTGATTCTTTGCATCGCGCTGGACAAGAATTTTGAGGAGCTGTTTTACTTTTAAGAGTAGACCGCAACAAAGAAACGGGGAAACTCAAGAGAGCCGCAGGTATGCGGCTCTCTTTTTCAGGAGGATCGTAATAAAGTTTATTCGATCACCTCAATCGCCAGCGGGAACTTGCTCATGTATTCGCAGCCGTTCTTGCTGAGGAGAATCGGGTTTTCGTAGCGGAAGCCGATGTTTTCGTCCGGGCAGGCATACTGCATGGCGCAGATGAGCACCTCGTTTTCGAGGTATTCGTGATCCGGGTCCGTCCAGTAGGCAAACGGACCGTCGTGGCGGCCAATGCGCCATTCGTCGCCGAGCATGCCGATGCCGTGCTCGAAACCGGGCACCATGAAGTCCGCAAACCCGCGTTCTTCGGCAAAGTCCATCATCTCTGCCGCGAGCGAAGAAGGAGAGATGCCCGCGCGGTAGGTCTTGAGCGTGAGATCGACCATGTCCACGAAGTTTTTCGCGTGCCAGAGCTGGCGCTTCGTCGCGGGGGCGATCAGGTAATTATGGCTGTGGTCGCCGCAGGCGAGCGCGAAGAGCGCGTGGATATCCACCATCAGCGGTTCGCCCGCTTCAACTTTCTTCGCGGTGGCGGGGGTGCAGGCGCCGCCCGCAAGACCCGTGCGGTAGCCCGCGGCAATTTCGTTTCCGCCGGTGAAGGACCACTCGAACGTGCTGCCCGCCTTGCGCATGGCGTAGCCCGCGAGGCCGCCGATCTCCGTCTCGGTCATGCCTTTCCAGCCGCCGTTCTTCAGCGCGGCGAGCACGGCTTCGTGACCGATATCCACGATGCGGGAAGCTTCGCGGAAGCGGTTGATCGTGCCAATGTCCTTGATCATCTGCAGGCGGTCGATGATCGGATGCGCGTTGACCAGTGTGCAGTCCGGCAGCGCCGCTTCAAACGCCTGATATTCGTAGTGGGTTAAGTACCCTTCCGGCAGGTAGTTGCTCATGCCGGCTTCCACGCCGACGCGCCCGCCATGCGGCAGGTATTCCTTGATGAGGTCGGAGATCTGCGTAATCTGATCCTGCCCGCCCATCGGGGCGAATCCCATCACGTGATCCTCGTCCAGCCAGCTGTCGTCCGCCGCGCGCGCCGCGTCGATGACGAACGTAAACGCGGTCGGCAGCCCGTCCGCGGGAATCACGATGAAGCTGCGCCAGGGAAAGAACGCGTCCGTCGTCCAGCTCATGGTGCGCAGGCGTGAACCGAGGTAGAGATCGATCTTTTCCTTCGCCATCTCGGCCTGAACCGCCTTGATGCGGCCGGGGAAGTCGATATAGTAAGGGCTCGATTTGTCAAACATGGTGCGTCCTCCTTAAAACTCGGTCTCGATGGTGGCGATGATTTTGTTGAGCCGGTCGCTCAGCGAGGCGAGCTTCAGCGCCTTGACCATGTTGCCCTTGAGCTTGAGCAGGCCACCCATGAGCGCTTTCTGCGCGCCGAGTTCCGCGCGGCTGATCTTGGCGAATACGTCGTAGTCGCCGGAGATCACGAACTCCGCCTTCGGGCCTTCGCCTTCGCCAACCTGAACGCTTTCGACGCTGCCTTCGCTGAAACCAACGAAGAAATAGTGGATCTTGCCGTCCGGGCAGTTCAGGTAGAGGTTGTTCATGGAGGAGGTAAGGTTGTTCATCTTTTCCGGGGTGAGCTGTTCCTTCAGCCGCTTTTCCACCTCGGCGCGCCATTCTTGCGATAGATACTTGACCATGGTGATGTGTCGCTCCTTTCAGATTTGCTTTGTTTTGATCGGGTTATGATTCAGCCGCGAAAGAAGCTCGCGGCGGGATTCCGGCGGAACGGGGATACGGGGGACGCGTTCAAGCGATCAAGGATGAAGGAGACCGTTGAGAAGCAGCTCCAGCGTGAGGGGCAGATAACGGCTCGTGTAATCCTCCTCGCTGTTGATGTAGGTGTGGATGATGAAGTTTTTATAAATGGAGAAAAGCACCTCGGCGGAGCCCGCCGCATCGATGGCGCGGAACTCGCCCGTTTTGTTGCCGAATTGCAGAATGCGCTCGATCATGAGCACGGAGTCGCGGTTAATCTCCTCGTAGGGATCGACAGTGGGAAACATGGGAAAGATGCCGGGGTCGCTGCGTAGCAGCGCGCAGAACTCCGCGTCCTGCGCGAGGTAATACAGCGCGCTTTCACAGAGCGTCGTCAGCTTTTCCCGTGCGGATGCTTTCACACCGACCGCCTGCTGTACGCTGGATTGCCAACGTTTCATAACATAGCGCACGGTCTGCTCGTACAGATCGCGCTTGCTCGTTGCGTAGGCGTACATCGCGGTGTTGGTCATGCTCAGCTCGTTTGCGATGTCCTCCAGCGTGGACTTTTTATAGCCGTAACGGGAAAACACGCGAAGCGCCGCGTCGAGAATGACGGTTTCATCCTGTTTGTTTCGCATATTCGATTTCCTTTTGGTCGATGATTCGTGTCTGATAGAAGGATTATAAGTTAATCAACGAATGGATGATTCAATTATAGCACGAAGAAACGCGGATGCAAGAGGAATTTTACGCACAAAAAACTCCCCCTAAAAGGGGAGTTAAAAACATATGTAATGCTTATTTCACCGTATTCTCCGCCATGCTTCCGCAGCTTTTCCAGAATGCCTCCGCGCGAATGATCCAGGCGTCGTAGCCGGACTCGTTCGTGGGGTAGCTGGCATAGAGCGCTTCCGCGCGGGAGCCGTTTTGCATGCCGCGCAGGAGGGATCGAATGGTGGACACGCGCAGCTTGCCCGTGAACACGCCGCCCGCCATGACCGCCGCCATGCGGAGCAGCTCGCCCGCCGGGAAGGCCAGCGGCTCGCCGTTTCCAAGCGCGGCAAACGTTTTATCGCTGAAGATCACGTCGTGCTGAAAGAAAAAGTCGTTTTCTTCCGCGGTGGACGACATGGCCCCGATCAGCGTTGCGAGCTGCCCTGCAAACGCTTTGCCCTGCGCGGCGACATAGCGCGTATTGATCGGCCAGAGCCGTGCGCGGGTAACGTACCCGCCCTCGTCGAGCAGGCGGTTGACCACCTCCGCCGCGATTTCGAGCTGCACCATGCTCGCGGTGACGCCCTCGCCTGCGGAGGGCTTCGTGAGGCAGGCCGCGTCGCCGGAAACGAGGAACCCGTCCGCGACGAAGGAATACGGCGGGCGGCGGTAGGGCGTGGTTCCGCGCTCGATGCGTTTGACCGTGTAGCGCGGCAGCTTGACCGCGCGCTCGAACGCGGCGAAGACCTTTTCGCCTTCGTCGTAGGAATAATTTGCGCCAACGCCGAGAATCGCGCTGTCCGCGCTGCCTTCCGGCGCTTCCCAGGTTTTATAGTAGGTCCAGCCGCGCGTGCTCTTGACGTAATCCATGGGGTCGTGGTACACAACATAGCGCAGGGTAACGTAAAACTGCTCTGTGTTCGAAATGGCGAAATTCTCCACGCCGTATCCGACCGGCAGATTCCGCCGCGCCACGGAAGGGATGCCCGAACAGTCGGCAACGAGCTTGGCATATACCTCGTGGCGCTCGCCGTTTTGTTCGTAAACCGCGCCGATAATCCTGCCGTTCTCATAAAGAAAATCGAGGAACGCCGCGCCGTAGACAAACACGGCTCCCGCTTCCCGCGCCCAGTTGTTCAGCCGCGCGATATAGCGGTACATATGCATGCCAACGACGGTTGCGGGTGTGTTTTTCGGGTAGCGGTCAAACGCGGAAAACGTTCTTCCGCCGGAAAACTCAAACGCGAGGTCGTCGTTCTTTTCCGGCAGGGGGAGCTCAAAACGCGCAAAATCGGCCTTGGCGACATGAAAAATGTCGAGCCGACGGCCAAGGCTTTCCTTCGTGAGTTTTTCGATAACCAGAACACTGTGCCCTGCTTCGGCAATTTTGCGCGCGAAATAGCTGCCCGCCGTTGCCGCGCCGACGACTAAAATATCAACTTGTTCCATAGCTCCCTCCAAATTGAAGCAGGATCGGCCGCTGCACAGCCGTGTAAAAACAAGTGAAAATGTTGAATGTTACTACGTTATAAGTATAACATAAAAAAGAGCGAGCGCATGGCCCGCTGCGAGAATCGCACAATATTTCGTTATTCAGGGGGAGAACTTTTACCGGTAAAAGTCCAGGGAAAGAACCGTCAGTCGTTATCCAGGGATCGGATCAGCGTCTGCGCGATGAGTCGTCTGGTTTGCCTAGCGTCCATCGCCGACCCGGCTTTCTTTCCTCAGGAACGAAAACGAAAAATTCAGTCGTTATCCAGCGATCGGATCAGCGTCTGCGCGACGAGTCGACGCGTCTGGCGGGCGTCCATCGCCAGCTTCTCAATATACCGGTGGGCGGTGGCCTCGTCCATGCCGCGCCGCTCAATGAGCATCCACTTCGCGCGGTTGACCAGGCGAACCTCCTCCATTTTCTCTTCCAGCGTCGCGGTCTTCTTTTCGAGATCCGCGAGCTTGACCCTCGTTGCGCTCATCATGGCCGCCGCCTGACGCAGCTGCTGCGCCGAACAGGGCTTGCTGAGCGTAAGTACGCCCGCATCCTCCACCTGATCGCTGACCTGATCGTAGCTGTCCCCCGGTACGAGCAGCGCCACGCAGCAGTTGCGGTTTCGGGACAGATCGAGTGCGAGCTGCGCGCCGGGTTCATCCGGGAGCGGCGTATTGATAAACACCAGCGAAAACGGCGAATCGAGCACGAGCCGGCGCACCTCGGCGGCGGAACCGCGGGAAACGACGGGCGCATAGCGCGTGGAATCAAACACGCCCGCAAGGGTTTCGCGGGTGCGTTCCGATCCCGAAACGACCAGTACGCTATTCTGCTTTACGTCGCTGTACGCCAAATCGTGCCTCCCGGAACAGAATCAATCTTCGCTGCCGGTATACGCGCCAACGATGCCGTCCGGCAGCACGGAACGTACGAACGCACTGTCCCTTGCCAGCGCCGCCGCCTCCGCGCGCGAACGCGGCAGTTGCCGCAGGTGCTGCGTAATCGATTCGTCCGCCGTATACAGGTTCACGTTGGTCGCCGGCGGCGGAACAAGCCCGCGCCGGATTCCGTCGAGCCCGGCGGCGAGAACCAGGGTAAACGAGAGGTAGGGATTTCCGGCGGGATCCGGCGAACGAAGCTCAATGCGCTCGAATTCACCTTTCGCGGCGGGAATGCGAATCAGCTGCGAGCGATTCTCCGGCGACCAAGTCACATAGCGCGGCGCTTTGCATTCGCCAAGACGCAGGTAGGAGGCGTCCAGCGGATTGAGGAACGCCGTAATTTCGCAGATATGCTCCATGAGCCCGGCCATAAACGCGTCCCTGGCGCTTTCGGTATGCGGCTTTGCCAAAGAGAGGTTGATATGCATGCCGTTGCCGCTTTCCTGCGGCAGGGGCTTTGGCGAAAAATCCGCGCACAGTCCGTTTCGCATGGCGACCGTACGCACAACGGAGGGGAAGGTCATCGCATTGTCCGCGGCCTTCATTGCGTCGCTGTAGCGAAAGTCGATTTCGTTCTGACCGGGGCCGTCCTCGTGATGCGAACTTTCCGGACGGATGCCCATTTCATCGAGCGTCAGGCAGATTTCCCGGCGCACATTCTCGCCGCGGTCAAGCGGGGCAATGTCCATATACTTCGCATTGTCGTAGGGAATCTTCGTGGCGTTGCCGTCCGCATCCAACTGAAAGAGATAGAATTCGATTTCGGTGCCAAAGTTCACAACCACGCCCGCGCTTTCCGCTTGCGCAATCATGCGTTTCAGAATGTTGCGCGTGTCGAGCGGAAAGAGCGAACCGTCCGAACGGCGAATGTCCGCGAACAGCCGCACTACACGGCCATGACTGGGTCGCCAGGGCAGCGCGGTGATCGTCTGCGCGTCCGGAAAGAGCAGCAAATCCGAATGGGTTTCGTCGCCGAAGCCGCGTATGGCGGAAGCGTCGAAGGAAATTCCGTCCGAAAACGCACGCGGTAGCTCCTCCGGCATGATCGAAATGTTCTTCGGAATGCCGAAGACGTCGCAAAACGCGAGCCGGATGAACTTCACATCCTCCGCCGCGGCATAATCGATGATCTCCTGCGCGGTGTACATCATTTTTTGCACATCCTCTCCTATAGAAAATGGAAACGCATGGCACGTTTTGAAACTTGCTTGCAGCAGCCCGAACTCCCATTTGAGGCGCGCCGGGCCGGTACAAGCCCGTCGGCGAATGCATCGCCTGCGCGCTTTCCGTTCGTATGGATTGCGTCTGCGGGCGCGAATTGCTTGCGAAACAACAAAAAGCGCCCAAACCCGGGCGATTTACCCAAGGCTGAAACGCCGTTGTTTCAGGGAGTATACATAATAAAGGCAAAACTGTCAAGAAATAAATGAATGATATATACTTCTAAACTGCAAAAAAGGATAAAATGGGTATTCATGAATTAACTTATGGAAAAAGCGGATGCAAATGTGCGAGTTTACGCAGGAAAAATTGCAGAAATTTCGGGTTGACAAGGGTTTTATCACGCTGTATACTAACCGCATATTATTTCAGACGGCAAAGGCGCCGCGGAAGTACCGTGGTGTCGTTGCCTCTTTTTGTAATTGAAATCTGGCAAAATGCGAAGAAAGCGGGAAAAGCGGCAACGTACGGAAGTAAGAGAATTTTCAGATAGCATTAGGAGGAGAATCTACCATGGGTACGGTTACGGAAGCGTTTGGCAGCAAGGTGTTTAACGACGCGGTCATGAAGGCGCGTTTGCCCAAGGATACGTATAAGGCAATGCAGACCGCAATCCGCGAAGGTCAGCGGCTTGATCTCTCCGTTGCGAATGTCGTTGCCAACGCCATGAAGGATTGGGCGATCGAGAAAGGCGCGACGCATTTTACGCATTGGTTCCAACCGCTCACCGGCATTACGGCGGAAAAGCACGACAGCTTCATTTCCCCGATGCCCGGCGGCAGTATCATCATGGAATTCTCCGGCAAAGAGCTTGTTCAGGGCGAGCCGGATGCGTCCAGCTTCCCGTCCGGCGGCCTTCGCGCGACGTTTGAAGCGCGCGGCTATACCGCATGGGATCCAACAAGCTATGCGTTTATCAAGGAAAAGGTGCTTTGCATTCCGACCGCGTTCTGCTCCTACGGCGGCGAAGCGCTGGATAAAAAAACGCCGCTTCTTCGCTCCATGCAGGCGATCGACCGGCAGGCGCTGCGCATTCTCAAACTCTTCGGTAATGCGGCGGTCAAGCGCGTTGCGACCACGGTTGGCAACGAGCAGGAGTACTTTCTGATTAATAAGGAAGATTTCGATAATCGTCCGGACCTCGTTTTTACCGGACGTACGCTCTTTGGCGCCCGCGCTCCGAAAGGGCAGGAACTGGAAGACCATTATTTCGGTTCTATCAAACCGCGCGTGCAGGCTTTTATGGAAGACCTCAACATGGAACTTTGGGAGCTTGGTGTGCTGGCCAAGACCGAGCACAACGAAGTTGCGCCCGCGCAGCACGAGCTTGCCCCGATTTTTTCGACCACGAATATCGCCGCGGATCACAACCAGCTGACCATGGAGATCATGCAGCGCGTGGCCAAAAAACACGGCCTCGTCTGCCTGCTGCACGAAAAGCCCTTCGAAGGCGTCAACGGCAGCGGCAAGCACAATAACTGGTCTATTTCGACGGACACGGGCGTTAACCTGTTGGAGCCGGGAGAAACGCCATTTGAGAACGCGCAGTTCCTTCTCTTCCTCTGCGCGGTAATCCAGGCGGTGGACGATTATCAGGACCTGCTTCGCGTTTCGGTTGCGAGCGCGGGAAATGACCACCGCCTCGGGGCGAACGAAGCCCCGCCCGCCATCGTCTCCATCTTCCTTGGCGAAGAGCTTTCGGCGATTCTGGAAGCGATCGATTCCAATTCCACTTACGGCGGCCGTGAAAAGATGCAGATGAAGATTGGCGTCCACGTGATTCCGCACTTCCCCAAGGATTCGACGGATCGAAACCGCACCTCGCCGTTTGCATTCACGGGCAACAAGTTCGAGCTGCGCATGCTCGGTTCGAGCCAGTCGGTTTCGGACGCGAACACCGTGCTCAACACCGCCGTTGCGGAATCCCTGCGCAAGTATGCGGATGTCCTCGAAGGAGCCGCCGATCTGCCGCTCGCGATTCACGACCTGATTCAGAAGGTTGTCCACGAGCACAAGCGCATCATTTTCAATGGCAACGGTTACGACGAAGCCTGGGTCAAGGATGCGGAAAAACGCGGCCTTCTGAATCTGAAGGCCACGCCGGACTGCCTGCCCTATTTTGTACACCAGAAGAACATTGATCTTTTAACCTCGCATAAGGTGCTCAGTGAAACCGAAATCCGCGCGCGCCTTGAGATTATGCTCGAGAATTATAAAAAGATCGTCTGCATCGAGGCGATGACGATGATCGATATGTCCCGCAAGGAGATTCTGCCCGCGTCCGCCGCCTTCCAGAAGAAGCTGGCCGATACGATCGCGGTGAAACGCACCTATGCCGGCTCCGCGGACTGCACCTACGAGGCCGAAACGCTGGATACCGCAGCCGCGCTGACGAAAGCCGCCTATGAAAGCACAAAAGCGCTGGAGGATGCGCTCTCCGAGGCAAGGGCCGAGGGCGAGGCACAAAAGGCCGCCGAGATCTGCAAGGATAAGGTGCTGCGCCGGATGAGCGAACTGCGCGCGAGCGTGGACGCCATCGAAGTGCTGACCGCGGCCGGCGACTGGCCGTATCCAAGCTACGGCGATATGCTGTTTAACGTTCGTTAGAAAAAACACAGGGGGGACCCTGGGAGGCGAAGATCATGTGCTCGATCATGGGTTATCTCGGCAAGCGAATTCCGCTGGATTTGCTGGTCGATGGATTCTATAAAACGATTGCCCGAGGACCGGATCTGTCGCGTATGCTGAGCGTTGGGGATGGATATCTGATGTTCCACCGCCTGACGATTATGGGACTGGAAAAGAGCGGCATGCAGCCGTTTGAGCGAAACGGGGACGCGGTTGTCTGCAATGGCGAGCTCTACGGCTTTCGCAAGATGCGGGATGAGTTATTTTCCGGATACGACTTTAAGAGCGGCTCGGATTGCGAGCTGCTCTTGCCCCTGTATCAGCGCTACGGGACGGACATGTTCCAGATGCTGGATGCGGAGTACGCGCTGATCCTTTACGATCACAAGAGCGACTCGCTGATTGCCGCGCGCGACCCGATCGGCATTCGGCCGTTGTTCTACGGATTCGATGCGGACGGAAAGGTTCTCTTCTCCAGCGAGGCGAAGAACCTTGTGGGGCTTTGCGAAACGATCAAGCCGTTCCCGCCGGGACATTACTGGAAGGATGGCGAGTTCGTACGGTATGCGGACCTCACCACCGTTCAGGCGTATTCGCCGGACGAGCTGGATACGGTCTGCCGGAAGATAAACGAGAAGCTGACCCTTGGCGTCGTCAAGCGCCTGGATGCGGACGTTCCGCTCGGGTTCCTGCTCAGCGGCGGACTGGACAGTTCGCTGGTCTGCTCCATTGCGAATAAATACCTGCCGCACCCGATCCGTACGTTTGCCATCGGTATGGTGGGAGACGCAATCGATCTGAAGTACGCCAAGCAGGTTGCGGACTATCTGGGTTCCGATCACACCGAGGTGATGATGACCACGCAGGAAGTCATCGGCTCGCTGCGCACCATCGTACGCCTTCTCGAAACCTACGATATCACGACCATTCGCGCGAGCGTAGGCATGTATCTGGTCTGCAAGTATATCCATGAGAACACGAACATTCGCGTTCTGCTCACGGGCGAGATTTCGGACGAGCTGTTCGGCTATAAGTACACGGACTTCGCGCCCAACGAAGAGGAATTCCAGAAGGAAGCGAAGAAGCGTATCGACGAGATCTACATGTACGACGTGCTTCGCGCGGATCGCTGCATCTCTGCCAACTCGCTGGAGGCGCGCGTGCCGTTTGGCGATCTGGATTTCGTGAAATACGTCATGTCGATCAACCCCGCACTCAAGATGAACCGTTTCGGAAAGGGCAAGTATCTGCTGCGCCGCGCGTTTGAGGGCGACTATTTGCAGCACGATATTCTCTACCGCGAGAAAGCCGCGTTTTCGGATGCGGTTGGGCATTCCATGGTCGATCAGATCAAGGCGTATGCCGAAAAACTCTATTCGGACGAGGAGTTTGCCGAGCGCAGCGCAAAGTATACCTTTGCAACGCCGTTTACGAAGGAGTCGCTGCTGTATCGCGAACTGTTTGAGGCGGAGTACCCCGGCCAGGCGCATATGGTCAAGGATTTCTGGATGCCGAACCGTTCCTGGGAAGGGTGCAACGTCAACGACCCGTCGGCGCGCGTGCTGACAAACTACGGCGCGAGCGCAATGTAGCGCTCTGCTCATTCTGCTACCCTCGGAGACCGTGGGAATTCGCTCCTTCCACGGTAGTATGGTCAGCCTTCCGTTTTCAACACGGAGGGCTGATTTTTTCTGTTTTCTTTCTTAATATTTTCATTTAAAGCAATGTGAAATGCAAAAACGCTTTGGTTCTTTTTTAAAAAGAACAGGAAATCCGCGTTCCTTCTTGCCGAATGGCGCGCGGCGTGTATAATAAACAAATACAAAGGTCACTTGATCTGGATTTGATCGTTCTCCCCTCTTTCTCTCGCGCGGCGCGCGAAAACGAAAGGAGAATCCCCGATGTTTCATTTTTCATTCGATTGGTTTCAAACGCTTTCCATGCTGGGCAGGGTCGCGCTCGCGGCGGTACTGGCCGGGGTAATTGGTTATGAGCGGGAGCATGTTCAGCGCAACGCGGGCATGCGCACGCATATCCTCGTTGCCATCGGCGCGGCGCTCGTGATGTGCAGCGGCGAGTTCCTCATGAAACAATACCCGGATTCCAATATCGATCCCGCGCGCATCGGCGCGCAGGTAGTCAGCGGAATCGGCTTTCTTTGCGCGGGCACCATCATTAAGGAGGGCATCTCCGTTCGCGGACTAACCACCGCAAGCAGCCTCTGGTGCGTGTCCTGTGTCGGGCTCGCGGCGGGCTGCGGGAATTATATCCTCGCCGTGGCGACGACGGTGCTGATCCTCATTGTACTGCGCGTATTGCGCACCATGGCGCACAACCGCCGCAAGAAGGCGAACCGGCTCGTGCTGCAGATCGTGCTCTCCATGGAAGGGCAGAGCATCGTGCACTTGCAGCAGGACTTGGAGCGCATGGGTTGCGTGATCGACGAGTTCAGCTTTGCCATCGATACGAAAAACCTCAAGCGGCATGTCTACGCGCATTTGACCCTGCCGGACCGGGACAATCTCTCCGCAATGATGGAGGGGCTTTCCAAGATCGAAGGCGTGATGTCCGTGGAGTCGGTATACGAGTAAAACTGCTCCGCAGGCCAAAGGGAAATGCCGCTTTGGAATCCTTATATGCATATAAACTCCTCCAAGTCCGAAAAGGATCCGGGGGAGTTTGGTTTTGTACGGCTTGCGAATCAGCTTTGAATCATCTGCTCGATGAACGGCTTGTTGCGTGCGCCGACGGCCTTGCTGACCACCTCGCCGCCGCGAAAGACCAGCAGCGTCGGAATGCTCATCACGCCATACAGGCTTGCCAGCTGGGGTTGTTCGTCAATGTTGATCTTGCAGACCTTAACCTCCGCGCTCTCCATGGCGATTTCATCCACGATTGGTGAAACCATTCGGCAGGGGCCGCACCACGGCGCCCAGAAGTCAACGAGAACCGTCCGGTCACTCTCCAGCACCTCGTTCGTGAAATTCGCGTTCGTGATTTCAACAATCCCCATTCGGGTCACTCCTTTTTGGTTGATCGATCGGGCAGAATCCCTGCGTTTCTTACTACAGTATAGCGGAAGCAATTCCATTTTGAAATGTTCTTGCTGTAAAAAGTCGCCGGAAAGCAAAGCGCATTGTATGACTGGCGATTGCGTTTCGGCGGATTCTGCGTTACAGTGAAAAAGACACCTACCGCGAAAAGGAAAAAGAGCATGCGCGAACTTTCGATTCGAATCGATCCCGCCGGGGACGGCCGAACGGTGCTGAGCCTGCTCCGGCAGGAACTCGCCTGTTCGGATGCGCATATCGCGCGGCTCAAACGCCGGGAAACGGGTATCCGGCTCAACGGCACACGCTGCTATGTTACCGCGCGGGTCAGGGCGGGGGACGAGCTGACCGTGGAAATCGGCGACGAGCCGGACGGGCACATCGTGCCGATGGCATATCCGCTCGAGATACGGTATGAAGACGAGGACCTGCTTGTGCTGAACAAACCGGCGGGCATCGCCGTGCACCAGTCTACGCGCGATCCGGAGGAACTCACGCTCGAAAACGCGGTTTGCCATTACCTCGGCGGAACCATCTGCCCGCATCCGGTCAGCCGGCTCGACCGGGGAACCTCCGGCCTTATGGCGTTTGCCAAGAGCGGTTATATCCACGAGCGGCTTCGGCGGCAGATGCATTCGGAGGGATATCAGCGCGTATATCTTGGGATTGCCTGCGGCCGCGTTGATCCGCCGGGCGGCAGCATAACGCTTCCTATCGGCATGGCGGAAGGATCAACCTATCGGCGCGCAATCTGTCCAAATGGTCAGAGCGCACGAACGGACTATGAAACCCTCTTCTTCCGGAACCGGTTTACGCTCCTGCGGCTCGTTCCGCAGACGGGGCGGACGCACCAGCTTCGGCTTCACATGGCGGCAATCGGTTTTCCGCTTGCGGGGGATTGGCTTTACGGTGCGGAGGATCGAGCGTTGATTGCCCGTCCCGCGCTGCACTCGTACGAGCTGATACTGACGCATCCGATCTCGGGTGAACGCATCCGGCTGACTGCCGGTTTGCCGCAGGATATGCGAAGCCTGATGGATGGTTCGAACGCTGCAGTTCGGGAAAAGGAGTCGAAATGAAGATTCAAACGATTCCGGCAAACGGAAAAACAATTGCGCTTGTCGAGAGCGAGGAAGTGCTGGTTTCGGATGTGCAGTCCGCGCTGGATCTGATGGCGACGGTGCGCTATGAAACGGATGCGGATTGCCTCATTCTGCCGAAAACGGCGCTGGACGAGCGGTTCTTCGTGATCCGCAGCGGGCTTGCGGGCGATATTCTGCAAAAGTTCGTGAATTATCAGATGGCGCTTGCGATCGTCGGCGATTTTTCGGGCTATACAAGCAAGCCGTTGCGGGACTTTATCTATGAGAGCAACCAGGGAAACCACGTATTCTTTGTTTCGAATCTATCGGAAGCAATCGAAAAATTGTTCCGCGGCGAATAAACAAAAACAGGCCGCGCTGGAAAGCGCGGCCTCAGGATACGAACGTTCAGTTTGCCGGGTCGGTTTGCCGTGTCTGCGCCAGTTCGTCGAAGGTGATTGGGCGGTTGTAGCGTTCGTGGAGCGTCTCCAGATCCGTACCCGCGATGGAGAGCAGCAACCCATCCGCCTTATAATGCTGCAGAAACGTGTTCACAAGGCTTTGAAGCGTCAGCCGTTCGGCGGCGGCTTCGCCCTGTTTTACCGCCTGCGCAAACGCGTCCGAAACGTCGAGATGCACGAAAACGCCGCTCGTTTCCTTTCCGTCGATGACGAGCGTTTCCTCGCCGATAGAGAAGGTCGTGTTGCGCCCATAGTCCACATCCGGCAACGCGCCCGCCGCGACCAGCGCGGCGATCAGTCCCTGCGGAGAATCCTCCGCCGTTGCGGGTGTTGCGACAAGGCCGGCGCCGGTTTCATCCGGCAGGTAGAGCACGACGTCGATGAGGACGGGCGTTGCGGAAGGCGATTCGCTGAACACGGGCGAGGGGACAGACGTGCTCGCGGCGGCGACGGGCGCGGGTGTTTCCGCAATCGCCGGAGCGGGCGCGCAAGCGCAGAGCGTCAGCGCGGTCAGCAGCGCAAGGACAACCGCCACAGCCCTTCGCATTAGATAATGCCGAGCGGAATGAGCACCGCGAGCAGAACGATGTTGACGCAGGCAAGCGAGATGATCCACTTTTTCTGCGTTGCCGGTTCCTTGTCGTAGATCAGGTAGGAGGCAAGGAAGAACGGAATATAGGTCGTAAGGAACACAGGGAGCGCGCCCCACCACGGATAGACCCAGATGAATGCAGGCGTCCAGGCGAGAAAGATCTCGACGAGCGAGAAGAACAGCGCGCTGCCGATGGCAAACGCAATGCGGTTGTTGACGCCGAGGATCTTCAGGTTCTTATCCGCGGGCAGCAGTTTCGAAGTAAAGCCCGCGACCGCGAACATCATGGAGAGTTCCCAGCTTACACCAATAAGCAGGATGAACGACGTGCTTTCCGGCGAAACCGTCCAGAGCGCGTAGCCGGAGAAGTGGCAGATCACCGCATTGGCGATTTCATAGAGCCAGTGCACACTGTAAAGCATCAGCGCCGCGGCGATGGCCTTGTAGTTCTTCTTGTGGATTTCATCCACATAGATCATCACGACGAATGCGAGAATCGCGATGAAGGACCAGTTGAAGTTAGCAGGATCGCGTACGGCCGCCTTGGCAAGGTCGGCAAGCGGTTTTAGCCCAGGATCTCCAAAGAGCATGAAACATACCTCCCTAACGTATTTATTTGGATTGCGATACAATAAACTGGAAATAGAATCTGCGTTTATTCTACCGCGTCGGGCAACAACTGTCAATTTTCTTGCAAGCGAATTGGAACGGCCGCAACGTGGAACAAGAGAGGATAGGCGATCACATGCCGCGGGAAATGATTGGTTGTTGCGGCGCATATTGCAAAACCTGCAAAGTGTATGTGCAGGGACTTTGCAAGGGCTGCAAAACCGGCTACGACACGGGCGAACGGGACATCTCCAAGGCGAAATGTGCGATCAAGGTTTGCTGTATTCGGCGTGGACTGTCTTCCTGCGCGGACTGCGAAGCGTACGGGGACTGCGGAATGGTATCGGCATTTTACGCGCACGAAAGTTATAAATACAAAAAATACAAACAGGCGACAGAGTATATCCGCGCGCAGGGATACGAAGCGTTTCTGCGCAATGCGGATTGCTGGAACGGCGCGTATGGCGCCTATAACGTGCCGGCGGAACTAAAATAAACCGAAGGTTGCGTGTTTCGATTTCAACAAAAAAAGCCCAGGCGGGACCACTGTTTTTTGGATTAAGCCTTCTTTTTTTGCTCTGTTTTCTCCATAAACTTCGCGCTGTCCACGAGGAAGCGCTCCTGTGTGCCCTCGCCGATGAGTCCCGCGTCGTCGTACGCCCTGCAGACGAACACGAGCCGGCGGCGGTCGATTTCCACGAGCTCCGTTTCGCAGCGAACGGTCATGCCAACGGGCGTGGCGGAGAGATGCTTGATATCGATCCGCGTACCGACCGTCGAACTGCCCTCCGGCAGAAACGGAAAAAGGCTCTGCGCGGCGCAGAGCTCCAGGAGCGTAATCATCGCGGGCGTGGCGTAGACGGGCAGCCCGCCGCTGCCAAGCGCCATGGCGGTGTTTTCTTTTGTTACGAGGACTTCGCGCTCGGCGCGGATACCGATTTGAAGAGCATCCATTTGTGTTACCTCCGGCAGAATACAAGAGAATGAAAGGAGTCAATCGTTCGAACCATTATAAAAGAGAATCGGCTAAAATACAACCGACCGGCTGCCTGCGCTTTATTTGCGTCGGGTAACCGGTCGTTTGCAAAGGAAGGAGAAGGAACGGGTTTCTATTTCAACCGCCCGTCCGGCGTATGCTTGCCGGAACGCGCGAAGCGGTTACTCATAGTCGACCACATCGACCCAGCGGAAGAGCAGTTCGCGCTCCTCCGGCTTGCCCTTGACGCTCTGGCTCGCCGCGACGATGGGGATCCATTTCTGGACGTACTGCCTCGGCGTGCCGCTCTTTTCGCAGAAGAGCTTGAGGTACGCTTCGGCGGTTTCGTCGTCCCCCGCAAGGGAGAAGAGCAGGAAGGTGCGCGCCGCGTCCGCGGAGGCGTTGCCCTGGGTTGCATGCGACCAGTCGAGGAGAAAGGGCGTTCCGTCATCCCGGAGGATGATGTTCGTCGGGTTAAAATCCCCGTGGCAGAGCTTATTGTGGCGCGGCATAGACTCCAAACGCGTATGCAGGTCGTATTTCGTCGCCGTCGGCAGCTCGGTCTGAATGATCTTTCGATCCATCTTGTCCCGCAGCCGCGGCAGCAGCGGACAGATCTGGCGGTGCATCAGCATCTGGAGATCGACAAATAATTCCAGATACTTTGCCTTTTCCTCCGGATGCTCTGCCATCTGGTCCGCGAGCGTCTTTCCCTCGATGTACTCCGTTTTCATATACCACTTGCCGTCGTCCGTCATGCCAACGCCGTAGAGTTTCGGCACGTTGAGCTCTGTTTCCTCCACGCGGGCGTGGTTAAGCGCTTCGTTGAGCACGTCCGCTTTCTTGAATCCATCGCCGAAGACCTTGACGACCGTGTCGCCGTCGCGATAGATCGTTTTGTTGGAACGGCGCGCAAGAACGTTGGTTAAATTCATACTCGATTCCTCCCGTCAAACGGTTTTATGGGTTCCGTAGTACGCATTGAGATACATCTGTTTGATTTCGCCCATCAGCGGGTAGCGCGGGTTTGCGCCGGTGCACTGGTCGTCAAACGCCTGTTCCACCATTTCGTCGAGACGAGCGAGGAAGTCCTCTTCCTTGACGCCGTAGTCGCGGATGGTCTTCTGGATGCCGACCCGCTCCTTGAGCGCGTCCAGCGCTTCAATGAGCGCTTCCACCTTGTCTGCGTCCGTCTTGCCCTTGAGGCCCAGAGAATCCGATATTTCGGCGTAGCGCGCCATTGTATGCGGATGGTCGTATTGCGAGAAGGCGCCCATCTTGACCGGAACGTCCGTCGCGTTGAAGCGGATCACTTCGTCAATCATCAGCGCGTTGGCAACGCCGTGGGGAATGTGGTGGAACGCGCCGAGCTTATGCGCCATGCTGTGGCAAACGCCGAGAAACGCGTTGGCAAACGCCATGCCCGCCATCGTGGCGGCGTTCCCCATCTTTTCGCGGGCAACGGGGTCGTTTGCGCCGTTGTCGTAGGCGCGGGGCAGATACTCGAAAATCATCTTGAGCGAACGCAGCGCCGTGCCGTCCGTATAGTCCGTTGCGAGCATGGAGGCGTAGGCTTCCAGGTTGTGCGTCACGGCGTCGATGCCGCTTGCGGCGGTGAGCCCCTTCGGCGCGTTCATCATCATGTCCGCGTCCACAATCGCCATATCCGGCATGAGTTCATAGTCCGCCAGCGGATATTTCACGCCGGTCGTCTCGTCCGTAATGACCGCGAACGGCGTGACTTCGCTGCCGGTGCCCGCGGTGGTCGGGATGGCGACGAAGTAGGCTTTCTCGCCCATCTTGGGGAAGGTATAGACGCGCTTGCGGATGTCTGCAAACCGCATCGCCATATCCATGAAGTCCGCTTCGGGATGTTCGTAGAGCACCCACATGATCTTGGCCGCGTCCATGGCGGAACCGCCGCCGAGGGCAAGGATGACGTCCGGCTTGAAGGTTGTCATCTGCCTTGCTCCCTCTCTGGCGCTCGCGAGCGTGGGATCGGGCAGCACGTGAAAGAACGTTTCGTGTGCGAGACCCATTTCGTCGAGCTTGTCCGTTACCGGCTTTGTATAGCCGTTTTCGTAGAGGAAGGTATCCGTCACGAGGAACGCGCGCTGTTTTCCGAGCACGGTTTTCAGTTCGTCCAGCGCAACCGGCAGGCTGCCTCTCTTAAAGTATACTTTATCGGGCGTGCGGAACCAAAGCATGTTCTCTCTCCTCTCGGCAACGGTTTTCATGTTCAGAAGGTGCTTGGGGCCGACGTTTTCAGAAACCGAGTTGCCGCCCCAGCTGCCGCAGCCGAGCGTGAGCGAAGGCAGAAGCTTAAAGTTATACAGGTCGCCAATGCCGCCGTGCGCGGACGGGGTGTTGACCAGGATGCGGCAGGTCTTCATGCGCGCGGTGTATGCAGCGAGCTTTTCTTTTTCCGTGACCGCGTTCAGGTAAACGCTCGCGGTGTGACCGTAGCCGCCGTCCGCAATCAGACGTTCCGCCTTGGCCAGCGCTTCGTCAAAGTCTTTGGCGTGGTACATGGCGAGCACGGGGGAGAGTTTCTCGTGCGCAAACTCTTCACTCAGCTCAAGACTCTCGACTTCGCCGATGAGGATCTTGGCCGATTCCGGTACGGCAACGCCCGCAAGTTTTGCGATGGTATAGGCCGACTGGCCGACGATCTTGGCGTTCAGCGCGCCGTTGATAAGGATGGTCTTGCGAACTTTATCCGTCTCTTCGCCCTTGAGGACGTAGCAGCCCCGGTCGATAAACTCCTTCTTCACCTTGTTGTAGACGGAATCGACGACGATGACGCTCTGCTCGCTCGCGCAGATCATGCCGTTGTCGAAGGTCTTGCTCAAAATGATCGAGCTGACGGCAGAGAGGATATCCGCCGAGTCGTCGATGATGGCGGGTACATTGCCGCTGCCGACGCCGATGGCGGGTTTGCCGCTGCTGTAGGCGGATTTCACCATGCCGGGACCGCCGGTGGCGAGAATGATGTCTGCTTCCTTCATCGCAAGGTTGGTCAGTTCGAGGCTCGGGGCATCCACCCAGTCGATGATGCCTTCCGGCGCGCCGGCGGCAACCGCCGCGTCGAGCACGATGCGCGCGGCCTCAATGGTCGAGCGTTTGGCGCGCGGATGCGGGCTGATGAGGATGCCGTTGCGCGTTTTCAGCGCGATCAGCGTTTTAAAGATCGCGGTGGAGGTCGGATTGGTCGTCGGGATAACCGCGGCAATGATGCCGACGGGCTCGGCGATGCGGACAATGCCATAGGACTTGTCCTCTTCGATGACGCCGCAGGTCTTCATGCCGCGGTATGCATTATAAATGTATTCGGAAGCATAGTGGTTTTTAATCACCTTGTCCTCCACAATGCCCATGCCGGTTTCTTCCACGGCGAGTTTCGCCAGCGGAATTCTTGCTTTGTTGGCGGCGGTTGCGGCGGCAAGGAAGATTGCGTCCACCTGCTCCTGCGTGTAGGCCGAAAACTGCTTTTGCGCTTCACGGAGGCGGACAAACGCGCTCTCCATGGTTTCAATGCTGTCAATCGGGGTTCGAATCCTTTGCTGTTTCATACATTCCATCTCCTCTGTTCCTCTTTTACGAATAGCGTCCATCGGCCTTTCTTTTCGCCGTTGAATGCGGAAGATCGTGTTTGATGCAGGGAAAGCCCGCGCCGGATTCGATCCTGCCCGATCGAATCCGGCATTTGCGGGGGTATATCGGCTTTTTTACCCGCCTGCCCGCGGAGTCTTTTTGCCGGAGAAAGCGCGGGTTCCGGTGAATTTTCTCCGATGAGCGACCTTCCCGCCGCCGATTCACGAAGGTTTCGATCCGGATTGCTCTCTTTCTGTCTATAGAATAGGACAGAATCGGAAAAGCGGGAAGACAGAAATCCGGAATATCAGTATATTGGTATCGATATAGCAATACTGAATATAACACTGTGAATGTTATTTAATAACACATGATTTGAGAAGTTTTAACATACGGGCGTAAAAAAAGCCCGGCCTATGCCGGGCAAGGAAGAAGAATTTCTATTCCGGAATCACTTTTTTGGCTGCCTCACGGAGCTTCTCAATAAAGATCCGATCCAGTCGCGTCATATGATATCCCGCGCGGTAGATCAGCACGTCCCGATAGGAGTTGTTTGCCATAGCGCAGCGCTTCTGAACAAGCCCGAAGCGATCCAGAACGTCCTGCGGCATTGGCGAGGTGAGCGCGTAAGCCGATTCCATGCGGCTGAGCAGCTCCAGCTGGCTTGCCCGCTCATAGACGGTGATGGTCTTTTTTGCTCCTGCGGCCTGTGCGATTTCGCGCGCCAGGTTGACGGGCAGAGATGGGATCGTCCCGTCGCCATAGAGGATTTCGGCATACGGCGCCAGATCGGTTTCATACACGGAGGGATACTGCGCAAGGGGATGCTTTACACCCATGAGCGCGACGACGGAAAACTCCCAGATGGGCTCGACCTGCAGCGAGCGCTCGGTCAGGGCGTTAAAAAAGTTGGATTCGTAAATGGTCTGATAGCGGATGATCCCAAGCTGATCGACCCCGTTTGCCACCTGCTTGATCGTTCGCATGGCGCCCGCTTCGCGGTAATCCACGGCATAATCCGCATCCGCTCCAAGGGAGAGGATCAGTTCCGTCAGCGCATGGGAAACGTAGCTCGCGCGCGGCGCGCAGAGGTCGAAGCGAAGCTTCTTTTCATCCGCCGGGCGGTAGAGCGCCTCCATCTCCGCAACCTGCGAGAGAATGCTGCGCGCGTAACCCAGAAATTCGCGCCCCTTCTCGGTTGGAACGACGCCCTTTGCGGTGCGGTCAAAGATGGCAATGCCAAGATCGTCCTCCAATTCGCGGATGGACTTGCTCAGGTTCGGCTGGTTCATATAGAGATTTTCCGCGGCCTTGCTGATGGAGCCGGTTTTCTCCACCTCGACGGCGTATTTCAACTGAAGCAGGTTATTCATGCGACCCTCCTTTGGTGCGCGGGGAAAGGATAAACGAAAAACGGATGAATCGTCACACGCGGAGCGCGCGCCCCGCCGTTGCAAACGCAGTATTATTCAACGCACCGTGTTCCAGGACGGCCGCGCCGTTGACGAAGACGCGCTCAATGCCGAACGCTTTGGATTGATCCGGCTTGCCGTTTTTCAGCGACTGCTCGTCAAACACGGTCAGGTCGGCATAGTAACCGGGTTTCACATAACCGCGCTTCGAAATCGAAAACCGGTCCGCCACCGCGCCGGTCATTTTTCGGATTGCGCGGGGCATGGTGTCGCCCGATCCGTTCAGGGCAAGGTGCAGAAATTTCGGGAAACAGTCGTATATGGCGGGATTTTGCACGCCGTGTTCTTCAACCCATGCATCCGTCATATAGAGGGCGTTGTCATGCCGCGCCAGGTCGGAAACGATCTGCGGCGTGCTGTAGGGCCCCATGTTGACGCGGCCGCTGAAATTGCTCTGCTCGCAGAGCATCAGGTATGCGTCGAGATCGTTCATGCGGTGTTCCTTCGCGATCTGGTGGACGGTTTTGCCCTCGTATTGCTCGAATCCTTTGCCGATGTAGGCGATCTGAATATCGTCAAAGTGAAAGCCGAGCAAGAGGATGGAGGCGTTTGCGAGCACACGGAAACGAAATTTGTTGAAGAACTTCTGTTTCTCCGCGGGAGAGAGCGCCTGATACCAGGTCGGCATAATGACCGTGATCACCGAAACGCCGAGCAGTTCGCTGTAAAGATCGAACATGGCGTCCACGCCATTTTTTCGCATGCGTTCGAGGATTTCGACCAGCTCGTCCTTGCAGCGGAAGGAACTGGTGCCAACGAAGATCGCATGGGAATATTGCAGCTTTACGTTCAGGCCGCGCGTGACCTCCTCCAGCTCGTCCAGCGCGCGCAGCAGGTGCGGCCTGCCCAGCAGCTCCGGATACGCCATCGAAACGGCGGAACAGGCGCGGGGGTGGACGGTCAGCGGGCAATTGTAGCGCTCGCAGAGCTTCGCGACTTCGCGCAGCTCTTCCTTCGGCGCGTAGAGGCCGGGTTCATACATCAGCCCCAGCGAAACGCCGCAGGCGCCTTGCTGAAGGTTTTCCTCCAAAAGGCCGAGCATGCGGGTCTGTTCCTCCGGCGACAGCGGGCGGTTTGCATATCCCGTTTCGCTCGCGCGCGCGGAGCAGTGGCCCACGAGGGAAGCGATATTAAGCGGGGTTTTTCCGTCGATTGCGTCAAAGAGGGAACCGACAGAGGGGTATGATCCCGTCAGATCCGTCATGTGGAACAGCCCGGCGCCGATCTTGTCCGTATTCGGGCTGTCCGGTGAATACCCGGTCATGGAAAGCCCGCAGTTTCCGGTGATGAATGAGGTGATCCCCTGCCGAATGAACGGTTCGAAATAGGGAACGGGCTCGCGCTTTGCGGCAAACCAGTCGTTGTGCGAATGCGCGTCGAAAAAGCCGGAGGAAACGCTCTTTCCGGTCAGATCGAGAGTTGCCGCGTCCTGTGCGTCGATCTGCGGGGCGACGCTTAGAATCCGGTCGTTCTCAATTAAAATGTCGCCGGAATACGCGTCCGCGCCTGTTCCGTCATAGATGCGGCAGTGCTGGAGTAAAGTTCTCATCGATACAGACTCCCTCTTTTTATCCCAATTTATGGTAACACAATGCGGAAGAAATGAGAAGTTATTCGCAAAAAAGGCATGAAAAACGGAAAGCGCCGCAAGAAGGATTGACGAAACCGGAGTGCGGGGCTATACTATGCCTAAATGAATAGTGTATGCACCTGCGCCGGAAGAGGCGCTGGCGGACGATTCCGCCAAGGGAATACGGATGCAAATTCCGAGCTACCCCAGTAACCGTGAAGCCGACGAACGGACATAAAAAGCCACTGCGCAACGCGCGCGGGAAGGCGTCCAAGTAGGAAGAAGCTAAGCCGGGAGACCTGTCTGCATATGGAAATGCTCCTGGGGTGGGGTGAAGCTATGCGTCGCAGACAGAACGGCACGCGATTTTTTCATTGCTCCTCTCTTCGCCAGAGCGGGGCAATTTTTTTATTTCCCCGTTCGAGGCTGCGGCAGGAAGAGACGGCGATTCGAAATCAGGCTCCCTCTCAAGACAATTCATTGGAACACATTTTTTTGAAAGGGGTCTAAAAAATCATGAAACAAAAAACCATTCTCTCCCTTTTGCTCTGCGCCTTGCTCGTGCTTGGCGTACTGGCCGGCTGTGCGCCGGCCGCAAGCGAAGCTGCGGCAACCGCCGAACCGACCGCGGAGGCCGCTCAACCGTCCGCCGGGGTCACCATTACCGACATGACGGGGCGCGATATTACGCTTGCGGAACCCGCAACGCGCGTCGTCGCGCTCAGCGCGGCGGACTGCGAGGTGCTCTATGCCGTCGGCGCGGGGGATCTGCTCGTTGGCCGCGGCGAATTCTGCGATTATCCGGCAAGCGTGCTGAATGTCCCCGCCGTGCAGTCCGGAGCGGAAACGAACCTTGAGCAGGTGATTGCCCTGAAGCCGCAGGTGCTGCTGATGAGCACCATGGCGCAGACCAAGGAACAGGTTGCCCAACTGGAAGCGGCGGGTATCGCGGTTGTCGTTTCGGATGCGCAGAATATGGATGACGTATATGCTTCCATCGCGATGATCGGTGCGCTGACCGGGCACGACGCCGAGGCGGCGAACGTAGTGGAAAACATGAAGGCCACGTTTGAATCCATCTCCGCGCGCGCAGGCGAACTGGGCGGCAAGAGCGTTTATTTTGAGGTTTCGCCGTTGCAATATGGACTCTGGACGGCGGGCAAAGGGACGTTTATGGACGAGATTGCAACCATGCTGGGTTTGAAAAACATCTTTGCGGACACGACCGGCTGGTCGGAAATTTCCGAGGAACAGGTACTCGCGGCCAACCCGGATCTGATTGTAACCGTGACCATGTTCTTTGGGGAAGGACCCACGCCAACGGAGGAAATTCTCTCCCGCGCGGGCTGGCAGGATGTCACCGCCGTAAAGAACGGCGACATTCTCAATCTGCCGAATAACGAGCTCTCCCGCCCGGGTCCGCGGCTGGCAAGCGGCGCGCAGGCGCTCTTTGACTTTGCGCTGGCGGCGATGGCACAGGACGATGCGGCATAACAGCCAACCGGGTGCGGGGGGCGTGTCGCCGTCCCCCGCACCTTCGGTATACGGCGGCAGGCGGGAGGGGTTTCGCGCGGGCGAACTCGTCCTGTTTTCGCTGGCGACGCTGGCGACCATGGCGCTCTGCGTCTGCGTCGGCAGTGTGAGCCTGCCGCTAAAGGAAACGCTGACGGTGATCTGGAACACGATTGTTGGGTTGCCGGTACCGCAGGGCATCTCTGTGCCGATTATTCTTTCCGTGCGCCTGCCGCGCGTGCTCTGCGTTGCGCTGACCGGGGCGGCGCTCTCGATCTGCGGCGGGGCAATGCAGGGATTGCTCAAAAACCCTCTTGCGGACGGAAGCACGCTGGGTGTTTCCAGCGGCGCGGCGCTTGGAGCGGTAATTGCCATTGCGTTCGGCATTACGCTGCCGGGGATTCCGTTCGCGGGAACCATGGTGCTTGCCATTGCGTTTGCGTTCCTTTCGCTGCTGGTCATCCTTTCTCTCGCGCATAAGATCGACTACTCCATGTCCACGAATACCATCATCCTGGTCGGCGTGATCTATTCCATGTTCGTTTCGAGCATTCTTTCGCTGATCGTTACGTTCGCTTCCGACCATGTCAAGCAGATTACCTTCTGGACAATGGGGTCGCTCCTGGGCGCAAGCATGCAAAACGCGCTTGTGCTGTTTGGCTCGCTCATTGTATTCGGCGGGATAATCCTGCGCTACGCGCGCGAGCTGAACGCCTTTGCCATCAGCGAGGACAACGCGCGTAACGTCGGCGTGCCCGTCCGGCAGGTCAAGCTCACGCTGCTGATCGCGGTTTCCGCGCTCATCGGCGTATGCGTCTCCGTTGGCGGAACCATCGGGTTCGTCGGGCTCGTGACTCCGCATATGGTGCGGATGATCGTCGGCCCGAATCACCGTCGGCTGCTGCCTGCGTCCCTGTTTGGCGGCGCGATCTTCCTGATGCTTGCGGACCTCGTCGCACGGATTCTGCTCAACCCTGTTGAGCTGCCCATTGGCGTGGTGACGTCGTTTGTCGGCGCGTTTTTATTCATTGTCATTTTTTACCGGTCGAGGAGGGCGCGTCTATGACCCTGCTCGACGTAAAGCACCTGAGCGTTCGCTACGGTGCTCTGACCATTGTCAACGATGTAAGCTTTTCCATTTCCGAAGGCGAATGGCTTATGATCGTTGGCCCGAACGGCGCGGGAAAAAGTACGATCGTGAGTGCGATTTCGCAGGGCACGCCCTATACGGGCGAGGTGTTCGTACAGGGCCGGAACATCAAGAGCCTTCGCGCGCGCGATCTTGCGCAGACCATCGGCGTGCTCGCGCAGTCCCATGCGATGGGGTACGGGTTCACGGTTGGCGCGGTTGTGCGGCTTGGACGGTATGCTTATTCGCCGGGGTTGTTCTCCGGCAGCCGGGACGAGGATGAAGCGATGGTTACCCGCGCGCTGGAATTGACGGGCTTGACGCGCTTTGCCGAGCAGAATGTTCTCACGCTCTCCGGCGGCGAGTTGCAGCGGACGTTTCTTGCGCAGATCTTCGCGCAGAACCCGCGCGTGCTGCTGCTGGACGAACCGACGAACCATCTCGATCTCGTCTATCAGAAGCAAACGTTCGAACTGATTACCGAATGGCTGAAAACGCCGGGGCGCGCGGTTGTCTCGGTGGTGCACGACCTCAGCCTTGCAAAAGCCTACGGCACGCGGGGATTGCTGCTCGACGGCGGAAAAACAATTGTCTGCGGCGAGACCGGCGAGGTCTTTGCGCCGGAGTATATCAATCATGCATATTCGATGGACGTGGCCGCCTGGATGCGGCGCATGCTCGCGCAATGGCAGGAAGAGGGAACAAGATGAATCTCGATCAATTGCATGGCGCCGTACCGGCGTTCGACGAAAGCGCGGCGGCGCGCGCACAGGCGCGGTGGGACGGCATTGCCAAACCCGTTGGCAGTCTCGGCTTGCTGGAACAGGCGGTGGTGACGCTCGCGGGCGCGCAGGGAACCGACCAACCGGCGATTGACAAGCGCGCGGTGCTCGTGCTCTGCGCGGACAACGGGGTGACCGCGCAGGGCGTTGCTTCCACGCCGCCGGAGATCACGGCGGTCATGGCGGAATTTATCGCAAACAAGCGCTCCTCCGTCTGCATTATGGCAAAGCAGGCGGGTGCGGAAAGCATCGCCGTGGACATGGGCATGTTCCGCCGCGTGGACGCAAAAGGGCTGCTTGACCGGCGGAGTGCCTCCGGCACGGCGGATATGACGCTTGGCCCGGCGATGACGCGCGAACAAGCGCTCGCCGCGATGGAAACCGGAATCGGGCTGGTCAAATCCTGCAAGGACGAAGGCTATCAAATTCTCGCGACCGGCGAGATGGGAATTGGCAACACGACGACTTCCAGCGCGGTTAGCTCCGTGCTGCTTGGAAAATCCGCGGAGGAGATGACCGGCGTCGGCGCGGGGCTGGACGAAGCGGGGTTAAACCGTAAGGTTGCGGCAATCAAGACCGCAATCGAGAGGAACCGTCCGGAGCAAAGCGATCCGATCGACGTACTCGCCAAGCTCGGCGGGTTCGATATCGCGGGCATGGCCGGCATTTACCTCGGCGGCGCGCTCTATCGCGTTCCCGTGATCGTGGACGGGTTTATCAGCGCGACGGCGGCGCTTGTCGCTGCGCGCATCTGGCCGGAGGCAAGAAAGGGCATGCTCTTTAGCCATGTTTCCGCGGAGCCCGCGAGCCGCGCGGTGCTCGCCGCGCTGGATGCCAAACCGCTGATCCACGCTGAAATGCGCCTTGGCGAGGGCACGGGCGCGGTCGCGCTGCTGCCACTGCTGGATATGGCGCTTAGAGTGTATTACTATTTGATGACGTTTGCCGATATCGGCATGTAGAGCGGGGATTCGATGCGGATTTTACTCACCGGCGGTTCCGGCTGCGGCAAAAGCACCTTTGCCGAGCGGCTTGCGCGCGCGCTTCCCGCGCCGCGCTGCTATCTTGCGACCATGCGCCCGTACGACGAAGAGTCGCTCGTCAAGATAAAACGCCATCAGAAGCAGCGGTCGGACGCGGGGTTTCTCACGATTGAGCGTGAAACGGATCTGGGGAATATTGAATTTTCCGCGCACGGAACGGTGCTGCTGGAGTGCATGTGCAATCTGCTGGCCAATGAAATGTTCGACGAAGCGGGCGGCGAGCGGGACGTATATGATAAAATCTTGCTGGATATCGGCAAGCTGGAGCAAAGCTGCGATACGCTGATTGTCGTTACCAACGAGGTCGGCAGCGACGACGGTACGTATGACGAGAGCACCGCGCGCTATATCGAGACGCTCGGGCGGCTGAACCGTGCGCTTGCCAAACGGTTTGATTGCGTCGCGGAGCTGGTTTGCGGGATTCCGCTTGTTTTAAAAGGACAACTGCCGACAGGAGAGTAGAGAACATATGAAAGAGAAAATCCGGCTGATCCTGCGCTCCGCCGCCACGGCGTTTTCCCTGTTTTCACGCGTACCCATGCCGAAAACAGCGTGGCAGCCGGAGAATATGCGCTATGTTCTTGCGAGCCTGCCGCTCATCGGCGTATTTATGGGACTCGTGCTCGCCGCGTGGTGGGGCGTCTGTAAATGGCTTTCGTTTGACAGCATCCTGCTTGCGGCGGGCATTGCGCTGCTGCCGCTGCTCGTTACCGGCGGAATCCATCTGGATGGATTCTGCGATACGGTGGACGCGCTCAGCAGTCACGCGGAACCGGAGCGGAAGCGCGAAATTTTGAAGGATCCGCACGTCGGCGCGTTTGCGGCAATCGGCGTCTGCGCCTATCTGCTCGCATATTTTGCGCTTGCAACGGAGCTAATGGACAAAAGCGGGTCGATTCTTCTCCTGTTTCTGATTCCGGCGGCGAGCCGCGCGGTCGCGGGATATATTTCGGTTTCCATCAAGTCCGCGGGAGAAGGATTGCTCTCGGCCATGCAAACCGCCGCGCCGGAGGGTTCGGCAAAAAAGGTGCTTGCGGTTTGGATGGCGGTTCTCGGGATCGCGATGCTTGCTGTTTCGCCGTTTGCGGGGCTGTTTGTCGTACTGACCGGCGCGCTTTGCGGCTGGCTGGTCCGGCGGATGGCGGTGCGGCAGTTCGGCGGTATGAGCGGCGATATTTCGGGATTTCTGATTCAGACATGCGAACTGGCGATGCTCGGGGCACTGATTCTAACGCAGAGGGTGATGTGGATATGGTTCTGGTAATCGGCGGCGCGGGCAGCGGCAAGCTCGATTATGTAAAATCGCTTGGGTATTCCGAGGACGAAATTGCAAACGGCAGGCTGAACGACTGCAAAGTGGTGTATAATCTACAGAACATCGTGTTTGGCGACCCCGAGCGTGCTCCCGAACTTCTGGAAGCGCTTCTTGCCAAGGAAGTCGTGGTTTGCAACGAGGTCGGCAGCGGTATTATTCCGCTGACGCAGCGGGAGCGCCTTGCACGGGAAGCAACCGGAAGGCTCTGCATTCAGCTGGCCGCGCGCGCGGCGCGCGTTGTCCGGCTGGTCTGCGGAATCCCGGCGGTGATCAAGGAGTAATGCGTATGCTGTCCATCATCCTGCTGCGGCACGGGAAAACGGCCGGAAACCTGGCCGGTCGTTACAACGGCCGAACGGACGACCCGCTCTGCGCGGAAGGAAGCCGCGAAGCGGAGGAAGCGCAGCACTATCCCAATGTTTCGCTCGTCTATTCCAGCCCGATGCTGCGCGCGCGGCAGACGGCGGGTATCTGCTTTCCAAACGCGAAAATCGTGACGGTACCGGACCTGCGCGAGATGGATTTTGGCGATTTTGAAGGACGAACGGCGCAGGAGATGGAGTTCGATTCCGACTATCGCGCCTGGGTTGCGGGCGACTGCGTGGAGCGCTGTCCAAACGGCGAAGGAATTCCCGGTTTTGCGCAGCGCGCGGCGGCGGCGTTTGCCGGCGCGGTGCAGGACGCGATTGCGCGCGGCGAGACGGAAATTGGGGTTACGGCGCACGGCGGCGTGATTATGGCGGTGATGACCGCGTTTTCCGGTTCCGACGCGCCTTACCACACATGGTATGTACTAAACTGCGGCGGATATCGCGTGACGCTGGACGAAGCGGAGTGGGCAAGGACGAAACGGTTCTCCGGTTATTCGCTCTTTGGCCTTAAGGGCGAGAGCAGCGATATGGTCGGGCGAGAGATGAACGGATGAAAGCGCTCCTGAATTGCACAACGAGTCCGTATGATCTGGATCGCTTCCCCTCGCGGGAGGCGCTTCTTTCGCTGCTCGACGAATTCGGGCTGGATGGGATCGAGCTACTCGCCTGCGACGAGGATCCGAACGCGATCGTTCCCAAAGAGCGCGTGATCGGTCAGCACATGCTCTACTTTCCCTATTGGCTCGATTTTTATCGCGGGGACGAGCAGGCGCTCATCCGCGAGTTTGGCTCGCTGGACGTTTGTGAGCGCGTGTACGGCGGCTCGACGAAGCGCGCGCTGGTGGATCGCCTGCGGGAGGATTTTCAAAAAGCAGAGTATTACGGCGCGGAGTACGTTGTGTTCCATGTGTCCGATGCGCGGATAGAGGAGGCGATGACCGGGAAATTTCGCCACTCGAGCGCGGAGGTGATCGACGGCACCTGCGACCTGCTGGCCGAGGTGCTCTCCGGTGCGCGATACCGCCCGCTGCTGCTGCTCGAAAATCTTTGGCAGCCGGGCCTGACCTTTACCGACCCCGCAATGACGCGGCGGCTGCTGCAAGGCGTTCCCTACGAAAACGTAGGTCTGATGCTCGACACGGGGCACCTGTTCCATGCGAACGAAACCATCGCCTCCCAGGAGGAGGGGCTTGCGTATATCCATAGAATGCTCGACCGCCACGGCGCGCTGGCCGGTTGCATTCGCGGGATCCACCTCAACCAGTCCATCACGGGCGCGTATGCAAAGTCAATGCGGGAACATCCCGCCGTATTGAAGCAAACGTATGACGAGCGTGCCTGGCAGATGTTTGAATACGCGTTCGCCATCGACAAACACTGTCCGTTCACCTGCGCGGGCGTTTCCGGGCTGATCGAGCGGATTTCGCCGGAGTACCTGACGTTTGAGTTTATCACGGACGGTCTCGAACAGCATCGTGCGCTCCTGACGGAACAGAAAAGGGCTTTGGAACAGTAGTGTGCAAAGAAACAGCGGCGACATGCAAGTCAGCATGCCGCCGCTGTTCTGCACGGATTATTCCGCGATCAGCTTCGCCTTTTTCAGCGCGAGAACAAGTACGGGGATAACCGCGAGCTGGATGACGATGCCCGGCAGGGCGGTGACGAACGCGGCGGTCGTCCACATGGCGACGGAATACTCCCCCGCGCGGAAGAGCAGCGCGTTGAGCAGGCCGAAGACGAGTCGGCCAAGCAGCATGGCGCCCGCCAGAGAGAGGTAGAGGTCGGCAAGTAATTTGCCTGTTTTAACCCAGCGCATCAGCAAACCGGATGCAAAACCGTAGACCGCGAGCTCGCAGAGCATGCTTGGCAGATAGGCCATCGACGGCATGCCGACAATCAAGCTGGAGAGCAGCGGCGCAAGTACGCCGCAGGCAAGACCGTATGGCCAGCCGCAGATCAGGCCGCAGAGCAAAACGGGAATATGCATCGGCAGAAAAATACTGCCCGCGTTGGCAATGGAGTGGAATGCGAATGGCAGCACGACGCCGAGCGCGACGCAGAGACCCGCCAGAATCATTCGTTTGGTGCTGGTCATGGAAAAGCGATACATGTTCGAAAACTCCTTTTCTATATTCCGATTTTCAGACACAAAAAAACAACCGCGAAGCCTGCCCGGCTGAACCGGGACTGCCGCCTTCGTGGCTGCATTGCTCGAAAGAAAGGAATACGAACGGGGTTTCGTCCGCCTTCGTGGCGGACATTACAAAATGATTGTAAACAAAGCTCTTGCGGCTGTCAAGGGTAAACGACGCGCCGCTCTAGTATGCTACGCTTGTTCCGCCATTCTGCGCTGAAGTTCGTCCAGCGCAAGCGAGATGAGCTCCTTCACCGGCGCGGGGGAAAGACCGGCGACAAAACTGTTGCAAAGATTCAGCGGAACGAGAATCCGCGCGGCGGGACTTTGGCCGATCGCAGCGGCGATGGCGGGAGAGATTTCACCCATCATGGAGTCCGCAATCACGATGCCGATCGAACCGAGAATATAATCCGCCGTGCGCGCGTTGACGAGGACGGCGTTTTCACCTGTGCCGCCGCGTTTTGCGCCCGCCTTCATCATGGTGCTCGTTGCAATGCTGTTTGTGCCGACAGTTGCAATATCTGCACTCGGCAGGCGCTGGAGCAGGCCTTCGATCAGCAGACTGCCGATGCGGCCGCCCTGTCCATCGATAACGAGAATCGCGGGTTGTTTCATAATACACCTTTCCATGATTTCGTTCGGTACCGTCTCTACGAATGTGACGATATCCGCGGCAAACGCTTGGAAACGGGCAGCGCCCGGCGCTAAACAAGCGATGCGATCGCGCTGGCGGAAATACAGAGGCCCTTTCCTTCGTCGTTCATCCCTTCGGTGGTGGTCGCTTTTATGGAGACGGAATCAGGGGAAACGTGCATGGCACCTGCCAGCGCCGCCTGCATCGCCGCGGCATGCGGCATGATTTTCGGACGCTGGGCGATGACGGTCGCGTCCACGTGCGCAACGCGAAGCCCGTTCGCTTCAATCCGGCGTACAACTTCGCCTAGCAACGCAATGCTGTTCGCGCTCTCGTAGGCTGGGTCCGTATCCGGAAACAGCCGCCCAATGTCGCCAAGACCCGCCGCGCCAAGCAGCGCGTCCATGACCGCGTGGGTCAGCACGTCCGCATCCGAGTGTCCGAGCAGCCCTTTTTCAAACGGTATTTCGACGCCGCCGAGGATCAACCTTCGCCCCTCGACGAGCCGGTGCGTATCAAATCCGGTACCGAAGCGTGCGTAGGTGGCAAGCGCCAGTTGCCAGTCCGCGCCGGTGGTCAGCTTTCGATTTGCCGTCTCTCCTTCGGTAAACACGAACTTTGGTTCATAGCCCGCCGCGAGATAGAGGGAGCAATCGTCCGTCGCACCGGAGCGGTCGCCCGTTTCGTATGCCGCTTTGATCCGGTCAAACAGAAACGTCTGCGGCGTCTGCATGCGGATGAGCTTGCTGCGATCCAGCGGCACGGCATGCTCGCCGTCCAGCCGTATCATGGTATCCGCCACCTGACCCGCAACGACGCCGCTGCCGAAGTTTTGCGCGCTTTCAATGCTGGCGCGAACGGTTTTTGGCGAAACCATGCAGCGCGCCGCGTCGTGGATTACGACAACCCGCGCGTCTTTCATAATACGGAGCGCGTTGTAAACGGAGTCCGCGCGCGTTTCCCCGCCCGTGACGATCCGGCTGGGTACTGGGCAGGCGAGCGTTTCAACAAAGGCACGCGTCGAGGGGGAAACGGCAAAGACAATCGACTCCGCCCCTCCGGCAATCAGCGCGTCCAGAGAACGCTCAATGGCATTCTTCCCCGCAATGGGTGTAAGCAGCTTGTCAAAGCCCATCCGGACGGAACCGCCAGCGCAGAGCAGAACCGCAGCGGCGCCGTTCATCGGTTCGCGTCCCCGCTGAGCACAGTATACATACCGGCCGCGTCTTCCTTATGGACGCTTTCCTTCAGGCTTTCCACGCGGACGAGCAGGTGCTTTCCACCGAGCAGCAGATCCAGCGTGTCGCCTTCCTTTACCTCGGCGGATGGTTTGGCAACCTTGCCGTTGATGCTCACACGGCCGGCGTCCGCCGCTTCGTTTGCAACCGTGCGGCGCTTGATGATGCGGGAGACCTTGAGATATTTATCCAAACGCATAAGGGAATCAATCGCTTTCTGATCAAAATATTCGTCTGCCGACCGGGATCGGCCAACATACGCAACTATGTTACGGTGGAACGGTTGCTTTGTCAAGGTTGACAAAGAAGGGTAAAACGTGTAGAGTAGTTCGCATCACGGGGGCGTCCGGAAGAACAGCCGGACTGAGAAGTACCCTTGGAACCTGTTGGGTCATGCCATCGAAGGAAAGTGATACATACGTCAGCTACTTTTTGATGGTCGTCCGATGGGCGGCTATTTTTCGTTCCAAAAAGGAGAAAGTGGTTCATGGAGTTCAAACTGTTTCACAAACTTGCCTCGCTCGAAGGAATCGAGCTCATCATGTTCATCGTCGCGGGGGTCGTATTCCTCGGCCTGCTCGCGCTGGTGATTCTCTACCGCAAGAAGAACAAACCCGCCAAAGGGGAAGCGGAACTGACGCAAAAGCCGTTGAATAAAACGCAGAAGCTCGTCTACGGCGCGCTGAGCCTGACGCTGGCGTTCGTGCTGAGCTATTTCAAGCTCTTTTCCCTGCCGTTCGGGGGCACGATCACGCTGGTTTCCATGCTGCCCATCTTTGCCTACGCGGCGTATTTCGGCCCCGTGTACGGCTTTACGGCGGCGTTTGCGTATTCACTTTTGCAGGTGATTCAGGGCGCGTACATCGTGCATCCCATCCAGTTCGTGCTGGACTATTTTGTGGCGTTCACTCTCATGGGCGTCGCGAGCTTCTTTCCGAAAAACGTGCCGCTGGGTTCTGCGGTTGCGGGGCTCAGCCGTATGCTGGTCTCAACCGTTTCCGGCGCGATCTTCTTTCAGGACGCGGGATTCAGCTACGGCTTTGCCAACCCCTGGGTGTATTCGCTCATCTACAACGGCCTGACCATCGGCGTGGATACGCTGCTTTGCGTGGCTGTTGCCGCCCTGCCGCCGGTCAAGCGGCTGTTCGAGCGAACGTTCCGGGCAAACTAAGGGATAAAAGGGGATAAGATTGAAGCGCGCCGTGAGGCGCGCTTTTTGGGTACTATTGGGTTTTTGTTTTAGAGTTGAGATTCTATTTCTTCTTTACCACCGTAATCCTCGGGTTCAGCCCGCCCGCTTCCGTTCGCATGTCGGCGGCGACGGTGAGCCCCGGCTCGCGCTTGAGGCAGGCGGCGAGCAGGCGATGCTCCATCGTGTAGAGCACCGCGACTCCTCCCGGCGCAAGCAGGCGCGGCAAGAGGCGCACAAAGTCGCGGTAGAGCGGTTCGTTGGTTTCATGGGT
>JAJFTI010000004.1 GCA_021373115.1 Eubacteriales bacterium | reverse complement strand
GCTTCGCTGTACCCGAGGTTCCCGTTATACGCCGGCGTTTCGCCCGCGACGTTCCCGCTCACCAGGCTGTAACCCAGATCAGCCGCCGCCGGTTTGCCCGCCGGATATTTTATCTCCTGATCCTGTGCCTGCACCGTCAGTACCGCAGGGGTGATTGTTAACGTGCCGTTTACCCAGCTCACCGAATAGCGCTCGGTCACGTTCAAATCGCCGTACTTGAGCACAAGTCCTGTTTGGTTATTAAAACTCGTCGGATAAACGCCTGCATTGGTCTTCGTTACGCCTGCCGTAGCGCCTTCCGCGGTCAGACCGACAACGCCCGTGGAAATCCCGGAAGCGCTTTGCGCCGCTCCGTTATAGACCAGCGTCACACTGTTCGCGGTCAGCGTGATCGGCGTCTTATCGGCCCAAATCGCATAGAGCGTCAGATCGCTCGCCGGCATCGTGATCGACTTACCGGGCGCATAGTTCGCGTTCGGCGTAGTATCCCCTTCAACCGTGCTCCAGCCAAGGAAATAGGAGCCGTCTTTCGTGAACTCATTTGCGTCCACGGTGACGCTCGTATTCATCGTCTTGGTCAGGCTGTAGCTGCCGGAGGAATTATAGGTTCCGCCGTTTCCGTTATAGGTCAGGTGAAAGAGCGTAAGCTGCGTATTGATTATGATCGCATGGTCGGCAAGCAGCCCGTTTATGGTATAGCTGTTTCCCGTATACGAGGAAGCGGGAACAATCGAGTCATTGTCCGTTACGCTGGTGATCTCGTATCCGTTTGTTAACGTCCATGTTACGGTCGCGTTGGTATTGTAAACATAGGATCCAGCGCCTGTTTGCGCTGAAACGCCTGCCGCGGGATTTGCCGTTACCGTTACGCTGAACGTCTGATCCCGCCATTGCGCATAGAGCACGCTGGGTGCGGTCGGCACGCTGCCGCCAACCAGAACCTTCTGCCCGACCGAATAGCGAGTCCCTCCGCCGTTCCTCTCTGTCGCCCACCCGGTAAACACCTTACCGGTGTAGGAGAAGGAACATTCTTGGATTATATGGTCCGTATTGTTTGGTACGCTCGCAACAATAGTCGTCACGTTGCCGGGCAGCGTACCGCCGTTTCCGTCATATGTAATATCCACAAACACGGCTGCCGCGCTCCACTGCGCGGTGAGCGTCGTGTTCGCCGTCATGGTGATCGCGCTGTTCGGATAATAAAGATTATTGTCCGCGCTGGAACGCCAGCCATAGAACCGTTTGCCTTCCGGCGGCGTTACAACAGACGAATCGTATGCTTTCACCTGCGCCTGCGCGCCGGTACCATACGCATTGCTGTCCACCGGCGCGGTACCCGACGCGCCAACGCCGAGATCATAGGTCAGCGAGTAAGTAAGCGTGCTGATCCACTTTGGATAGAGCGTGATGTCTTCGTAGATCCGCATGCTCGGATTAAACAAAGTCAGCGAACCGTTCTTATAGAGGAACCAGCCACCGAATTCATCCGTTGTGCTCGGATTTTCCGCCTCCGCCGCTGCCTGCGCCGCAGCCAGCGCTGTGTCGCTGACCGTTCCGCCATACGGAATCGTGCCGAGATTTACAGTACCGCCGCCTTCGGTGCCATATGCCAGGGAGTGCGCAACGCCCGTAAAGGTCGGCGGAGCCCATTTCGCATACAATTGAACGTTTGCATTCGGCATCGTTTTATTAGCGAAACTATATTCCGAACCGGTAATGCAAGCCGGTGTTGTATACCACCCTGCGAACGTATAATTCGAAGGCAGTGAAGCTGGATGGCTCGGTTCATAGTTACGCCCACTGATGTCTCTTTGATACAACACGGCTGTATCCGTATGGGTCGTGTCCACCGCGTTGTAGTTGTAGAACTGCAGCGTCCAGATGTTGCGGTTGTAATAAAACGAAATTTCGTAGTTGACAAAACTCGCAATATCGAAGCCACGACTGTTGTCATAGTGATACGCAATATTATTCGTATACGTAAACCCGTAGATCGAATAATGGTCGTCATGCGTTGAAACCAGCGAATCGGTCTTGATCGCGTCCGTGTGGTTCAGCACATAGTGCCGGCCGTTATACGCTTTATCGTACGGATCGGACATGTTCAGCGTTTCGGTGTAATAGTAGAGTTTATAAATGTGGGAACCCGACAGGTTGAGCGCCCAGAAATCGTCCCCTCCAATCGGCATAATCTCAAGCCCGGTCTGCATAACGGAACTGTTCTGGGCTACTTTATATGTCAATCGGGCGCCGGTTGAATCCGTCGGCCATAAGTTGCCGATGTATGCGCCATGCTTCGCCGAGATCGTTTTGCTGGTATCAACCGCGTAGGTTGTATTGCCGCCGGACGAACCGGTTATTTTGTAGAACAGAACTTGATACTGATTTCGCGAATATTTCACCGTGATCACGGTTGTGCCATCGCCGTTTACGATGTTATTGCCCTCGAGATCCTGCGAAAGGTACGTAAAGCCGTTAATGCTCGGATGATCCACATTCGTAATGGTGGAACCGGCCGCCGCCGTAACGGTTGAATAGGAGTAATAGGAGTAATCCGTATTATCGGCATTCTCAACCAGATAAACAACGGTATAAGTAACGTTCTGCGTCGTCCAGTTCGCGCTGAGCGTGACTTCGCCGGTCGGAACGGTACCAAACGCAAATCCGGACCACCCGGTGAACGTATAACCCGGTTTGGTAATGGTCGAGGAATTGTTGTTTTGCGACGCGACATAGTCTGTGATGAAGTCCTGCGTCAACTCGGTATTGGGGTTGATATAGGTCGGCGCGATATAGGTTCCGCCGTTGGAATTAAACGAAATCCAGACCACCTGCTTGATGATCGGATACAGATTTTCGTTTTTACCGTTTACGGTTACGCTTGAACCCACGTCCTCCGTTCCGCCCGAAGTTTTCGACCAGCCAACCAACGCTTCGCTGGAGGCAAGCTGAAGCGACAGGATTCCGGCTGTGGAAACCTGGTTGGAGGAATCCGGCGTGCGTGTTTCAATAATCGATCCGTATTGGTTATGGAAGAAGGCATAGTAAGCCGTCTCAAAATGCGCGGTCAGTCTAACCGCGCCGGCTTCCGTTACGGTTTGTTCGCCAAATCCGGTAAAGAGCGTATTATCGTCCGTATACCAGCCAACGAATTTCGTTCCCGCTTCCGCTGCAGGCGTTTCCGGTTCATACAGCATTTCGCCGTTGCCAACGGTCTTCGTATCCACCGTGTTTGTGCCCACAATAAACGTGTAGGTAACAAGCGGTGTGTTGGGCGGAAGGAATCCGCCGTCCACCGACATCATGCTCGTCGACAAACCGTCTTCCGACAGGCCAAGCGAATCGCCCGTCGATTTAGCGGTCGTTTCATCCGTCGTTCCATCCGCCGTTTTGCCGGTTGTTCCATCCGTCGTTGCGTCGGTCGTTCCATCGGTCGATTCATCCGCTGCAGCTTCCGCTGTCTTCGGTTTGCTGAACTTGGCGTAGAGCACAAGGTCGCCGTTCAGCGGAGTGGAAAAGTCGTATTCCTTGTTCGCTTTTGCGGTCCAGTATAAGAAAACCGACCCGTTTGCCGCGTCTTCCTCCGAAGGCGACGGGGTTGTGTTCGGCTTGCTCGCTTTTCCGCCGGCTTCCACTTGCTGCGTCAGGTTCGAATCGGTAACGCCGTTGATGACAAAGGTGACCGTGCAGATTGTTACGGTTTCCGGTGCGGCGGTTTCCGGTGCGGCGGTCTCCGGCACGGCGGTCTCCGGCACGGTGGTCTCCGGCACGGTGGTCTCCGGCACAGAGGTTTCCGGCACAGAGGTTTCCGGCACGGTTGTCTCCGGCACGGTGGTTTCCGGCGTTGAGGACTCCCCGGTTGATGTATCCGAGGTGGAGGCTCCTGTTGAGGAGGAATCCGAGGAAGATCCTTGCGTTTCCGTTCCCCCCGCGGAAGACGACCCCTGCTCCTGCGGCACGACAGCATCAACCGCCATGGTATTCATGGGCAGAAGGGCGGCCACCATCAGAATGCAAAGCATCAGGCTAAAAAGCCTCTTCATGCTCAGTCTTTTCATATTTTTGCCTCCTAAAAGTTATGCGATTTTCGCATAAGCGTATATATAGTTTCGGACTCTATCATATTATAGGAAACACCCATTACATATTCGTTGCATTCGGCACGTTTTATACATCTATTTTTCGGCCATTTCCGAATAAAACCCGCTGTTGTATACTCCTCTTTCTCCGTTTGTTACATGCGTGTTGCGCAGCAACGGCAAACAACCGCCGGACAATTTGTTACATGGCAACAATATGCGAACAAAAGAAGCTTGTTTTGTTACGCACATAATAAAAAATGATTCGACAGCCGAATCCCAAAACCCGCATTACAGGTATAAAATAAGCCGGCGCCTCAAATGGGCGCCGGCTGGAAAACCGAACTTTTGTTACAGCAGCGTAACCCCGGCATGCTCGCAAAGGGCAAGCGTTTCCGCATCCCAAAGAGAGCTCTGCACCTCGCCGATATGCGCTTTATTCAGCAAAAGCATGCATAAACGCGATTGACCGATGCCACCACCAATCGTTTGCGGAAGTTTTCCCTCCAACAACATCTTGTGGAACGGAAGCGCGCGGCGGCTGTCACAGCCGGAAATGGAGAGCTGCTTGTCCAGCGCTGCGGCATCCACGCGGACGCCCATGCTGGATACTTCAAACGCGCAGTCCAGCAAAGGATTGTAAAACAGGATATCCCCGTTGATCTGCCAGTCGTCATAATCCGGCGCGCGGCCGTCATGCGGTTTTCCGTCCGAAAGTTTCGCGCCGATCCCCAGGATAAACGCGGTTGAATGTTGCTTGACATAACGATATTCCCGTTCCTTCGGATCACAATTCGGGTAAAGATCGAGCAATTCCTGTGCCGTGACAAAGGATACGTCCCGGCTGACGCAGGGCGTTAAAACATCGTACTTCGCGCAAAGCACCTGCTGCGTATAGTAAATTGCGTCCACAATGCTCAAAACCGCCTGCTTCAGCGTCTCCTCATTGCGTTCCTCGGGCAGGATCACCTTTTCCCAGTCCCACTGATCCACGTAGACGGAATGCAGGTTGTCGAGCGCTTCGTCGCGGCGGATTGCGTTCATATCGGTCACAAGCCCTTTTCCGGGCCGGAATCCGTAACGTCCCAAAGCATAGCGCTTCCACTTGGCGAGAGACTGCACGACTTCACCGTTTCCGCCCGTCGCCGGAATATCGAACGAAACGGGACGCTCCACGCCGTTGAGATTGTCGTTCAGGCCTTCGGCGGGATTGACGAACAGCGGCGCGGAAACACGCTTTAACCGCAGCATTGCCGAAAGGGATTCCAAAAACGTACTCTTGATGATCTCAATTGCATTCTGCGTGTCGTAGAGCCCCAGTTTGGAGCGGTAACCTTGCGGAATGAACGACTTGGACATGGTCTTTTCCTCCTTTTGCCCGATACGGGTACAAAACAGTTTATCCTCGCGTAAAAATGCTTGTCAAGCGTTTCTCATCCTGTGCAGCAAACCTTTTTCTATGATATACTCGATTGGTAATATAAACCTGAAAAATGTGTATTTCGGAGGGATTTCATGAAAACCGCCAATCTGACCCCGCATATCAGCTGCAGCCCGGAAGATTTTGCGAAAACCGTCTTAATGCCGGGCGACCCGCTCCGCGCAAAACACATTGCCGAAACCTATCTGCGTGACTATGAACTGGTCAACAATGTTCGCGGCATTCAAGGATACACCGGCTCCTATAATGGAAAGCGCATCTCCGTCATGGCCAGCGGCATGGGCATGCCCAGCATGGGGATCTATTCCTTCGAGCTGTATAACTTCTTTGGCGTGGAAACGATCATCCGCATCGGTTCCGCGGGTGGCATGCATCCGGATCTCAAGCTCTTTGACATTGTGCTTGGGCAGGGTGCCTGCACGAATTCGGCCTACTTTTCGCAGTTCGGCCTTTCCGGATCGTTCGCGCCCATCGCCGATTTCGCCACGCTGCGTCGCGCGGCGGACGAATGCGAAAAACGCAATTTGAACTACAAGGTCGGCAATCTTCTCTCAAGCGACACGTTCTATTCGGAAAAGGGCATCGACGGTACGCTGGAATGGGCGAAGCTCGGCGTGCTCGCGGTTGAAATGGAAGCCGCCGCGCTCTACACGAACGCCGCGCGCGCGGGCAAGAAAGCGCTCGCAATCTGCACGATTTCGGACCTGCTCATCGGCGGCGAGATTACCACCTCCGAAGAGCGCCAAACGGCGTTTCACGATATGATGCAGGTCGCATTAACGATTGCGGAGTAACCCTCCGGTTTTTGAAAGGCTTTCGGGATTGCCGAAAGCCTTTTTTGTTCCTTCGGCTTCTAATCCCAAATTATTGCAACGTTTGTGAATTTACTGTTGATTTTCTCCATGTTTCTTGCTTTTTACCCCTCACGCGCATATCATTAAAAAACGTACCGCAGCAGGGTATTCCCTGCGGCGAAGCGTCCTGATAAGACTCCGAAAGGGATTGTCTATGCGCCATAAAAAACCGCTGCCCGCGCTTCTGGTGGTTCTGCTGGATCTGCTGGGCGTCGGCGCGATGCTCGGCATCTTCGCGTTGGTTCAGCTCACACCGCATGCCGGCAGCGGAGAACCGCTTCAGAGCATCGTTTCCAACGGTTCTCCCTCGCCCGCGGAACAAAGCCCGGCACCGGAAGCGGCGTCTACGTCGGACCCCGCTGCTACAACGGATGTCGCCGCAACGCCCGAACCGACGCCGACCCCCGCGCCGGGCGACTTTTCCGCCCGCTTTCCGACCGACGAACCGGAGGAGGCGGAAGGCGTTATCGGCAGCTATGCGGACAGCGACCTGCGCGTTGTTGTTTCCGAAAAGCACACGGAGGACGCGACCTACTTTGTTGCGGACGTTTGGGTTCGCAGCATCAAGGGCTTTAAGACCGCATTTGCCCAGGGGAAATACGGCCACTCGCTCTATGAAATGCCAAACGATATCGCCAGTCGTCTGAACGCGGTTGTCGCGATTTCCGGCGACACCTACGGTTCGAACAAACAAAGCGTCGTTATCCGCAACGGGAACCTCTATCGGGATACCGTTGGAACGGAGGACGTTTGCGTTTTATATGCGGACGGCGTGATGGAGAGCTATTACGCCAGTCAGTTTAGCCTTGACGACGCGATTGCGCGCGGCGCGTATCAGTGTTGGGCGTTCGGGCCGAAACTCATCGACAACGGCCAGGTTCCGACAAGCTACAACACCACGGATGTAATCATCTCCCACAACCCGCGCTCGGCGATCGGATATTTTGAACCCGGGCATTACTGTCTCGTCGTCGTGGACGGCCGGCAGGGCGACTACTCGCACGGCATGACGATGGACGAACTCTCGCAGGCCATGCTCGACCTCGGCTGTGTGGACGCATATAATCTCGACGGCGGTCAATCCGCCATGATGGTGTTTCAGGGTCAGATCGTCAGCCAGCCGTATAAAGGCGGGCGCGCCATCAGCGACATTATTTACTTTGGAGGCAATGATCCGGAATGAGGAAATTTCGCTCGGCACTTTCGCATATTGGCGTCATCTTTTCGGGCGTGTTTCTTACGCTCGTGATCCTCAACCGCTACAACCCCGCCATGGGTTTTCTGACAAGCACAATCAGCCAGATCTTCATTCTGATCTACTGCCTCTCGGTGCTCCTGCTCGCCATTGCGACAATAGCGGATAACCGCCGCTATGCCGCGCGGATGCATCAGCGCGCGGAGGAAGCGGAACGATGGAAGAAGATCGGCACGAATGCCAGAAGGCCGCCGCAGAGATAAGTTATTTTTATTTCATTCTTTTTATTAAGAATGAAGCGGCTCGAACGATGGAAGAAGATCGGCACGAATGCCAGAAGGCCGCCGCAAAGATGATACTAAAAAATCACCGCCGAACGGCGGTGATTTTTTCACGAGATTACATCTCCATGTTGCTTGTCGTACGGGGGAATGGCAGCACGTCCCGAATGTTCTGCATGCCGGTGACGTACATGATGATCCGCTCGAAGCCGAGACCGAAGCCCGCGTGTTTGACCCCGCCGTACTTGCGCAGCTCAAGATACCAATCGTACTGACCCAAATCCATGCCAAGCTCGGTAATGCGCTTTTCCAGCATATCCAGCCGCTCTTCGCGCTGGCTGCCGCCGATGATCTCGCCCACGCCCGGAACGAGCAAATCCGCCGCGGCGACGGTCTTGCCGTCGTCATTCATTCGCATATAAAAGGCTTTGAAATCCTTCGGGTAATCCGTAACGAACACCGGACACTTATAAATCTGCTCGGTAAGATACCGCTCGTGCTCGGTCTGCAGCTCCAGCCCCCAGCCGACGGGATACTTGAATTCCGCGCCGCTCGCAACGAGCAGCTCGACGGCCTTTGTGTAACTCAGGCGCACAAAGTCGTTCTTGAGGACGACGTCCAGCCGCTCCAGTAAACCCGGATCGACGAACTTGCTAAAGAATTCCATCTCGGCGGGGCAGCGGTCGAGCACGGTCTTGATGATGTATTTGATCATCGCCTCGGCAACGTCCATATCCCCTGCCAGATCGCAGAACGCCATCTCCGGTTCGATCATCCAGAACTCCGCCGCGTGGCGCGCCGTAAAACTGTATTCCGCGCGGAACGTCGGCCCGAAGGTGTAGATGTCCCGGAATGCCAACGCAAACGCCTCGCCGTAAAGCTGGCCGGAGACGGTCAGGTTCGCGGGCTTGCCAAAGAAGTCGCCGGAGAAATCAACGTTGCCGTTCGCGTCTTTGGGCATGTCCTTGAGCGGCAGCGTGGTCACCTGGAACATTTCGCCCGCGCCTTCGCAGTCCGAACCCGTGATGAGCGGGGTATGCACATAGACAAACCCGTTCTGCTGAAAGAACTCATGGATCGCCGCCGCAACAACGGAGCGTACGCGGAACGTCGCCTGGAAGGTGTTCGTCCGCGGGCGGAGGTGCTGAATCGTGCGCAGGTATTCCAGCGAATGCCGCTTCTTTTGCAGGGGATAGTCCGCGGGGCATGCGCCTTCGATCACAATTTCGTTCGCGCGGATTTCAAACGGCTGCGGCGCGTCCGGCGTGAGCACCAGCTCGCCGGAAACAGCGATTGCGCAGCCCGTGGAAAGACCGTTGCCCAAATTTCGGTCGTCGCGCTCAAAAACGACCTGAACGGGGGTAAAGCAGGTGCCGTCGGTCAATTCGACAAATCCGAGCGTTTTTCCCTCCCGGACCGTGCGGACCCAGCCGCAGACCGCAATCGCGCCGACGAACGATTCCGGTGATTTTTGAATTTGGGATAATTTGAGCGCCATAAACAACAACCTTTCCTGTTTGAAATTTGGATTTTCGGGTTAAGGGATAGTATACCACATTTTACCGTCGAGAAAAGCCCCTGTTTCGCGCGATTTTTCAAAGAACGTCCTTCTATTTTGATAGAATCTTGGTCAAATTGCAAACGATCTTGAAAACCGCTGTACCTGTAATTCGAATATGCTATACTAGCCGTAGTAGCATCGGAGGGGATGAAGCATGTATTACAATCTCGGATCGGGCGACGGGATTTATATCATCCTGCTGCTCGTCGTCATGGGAATCAGTCTATACGCGCAAGGCAAGGTGCAAAAGACCTTTGCCCGGTTTTCGCAGACGCCGGTTTCCAGCGGACTGCGCGCGGAGGAGATCGCCCAGCAGCTTCTAAACAGCGCAAACAGCCCCGTGCAGATTACACAGGTACAGGGTTCCCTGACCGACCACTTTGATCCGAAAAACCAAGTTGTCGGATTCAGTACGCAGGTCTACGGCCAGAACAGCATTGCCGCCGTAGCGGTCGCCGCGCACGAGATCGGGCACGTGATGCAGTACCAGGAAGGTTATATGCCGATTCGCCTGCGAAACGCAATTCTGCCAGTCGCTTCCATCGGCTCCTATGCCGCGCCGTGGATTGTGATCCTCGGGCTCATGATGGGCAGCTTTAACCTCGCGATGGTCGGCGTCGTGCTCTTCGGCGCCATGCTGGTGTTTCAGGTGGTCACGCTGCCGGTGGAGTTCAACGCCTCCGCCCGCGCGCTGCGGATGCTCGAAGAGGGCAACTACATTTCCTATGAGGAATCGGACGGCGCGAAGAAGGTGCTCAACGCCGCGGCCATGACCTACGTCTGGGCGGCGGTCGCGTCGCTCGTGAGCTTCCTGCGTCTGCTCGCGATGGCGAACCGGTCGAGAAGGAGTTAGCCTGAATCAGGGACTTTGCTCAAAACCAATGTTGAGTAAGCAAGCGAAGGTTTCGGCCTTCGCTTTTTTATGCAATCGATCTGCGGTGTTGAAGTCCGGCGTTATTTGCTATAGAATAGGGAGCAGAATGCATAAGGAGGAACCAGTATGCGTGACGAACGGCTCGATCGGCTTGCCGACCTGCTCATAACCTACTCCCTCAAGCTCAAAAAAGGCGAGCTCTTTGAGATCAACGGCAGCCTGCCCGCAAAACCGCTCATCAAGGCGCTGCAAAAAAAGGCGCACGCCGTCGGCGCGGTTCCATTTGTCAAGCTGACGGACGACGAGCTCAGCCGCCTGTTCTTCGGGTTTATCGACCCCGAACACCTCGAAGCGGCGAAACCCGCCATCGACGCGCAGCTGGAATGGGAAACGAAGTACTGGGATCACCTCACGGCGCACGTGGATATCGGCGTGGACGAAAACGACGCGGAGCTCTCCGCCGTCGATACCCGCGCCATGACCTACTACCGCGACCAGCGCCGCGCGCTGCGCGACCGGATCATCGACGAGCGCCGCTGGGTCTACCTGCACTGGCCGACCATGGCGGACGCGCAGAAAGCCGGCATGTGCTACGACGATTTCTTCGATTTCTTCCTTTCCGCCGCGCTTGTGGATTACGAGAAGATGGGGCGGGATATGGAACCGCTTGTGGAACTCATGCAAAAAACGGATCTTGTGCGTCTGGTCGGCCCCGGTACGGATTTAACGCTCTCCATCAAGGATATTCCGGTCGTTCCCTGCAACGGCGAACTGAACATTCCCGACGGCGAAGTCTACACCGCGCCCGTCCGCGAGAGCGCCAACGGCGTGGTTCAGTACAATACGCCCGCCATGCGCTATGGCAAAAAATTCGACAACCCGCGTTTCGTGTTCCGCAACGGGCATATCGACGAGGCGAGCTGCGACGGGGACGCCGCCGGGTTCAACGAAATGCTGGACGCGGACGAGGGCGCGCGCTACCTCGGCGAGTTTGCCATCGGCGTCAACAACGCGGTAACGAAGTCCATTGGCAACACGCTCTACGACGAAAAGATCGGCGGGTCGTTCCACCTCACCCCCGGCTGCGCTTATGCGGACGCGTTCAACGGCAACAAAAGCCAGCTGCATCTGGACATCGTCTGCATTCAGACGGAGGCGTTCGGCGGCGGCGAAATCTGGTTTGACGGCAAGCTGATTCGTAAAAACGGCGTCTTCCTGCCGGAATCGCTGCAGGGGCTGAATCCGTAATGAGCCAAGTTCCGCCGCCCGCATACCGCGGGTTTTCGAAAGGACCGGGATGCGCATGAAACAGTCCGCCCGTGCATGGGCGCTCGATATTCTCGCGTTTGTGCTGGGCAGCGCAATGGTGGCTGCCGGGCTGGTTCTCTTTACGATTCCAAACGATATCGCCCCGGGCGGGGTCTCCGGCCTTGCGACCGCGCTGGCTTCCTTCACGCCGGTATCCGTCGGCATCTGGACGCTGATCCTCAACATTCCGCTCATTGCGCTTGCCTGGTGGAAACTGGGGTTCCGCCCGCTTTCCAAAACCATTCTCACAACGCTGCTGCTCTCGGCGTTTCTTGAGCTGTTTTCACGGATTCTGCCGCCCTATTCGAATAACGTTTTGCTTGCTTCCGTACTCGGCGGCGTGCTCTGCGGCGCCGGTATGGGCATCATTTTCGTGCGCGGCGCAACGACGGGAGGAACCGACCTGATCAGTCTCCTGCTCAACCGCGTTTTCCCGAACGCGTCCGTCGGGTCTCTTCTTCTGATTGTGGACGCGACGGTCGTCATCTTCGCCGTACTGGTCTTTCGCAACATCGAAGTCGCACTGTACTCCATTGTCACGATCTTTGTGACTACGCGAACGATCGACGCGATCATGCAGGGCGTCGATCATGCGAAGGTGATCTATATCGTCACCGAGCGCGGAGATGATATTTTATCGTTGCTGGCGGACGATCTCGGCAGGGGGGTAACGGTGCTGCAGGGACGCGGCGGATATACGAAGCGGGACAAGCACGTGCTCATGCTGGTCACGCGGCGCAACTCCTTTGCGCAAACGCTCAAGGCGATCAAGCAGATCGACAGGCAAGCATTTATCTTCGTCACCGACGCAACCGAGGTACACGGGGAAGGGTTCAAGCAAACGGACTGACGGATTGCGGATTGCGATATCTGCTTCCGGCAACGTATTCTGGCCAATTGGTTCCGCTTTTCCCCGTTTCCCGATGGAAAATTGTGAAAATATTGTGGAAGCGCACCGCGATGCTTGAAAACGGGGGAAAAGCGTTGTATTCTAGATTAGCACTCGTTTGTTTCGAGTGCTAACAAGGATTTGCATTTCAACACGGAGGCGCATACTGCATGGCAAAAAAGCAATTTAAAGCGGAATCGCGGCGTATCCTTGACCTGATGATCGACTCGATCTATACGCATAAGGAGATCTTCCTGCGCGAGCTGATCAGCAACGCAAGCGACGCGATCGATAAGCTCTATTTCCTTTCGCTGACCGACGACAAGGTTGGTAAATCACGGGACGATTTTGAAATCCGGCTCGCGGTGGACAAGGACAAGCGCCTTTTGACCATTTCGGACAACGGCATCGGCATGACCAAGGAAGAGTTGGACGAAAACCTCGGCACCATCGCCAAAAGCGGTACGCTCGCGTTTAAAAAGGATCACGACACCGGCGACGCGGTGGATATCATCGGCCAGTTCGGCGTTGGGTTCTATTCCTCGTTTATGGTCGCAACCGACGTTAAGGTTCTTTCCCGCGCCTACGGCAGCGAGGAAGCCTGGCTCTGGGAAAGCGCGGGGCGCGAGGGGTATACGATTACGGCGGCGGAAAAGCCGGAGGTCGGCACCGTCGTTACCCTCGAAATCAAGCCAAACACCGAGGACGAAAACTACGATCGTTTTCTGAGCGACTATACGCTCTCCTCGCTTGTCAAGCAGTACTCCGATTATATCCGTTACCCCATCCGCATGCTCACGGAGCACACGCGTCCCAAGAACGGCGACCCGGGCGATACGGAGACCGTTGCCGAGGACGAAACGTTCAATAGCATGATTCCGCTCTGGAAAAAAGCGAAGAGTGAAATCAAGGAAAACGAGTATAACGAGTTCTACAAGAGCAAGTTCCATGAATACGAAGACCCGCTCCTGACAATCCATTTCAGCGGCGAGGGCGTGGTCAGTTACGATGCGCTTTTATACATTCCGAAAAATCCGCCCTATGATTTCTACGCCAAGGAGTTTCAGCGGGGTTTACAGCTCTATTCGAGCGGCGTACTCATTATGGATAAGTGCGCGGACCTGCTGCCGGATTATTTCGGTTTCGTCGCCGGACTCGTGGATTCGAGCGATCTTTCGCTCAACATTTCCCGCGAACTGCTGCAACATGACCGCCAGCTGAAAACGATTGCCGTTACGCTGAAAAAGCGGATCAAGAGCGAGCTCAAGAAGCTCATGGACAACGACCGTGAGAAGTACGAGTCGTTCTATTCCAGCTTCCGCCTGCCGATCAAGTACGGCCTTTACAGCGAATACGGCATGAACAAGGACTTCCTCTCCGACCTCGTGCTCTTCCACAGCGCGGCGCAGAACAAGCTCGTTTCGCTGAAGGAATACGTGGACGCGATGAAGGAGGACCAGAAGCACATTTACTACGCCTGCGCCGAAACGGTCGAACGCGCCATGAAACTGCCGCAGACCGAGCGCGTCCGCGACCAGGGTTACGATATCCTCTGTATGACGGACGACGTGGACGAATTCGCCGTCCGGATGCTCGGCACTTACCTCGAAAAGACCTTCAAGTCGGTGTCCGATGCGGATCTCAACCTCGTTTCGGAGGAGGAGAAGCGGGCGCAGGAGCGCGCGCAGGAGGAACACAAGGATATTCTCGCCGCGTTGAAAGAAGCGCTCTCCGGCAAGGTAAAGGATGTTCGCCTGAGCGACCGGCTCAAGAGTTCGCCCGTCTGCTTAACGAGCGACGGTCCGCTCACCATCGAGATGGAGAAGGTGCTTGCCTCCATGCCGGTTTCGGATGGCGCCGTCAAAGCCGAACGCGTACTGGAGATCAACCCCGCGCACCCCGTATTCGGCGTGCTCGCGGGTCTTGGCGCGGACGACGCGCGGGTAGCAAAGTACGCGACTCTGCTCTATGACCAGGCGCTGCTGATTGAGGGGCTGCCCGTTGAGGATCCGGTTGCGTTTTCTAACGCGATCTGCGAGCTGATGGTTTAAGGGGAAATCGACGGGGGCGCTGCCCTTGCCCCTTGCCCTGCCAATAGCGGCGGGCCGCAAAGAAAGCGGCTCGCCGTATTCTTTTTGGTCTCATAAGCCGCAGTCGCATTATTCCTTGCGTTACCCCCGATAAACAGATAAAATAATTGTGTATGGCCATGATTGATGAAATACGGCACGCAACGCATGCCAATCTCTGCACGAACCCGCGGCTGCTCTCGCCGCTGGCGCTCGCGCAAATCGGCGACACCGTTTGCGACCTGTATGCGCGCGTCTATCTGAACGATCAGTTTGCGCGAACGCCGCACGAGCTGCACATCGCCGCAAGCCGATTTGTCTGCGCGGCGGGGCAGGCGGCGGCTTTCCGCCGGATAGAACCGCACTTGAGCGAAGAGGAGCTCGCGCTGTTCAAGCGCGGGCGCAATGCGCACAGCGGCACCATGCCAAAAAACGCGTCCGCCGCGGACTACCACACGGCGACGGGTCTGGAGGCATTGATTGGCTGGCTGTTTCTCAGCGGAAACGACACGCGGCTGAATGAACTGATGGAATACTTCTTTTCAACCGGATCGTGAAGAGAGGCCAATTTGGAACACAACACTACTTTAATTTGAAATGAGGATAGAATTTTATGCCGCAAAAACAGTACGGTTCCGACCGCGGCGGTCAAAACAAAGGCTCCGGTAACTATACCGGCGGCGAAAAGAAGGGCGGCTACCAGGGGAAGAAGCCCTACGGACAAAAAACGGAGGGTGGATATCAGGGAAAGAAGAGTTACGGCGACAAACCGCAGAGCGCCGGTTATCAGGGGAAAAAGACCTACGGCGATAAACCGCAAGGGGCAGGCTATCAGGGGAATCGTTCCTACGGCGATAAACCGCAAGGGGCAGGCTATCAGGGGAATCGTTCCTACGGCGATAAACCGCAAGGCGAGGGCTATCAAGGCAAACGCTCTTACGGCGATAAACCGCAAGGGACAGGCTATCAGGGGAATCGTTCCTACGGCGATAAACCGCAAGGTGAGGGCTATCAAGGCAAACGCTCTTTCGGCGATAAACCGCAGAGCGCCGGTTATCAGGGGAAAAAGACCTACGGCGATAAGCCGCAGGGCGCCGGTTATCAGGGGAAAAAGACCTACGGCGACAAGCCGCAGGGCGCGGGCTACCAGGGCAATCGCACCTATGGCGACAAGCCGCAGGGCGGCTACAAAAAGCCCTTTGGCGAGCGTTCGACGGAATCCAAACCCTATGAGAAAAAGCCTTACGAAAAGAAACCTTACGGCAAACGTGCTCCCTATGAGGATCGCCGCGGGGAAGAAATGAATCTTCGCGACCGTCTGCTTGAAGATGACGACAACTCCCGCGAACCGGACGAACTGCCATTCCTGATCCTTGGACGCAACGCGGTGAAGGAAGCCATCAAAGCCGAACGAAGCATCGACCGCATCGAAGTGGTCGGTGATCCGGACGGGTCTCTGCGGGAGATTCTCGGCCTTGCCCGCGAACGCAAGCTCGTCATCCGCGAGGTGGACAAGCGCCATCTCGACGAAATCTGCCTGCCCTTTGGCCACGGCGGAAAACCCGGCAACCATCAGGGCATCGTCGCGTACGCGGCAGGCGTGGAATACTGCACCGTTGCGGATATTCTCTCGGTTGCGCGGGAAAAGGGCGAAGACCCGTTCGTCGTCGTTCTGGACGGGATTCTCGACCCGCACAACCTCGGCTCCATCATCCGCAGCGCGGAGTGTGCGGGCGCGCATGGCGTGGTCATCGGCAAGCGCCGGAGCGCCTCCGTCACCGCCGCAACGGTCAAGGCCAGCGCGGGCGCAACGGAACATGTTAAGATTGCGCGCGTGGTGAATATCCCCGCCGCGCTGGATGAGCTAAAACGCGCAAAACTCTGGGTCGCGGGCGCGGATATGGCCGGCCGGCCAATGAATAAGCAGGGGCTCAACGGCCCGCTCGCGCTGGTCATCGGCGGCGAAGGGGACGGAATGAGCAAGCTCACGAAGGAAAAATGCGATTTTCTCGTCGCCATTCCGCAATATGGCAAAATCGGTTCTCTCAATGCGGGCGTTGCCGCAGGCGTGCTCATGTTTGAAAAAAAGCGCCAGGATCTCGCGGAATGAAGGATTACGAGGCGCTTTCCGATGAGGAGCTGCTCTCGCTGCACCGCGCCGGGGACACGCGCGCCGAGGATGCGCTGTACGCCCGCTACAAACAGATTGTCCGCAGCCGCGCGCGCACGTACTTTCTGATTGGCGCGGATCGGGAGGATATCATTCAGGAAGGCATGATCGGTCTGTACAAGGCGGTGCTGGACTATTCGTTCGACCGGCAGGTTTCGTTTCGCTCGTTTGCGGAGCTTTGCATTACGCGCCAGATTATCAGCGCCATCAAGGGCGCCACGCGTAAAAAGCACATGCCGCTGAACACCTATATCTCCTTCAACCGCTCCGTATTTGAAGGAGACAACGAACGTCCGCTGATCGACGTGCTGACCAGTTCCCGTATGACGGATCCCGAGGAGGTGCTCATTGGCCGCGAAAACTATGCGGCGGTGGCGGACAGCATCGAGCACTCGCTGAGCAAGTTGGAGCATAGCGCACTGGGACTCTACCTCTACGGGTATTCCTATCAGCAAATTGCCGACGCGCTGCAAATTTCGACCAAGAGCGTGGATAACGCAATCCAGCGAGTGAAAAAGAAGCTCGAAGCGCGATTGCAGGAACTGAAATAACGGCAAGAATAAACAGGATGGCGCGCGCCATCCTGTGTTATGTAGTATAATATCATCAATATGTGTATTTCGAGGAGGTAGTAAGATGGATTGGGTAGATATGTGGTTATATGTAAAAGAGCACCTTAATTGGATAATTCCGAGTTTAACATCTTTGTTTTTTGCATTAGTTACCACTTTGCTAATAATATTCCAAAGCAAATGGCAAAAGAAGGAAAAAAAAAGAAGTACAGATTTCATGGCTCATCAGAATGAATTACAACAAACACAAATATGCATTGAATTACTCGAAAATCGCCTGAAAATTAGCAGTTGCATACACGACTCTCTTGATAGAATTGCTGCAAACAACCAAGTGTCACCTAGAGATATGAGTGACCTCTCCCAAGGCACGAGAGGCATAGAATATCTATTTGGAGAGGATGTTACGGATTATCTTAATAGGATTTACGAGACATACAATAGAATAGTCCTTGTTCAAGATGAGCTTTCTGGATCTGAGGCAAGCAGCAACCAACAAATTTATGAAATAAAGTTAAAGGAACGATTTGATTTATTTGCCCAGTTCAGAGAGTACTTTTTGGAATTCGATAGTATATTTCTATCGTATTATAACTTTCAAGGTGTACATGCCACGGTTAATAAACCAAAATACAAATAGTACTCCAAGTTTTATATGCTTTTTATTTACGGTACATAAGAAGGCAGGACGCTCGCCATCCTGTTTTTGTTTTGGAAGGAATCAATCGATATAATACAGCGGGTTATACGGAATTCCGTCGATGATCAGTTCATAGTGGAAGGGCGGTTTTCCGCCGTCCTCGTCCGCGGCGAGCACGCCGAGAGCGTCCCCCAGAAACACGCGCTGATTCATCTCGACCTGCACGTCGCTCAGATGCGTCAGCCGCGAGACAAAGCCATTGCCATGGTCGATGTCCACCACGAATCCATACGCGCCGCGTTCCCCGCAGTACACCACAACGCCTTCGCCGGGCGCGGTGATCTTCGTTCCCGCATCGTTGGTCATGTTCAGGCCAAAGTTCATCTTGCCTTCCACATAACCGAAATAGCTCGTCACCTGGCCACGCATGGGGTAGGAAAGTTTCAACTCGCCCTTATCCTTGCCCTTTGGCCCTTCCAGACGGTCCGGCGTTCCGGAGGTTTTGCCTTTCGTGTAGGTCCCGACCCGCAGGATGGTTGCGCGCGCCTCGCGCAGCGTATTCGTAACCGGCGCGCCGGAGGATAGAATCTGCCCCGCGCGGTAGACCGTCTCCACGCAGGTTTCGTTGACTGCGCCCGCGCCAAGCTGGGTCACCATGCGCGCGCCTTTTGGCAGCGCACTTTCCGCCGTCTGCGTGATTTGCGGGCTTGTCTCTGTGCGCTCGATTTTCAGCGTTGTCACACAAACGGGTACAAGCGCGGGATTCTCCCGCAGTTTGGCAAGCGCATCGTCCGCCGAAAGCGGTTTTATATAGGGATCGGCTTGCGTAACGATCAGTTCACAGTCGAACCTTGCGGAAATAAAGCGCTCCCCTTCCGGCGCAGCCGCAAGGCCGGAGAGATACTCCCAGAGCATCTGCTTGGCCGCAAATTCCGATTCGAGTGTAAAAACCGGCTCGCGGTCAACGAGAAGCGTCACCGAATTCTGGTAGGATACCGGTTCCTGCGTTGGTTCCGGCGTGCTCACCACCGCTTCCACATCAATGCGTTCCGGCTGTGCCTGCTCAACTAAAACCGGCTCCGTCTGCACATCCGGCCGCATGGCGCGCAGTGCGCCGACCAAGCCCAGCAGCAGCAGCACGCCCGCCGCCGTCAGCAGAAAGATTCGGTTGAGCGTTTTTTTGTTCAACGGCAAATCCGGCTTTCTTTCGGACTCTTTTCTGTTTCGCACCGCTTTTTTAGCTCACCTTAACGTATGCCGCATAACAATATCCGATTGTTCCGTTGTAATTGACCGAGCACCAGCCGTTTGCGGTGGAATAAACCGTCAGAATGGATCCGCGATCCATGGTCAGCAGAATCTTCGACCCCGCGCTGGTGGAGGGCTGGGCGCGCAGATACAGCCGCGCGGTAACAACGCCGGTCGTTTCTGCGGTCCTTACCGTTTCGCTCAGCGTAACGTATTTTGCGAACACATATCCCGAAACGTCCGCGGAAGGAATCGAAATCTGATACCAGCTCCCGGAGGAACCGGTGACGCGAACGCTCGTATTGCGCGGGAATGTGCCGAGGTTGTTATATTGCGTGCTGGCTCCCGTTCGTACATTCACGCCGGAAGCGTTGATGTAACCCGCGCTGTACGCGGTGCCGCCGGAAGCGGATGTACCCGCTCCGGTTTGCGTAATGGAGACATATTTGGCGTAAACATATCCATCCAGTCCGGTCGCCGTCACGCGGACGCGGTACCACGAGCCAACCTTCTCATACAATCCAAGCGCGGTGTTCTTCATCAGCTTTCCATAGCTTTTGGCCGATGTGCTGGAACCCGCGCGAATATTCACGCCGTTTGCGTTGATACTGCCCGCCGCGGCATAGTCCGGCGCGAGCGTCGTACTCGGCGTTGGCGCGGGCGTCGCGGTCGGGGCGGGCGTCGATGTTCCAATCGGAACGGGCGTAGGCGTCGCGCCCTCCACGGTCGCCGTCGGCGAAGCCACCGCCGTAGGCACGGGCGTTGCGGTCGCCGCCGCGGGCGAAGCGGTTGCGGTATTCTGCGCTAATTCCTGCGTCAGGGTGACATAGTCCTTGCTAACGAATCCGTCCAGCCCCGTCGTCATGGCCTTCACCTTGTACCAGCCGTTCACCATGCCGTAGATGCCCAGCTGCGTATCGAGCGACAGCTGGCTGATTACGGAATAACTCGTTGCGGGCCCGGTCCGGTAATTGACCGCGCTGCCGGAGACCTTGCCCTGCGCGATCATGCTTTCGCCCGTCAGCAGAATGTAGTCGTGCCGGATATACCCCGTGTTTCCGCTCGGCGCGGAAACGTAATACCACTCTCCGGTCATGCCCAGCAGCGTTACCTGCGTATCCTGCGCGAGCGACTCCACAACGTTTGAGCTGGTGGAGGCTTTCGCACGGAGATTGACCGATCCGCCCTGCACCTTACCGCTCGACGCGGTGGTCTGTGCGGACGCCGGCTGCGCGGTGCCGACCGTCTCCGGAAATACATAGGCCATCGTACCCAGCGTTGCGCCCGGGTAATAGAAACCTAAAATCTCGCGATAGGACTTGCCCTGGTTTGCCATCTGCTGCGCGCCGCGCTGACTCATACCGACACCGTGGCCATACCGGGCATGGTACAGGTACCAGCCGCCGGTGGTCGGCGCGGCATAGTAAATCTTCAGAATTTTGGACAGATAGAGTCCGGACGCAACCATTTCGTCAAAGGAGAAACTGACGCTGACCTGGGACGTACGAACCGTCTCAATTTCCGGCGTTGTCGACGGGGTCGGATCAAACGCAGGCGTGGGGGTCGGCGTCGGTTCAAACGTCGGGGTTGGCGAAGGCGTTACCGCCGGTTCCGGCGTTGGCGAAGGCGTCGTCCCCTCGGGAAGCGGCGTCGGATCAGGCGTCGGCGTGACGCCGTCCGGTAAAGGCGTTTCCCCCGGCGTAGGCGCAAAGGTCGGCGTCGGACTTGGGGTCGGCGCAAACGTCGGCGTCGGACTCGGCGTTGGCGCGAAGGTCGGCGTCGGGCTCGGAATCAGGTTTTCGTTCAGGTTGGAACGAACCGTCGCCGTTACCGTGATGGTCGTATTGTTCAAATCGTCCGCGTAGCCCGCCGTTCCGGAGGACGCGACGCTGTCGATGGACTGAATTCCCGCGAAATAGTGATTTTTCGGGACGATTCCGCGCCCCGCAACCGCCGCCATCAGCCGCGCATCCAAAAACGCGAACGCGGCGGTGCCCATTTCCTTTTCGCTGTAATCCGCGGGAACGAATATTTTCTCCACCGGCGTGGACGGGTTCACCAGATCGTAAGGATCCGCGCCGTAGTTATATGCGCCGTCGTAAATCGTCGAGCTCCAGCGATCCGAAGGGAGGATCATCCAGCCGCCGTTGCTCGCGGCATAATAGCAGTAAAGCGGCATGTTGTTATAGTACAGCACATCGCCCATTGTCGCGTCCACCGCGCCGATAACGTTTTGATAGCTCGAATCATAGCCTTTATAAACCTGATCATCCGCCGTGTCGCCGATATCATAGGAACCGGTCGATCTGATCTTAAGCAGCGCATATCCTTTTGCCGCCAGGGCTTGCGCTTTGAGCGCTTCGAGCGGGAAGGTGTTGCTCATTTCATATCCCACGACGCCGTAGAGATAATGCGAAAACGGCACTTTATTGACGATAGTAAGGACACTGTTGCTCGCGGAGATGGAGAAGTTGCCGAGGTAGTTCCTCGTTCCCGCCGCGGTTTTCATCGTAAGATATCCTGCATCCCGGTTGAGGTTGGCGCGTTCAATGGTCACGCTGTTTCCGGAATAGAGCTGCCCCTCCGAGGAGTGCGACACAGTAACGCCCGCACCGCTGCCGGTGATGGTCAGCGTTCCGTTCGTAAAGGTACGCTGCGCCTGAACGAGCGTATACGTTCCTTTGACGGTGACCGTCATCGACTTAGCGGACTCGGTGGAAAGCAGCACGCGGACGAACTGTACGCCGGAATCCGCCGGAGCGGAAGAGGTTGGCACGAACAGCGCAAGCAGGAGCAGCACGGTCAGCGTGGCGAGCATCCTGCGGGCGCGAGTCAAACGGTTCATCAATGGCCCCCTGTTGTTACATTATAAAATCGGTATCCTGCGGTATGTTGTGCTGTGATTGTATCGAATTTTATCGCTGTTGTGCGCGTTTTGCCGGAGAATTCTCGGATTGTTCACCGAAACGATACAACGCGGAAACACGCGCGCCGCAGTCCCCCCGGCGTACCGGCTAAATACTTTCGCAAATGCGCGCAAAGGCATATTCGGCGAACGCGGGCAAAGCGGCCTCGGCCTCTTCTTTTGTCCTAAAAACGCCGAAAACCGCGCTTCCGCTGCCCGTCATGCTTGCGGCGCGCGCACCCGCACGCAGCAGTGCGTCTTTGATCCTTCCGATCTCCGGCACGAGCGCGACGGCGGGTTCCTCCAGCGCGTTGAACAGTAAAGGGCAGAGCAAATCCAGATTGCCTTCACTCAGCGCCCGCAGACAGGCCATGGTATCCGGCATGGTTCTTGGCAATTTGAGCAGCGAAAAGAGCTTTCTCGTGGAAACGCCTTCCTTTGGCTTGACCACGAGCAGGTGCAGCTTCATGCCGCGGATCGGGGTCAGCACATCCCCAATCCCCTCCGCGCGCTGCGTTCCGCCGCTTAGGCAGAACGGAACGTCCGCTCCGACCGCCGCGCCGATTTCCAAAAGCGTCTTGTCGTCCACTTCGCCGTAGAGCTTCTGCAGGCCGTTGAGCGTCGCGGCGGCGTCCGCGCTGCCGCCGCCCAGACCCGCCTCCGAAGGAATCCGCTTGACCACGCGGATGCGCGCGCTCCGCCCGGTCAGCGCGCGGTAACGCTCCGCCGCGCGGCGCACGGTATTGTCATATGGCAGCACCATGCCCGTACTGGTCACGATGATTTCGCTTGCGCGCTCCACCGTTACCGTATCGTGCAGATCAATCGTCTGCATCACGGAATCCAGCGCGTGATAGCCGTCCGTTCGTTTATACAGCACGCCAAGCGTCAGATTAATCTTCGCAAAGGCGCGTTCCGTCGTACTGTCCATGCTCACCAGTATACCAAATCTTCGCATGCGATACCAGTATGCGAAGGTGTGACAAGTGCGCCGGTCTGTTGAGGCCTTGTTTTGTGTGCTATACTGTTTTTGTTGAATAAAAGGAGTAGCAAGACCTATGCTGTTTTCCCCTTTGTGCAGCGGTTCCTCCGGCAACGCCTCCTATCTGGAAGCGGGGGGCGTACGTCTGCTCGTTGATGCGGGCGTTACGGCAAAGCGCATCAAAGAGCTCATGGAGATGATCGACGTCTCCCCCGAATCGCTAAACGCCATTCTCATTACCCATGAGCACACGGACCACGTCTCCGGCGTAGGCGTGCTTTCGCGCAAATACGACATTCCCGTTTTCGCCGCCGCGGAATGTTGGGAAAACATGCCCGCAAACCTCGGCGAAATCGCGCCGAAAAACATCCGCGTGTTCGAACCGGACCGGGACTTCTATCTTCGACAGCTTTGCGTGCACCCGTTTTCCACGCCGCACGACGCGGCGCACGCGGTTGGATACACCTTTGTGCACGATGGAAAGAAACTCTCCATCATGACCGACATCGGGCATGTATCCAGCCGGATGCTCGATGCGGTCGCGCAGTCCGACCTCATCCTGCTGGAGGCGAATCACGACGTGGATATGCTCAAGGCGGGCAGCTATCCATACCCGCTGAAAATGCGCATTCTTTCCTCGCGCGGGCACCTCTGCAACGAGGACGCGGGGCTGGTGCTGCAAAAACTACACGACCGCGGGGTAAAAAACGCGATTCTGGGACACCTCTCGCAGGAGAACAACACGCCCGAACTTGCGCTCGTCACCGTTCAGTCCGTGCTCGAAAGCGCGGGGCTGCTCGAAAGTATGTTCGTCACGGTTGCGGACCGGTTCCAGCCCTGCGGGTTGTTTGAATTATAAAAAAATTCTTCTTTCTCGGAAGAAAGAAACAAAGAACAAAATTCTGCGAGATTTGTTTTGAAAATCAAGATTGCCTGTGTTGGAAAACTGAAGGACAGCTTTTTCCGGGACGCGGCTGCGGAATACGCCAAGCGCCTCTCAAGGTTCTGTACGCTCGAACTATGCGAGGTGGCGGACGAAAAAGCACCGGAGTCGCTTTCCCCCGCCGAGGAGCAGCAAGTGAAGGAACGCGAGGGAGAGCGCCTGCTGGCGAAAATCCTGCCGAACGAATACGTCGTTTGCCTCGCGATCGATGGAAAACGCCATTCCTCCGAGCAATTCGCGGCATTCCTGCAAGGCGCGTTCGACCGGCAGGCTTCCACCGTTACGTTCGTCATCGGCGGATCGCTGGGCCTAGGCCAGGCCGTGCTCCGCCGCGCGGAGAGCCGACTCTCCGTCTCCGATATGACCCTGCCGCATGGACTCTGCCGTGTATTCCTGCTGGAGCAGGTCTACCGCGCGTTCAAGATCAACGCGGGGGAGCCGTATCATAAATAACGTACCTGATTTAAAAACGACAGGAGGGGGCAGCCGATGCAAGCACGGGAACTCTATCAACAATTGGATCGCGATTTCGAAATCGACAAAATCAACGACGATTGGAGCTTTCTGCCCCGAAACGAGTACATTGCCCCTTCGTTCTGCGCGCCGCACTATGCGGGTCTTGTGCTTGACAATGCGCGGGAGATCAATAAGGTCTATACCGCCGTGTTTCCGAACACCGCCATTCTGGAGCGAATTCTTACCGGCGGTGCAACGGATGTGCTGTTGTTTTGCCATCATGCAATGGGATACGACGGGAACCTGGAAGGATTCCCGTTTTATGAGATTCCGCACCATTTGCTTGCGAGCATGAAACAGCAGCGAATCGCGTTCTACATGCTCCATGCCGCGCTGGACCGAAACGGGCCGTATTCTACCTCGGTTTCGCTGGCTAACGCGCTCTCGCTCCCGATCGAACGCCCCTTCTGCGAGTACGAAGGAATGCAGGTTGGCGTGATCTGTCAAACAGATTGCCAAACCAGCATTGCCCTTTCGGACCACGTCCGCGCCGTGGTGGGGCACGAAGTCAAGCGCTACGCCTACGGGGATGACGCGATTGAAAATGGGCTTGTCGCGGTTACCGCGGGAGGCGGAATTTATCCGTTCGTTGCGCGGGAACTCGTTTCGCTTGGAATCCACCATTACATCACCGGCGTAACGCGACCCATGCCGTCGTTTGAGCCGACGATGGAATTTCACAGAATTGCACGGGAAAATGGAATTAGCATCATAGGCGCAACGCACGACTCAACCGAGCAATTCGCCTGCCGCGCGATGATTCGTTATTTTAAAGAGCGCGGCGCTCCGGCGGAGTTCCTTGCCGGAGAACCGTGCCTGAACGATCTGTAAAGTCGCAGCAGCACAAGCAGCGCGAGAGCAAATCCAAAAATCTGTCAAAACTGTGAAAACTGTCCGGTTCGTTTGACAAGTCCGGTTTCGTCCGATATAGTAGATACGTAACTGAATAGCTGAGTCCTCCGTGCCGCACACGGGGGAGCGGGAGAACCAAACATTGGGGTGTATCCGGTGGGCGCCACCGGTAGGGCAGCTTTCAGCCCGAACCCGTCAGCTAATCTCGTAAGCGTGGAAAGCTGTGTTTTTCAACGTCTGTTTCCCATCTGAAAAACCATGGTGTCTTGATGCGCTTGCGATTTCGCAGGCGCTTGTTTTATGTTCAACGCGCCGCAGACGTCACCAGCCGTACCAACGCAGGAAAGGAGAAGGCTTTATGATTCAGGTTGCCGTTTGCGGAATCGGGCGAACCGGTTCGGAAGTCATCCGCGCCATCCTTCAAAACGAGCGTTTCTCGCTCGCCGCCGCATTTTGCCGCCCTGGCAGCGAAAAAGCGGGAAAGGATATTGGCACGCTTTTGCATACCATTCCCATCGGGATTGTCGCGCAGGATATCTCACAGGCCGAGCAAGCGTTCGCCGAAACCGAAATTGACGTCGTGATCGATTTTTCAAATCCAACCTGCGCAAAGCCTCTCCTTCGCGCCTGTAAAAAGCACCGGGTGCCGGTCGTTTTTTGCACCACGGGCTATACGGAGGCGGATTTGATCTGGATGTCCGATTTCGTGGTCCACAACAACCTCGGCGTCGTCTACGCGCCGAACGTGACGCTCGGCGTAAACGTCCTGCTCGCGGCGCTTAAACTCGTCGCGCGGGCTCTGCCGGAATTCGACTACCTCATCACCGAGACGCATCACAATCAAAAAAAGGATATCCCTTCCGGCACGGCAAAAAAGATTGCGTCCGCCATTCAGAAGGAACTGCCGCGAGACGCCGCCGTTCCGATCCACTCCGTCCGCATCGGCGGATATGTCGGCGTCCACACGGTGCTTCTTGCGAGCGACTGCGAGCGGCTTTCGCTCACGCACGAATCGTTCAATCGCAGCGCGTTTGCCAGCGGCGCCTTGACCGCGGCGGCATTCATCCTTGGAAAGACCGGCTGGTACGACATGGAGGACGTACTCGGAATCGCCGAGCGGCTCGAAAACGCGGCAAACGTGGTTTAGGCTGCAAATCCTGCAAAAAAGGACGGAAGAATTGACAAGTTCCGGCGGGGTGACTATAATAAAGTTACTTTCGGAAAGACTCGGGAACCAGTAGCGTCCATGGAGCGCATCCACCCCAGAGAGCCGCGCAGAAGCTGAAAGCGCGGCGATGGATGACGGCGTGAAGACCGCCCGACGACCGGAACAGCGGGTACCGCCCGATACAGCGGAAAAAGAGCGCGATGCATCTTCGCGAATACGGGTGGAACCACGGTAGCGTACCTATCGTCCCGAGGCCGGAACACGGCTTCGGGGCGTTTTATTTTGATAAACAGCGGTATTTCAGCAGCAACAGGAGGAGAAACCAAAATGAAAATCACATTTCCGGATGGAAACCAGCGCGAATTTGCGGACGGCATGACGGGTCTCGAAATCGCGAACGAAATCAGCCCGGGCCTCGCGCGGGCAACGCTGTCCTGCTCGATCGACGGCGCGCATAGCGACGCCTTCCGTCCCATCACCGGCGACCATGCGCTCACGTTCTACACGTTTAAGGACGAGAACGGCCGCTGGGCGTATCGCCACACGGCTTCGCACGTACTCGCGCAGGCGGTCAAGCGCCTCTGGCCTGAAACGAAGCTCGCCATCGGACCCGCGATTGAAAACGGGTTCTACTACGACTTCGACACGCCGGAGACCTTCTCGCCGGAGGATCTCGGCAAGATCGAGGCCGAAATGGCGAAGATCGAAAAGGAAGACCAGAAGATCGAGCGGTTCGAGCTCCCGCGCGCCGAAGCGATCGCGTATATGGAAAAGCTCGGCGAGCCGTATAAAGTCGAACTGATCCGCGACCTGCCCGCCGACGCAATTATCAGCTTCTACCGCCAGGGCGATTTCATCGATCTCTGCGCGGGCCCGCATGTGAAATCCACGGGAATCGTTAAAAACATCAAGCTGCTCAACGTCGCCGGGGCGTATTGGCGCGGCAGCGAGAAGAACAAGATGCTCCAGCGCATCTACGGCACGGCCTTTGAAAAGAAAGCCGATCTGGATGCGTATGTCACCGCGCTGGAAGAGGCGAAAAAGCGCGACCACAACAAACTCGGCCGCGAGTTGGAGCTCTTCACCACCGTGGACATCATTGGCCAGGGTCTGCCGATTCTGCTGCCGAAGGGCGCGCGCGTCATTCAGCTGCTCCAGCGCTTCGTCGAGGACGAGGAGCAAAAGCGCGGTTATCTGCTCACCAAGACGCCGTTTATGGCCAAACGCGAGCTATATAAAATCTCCGGCCACTGGGATCATTACCGCGAAGGCATGTTCATCATGAGCGACACGCCGGACATTGAGGACGAAAACGCGGAGGTCTTCGCGCTGCGCCCCATGACGTGCCCGTTCCAGTTCATGGCCTACCTCAACCGCGCGCGCTCCTACCGCGACCTGCCGCTGCGCTATAACGAAACGAGCACGCTGTTCCGCAACGAGAGCTCCGGCGAAATGCACGGGCTGATTCGCCTAAGACAGTTCACGATTTCGGAAGGGCACCTTGCCTGCCGTCCCGACCAGGTGGCGGACGAGTTCAAGGGCTGCCTCGACCTCGCGAAGTATTTCATCGACATCCTCGGCTTTACGGACGACGTGAGCTACCGCTTCAGCAAGTGGGACGAGAACGACAAGGACAAATACATTGGCGACAAAGAGGACTGGGAACGCACGCAGAACATGATGCGCGACATCCTCAACGACCTGAAAGTGCCGTTCCGTGAGGCGGACGGTGAAGCCGCCTTCTACGGGCCGAAGCTGGACGTACAGATTCGCAACGTTTACGGCAAAGAGGATACGCTGGTCACCATCCAGATCGACTTCCAGCTTGCCGAGCGCTTTGGCATGCAGTATATGGATACCGACGGGCTCAAGAAATATCCGGTCGTCATCCACCGCACGTCGATCGGCTGCTACGAGCGCACACTCGCGCTGCTGATTGAGAAATACGCGGGCGCGCTGCCAACCTGGATGGCGCCGGTGCAGGTGAAGATGCTGCCGATTACGGATCGCACGGCGGACGCGTCCGTCGAGATGCAAAAGTCGCTGGAGCAGTACGGAATCCGCGTGGAAACCGACCTGCGCAACGAAAAGATCGGGTTTAAGATTCGCGAAGCGCAGATGCAGAAGATACCGTATATGCTCGTGATCGGCGACAAGGAGATTGAGCAGGGGCTTGTAGCCGTCCGCTCCCGCAAGGACGGCGACCTCGGCACGATGACGCTTGCGGACTTCCGCGCAAAACTGCTGGACGAAATCGCGACAAAAGCGAAGGGCTAAGCAAAACGAGTGAAACAAAAGAGGGCGCGAGAGCGCCCTCTTTGTATTTATTTCCACTTATTCCACTATATATAAATCATAAACATGAATTGCCAATTGGAAATACTCATTATTGTCATTTCTCTTCATTGTGCAATTCCAGATGTTTGCTTTACTATGTTCAATGTTTGTAGTGTTTTCTTTAACCCAATCATCAATCTGCGCTCGAACTCGCGTAAAATCCTTGTTGTTCTTGTTGAAGAAAACTAATGAAACTTTGTAGTCTCGCCATGTCATATAACCATTAAGTTGCGTTAAAGCATCTTCAAGTGCTTTTAATCCATGCCATACCTTACACTCAGAAATAAATCCGGCTTTGTCTTCAAGCGCGATAAAAATATCCGTCTTGCCTTTTTTTCTAAAAGTTTCTCCTGTCACATTTGAATAGTGCGTATTCAGAGTAGAAATCAAAGTGTCACGAATTTCCTCTTCCGCAAGCTTGGCGTAAGTTGCGGGCGTTTTCTCACAAGAGGAACAAAACATATCTATTATTCTTTCAATGTTTTGATAGTCTTCATCCGAAATTCCATATTCAGGCTCAATCTTCTTTGCTTGTGGCGCAACGGGAGCTTGCCTTACAACTCGAGTTAAAAGAATGGGAATTGAGTTGGGAGCATTCGTATTTATTCTTAAGGGTATATTTAACTTTGTACAGATGTCAGAAAATTCTAATGCTTTGTCTTTGCGTTTTTGCAACCAGGATATTACAGAGCAATTTATTTGAGTGTTAAATAAAGTCGCCTCTGCATTTATATAGCTAATCATTTTTCTGTAATTTTCAAATTTAGAGTTAAATTGTCCTCTGACAAATGCATGCAAATCTGGTTTGGAATTCATTTCATCAGCATTAAAAGTTAAGCTTATTACTATTGATCCAATTTTTTCTCCGAAAGGTTTTACTACTTCGGCTTCAAAAGGTGTAAGAACCCTTGTCGATGGTGTTAATTGAAGAAGGTCCGCAGTTCCATCAAACGGTATTGAATAATTAATTCTATATGCTGGTTTATCGAAATATCGCTTTTCATATGCTGGATTTGTAAAGAAAATATTCTCAACTTGAACCGAATCATTCTCTATTGTTTGTGTTATATTATTCTCGAACAAAATTATAGGCAATAGAGCATATTTTTGGCTATAATAATCAACCCATTCTTGAACATTTGATCCAAGGATTTTTTCATCAGTGAAAGCATTAATTTCACGTTCAACAATTGAAGAAATTCTTCGGAAATAGTCCGTTGCTCTCTCGTTCGAAAATAGATTCATGTAATTAACCTCCGCCCCACAAATGGTATTTTATCACGTTAGTACGTGGTTTAACAACGAAGTAGTCAAATGCTTAAACGTCCACTCATATAACTGCATCTGCCCCTCTTTCGACTCAAACGTCCCATGATAATGAAATACCTCGTCCGACTTGTAGAGAATCCCATGTTTCATACGCTTTCTTGTAACCCCACCCATGATCTTTCGTCGTTGATGCGATTACAGATTTAGACGTTCTCAAATATATTTACATATATTGCTACGCCATGCTGAGTAAACTACCGCATTTCGAAGTGCTAGACAAAGAGGGCGCGAATTGCGCCCTCTTGTTTGTTCTTACGTTTCGTTATTTCGCCGCCTGAATTAACGCGTCCACACGGTCGAGCTTCTCCCACGGCAGGTCGAGATCGAGACGGCCAAAGTGGCCGTAGGCCGCCGTCTGCCGGTAGATCGGGCGGCGCAGGTCGAGAGACTCGATGATCGCCGCGGGGCGGAAGTCGAACACCCGCTGCACCGCGCGCTCAATCGCCTCGTCGTCGATCACACCCGTACCGAACGTGTCGATCGAAACGGAAACCGGCCGCGCCACGCCGATGGCATACGCAAGCTGGATTTCGCATTGTTTCGCCAGTCCCGCCGCGACGACGTGCTTTGCCGCGTACCGCGCGATATACGCCGCGCTGCGGTCCACCTTGGTCGGGTCCTTGCCGCTGAAACAGCCGCCGCCATGCCGCGCGTATCCGCCGTAGGTATCCACAATGATTTTTCTGCCGGTGAGTCCGGAGTCCCCTGTCGGCCCGCCGATGACGAACCGACCCGTGGGGTTGACGAAGATCTTCGTGTTTGCGTCCACCAGCGCGCTGGGCAATACGGGGCGGATGACCGCCTCTTCGATGTCCTTTCGCAGCATCTTCATGTCCACGTCGCAATGCTGCGCGCTGATGACCACGGTGTCCACGCGGACGGGTTTTCCATTCTGATATTCAATCGTAACCTGACTTTTTCCGTCCGGCCGCAGGTAGGGAATTCCACCCTGTTTGCGAACGGCGGTGAGCCGGCGCGCGAGCGCATGCGCCAGCGAAATCGGCAGCGGCATGAGCTCCGGCGTTTCGTCGCAGGCAAAGCCGAACATCATGCCCTGGTCGCCCGCGCCGGTGCTGAACCGTTCGTCCGCCTCACCGCTCTTTTGTTCCAGCGCGTGATCCACGCCGAGCGCGATATCCGGGCTCTGGGCGTTGATGGCCGTGATGACCGCAAGGTTGCCTGCGTCAAATCCAAGCTCCGCCTTATTGTAGCCGATGTCGTTGACCACGCTGCGAACCAGATTCGGAATATCGACGTAGCATTCCGTTGTGACCTCGCCCATCACCAGTACCATTCCCGTTGTCGCCGCGCATTCGCAGGCCACGCGCGAAAGCGGGTCCTGCGAGAGCATTGCGTCCAACACGGCGTCCGAAATGCAGTCGCAGAGCTTATCCGGGTGCCCCTCCGTAACCGATTCTGATGTAAAAAGCCGTCTTCCCAAGTATAATTTCCTCCGAATGTTATAATACAAAAAACCTCATCCGCAGATGAGGTTTCCATAGTACGATGGTCAATCGCTCATCTTTCAGCTTTCGCTGTCGGAATTGGCACCTTATTTGCTCTTCACAAACAGGTTGCCGGGCTTCACAGGGCCGTTCCCTCTGCCACTCTTGATAAAGCGGTATGCGGTTTTTTGTTCGGGGGTTATTGTAGCACGGCAAGCCGTGCGCGTCAACCGTCGATTTTCGCCGGAGCAGCCATAATACCCCGCCAGACTTGCGCAATACCCGACATATGTGGTATTCTTGTTGTCGAATTTCAATTGAAACAGGCAGGTGAGTGTTATGCGGAAGGATGGCACCCGTGTGAAAGACGCGAACCCCATCTATACGGTCATGCCGTATATCCTGAAATATCGTTATGACGCAATGAATATGATCGAGGTCGATGTTCCAATTTCCCCCATGCAATCGTATCTCAACGAAAAACGCAAGCAGGGCTACCGGTTCTCGCATCTCGGCGTCGTGCTTGCGGCTTACGTGCGCACCGCGGCGGAATATCCGCTGCTCAACCGCTTTATCGCCAACAAGCGCATCTATCAGCGAAACGAGTTCTCCGTTGCCATGGTTGTTCTCAAGCCCGGCGAAATGGATGGCACCATGAGCAAAATGTATTTCAAAATGGACGACGACATCTTCTCCGTCCATGAAACCATGGAGCGTTATGTGGTTGAGAACCGGGCGGAAGGCGATACGAACGCAACGGACGATATCGTGCGCACACTTTTAAAGATTCCCGGCCTCGTCAACTTTGGCGTAGGCCTCCTGCGGTTCATGGATCGATATGGGCTCATGCCCAAAAGTCTGATTCAGGCAAGCCCGTTTCATACCAGCCTGACCATCAGCAACCTTGCGAGCATCCGGACCAACCATATTTTCCATCATGTGTACGAATTCGGTACGACAAGCATTCTGATTACGCTCGGAAACATGCGCGAAATCCCCGTCCGCAAGGGAGAGGAAATCGTATTCGAGCGCTCGCTGCCCATGGGCGTGGTCATGGACGAACGCATCTGCTCCGGCAGTTATTTTGCCGCCGTGTTCCGCCGTTTTAAGCAGTATCTGACTAATCCGGAATTGCTGGAGCATCCTCCGGCGGTCATCAACACGGCGCTGGACTGATTCCAGCCAGTTTTCGACGGCGCCGGCTCCAGCTCGCGCCGCCTTTTTCTTTTGGATTGTTTGCACTTACATGCGGATTCATGTTAGAATCGACGGAACAAAGGAGTGCTATCGTTATGCATTTTTCAGAAGCGTTTTCCAAGAAACACATCGTTTTCGACGGCGGCCTCGGCACCATGCTGCTTGCGGCGGGGCTGAAAGCGGGCATGTCGCCGGATTCCTGGAACATCACCAATCCGGATGCGGTGCGCGCCGTCCATGCGGCGTATCTCGCCGCCGGTGCGGACGTGATCACCGCCAACACCTTCGGCAGTACGAAGCCGCGCCTTAAGCGCGTTTCCAATACGCCCGCCGAACTTGTTGAAGCGGGAATCCGTCTCGTTCAGGAAGCGATCCGTGCCTCCGGCCGGGAAGCGTACATCGCGCTTGACCTCGGCTCGCTGGGCGAGTTTCTTGAGCCGCTTGGCGACCTGACCGAGGAGGAAGCCCTCGCGTACTTTCGCGAGCCGATCGAAGCCGGCGCGGCGGCGGGCGCGGACTGTATTCTAATCGAGACCATGGCCGCTCTGGACGAAGCGCTCGTCTGCGTAAAAGCCGCCAGGTTATTCGGCGGCGGGCTGCCCGTGCTCTGCACCATGACCTACGACCCCAACGGCCGTATCCTAACGGGCGAGCCGCTGGAGAAGGTCGTTGCCGCGCTGGAGGACGCGGGCGCGGACGCGCTCGGCAGCAACTGCGGCGTCGGTCCCGAGCAGCTCGTTTCCCTGCTGCCCCGTTTCCTTGCCTGCGCGCATAAGCCGCTTGTCCTGCAGCCAAACGCCGGTCTTCCGGTGTATCAGGACGGCGAAACGCGCTATCTGGTGGGGCCGGAAGCGTTTGCCGAGCAGATGGAAATCCTTGCAAACGGCGGCGTTTGGGGTCTGGGCGGCTGCTGCGGTACTACGCCGGCGCATATTACGCTGGTTTCCGCGCTCGCACACGCGTAATATACTTTCCGCGCGCCGTTACGAACCGTTCCCTTTCCGGAACGAATAGGAGTATCCCTCAATGCAGAGAATTGTGTCCGTCCTGAAAATCGTACTTCCGCTGATCGTTTCGCTCGGCATCGGGCTGTTTGCGCGAAAGAAAGCCATTCTGTCTGCCGAAGCGATCGAAGGCATGAAGACGTTCGTTATGAAATTCGCCTTGCCCGCCATGCTTTTCGGGCTCTTTTTTACCGCCGAATACTCCGCTAGTATCCTGCTTTTTGCGGCCACGATGTTCCTGCTCGGTTTTTTGGGACTCGGCCTTGGTTTTCTGATAGGAAAACCGCTGGAAAAACAGAGCCCCATGCTCAAGTTCATGACCGCGGGCTGGGAGGTTGGAATGCTCGGCTACGCGCTCTATTCGCTGCTCTACGGCGCGGAGAACCTGCGGTATATGGCGCTGATGGATTTCGGCCAGGTGCTGTTTGTATTCTCCGGCTTCATCGCCGCGCTCAATGCCAGAACCGGCTGTTCCATGAAGGATTCCCTCAAATCGATGCTGCCCAACCCCGTGCCTTGGGCAATGCTCGCGGGCGCAATCCTCGCGATCCTCGGCGTTTCGCGCGCGCTCGAGCCCTCCGGCGTCACCGCGCTGATTTCTTCGGTCTGCAGTTTTGTTTCCACACCGCTTTCCTGCCTGATCTTTGTTGTCGTTGGGTACGGCATTTCGTTTTCCCGAAAAAACATCAAAACCGCGTTTCTTGCGGCGGGCATGCGCGTTCTGGTCTGCGCCGCGCTCTGCGTGCTGGCGCTCTGGCTGATCGGTTCGTTTGTCCCGCTTTCGGATCCCATGCGCTGGGCAATCATCATCATTTTCCTCACCCCCGCGCCGTTTATCCTGACCATGTATACGAACACGGAGCAGGAGCGCGCGGACGTTTCCATGTCCCTCTCGCTGCAAACCATGCTCTCGGTACTGGCGTTTCTATTGATCGTAATCTATAAACAGACCGTTTGAGATCCTGCAAGCCAAAGCAAAAAATGCACCGCTTTGTTTCGTTCAAAGCGGTGCTGATTTGTTTATTCCATTCCCTATCGAATCCGGACTCCTCCGACCGGGCGTACCGCAAAACGGTAGCAGCAGCCCGCGCCGAACACGCGCTCCAGTTCGAATTGGTACGCTTCCGCACGATCCAGCGGCACAAGCGCCTGTATCGTGCCGGCAAAGCCGCCGCCATGCACGCGCCAAGCGCCGCCGGTTCCCAGCACGCGCTCCGAAATCGCCAGCGCGAGCGCCAGACCGCGTTCCCTCGAATCCGTCGGGCAGACGTTTTGCAGTTGCGTAAAGCTGGAGCGCCCGCTTTCGTTCATGAGCTGCCGGAAGGTTTCGATATCCCCGCACCGGAGCGCGGCGGCCTGCAGCGGCACGCGCGCGTTGTCGCCAAAAAAGTGCATGGCGCGCAGCAGCGCGCGGTCGGAAACGACCTTGCGCAGTTCCCCCAGCGACGCATAGAATACGCCTTCGTCCACCTCGCGCAATACGGTTTTCCCAAAGAACCGCGCAACGCTGCCCATCTCCATCGTAATCGCGGCGTATTCCGGGGTCATATCCGCGTGGTTCCCGCCGCAGTTGACAATGCAGATGGCATACCCCAGCGAGCCGAGGTCGCAGTTGATCCGTTCGATCTGCGGCTCTTCCGGCTGCTGAAAATCAATCGTAATCAGCCCGCCAACGGCGCAGGCAAGCTGGTCCATCAAACCGCTCGGTTTTCCGAAATGTTTGTTTTCCGCATATTTGCTCGCAAGCGCCTGCTCGACGGGCGAAATCTTTCCGTCATTATACAGCTCGGAGAAAATCGTTGCCACCAGAACGCTGAACGCCGCGCTGGAAGAGAGCCCGGAGCCTTTAGGCACATCCGAAGCCGTTACCGCGTCGAATCCGCCAATGTTCCAGCCCGTCTGTAAAAAACGCTCCGCAATCCCGCGCACCAGCGCTTCGCTGGCGTTTTCCTCCCCTGCGTTTGGCGCAAGGTTCTCAAGCGAAACGCAGAGCGGCGTATAGCCCTGCGAGTGGATATGGACGACGTTGTCCGATCTTGGCGCAACCACCGCACGCGTATCCAGCGTAACCGCGGCGGCGAGCACGCGCCCCAGTTGATGATCCGTGTGATTTCCGCCGATTTCGCTTCGCCCGGGCGCGGAAAAGAGCGAGGCGTCTTCCTTCGCGCCGAAGACATCTTCGAACGCGACGGCCAGCGCGGCATATTTACTTTTCTGCGACTCGTAGGCCGCGCCGTAAAGCCGCTTCAGCGAACCGTCCAGTTCGCCGCTTGCCAGTTTCGTTTGAATGGGTAACATAAGGATGTGCCTCCGTCCACCGGCGGCTATTCTGCCGCGTTTGTTACAAATCCTATTTTAACCGCCCAGGAACTTGAGCGCAATGGCTATGCCGATTCCAAGATAATTCCCGATTGCATAACCCAGGATACCGCAGATCAGCCCCGGCAGTATCATCTCGCGATTGCCCATCGCATCCGCGGCGGGAACGATAAACGCGGGCCCGTAAATCCCGGCGGTCGAGGTAATCAGCGAAGTATCCGCGTCGATTTTAAACACTCTGCAGAGCAGAAGATGCAAAAGGATCGACCCGAACTGCGCGGTGGCAAACATGGCGAGCAGCAGCAGCGCCTGTTTACTGAACGCGCTGAATTGAAACGAAAGGCCGATGCCAAAGGAAAAAACCAGGATCAGATACTGCCCGACCGTATAGGAGCCCGGTGCCGAACGAACTTTTGGAATGAACGAAAAGCCGATGCCGCACGTCGTTACCACAAGCATAATCACGACAACGTCCAATTTTCCGGTCGTCAGCAGCGCGATACCCGCCGCAATTGCGAGCGACAGCACGCCAAGCAGGACGATGGGAATATGCCGCAGGATTGTTCGGAACGAAAACGGTTCCTTCTCCGGCACAAAGCTCTGTTCCAGGCGTTTTGCATACCCTTCATCCCCGGCTGTTTCCACATTTTGAAACGGTTTGAGAAACTTGCGCGCGATCTTCGGCATAACCGAAATCAGCATCAGAAAATATACCCCGCCGACGACGACGTCCGCCGCGTTCGCCAGAACGATATTTGAGTCGCTCACCGAGAGCGCCGCGCCGATCGCCATCAGGTTCGGCGTTCCGCCGGTGTAGAGCCCAATGATCATCCCGGCGTATTTATACGCTTCCGGAATCACATTTCGATAGAGGAAGTACGAAGCGCACGCAACAATCGAAACGGCGAGCGCCACCAGAATGAACGAGTTCAGCATCGGCTTTGCCAGCCGCCGGACGCCGGAGAGATCCGCCGAAAACAGAATCAGCGGAATGGCGATCGGCACCAGAATTTCGGAAATGCTCATAGCGATCTTCGTTTCCGGAATCACGAGGCTCAGCAGGATTCCACCGGCATAACACAGAAAAACCGGTCCCAGCATACCGAGAATCCGTACGCGTTTTGCCAGCAGCACCATTGCCCGCGGCCCAAGCGCCATGACGAGCACCACGAGAATGCTCCAGACAACGTTCATCACAATTTCACCCCGTTTCTCACAACACAGCAGAACACTGCTCGTATTCAACCGATTATACCATGCGCGCCTACTGCGTACAAACGGTGGAAGGTTGTTCTCGACACGCAAATCAGCACATAAAAACCGGTAGGATTTCTCCTGCCGGTTTACCGGACATTCTGCCCGAACTTGTGTGAATCAGTTTTTCTCAATTTGCAGGCTGCCGCTGACCGTGTTGAACCGGTAGTTTGCGCTGCCGTCCCCAACAACAACCAGATCGCTCCCCATCGTTCCCGGAAACTCGCAGGTGAAGGAGCCGCTGACGGTATCCAGCCGGGCCGTGAATCCCGCGCTCTCCGGCAGGGCAACCGTAACGCTGCCGCTTACGCCGTCCGCGTCAATCTTCGACGGAACCGTTGCGCAACCCAGACGCATGCTTCCGGAGACGGTTTCCGCGTCGATTTCCACAAACTCGCCTTCGGCGCGGATGCTGCCGCTGATGTTGCCCAAATCGAGCTTCTGCGCCTTTGCGTTCTCGCAAACAATGGAACCGCTCGTGGAGGAGATGTCCAGCCGGTCCGCCGCGATATCCGTGCAGTTGATCCCGCCGGATACGGTTTCCAGGTCGGTCTCCGTTCCGTACACGCCCGAAAGGTCAATTTCCGCGGAAACGGTGTCGATCTCGAGATTCGTCAGCTGCCCCAGCAGCGACGAGGGGATTTCCATAACCAGCGTTTTGGCGGGCATGTTGGAATCCACGCTGAACCAGTCGAAGACATTGTCCAGATCTTCGCAGAAGTTGATCTTCAGCGTGCCTTCGCTGGAAACGCTGTAGCGCATTTTCTGACGCTCCGTCAGATTCCGGTAGGACGATTCGGAAAACGTAATTTCGCTTCCGGTGCCAAGGCGGATCTCTACATTGCCCGCAACCCAGTCAATCTTGATTTTGCGGATGGAATCCGCCGGAACGCTCGCCTGTTCCGAAGCAATGATTTCGTTCGTATCCTCATTCATTCCGCCGGAGGTATAGACCGCGCGATCAATGAGGTTGTTGATCCAGCCGCCATTCCAGCCGAGACGGCCAAATATGTTTTGACCAGTGAGCAATACGACCAGAATCGCGGTGAGAAGCACCGCCAGAACCAGTCCTACAATGATTCGAATAATACCTGCTGCACGCATGTGTTTGTTCCCCCTGTTTCTACTGTTTGAGCATGAAGATCCCGCGGATCATCGACGCAACCGCCGCGGCGATTAAAAAGATGATCCATGTGATGTGCCATGCTCCGGTCGTGAAGCTCACGACAATGTACACGCACACGGCGATGAGCCAGAACGAACCGAGAATGGCGTCCACGGCCTTGTTCTTCTGTTTGCCGTTCTGCTTCCATTCCTTGAACTCTTCTACCATGGTGTCGTCCGCTTTCACATAGCGCTCGCGGGTAACGCCGTTGTAGATGAGCAGGCCCGTCGCAACCGCAGCAAACAGGAAGAGGAACATGACGCCGTATTCTTCCTGAATCAGAATCACCGGCACCGGGCTGAGAATGTAGAGCGCGATCGCGACTGCGATCATGATAGCCGAGCGCTTTCTGCTCTTTTCGTTGACCGTGTTCTTTTCGCCGCTGAGCGCGCCAATCAGGCTGTCCACATCGCCAATGCTCGCAACGGCGATATTATAGGCGGATTCTTCGCTCTTGCCCTCGTTGATCAGGTCGTTGTACTTATCCATCAGGTTCTGGTACATCTCCTCTTTGAGTTCCACCGCCCGAACGGTCGACGGGGCGTTTGCAAAAAGGTCGTCGATGTAATGTCTTAATTTCTCGTTCATATGGATACCCCTTTTTCTCCTTCTGCTAGTAACTTGTCAATCACTGCCTCCGCAGTTTCCCATTCCTTTTTTCGCAGCCGATACGATTCTCTTCCCAAATCTGTGATGGAGTAGTATCTGCGCCGCGCGCCGGTCGTTTCGTCCCCCCAGTACGAAACGATGCAGCCCGCATCCTCAAGTCGCCGAAACGCCGTATACAGCGTCGCTTCCTTGAGTTCAAACTTCCCTCCGGTCAAACTCAGGATGGCTTTGTTGATCATGTACCCATAGCCATCGCCCTTCATCAGCTGCGCCAGGATGATTGTTTCCGTGTTCCCACGAATAAGTTCCGATGCAACGGACATGGCGCACCTCCTCTCCGATTGCAGGTATATCTTAACTCGCTATACCTCGTCTGTCAATGTATATCGCAAAAATATTTACATACATTTTTATAGGTATCTTCGTTTCACAAAACACCCGGTTTCTTCTATCCCCCAAAAAAGAAATCCCGCCAATCCGGCGGGTTGACGATTCGTACGAATCGCGACTAAACCAAAGTCTCCGTACAGCGCGTTTCGTTTCCTTTCTGTTCCACGCGATACAGCCGGTAGAGTGAGGGATCGATCGCGGAGGCGGACAGAATCCCCTTCGCTTCATTAATCGCTTCGTCGGTCAGCCGCAACGACATGCCGCAGCTCGCGGTGATGCTCCGAAGTGTCGGCATGACCACCGCGCCGCAGCCTGCGAGCAGCTTTTGCGCCGCGATTGCCGCATGCGGCGAGTCGAACGCAAACAGCCAGTAGGACTGCTCGGTCAAAGCGAAATCACCTTGTCTGCCCGCTGCATAGCGCCGAGGATATCATACATATTGCTGACCGTGCCGATCTTCAGGCGTTCTGTCAGGCCATAGTAATTCAGGCAGGTACCGCAGACGAGCACGATCGAACCTTTGTCCATCAGCGTCTGAATACTTTCAATTACCTGCGGCTCTTCTCCCGCGGGCAGTTTGACTCCGTCATTCATAAAAAGGACATGTGCGGGCACGCTGTCTCCCTGCGCAAGCGTATACAGCGCCATCTTCATCAGGTTATATCCAAGCGTGGGGTCACCCGCGCCGACAACATCCTTGCCGATGAACACGGCGTAATCGTTCCCGGTTGCCGGGCAGGCGATCTCGGGTAATACACCGGGCTTCGCCTCCCCCGTTAAGCGCACGAAAAAGCCGCCTTCCGCTTCCCCCGTCGCTACGGCGACGCCCGCCGAGTTTCCGAGCCGCGTGAGGTTTTCAACCGCCGCACGGTTATCAACCAATACCGTGATATCCCGGCTGCCGTTGTCCAGTTCTTTCTTGGCCAGAATAACCGGCTGCGGGCAGGCTTTCCCTCTTGCATCGATTTGCATCATCGCATTTTCCTTTCCTTTTTGCCGCGCACGAATTGCCGCTGCTCCCATTATTCTAACAAAAGATAGCGCGTTTGCCTATCCCCGTATTGCAGAATCCGAAAATGCGAATTCAAAAAAGCGCCCCCGCGCATGCGGGAGCGCCTTGTGTCTGTTTGCCGGTTACAGCAGGTTCTGGCTGGTTTCCGGATCGAAGAGATGCGCCAGCGCGCCATCAAGCGTGAAGTGCAGCTGATCGCCGAATTTGAACCCAACGCGATTTTCCGGGGGAAGATCGACCGTCGCAATGCGGAGCACGCAGTCACGGCCAACCGCATTCACATGGACATACAGTTCGCTGCCCATCATTTCGGAAACATCCACCACCGCATTCACCGCGCTGCGCGTCTTCTTCGCCGAAAGAATGATATGCTCGGGGCGGACGCCGAGAACGATCTTCATTGAAGCTACGCCCTTTGCCTTCAGCGCGCGTTCCGTCGCGTCCGGCAGTTCAATCAGCGCGTCGTCCAGACGAACGGCATACCGGCCGCCATCCTGAACAAGCTCCGCTTCGAAGAAGTTCATCTGCGGCGAGCCGATAAAGCCGGCCACAAAGAGATTCGCCGGGTGGTTGAACACATCCTGCGGCGTGCCGATCTGCTGAATGTACCCGTCCTTCATAATAACGATACGGTCGCCAAGCGTCATTGCTTCGGTCTGATCGTGCGTTACGTATACGAACGTGGTGTTTTCCTTCTGGCGCAGTTTGATGAGCTCGGCGCGCATCTGATTGCGCAATTTTGCGTCGAGGTTGCTCAGCGGTTCGTCCATCAGGAATACCTGCGGGTGACGAACGATCGCGCGGCCAATGGCAACGCGCTGCCGCTGTCCGCCGGAAAGCGCCTTCGGCTTCCTCTGCAGATAATCGGTAATGCCGAGCGTATCGGCCGCTTCCTTGACCTTTTCGTCGATTTCGGCCTTGGGAACCTTGCGCAGTTTTAATCCGAACGCCATGTTTTCATACACGGTCATATGCGGATAGAGCGCGTAGTTCTGGAAGACCATCGCGATATCGCGATCCTTGGGCGCCACGTCGTTGACCAGTTTATCGCCGATGTAAAGCTCGCCCTCGGTAATCTCCTCCAGGCCGGCAATCATGCGCAGCGTGGTCGATTTCCCGCAACCGGACGGGCCGACGAGTACGATAAACTCTTTGTCCGCGATGTCAAGATTGAACTCCTGCACCGCCACTACGTCTTTGTCGTAGACCTTCTTGATGTTCCTGAGTGTTACGCTTGCCATGGTGTATTTGGCTTCATCGGGCGCAGCAACCGCTAACCGCCCAATTCGCGTTCGCCTGTAAAATTCGACGAACGCTTTACGACAGGTCTCCACACTGCCGCACCGCAAGCCATGCGGATGGGTATCCCTCCTTTATGAGCGTCACGACGAATAAAGAAGTGGAGTAAACGCCGTGCGCTTGGATACAGAGAAATGCTTTCTATATTATTGCAGATACTGCGCGAATACGCAAGGCTGAACACAGAAAAAGCCTCGTTGCCGCGTTTCTGGTCGGCGCGTTGTTCCTTTTTCTGTTTATTGCGGGTTATTCGCTTTGTATGCCTTTACGCGCTGGGAATTGAGTCTCGCCTGTTCAAACGTATAGCCAACGAGACAGTCCGGATTTTTTGTAAGCACCTTCTGCGCCACCGCCGCGTTGAATTCGTCGCTTGCCGACCGGGCGGCGAGCAGGATCGTCTTGCCGTAAATGGTGCCCGCCGCGAGCTGCGTGGCAACGGTGATTCCGTGATTGCGCTGCGTCCGTTTATACAACCAGCCGATGTCCGTATATGGCAGGATATAACCGTTTATACCAACGTAGGCAAAGTCCCTGGAAAGCGTGAGCCGCAGCTTTTCGAACCGGCTGTTGCCAGGATCGGAGAACTGCGCTTCGGCCTCGTCAAGCAGGCCAAGCTGATACAGGCGATCCTCGCTTTTTTTCCGGTGCTTGCGAGTGGAAGAAATCTGCAGCACGACCGCGAGGAAAAACAGCCCGAAGAGGAACGCCCCCACAAGATAGAGAGCCGCGTTTTCCATGGCGTTGCTCGCGCCTTCGTGAAAGAAATAAGAGCCGAAAAACTGTTCAAACTCGTCAATGGTTATCTCATAATATTGGGCGAGCTGGCTGGCGTCGTCATAACTGATATAGCTCGGCATGCCAGTCAGGCGTTTCGGCTCCGGATAATCGCCGCTCTGCGGGGACTCCGAAAAATAGGCCTCATATGCATCGACATACGGGCTGAGGGACGCAAAGGTTTTATCGTCGAGCGAGAGGATGAACCAGTTCCCGTCCGCGTCCATCGCTTCATAAAACGTATAGTTGTCGTCGCCGGTTACCTTGTAAATCCAGTCCGATAGAAGCTGCAGATCCAGATAGGAAAAGGTGTCTTCGCGCGACTCGCGCGTCATACGGACGGGTTCCGGTTTCGGTTTTGTTATTTCATAGGTCGCGCCAAGAATCATGGCGGTGAGCAGAATGGCGAGGATCAGCCGCCAGACACGCTGCGCTTTGGTCGGCGAAGCAAACTCGCTCAGCGTCGGTTGTTGATTCGATGTCACTTCCATAGTCTATCCCCCCATAGCCTTGATAGTTCATTATACCTGCCGTCTATTTGCGCGTAAAGCCCGTAAGCGCAGAAAAGGGAACGGATGGCGAACCTGCACGCACTGTGCTAGAATGAGGGCGGAGGATTGGAAACTATGCTGAAGATTGCGCAGTGCACCGATTCGTTTTTACCCGTTCACGACGGCGTGAGCCGCGTAGCCAACGCCTATGCCCGCGGGCTTGCCGCGCGCGGGCACGAGGTTTATGTGATCACCCCCATGGAAACCGAAGAGTATCGCGGGTCGTATCCGTTTGAGATTCTGGATTATCTGGCGATTTCCATACCCGGCGCATCGCAGATGAAAACCGGAATCGCCGTGATGGACTTGCACTATTTTACGCGTGTAAACGCGCATTCGTTCGATATTGTGCATGCGCACAGTCCCGGTTCGGCGGGCATGGAGGCCGTGCGCCTTGCGGAAAAATGCCATGCGCCGCTCGTTGGAACATTTCATACGAAGTATCTGCGCGAGTATCTTTCCGAACATGGGGACGAGCACCGCGCGCAGCTGAATAAATTCTTCGCGTTCGACTTCTTCAGCCGCTGCGACGAGATTTGGACGGTCAGCGAGGAAGCGAGAACCTTTCTGCTCGATCGCGGGTTTCCAGGCAACGTGGAGGTGTTTGACAATGGAACGGAGCGGGAAGCAGCGGATGCGGAAACGCGCGCGCGGGCAAGGGAGCTGTTTCACCTTTCCAACGCGCCCGCACTCCTCTTTGCCGGCAGCCTCGAGCGGGAGAAAAATCTGCCGCGCGTGCTGGAAGCGGCCGCTCTGCTAAAATCGAGAGGGCTGAGTTTTCAGCTGCTGCTCGCGGGACGCGGGCCGGATGAACATCATGCGCGCGCCGTCTCACAGGAGCTTGGCCTTGCGGGCACGGTGCGCTTTTTAGGTCAGGTAACGGACGAGGCGCTGCTGGCGGGGCTATATGCGGAGAGCGCGCTCTGCCTCTTTCCCATGCAGAACATCAGCGCGGGTCTCGTTGTGCGCGAGGCGGCGGTTCAGGGTACGCCCTCGCTTGTCGTTGCCGGCAGCGTGGCGAGCGGGCTCATTCAAAACGGCTTCAACGGTCTGACCTGCGGCGATACCGCCGAGAGCATGGCGGACGCAATCGAAGAATTTCTGCTGAATCCGGAGCGTATGGAGAACATGCGCGCACAGGCAAAGGCGATTGCGCCTGTATCCTGGGATGCGGTGCTCGAACATGTGAGCGCGCGTTACGAGGCGCTCGCGGGGATGGAGCGCGCTGCGCTCAGGCGAAAGCGCGGACTGTTCCGCGCGGAGATGGATAAGATCGATCTCACGCTCGAAAAACGCGCAATGGATTTGATCTGGAAGTTTTTAACGCAGGACACGCAGCACCTCTTTGCGTATGCGCACCGGCCGCAAAAGCCGCCCTGCCTGCCCAAGCCGGAAGCGCATCCTCTGCCCCGCTCCTCGCCGGAGGAACAGGGGGTATCCTCCCGCGCGATGAACGCGCTGCTGGATACGATTCATGCCGACGCTGCAGCGCGCGCGCACGAGATCATGATTGTGAAGAACGGGGCGGTCATCGCCGAGGCGGCTTGGGCGCCGTATGAAACTGGCCTGCCGCATCAGCTCTACTCGCTGAGCAAGAGCATCACGTCCACCGCGATTGGCATGCTGGTGGACGAGGGTCTCTTGGATATTGACGAAGCCCTCTGCGATATTTTCTACGACAAAGCGCCTGAGCGGAGGGAACTTCCCGCATACAGCATGACCGTCCGCCATCTGCTCAACATGAGCACCGGTTCGCTCTATAACGAATCCGGTTCCGCCATGGGCGCGGACTGGGAAAAGGATTTTCTCCGCGCAGGCACCAAATTCGAGCCCGGCACGGCCTTTGACTACAATTCCATGAACACCTATATGCTCGCGGCCATCGTGCGCCGAAAGACCGGCGAATCGCTTACGAATTATTTAAGACCCCGCCTTTACGAACCGCTCGGAATTGCGGAGTATTACTGGGAAACCTGCCCGAATGGAACGGAGAAAGGCGGCTGGGGATTATCGCTGACGATGGAGAGCGTCGCAAAAATCGGTCAGCTCTATCTGAATAAGGGCGTCTGGCACACGGCACAGGGAGACAGGCGGCTGCTCTCCGCGGAATGGATCGAGGAAGCGACGCATCCGCAGATCGGCACGCCAAAGGGTGAAATCACCTACGGCTACGGACACCAGATCTGGATGACCGCGCGGGAAGGTTCGTTTCTGTTTAACGGTGCGTTCGGGCAGTATATGCTCGCCCTGCCGGATCTCGGCGTATTGGTCGTGCTGCTTTCCGGCTCTTCCCGGCTTTTCGCGCAGGGCGGCGTACTGGACTACGTGACTGCCGCGCTCGACGGCGCGCAGTCGCGTCCGCTGATTCCCGATCCGCGCGGAGCGGAAGCGCTGCAAACGACAATCTCCACGTTAAGCGTGCGTTACCACGAGCCGTATTCCCACGCTTCGGCCAAGCACCTGCCTCTGGCGGAGTTTGCGCAAAAGCTGGACGGGCGGGTCTACACGTTTTCGCCCAACATTGGCGGAATCTTCCCGATGATCCTGCAGGCGGTGCATAACAACTTCACCAGCGGATTAACGCAAGCCGTGTTTTCCGCGGGCGGGGACGGCGCGCTGCATCTGGAACTCGTGGAGGGGGAAGAGAAACACCGGATTTCGTTCCAAGAGGGCTGCTACACAGGCGCGAGCGTGAGCCAGCGCGGGGATGTGTTCGAGGTGCGCGCCGCCGCGGAAGCGGAGGTAACGGATTCGGGCGAATTGGCGCTCAATGCGGTTGTACACTTTATCGAAACGCCGTTTACGCGGCTGGTTCGCATTACTCTCTTGGCGGATGAATCGATTCGAATCGTGTTCGACGAAAATCCGTCCATTCGGGACGCTTCCGAAATGATGTTGGAGCTCACGGGGATCACGCGCGTCGAGGTGGTTCGAAACCTCATGCCGCTCTTAAAGCGGGATCGCATGCAGCATACGCTGCGGACGTTTACGACCATCACGGTGCAGGGAAAGCTATAAGGCGCATAAAAAGAGGGCGGAACCTGTCGGTTCCGCCCTCTTTTTCATATGGAAGAAAGAATTTGTGGAATTGCTTTCTGTTATGCAGGAATTTGCGATTGAAAATTATTGCGGTTCTATTTTGAGAGTAGAGAGTGCGCATCCGTGAGTAACCTGCAAATATCTGTTTTATAAGAAAACCTTATTCAAAAAAGAATATAGAAGCGCTCATCATAGGCACTTTTAGCAAATCTATATTTTCAATAGCATCCACATTTTTCAAATTGTAAATTTCATAATTTACATAATCTTCTAAATGATAGTCCTCATTGTCGATCTCCATTCCGTTGGTAGCTACCGAATCAACCAACTTAACAGCCAATCCGATTTTTGAATCACGCTCCTTAAGATAATCATGCAACACTCCAACATAATCATCTACTGAACCAGAAAATTTCTTAAAACAAAGACGAAATCTTATGACTTTGCCTTCTAATTTATCTAAGTAAACAAATAATCCTGTAGTGTCTTTATTAGTACCTTCCGCTACAGTTATAGTAGTTCTACAAAAAGCCATAGAAGAATCAATGCTATCTTCATATGTTTCAAAATTATATCCCGCTTTAGCTTCGCCTTCTAAGAAATAGAGTGGAATTTGTACGGGTGTTACGAATCCTTTCCCATCTTTACCGTCAAAACCCACTAGTAAAAGCAAGCTGCCATCTTTTTTAAAATAATCAAACAAATAACCTTCAATAAATACGTTCAGACCGTCTGCTAGTCCTAATTCTGTTGACTGCGATTCTCTAGTACGAGTCCTTATCGCCATCTTACTCTTTTTATCTTTGGTAAAATCACCTTGGTTATTGATGAAGTCGGTAATTTGTAAATTCAGCTCCGCCTTCCGTTCCGCGCTCAACAGCGGTTCGGGCGTTGGCGAGGGGGTGGGCGTCGCGGTCGGCACGGCGGTTGGCAACAGGGTTGGCGAAGAGGTGAACGTTGGCGCTGGCGTGCTGGCGGGTGCGACAATTGAATTTGGCGCACAAGAAACAGAGAGAAACATAATGAGCACTATAAAAAGCAACGCAATAAGGCGAGCAGTGAGTTTCATTTATTGCACTCCTTTAAATCAACCATTATTCGAAATAGTATATAGTCAAACCGAATGTTGCTACTTCTGACAATTTAATACTCTCAATGTCATCCGCATTTTCTAGCTTTATGATTCTGCACTCCTCATAATCGCTTACATGATAATCCTCATTATCAATTTCAATTCCATTTGTAGCTACCGAATCAATCAATTTGCCAGCCAATCCTGTTTTTGAATCACGTTCCTCAAGATAATCATGTACCACACCAATATAATCATCCACTGAACCAGGAAATTTCTCAATATAAGGTTGTATTATCATCACATTACCTTTTAAGGTATTCAATCGCACAAACAAATTTTGAGTATCTTTATTAGTGATCGTTTCTACAAGATCATATTGTGATAATATAGTGTTATATTCATATTTTTCGAAACTAACTCCTGCTTTCGCCTCACCCTCTAGAAAATAAAGAGGAATTTGTATGGGCGTTACAAAACCTTTACCATCTTTACCGTCAAAACCCATTATCAAAAGTAAACTACCGTCTTTTTCTACATAATCAAACAAATAACCTTCAATTTCTGTATCTCTAAAAACCAAACCCAACTCTGTCGAACCTAATTTTTCAGTCGTTTCAGATGCAATTGCCATTTTACTTTTTTTCTCTTTGGTAAAATCACCTTGGTTATTGATAAAGTCGGTGATTTGTTGATTCAGCTCCGCTTTTCGTTCCGTGCTGAACAGCGGTTCGGGCGTTGGCGAGGGGGTGGGCGTGGGCGTCAGGACAGGTGTCGGGGAAGGCGTTGGCGTAAGCGCGGGAGCAGGTTCCGGCGTCGAAGTTGCGGCGGCTGCAACCAGGCTAACCGGCGCACAGGCGGCGGAAAATGCCGCGAACAATACGATTGTAAAGGCGATTATGGCAAAGACTACAACGGATCTTTTCATGATATCCTCCTGACAGAGAAATAACTGCTCGAAATACGCGAATTGACTGTTGTTTCTCTGATCATACAATTCTGCTCGTACAAAGTCAATGTAACCCAAAGGCGAAGCATTCCATGTTATTGTGGCGTTCTTTGCATAAAAAAGAGTGCGAACCCATCCGGGTTCGCACTCTTCTGTTGCTTGTTTATGCCGACTGCTTCGGCTTTTTCACGGCTTTCTTCTCGCCCGTGCCTTCCGCGAGCAGCGGGGGACAGACCTTTTCGATCACATCTTTCGTGATGCGGCAGGTGGTGACGTCCTCGCGCGACGGGATGTCGAACATGATGTCCAGCATCACGTCCTCCAGGATCGCGCGTAACCCGCGCGCGCCGGTCTTGCGTTCAATGGCCTTGTGCGCAACGGCGCGCAGCGCGTCCTCGTCGAAGGTCAGCTCCACGCCGTCCATCTCAAACAGGCGCTGATACTGCTTGGCCAGCGCGTTCTTCGGTTCGGTGAGGATGCGAACCAGCGCGTCCTCGCCCAGATTCTCCAGCGTCACGATGATCGGCATGCGGCCGACGAACTCCGGAATCAGGCCGAACTTCAAGAGGTCTTCCGGCAGGATGTTTTTGAGCATCTCGCCGATGTCCTTCTCCACGTTGCTCTGGATATCCGCGCCAAAGCCGAGAATCTTGTGGCCGATGCGCTTTTCGATGATCTTGTCCACGCCCGAAAACGCGCCGCCGCAGATGAACAGGATGTTCGTCGTATCGATCTGGATGAACTCCTGATGCGGATGCTTGCGCCCGCCCTGCGGGGGAACGGAGGCGACGGTGCCTTCGAGGATTTTCAGCAGCGCCTGCTGTACGCCCTCGCCGGAAACGTCCCTCGTTATGGAGACGTTTTCACCCTTGCGGGCGATCTTGTCGATTTCGTCAATGTAGATAATGCCCTTGCTGGCCTTCTCCACGTCGTAGTCCGCCGCCTGAATGAGCTTGAGCAGGATGTTCTCGACATCCTCGCCCACATAGCCCGCTTCGGTGAGGCTCGTTGCATCCGCAACCGCAAACGGAACGTTCAGAATGCGCGCGAGCGTCTGCGCGAGCATCGTTTTGCCGCTGCCCGTGGGCCCCAGCATGATGATGTTGCTTTTTTGCAGTTCGACGTCGTCGTCCTTTTTGCTCGCCGAGTTGATGCGCTTGTAATGGTTATACACCGCAACGGACAGCGCGCGCTTGGCAACGTCCTGCCCGATCACATACTGATTGAGCTGGCTTACGATTTCCTGCGGTTTGGGGATGTTCGTCAGGTCGATGGGTTCGGCTTCGACGTCCTCCTCAATGATTTCACGGCAGAGCTCGACGCATTCATTGCAGATGTTCACGCCGGGCCCCGCAATGATGCGGTGTACGTCCTCCTGCGCTTTGCCGCAGAACGAGCAGCGCACGGTGGACGAGCTGTTTTCCACTTTTGTCATAGTTTCCTCTCTTTGGGTTATCTGCGCGGCGGAAAGACCTCGTCGATCAAACCGTACGCGCGCGCCTCCTCGGCGCTCATGTAATTGTCCCGCTCCGTATCCTGCGTCACTCGTTCAACGCTTTGACCCGTGCGCGCGGAGAGGATCTCGTTCAGCCGTTTCTTGATCTTTAAAATCTGCTCGGCTTGAATGTTGATGTCCGTCGCCTGCCCCTGCGCGCCGCCGCTGACCTGATGAATCATGATCTCGGCGTTTGGCAGCGCTTTGCGCTTTCCCTTTGCGCCCGCGGCGAGCAGGAACGCGCCCATCGAGGCGGCGAGTCCGACGCAGATGGTCGAAACCTCGCACTTGAGGTACTGCATCGTATCGTAGATGGCGAGTCCCGCGCTGACGGAGCCGCCGGGGGAGTTGATGTAGAGATTGATGTCCTTATCCGGGTCGTCGCCTTCCAGAAAGAGCATCTGCGCGATTACGATATTGGCGAGGTCGTCGTCGATCGGCCCGCCGATGAAGATGATGCGATCCTTGAGCAGGCGGCTGTAGATATCGTAACTCCGCTCGCCGTGGCTGGTCTGCTCAATGACCATCGGAATGAGATTCATGCTGTTTTCCCTCCTTTTGCTGGGAACTGAAACGAATGGCCGTATCGAAGCGAACGAAACGGAAGTTACTCCTTCGGCTCCGCTTTCTTTGCGGAAGCTTTCTTTGCGGGCTTCTTTTCGGCAGGCTCGCCCTTGACGAGCACGACGCTGTCGGTCACGATCTTAACCGCTTTGCGCGCCAGCACGTTATCGCTCAGGTATTCGCGGTCTTCGTCCTTCAGGGATTGTTCGAACTCCTCGGCCGTCTTGCCGCTGCCTTCCGCATATTCCGCGATGATCGCCTTGAGGTCGTCCTCCGTACAGGTAACGCCTTCCTTGTCACCGATCGCTTCCACGACGAGCTGCGTTTTCACACGTGCGAGCGCTTCCGCGCGGTAGCTGTCCTTCAGCCCGTTCATATCGGTGCCGGTGTATTTGCAGTAATCCTCCAGCGTAAGCCCGCTCATGCTGAGTTGGTAGGCAACGTCGCGGAGCATATAGTTGATCTGGCGGTCCACCATCACGTCCGGAATCTCGACGATCGCATTTTCGGTCGCTTTCTGGAGCGCGATATTCTCAATTGCGTTCTGCCGGTTCTTCGCGGCTTTTTCGCTCATCTTGGCTTTTTTATCGGCCTTGAGCGCATCCAGCGTGTCGAAGTCCGAAATGTCCTTCGCAAACTCGTCGTCCAGCGCGGGCAGTTCCTTGACCTGAACGGCCTTGATCTTAACCGCGAACACGGCGTCCTTTCCGGCCAGCGGCGCGGAATACTCCTCCGGGAACTTGACGGAAATATCCTTCTCTTCGCCGGTTTTCATGCCGACGATCTGCTCTTCGAATCCCGGAATGAACGTACCGGAACCAATTACGAGAAGCTGATCCTCGGCGGTGCCGCCCTCGAACTTTTCGCCGTCCACGCTGCCGGAATAGTCCAGCACCACGCGGTCGCTGCTGATTACGGCACGATCCTGCTCGAGGAAGCGCGCGTTCTTTTCGCGCTCCTTTTCGATTTCGGCCATCACCTCGTCGTCCGTAACGGCGAAATCCGGTTCGGGCACTTCCAGTTTCTGATAAGCGCCCAGGGTGACCTCGGGCTTAAGCTGCACTTCGGCGGTAAAGACAACGCCGGTCTGCGCGTCGATGGTCGTTATATCCAAAGAAGGCTTATCAACGGCGGTGAGGTCGTGCTCCAGCAGCGCCGCGTCGTATGCGTCGCCCCAAACGATCTCAAACGCCTCTTCGTAAAATGCGCCTTCCCCATACATGGTTTCAATTACCTTGCGCGGGGCTTTTCCCTTGCGAAATCCGGGCACGTTGTAACGGTTCGCGGTCTTTTGGTAAGCTTTCTGTACGGCTGTGCCGAACGCCTCGGGCGATACGGAAATTGTCAGTTTTGCGCGGTTATTTTCCAGCTTTTCAACGGTTGCCATGTGCTCCTCCAACGAATCTATCGATTCCATAGTCTATTCAATTGGCATAATTCGCCAGTATCAAACAATATTAACATAGGAAATCCCTGTTTGCAACCCGAAAAGCCGCCAATTTTGGTGACTTTTGCACGGTGGAGCGCATGCGGGCAGCGCGCGTTTAAACCGTGTGCCGGCGCTTGTTTTTATGAAAATGAATGCATAAGATATGGCAAATATGCCCTGGTTGCGCTATATTGGTATGGAACATTATTCATTTGCCGACGTGAGAAGGAGAAATGCCGTTATGATTGATGAAAAGCGACTGGTTTCGCTGAACGGATTGCCACAAAAAATTCACATCAAGGGGCAGAGTGAAAACAATCCCGTATTGCTGTTTCTGCATGGCGGGCCGGGCGTCTGCAACCGCCACACGGTGATGACCGACCACGCGGATCTTGCGGAAACCTTTACGATCGTCGCCTGGGATCAGCGCGGCAGCGGCGGCTCCTACTATGGGGCAAAAAAGGAAACGCTCACGGTGGATCAGTTGGTGGAGGACGCAAATGCGCTGGTGGACTGGCTCTGCGAGCGGTTCCACAAGGACAAGATCTTCATCATCGGCGGCAGCTGGGGAAGCGAACTCGGCACGTACCTGGCGCACCGCCACCCGGAGCGGATTGCGGCATACGTTGGATTCGGGCAGGTGGTGGACGGCGCGAAGAACGAGGAGATCAGCTTTGCGTTCGCCATGGAGGAAGCGCATAAAGCGGGGGACGCGAAGTCCGTCGCAATCCTCAACAAGGTCGGCCCGCCGGTAAACGGGGGATACAAGGGCGGATTCGACGGAATGATGGCGCAGCGCCGCGTCATGATGAAATACGGCGGGTACTCGAAAAGCGCGAAAAAGCGCAGCTATTTCCGCTCCTTCGTAATCCCCGTTCTGCTCTCCGGCGAATATTCCATTCGTGATCTGTACGGTCTGGTCAAAGGCTACAAATACGTTTTAACCGAAATGTGGGATGCGGTGGGCGCGACGAATTTTCCAAAAACCTGCACACAGTTTGCGGTTCCCTACTTCGTGTTTGACGGCGTTCTGGATCAGAATACGCCCGCCTCGCTCGTACAGGGCTGGTTCGATTCCATCGAAGCGCCGCAAAAGGAACTCATTTGGTTCGAGCAGTCCGGCCATAACCCCATGGGGGACGAGCCGGAGCGTTTCAAACGTCTGCTGATCGACCGCCTGCTGGCGGTTCGGGATAAGGAGAAGAATGTATGAACGAAACCCCTGTGCTTTCCATTCCGCGCACCCGGTTCTCCGAAAAGGTGGGATTCTGCACCTTTTCCACAGCGAGCAACGTGGTCTACCAGTTTAAGAGTATTTACTACCTCTTTTTCCTGACGAATGTGCTCAAGATCGACGTGCTGATTGCCGGAACGATTCTGACGATCGGGACAATCTGGGACGCGGTCAACGACCCGCTGATCGGCTTCTGGGCGGTCAACCACAAGTTTAGAAACGGCGAGCGCGTTCGCCCGCTGGCCATCTGGTTCGCCGTACCCTGGGCAATTACCGTCGTATTGCTCTTTACGAACTTCGGTCTCAAAAACCAGGCGGCGATCACGGTTGCTCTGCTTGTATACCTGCTGTTTGAACTGTTTAACACGTTCGTCGGCATCCCCTACAACAGCATGGGCAGCCTCGCGACGAATCTCGACGCGGATCGCCGCTCGATCAACGTATACCGCAATCTCGGCGGCGCGCTGGGGGCGGGCATCGGCTCGGTAGCATGCCTGCCGTTGTTGAAGCTCTTTGGCGCAATGGACACAAAGGGCAACCTGATCGACTCCATGAGTTCGCGCGGGTTTCTGCTTGCCGCCTGCGTCATGGGCGCGGTCTGTATTCTCGGCTGCGTCGTGCATTTTTTCACCACGAAGGAACGCGTAAAGTCGATTGCCGAAAACGACGACGAAAAGCTTTCCGCCAAGGCCGTATTCGCCATGCTGTTTCGCTGCAAGTCCTGGGTGCTGAACATGCTGTATATCATCTGCTACGGCGTGATCAACCTGCTGCTCATGAGCTGCATCACCTATTATGCGACCTATGTGATCGGCAGCACCGCTGCGGCAACCGCCATTCAGGCGGCGTACCTCGCGGCGGCGCTCGGCTCCTCCTTCCTTGTTTCCACAATCGACCGCGCGCTGGGACGCAAGCGAACCATGCTGCTCGCCGCGGTAATCTTTATCCTCGGCAAGATCTGGTTCGTGATCAATCCCTTCTCCCTCGGCGCAATCTATGTAAACGCCGTTACGGTCGGCATTGCGATCACCATTACGTTTGTCATGTTCAATACCAACCGCAACAACATTGTCGATCTGATCGAGTGGCAATCCGGCAGGCGGCTGGACAGCCTGGTTTCCACCGCGGATAACCTTGCGAGCAAACTCGCCGTCGCTGGCGCGACGCAGCTTGTCGCCGTTGCGCTTTCGGTCAACGGTTTTAACGCAAAGCTGACGCAGCAGCCGGCGGGCGCGATTGCCGCGATCAACGCGATTCTCGGCTGGGTGCCTATGGCCGTTGCCGCGCTCATGATGGTCGTTGTCTTCTTCCTGAATATTGAAAACGATACGAAAAAAATGCTGGAAGAAAAGGCGGAGAAAGGGCTGCTGAACTAGCAAAGAGCAAAGATCTGTAGCATGCCGGATTTGCCAAATCCTCAATGGCATGCTATATTGGACAAAGTTTCGTCAGTCGGTTACAGACCGACGCAGGAATGAAACGGAATCCATCTTTTTCTATACTCGATAATGCCGCATAAGGAGCCGAAAACATGACAACTGGACACAATTTCTGGGACGCGGGCGTTTGGTCGCTGATGATCGAACTGACGATTCTGCTGGTTGGTATGCTGACCGCTAATATGCTTCGAAGGCTGATCAAACCCCTTCGCCAATCCATGATTCCCAGTTCCGTACTGGGCGGATTTCTGATCCTGTTTGCCAACATGGCCTATGAAAAGATCGTTGGCGCCCCGGTTTTCAGCAAAATGACAATGGAAACTCTGACCTACCACGGGCTTGGTCTCGGTTTTGTCGCCATGGCGCTGCGTTCGTCGCAGCGACAGAAGAGCAAGGAATCCAATGCCGCGGTATTTGACGCGGGCGTAACCACGGTTTCCTCCTATTTGCTGCAAGGGTTGCTGGGACTTGCCATTACGCTCGGGTTGTTTTATATCATCGGCAACTGGCCGGCGTCCGGTTTGCTGCTGCCGATGGGCTATGGTCAGGGCCCGGGACAGGCATATAACTGGGGGCACGTCTATGAGACGGCGACGGGTTATGCGCCGTTCCGGTACGGCGGAAGTTTCGGCCTGACCGTTGCCGCGATGGGCTTCGTTTCCGCCGGGCTTGGCGGAGTTGTCTATCTGCAGCGCATGAAAAAGAAGGGGCAAATCCAATCCCTGCTGGCGAATGCGGACGAGATGGAAAACCTTTCCGCCGAAACCATTACGGAAAAAGGCGAGATTCCGCTTTCCGAATCGCTCGATAAACTCACGGTGCAGATCGGTCTCGTCGTGTTTACCTATATGGCGGCGTACCTGGTTATGTATTTGATTTCGCTCGGGCTGGATTCGCTCGGCGGGTTCTTTGCGAGCACGGTGAAACCGCTGATCTGGGGATTCAATTTCCTGGTCGGCACCGTGATGGCGATCCTCGTTCGGAACGTGCTCAAAGGCCTGACGAAACGGGGCCGCAGGCAGTATCTGAACAACTTCATGCTCGCGCGTATCTCCGGCGTCATGTTCGACCTCATGGTGGTTGCCAGTATCGCGGCGATCGACCTCTCCGCCTTCTCGCATCGGGAATTCATCGTTCCGCTGAGCGTGGTCTGCGTCGTTGGCGCGGTTGCCACCTTCTGGCAGCTGGATTTCATCTGCAAACGGCTTTATCCACAGTATCCCAATGAAGCGTTTCTCTCGCTCTACGGCATGCTGACCGGAACCGCGAGCACAGGCGTGATTCTGCTGCGCGAGATCGATCCGCTGTTCCAGACGCCGGCCGCCAGCAATCTTGTGTATCAGCAGCTCTGGGCAATCGTATTCGGCTTCCCGATGCTGCTGCTGCTCGGCTACGCGCCGATCGGGCTGACCGCCGACCCGGCGACGACGAGCCTGACCAACATATGGGTAACGCTCGCCGCGCTGGCTGCGCTGTTCGTCGTGATGAACCTGATCCTCTTCCGCCGGCAGATCTTCCGGAAAAAGGGCAGCCAAAACGCATAACAAAACGAAGGGATTCCGTTGCTGAAACGGAATCCCTTAAAATTGGGAGCGAAAAGATGAAGATGCAGGGCTATCCTTGGAATACCGCGAATCAGCGCTTCGCGTAAAAATCGTATACCGCGTTGACCACGCGATCAACCTGCGCCGGAGTTAACCCATAGAACATGGGCAGGCGAAGCAAGCGCTCGCTCTCCTTTGTCGTATAGTTATCCTCCCCGACGAAACGGCCGTATTTCAGCCCCGCGGGCGCGGAATGCAGCGGAATATAATGGAACACCGCGCCAACATTCGCCGTTTCGCTTAAATAGCGGATCAGTTCCGTGCGTTCCTGGATATCCTTTGCTTTCAGATAATACATGTGCGCATTATGCGTGCAGCCTTCCGGAATCACGGGGCGCACCACGCGGCCGCTTGCTTCCAGAGCCGCAAACGCGGCGTGGTATTGATTCCAGCTTCGCATGCGGTCGTCGTAGATCAGCTGCGCATGCTCCAGCTGCGCGAGCAGGTAAGCCGCGTTCAGCTCGCTTGGCAGAAACGAAGACCCGATGTCCGTCCAGGTGTACTTGTCCACCTGTCCGCGTAAAAACCGCGAGCGGTCGGTACCTTTTTCCCGGACGATCTCCGCGCGCTCAATGAACGACTCGTCCGAAAACAGCAGCGCGCCGCCTTCGCCCATGCTGTAGTTCTTGGTCTCGTGAAAACTGAAGCAACCCATCGGGCCGATCGATCCAAGCGATCGGTCTTTGTATGCGCTCATCACACTTTGCGCCGCATCTTCTACAACCAGCAGGCCGTAGCGGCGCGCAAGCTCCATAATCGAATCCATTTCGCAGGAAACGCCGGCATAATGCATGGGTACCAGCACCCTGGTGCGCGGCGTAATCGCGCGTTCGATCAGCGTTTCGTCAATGTTCATCGTATCCGGGCGGATATCCACAAACACCACCTGCGCGCCGCGCAGCGTAAACGCATTGGCGGTTGAAGAAAACGTAAAGGAGGACAGAATCACTTCGTCCCCGGGCCCGACGCCGGTCAGAATCGCCGCCATATCCAGTGCGGAGGAACCGCTCGTGGTCAGAAGCGAGCGTTTTACGCCGGTCATTTCCTCAATTTTCCGGTCGCATGCCTTCGTCATGCAGCCGTCGCCGCAGATCTTCCGCGACTCAACCACCTGTGTTAAGTAGTTCATTTCCAAGCCGATATACGGCGGAATGTTAAACGGTACTCGCTCCACGCTGCCACCTCAAAACCCGAATTGCACGGCGCGGGATCCGATTGATCCCGCCGCCTGCAGGTGATGGCATTATACCACGAACGAAGAATATTTGTAAAAGGCGGCTCGCTCCGCGCTTCTGTTCACGTTGCGTTAACACCAGTTTCACCAACTTTTGTTGATTTATCATCTGTATTGGATTATATTAATGCTAGTTGTAAATACATGCACTCGGGTTGTGTTTGCCGCATGCGCGGCGAACGGCAGAATCGAATCACTGCAAGGGGGGAACGAGGCTTCGTGGAATCGAAAAAGATGGATCGCCGTGTGCGAAAAACGCGCATGCAACTGCGCGCCGGGCTGACGCAGCTTATGCGGGAAAAGCCGATTAAGGACATCACCGTACGCGAGCTGGCGCAGCTCGTGGATATTAATCGCTGCACGTTTTATCTGCACTACCGCGATATTTACGATATGGTAGAGCAGGTCGAAAAAGAGGTTTTTGAAGAATTCGAAACGCTCGTGCTGGCGCACCCGCCGAGTGAACTCCACGGTAGTCTGATGCCAATGCTGATCGATCTGTACCGGTTCTTCCAGGAGAATGCCGATCTCTGCGCGGCGTTTCTGGGCGGAAACGGCGATATGTCGTTTTTCAACAAGCTCATCGGCCTTCTGCGCGAGCGCGTGTTTGAGTTCTGGCTGCAGGAGCGTAAAAAGAATCCCGAACAATTCGACTATTTCTTTTCGTTCATCGCCTCCGGCTGCATCGGCATGATCCGCGAATGGTTCAACCGGGACATGCGCGAAACACCCGCCGAAATGGCGGCACTCACCGAGAAACTCGTGCTCTGCGGAACGGGCAGATAACCATTCACAAAACGGTTCCGCCCCGTTTCGGCGCCGCTATGACCGTTTATGATTCGAAACAATAACAAAGGAAGATCAGGAATACTATGACCGAACACACCCCATCCAAAAAGCCGATTTATTACTACGCCATCCTCGCCATGATTGTGCTTCTGCTGCTCAACGCGCTGGTGTTTCCGCAGCTTATGCAAAACGAGGTAAAAGAGGTTGGCTATAACGAATTCCTGTCCATGGTGGACAGCGGCACGGTCAAGGAGGTCTCGCGCGACGAGACCACGCAGACCATCACCTTTACCACCGAAAAAGACGGGGAAACGCAGTATTATAAAACCGGTATCTGGCCGGACGAAACGCTTGTTTCGCGCCTGAGCGACGCCGGCGTTCCATTTACCGCAAGCATCCCAACGCAGGCTTCGCCGCTTTTGTCTTTTCTGATCAGCTGGCTTTTGCCAATCCTGATCTTCATCGTGCTCGGCCGGTTCCTTATGAAGCGCGTACAAAACGGCATGCCGGGCGGAATTGGAAACGCGCTCTCCTTTGGCAAAGCCAACGCGAAGATCTACGTGGAAGCGCAGACGGGAAAAACCTTTGACGATGTTGCCGGGCAGGACGAAGCGAAGGAAGCGCTGCTCGAAATCGTAGACTTTCTGCACAACCCGGATCGGTACTCCGATATCGGCGCCAAGCTGCCCAAAGGCGCGCTTCTCGTCGGCCCTCCGGGTACAGGCAAAACGCTTCTGGCAAAGGCTGTTGCGGGAGAAGCGAACGTACCGTTCTTCAGTATTTCCGGTTCGGCGTTCGTGGAAATGTTTGTCGGTATGGGCGCGGCAAAGGTACGCGACCTGTTTTCGCAGGCCGAGCAAAAGGCGCCCTGCATCGTATTTATTGACGAAATCGACACCATCGGCAAAAAGCGGGACAATATGCTCGGCGGCAACGATGAACGAGAGCAGACCCTGAACCAGCTGCTCACCGAGATGGACGGCTTTGACGCGCGCAAGGGCGTCGTCATCCTCGCCGCGACCAACCGCCCGGATTCCCTCGATTCCGCGTTGCTGCGCCCCGGCCGCTTTGACCGGCGCATCCATGTGGAACTGCCCGACCTGAAGGGAAGAACGGATATACTAAAAGTGCATGCGCGCGGCGTCAAGATGTCCGAGGATGTGGATTTCGAAGCCATCGCCCGCGCGACAAGCGGCGCCTCCGGCGCGGACCTTGCGAACATCATCAACGAAGCGGCGCTCCGCGCCGTCCGCATGAAGCGGGACACCGTCGAGCAGGCGGATCTGGAGGAGAGCGTCGAGGTGGTCATCGCGGGTTATGCGCGCAAGAACGCCGTCATCTCCCCAAAGGAGAAGCGGATTGTCGCGTATCATGAAATCGGACACGCGCTGGTTGCCGCCAAGCAGACGGAGTCCGCACCCGTGCATAAGATCACGATCATTCCGCGCACAAGCGGCGCTTTGGGATACACCATGCAGGTGGATGAGAGCGAGCACTACCTCATGACCAGGGAGGAAGCGGAAAACAAAATCGCGACCCTGACCGGCGGCAGATCCGCGGAGGAGATCGTCTTTGGTACCGTTACCACCGGAGCCAGCAACGACATTGAACAGGCGACTCGGATTGCCAAAGCCATGGTCGTTCGCTACGGCATGAGCAGCGCGTTCGGCATGGTTGCATTGGAATGCCAGAATAATCCTTACCTTGCCAGCGAAGGTTCGCTGACCTGTTCTTCGGACACCGCCGCGCGTGTGGATGCGGAAATCATCGACATTGTGGAAAAAGCGCATCAGCGCGCAACCCAGATTCTCCGGGAGAATGAAGTTGCGCTGCATAAGCTCGCGGAACACCTGCTTGAGCGGGAAACGATTTCGGGCGAGGAGTTTATGCAGCTGCTCCGCGAAATAGCGCCCGCCGCGCCGGCTCAGCTCAACGCGTAGAGCATCCAAATCGCGGCCAAAGACGCAAGAAACAAAGCAGCCGGGCCGCACAAATTCCGCATAACACAAAACGGGCGCCGATGAAAAACCGGCGTCCGTTTTTGCTTTCCTGCGTGTTTCTGCGATCGGGATTCCGAATCGTGTTTGATCAGAGGGTTTCCGCTCCCTCCCCGGGCGTCCTTTCGATCTTTTCTTCCGCCCGTTGTTTTGCCAGCTCGGCTTGTCCTTCTTTGTTGGTGTACATGTGCTTGCGGAACACGATGAACCGATAGACGGAGAACTCCGTGAGCATATTGATCACCATCGTGCCAAAGAGCACGATGTATTCGTTCCATCCCGCCAGCGTCAGCGCTTCCCCCCACCAGGTGGAGAGCGGCGTAAAAACTAAATAATAAATGAAAATCTGCGTCATTGCGAGCGGAACGTTCTTTGCGGATTTAAACGTGAACTTCCGGTTGACCGTGAAGTTGTATACGACCGATAACGTCAGCGCAATCAGATAGCTCGGCCAATATGCCCAATGAATCGTCTCGTTCAGCAGCGCGAACGACGCCGCCTGAATGATTCCCGCCGAAGCGGTAAACAAAAGATACTTGAGTCCCTGCAGAAAGTTCTGCTTCTTCGTGAACTTGACGGGTACCGCCGCCTGCGGTTCGGTTTCTACACCGGTGCTCTGCTGTTGTTGCGTTGATTTGTCCTCCCGTTTCATGATGGTTCCAATCGCGCTTTCCCGCGGAAATCAGCGGTCGCTTTCGGCCTCCGGTTTACCGAGCGCCGAGAAAAAGACGGCGGAATTCTTTCCATGGTTCTTCACATGATAGAGCGCTTCGTCGGCGGATTGATAGAGCCGCTCAAAGGTTTTTCCGTCCTGCGCGTAGAGCGCAATGCCGATGCTGACGGAAACCGGAACGCCGATTTTCCGGCTCAGCTCCGTCATTTCCCCGCGCAGCGTTTCCGCTTTGTCCAGCGCCGTGCTTTCCTCGTCAATATCCTTCACAAACACCATGTATTCGTCGCCGCCAATCCGCGAGGAGTAGTCCCCCGCGCGAAAAACCCTCCGGATGACCGCCGCAAACGAAACAAGCAGATCATCCCCCTTGGCATGCCCCAGCGTATCGTTTACAGCTTTAAAATTGTCGAAGTCCATCATCAGGAGTGCGTGTTTGCCGTGCAGGCCCTCGCCGGAAAGAAAGCTCGAGACGTTCCGCTCCATCGCCGCACGGTTCAATAGTCCCGTCAGCGGTTCGCCGTCCGCTTGGCGAATCAGACGCTGCATGGACTGTTTCTGGCGCTGGATATCCACAATTTTCCCGACAAGCTGCGCCGACTGCCCGTTTTGGTCGAAGACGGAAAAGATTTCCAGACGTTTCCAGCGGGCAGCGCCGCGCGAATTGACCATTCTCAATTCTTCGTTCGCTTCCTCGCCGCCCGCGCGGAGGCGGTTCATCATATGAATGAACCGCTGCTGGTCCTCCTTTACGAAGAGCGGCAGGCATTTTTCAATATTGTGGATGGAGCAGCTCGGCGGCGCGAAGCCGAACATTTCCTCGAAGCAGTCGTTAAAAGTAATCGTACCCGAATCCATATCGACATGGAACATAACCTCTTTGGAAAGCCGTGTAATCAGCAGATACCGCTGCGTGCTCTGCTGGAGCAGGTCTTTGTCCTCCTCCAGCTTTCGCACCGCAAATCTCTCGTGCACATAAGCCTGCGCCGCCATCGAAATGCCTACCGTCAGCATAATCACCAGCATTCCAATCAGATAAACGTTTACCTGACGCGAAGCGGCGTCTGCCGTTTTGCTGGAAATAATCGTGATCATACGCCAGTCAAGCAGCTCCAGCGAAGTTGTAACGGCGTAGTACGTCATATCGCCATACATGTAAGAGAAGCTGGCGGTTTCGCCGCGCTTCAGCGCGGCCGCAAGCCCGAGCGCGCTTTGCCCTTTCTGCATGGAGACTTGCTTGGTATAATCAAACACGCTGTCGCCTTCAAGCATGCCGATGAGGTGCGATTCGCAAAACAGCACTTTCCCGCCGGAATCGCAGATTACGGAAACCGCCTTTTCGTCGTAGGCAAGCGTTTCGATTTTGTTTGCTATTTCATTCCCGTCAATCGTTACGAACAGAACGCCGCTGACCTCATCCTGGGAGTAAGCGGGTGCGGACACGATCACATCCGTCTGTGCGCCGTCTTCCGTATCCCGGGAAACCAGAAAGAATTGCGTTGCTGTTTGACTCCGGCTTTGCTGAAACCAGGCCTCGTCCGAAACGTTTGTCCCGGGCTGATCGCTATCGAACAGATCGCCCTCCAGGTTCGCAAATCCGGTTTGGATAGAGTAAGCGCTGTCCCGGAGTTCCTCCCGTAGCAACGCAACCATCTCTCTCGGACCTGTTTGCGTTTCGTGCTCCGCAATCAGCGCGGTGCGCGTCGCAATCAGATCAAAAAAGCGCTGGAACACCGTACGCTGGCGCTGCGCGGAGTCTTCCAATATCTGAAAGGTCGATTTGTGAATTTCTGCGGAAATGCTCTCGCTGACGATCAGAAAGTCAGCGAAAAGAACGACCACCGCGATGATCGTGAATCCGAAATATCTCACCAGCTCAAAAAAGCCGGACTTGCGGGATCCACCGTCGTTCATGCCGTCGCATCCTCTCTGTTACGGTATGTCGCGAACCGATCATCCTTCTTCACTTGCCTGCATTATATCCGGTTTTTTCCGGCTTGTCATTATCCTTACGGAAAACGCCCTGCCCTGCGAACAAAACGAAAAAGACGGCGCCATCCGGTTTAAGCGGACAGCAACCGTCTTTTTCTCGTGCGAAAGCAAACGCGCGCTTAGATGCGGGCAACCCCGCTCTTTCTCGCCGCTTCGGCAACCGCCGCCGAAACGGTTTTGCCAACGCGCGGGTCGAACGCCTTTGGGATAATATAGTCCGCGTTCAATTCATCCGCCGGAATCAAACCCGCCAGCGCATACGCCGCGGCAATCTTCATCTCGTCGTTGATGTCCCGCGCGCGGACGTCGAACGTTCCGCGGAAAATGCCGGGGAACGCCAGCACGTTGTTGATCTGGTTCGGATAATCGCTTCTGCCGGTCGCAATGACCTTGGCTCCGCCCGCTTTCGCGTCGTCCGGAAAGATTTCCGGCGTCGGGTTCGCGCAGGCAAAGATGATCGCATCCTTGTTCATGGTTTTCACCATCGCGGTGGTCACCATGTTCGGCGCGGAAACGCCAATGAACACATCCGCGCCAGCCAGCGCGTCCGCCAGTGAGCCCTGCTTTTTCGCGCGGTTCGTAATCTGCGCCATCTCCTGCTTGATCCAGTTCATGCCTTCCTTGCGGCCTTCGTAAATAATGCCCGCGCGGTCGCAGAGCGTTACATCACGAAAGCCATCCGAAAGCAGCAGCTTCGTCACGCTGATGGCGGCGGCGCCCGCGCCGTTAATTACGATCTTTACGGAATCCTTCTTCTTGCCGACCACGCGCAGGGCGTTGATCAGACCCGCAAGGGTAACCACGGCGGTGCCGTGCTGGTCGTCGTGGAAAATCGGAATGTCGCATTTTTCCTTGAGCTTGCGCTCAATTTCAAAGCAGCGGGGCGCGGAGATGTCCTCCAGGTTGATGCCGCCGAAGCTGCCGCTGATGAGATATACGGTGTTGACGATATCGTCCACCTCTTTGCTCTTGATGCAGAGCGGGAAGGCGTCCACGTCGCCAAAGGACTTGAAGAGCACGCACTTGCCCTCCATGACGGGCATGCCCGCTTCCGGACCGATGTCGCCAAGGCCGAGCACGGCGGTGCCGTCCGTTACCACCGCGCAGAGATTCCAGCGGCGGGTTAATTCGTAGCTGAGGTCCACGTTCTTTTCAATCTCCAGGCAGGGCTGAGCCACGCCCGGCGTATACGCCAGCGAAAGGTCTTCTCGCGTGGCAACGGGAACGGTCGCCTTGACTTCTATTTTGCCTTTCCATTCTTTATGGAGGCGAAGCGACTCTTTTGCGTAATCCATACCGGTATACTCCTTATTTACTCTATTGAAGGTTTACTGTTCAAACGGGAATCGATACGGAAGGTTCTTCTTATCGCGGATGGCGATGAATTCCTTCTGGACCGCTTCGCCGACGGGAACGCCTTTGTCCTTGCGAATCTGCCAGACGTCCCATTCCTTTTCGCCCGCGGTGTAGATGCGCGTCTGCCCCGGCGCCTTTTCCGAAGCGCGCAGCTCGCGCAAGATTTCACCCGCAATCTTTTTGAAGGTTTCAAGCCCGCAGAATGCCTCGGGATCGATCACGATAAAGAAGTGGCCGAGGTGATAAGGCTTCTTGTTGCCGTTTTCGTCGCGGTCTACGCACATTTTCAGGAAACTACCCGCCTGCAGCGCGGCAGAGAGAATCTCCACCACGGTTGCGTAACCATAGCCCTTATATCCCGCGAGTTCCTCGCCGATGCCGCCAAGCGGCGCGAGCGCGGCGGAACCGTCCGTCAGGCCTTTGAGAATCGCGGGGCTGTCCGTCATGGCGCTGCCGTCACGGCCGATGACCATTCCCGCCGGGGTGTCCTTGCCGTTTCGGGCGTAGTACTCAATTTTTCCGCGCTGGCTGATGCTGGTAGCGCAGTCCAGCGTAAAGGGGAATTCCTCGTCCGTTGGCAGCCCAAAGGTGAGCGGGTTGGTGCCAAGCATGTTTTCCACGCCGAACGTAGGGGCAATCGAGGGACGGGCGTTCGTTCCGGAAATACCGATCATCCCTTCGTTCACCGCCATGCTCGTCCAGTAACCGGCAATGCCGTAATGCGAGCTGTTGCGAATTGCCGCCATGGCCATTCCGTTCTTCTTTGCCTTTGCGAGAATGGTCTTCATTGCCTTGTAGCTCGCGACCATACCCATGCCGTCGTGTGCGTCCACAACGAGCGTAGTCGGCGTTTCACGGACGACTTCGTAATTTGTGATCGGGTTCAGAATACCCGCGTCGATCCGGTCCAGATAAATCGGCTTGAAACGGTTGCAGCCGTGGCTTTCAATCCCGCGGCGGTCGCTCTCGAGCAGCACGTCCGTGCAAATTTTCGCGTCCTCCAGCGGTACGCCGTACGCCACGAACGTATCGATCATAAAATGTTCCATCATTTCCCAGGAAACATACGGTCTGGTTTCTGCCATAGGTCATAATCCTCCTGTTTGCATTCATTCAATTGGTCAAAATCCGGCTTTTCGTTCTGCCTTTTGCAATCCGCGCGCGGCGCGGACATGAAAAAAGGAGCCTACGCAAATAAATCCGTGCGCCGCTCCAAACTCCAAATCTCAGTGGAACTTTTGTACATATTTATCATATCCCCGCTCAGGTCGTTTGTCAAACCGTTTTTCGCGAATCACCGCGCAGGCTTGCGCTTTTTCGCGATTTTTAATATGCTAATACGAGTAACAAACCGGAAAGGAACGCGCAAATTTGGAGCATACCGCGCAGATGTTGCTGGAGCAATTACAGAGCAACCCCGTCGCTGCCGCCGTCGGCAACGAGGAGGAGTTTTCGCTCGCGCTGAAATCCGACTGCCGGGTTGTTTTTCTCCTGATGGGGAACGTGCTGGATATCGGCGAACGAACCCGCCGTGTACACGAATCCGGCAAACTCTGCGTCGTTCATCTCGATCTGATCGAAGGATATTCCAATAAAGAGATCGCCGTAGACGCGGTTTGCCGTGAAACGCACGCGGAGGGAATGATTTCAACACGCGGCGCGCTGATCAAGCGGGCAAAGCAGTTAGGCATAGCGGCGATTCAGCGGGGATTCATGCTCGACTCGCGCTCGCTTGCGAGTTTTGAGACGCAGATCCAGCAAAGCAAGCCGGATTTTGTCGAGATTCTGCCCGGCCTTCTGCCAAAGGTAATCGCAACGCTCAAAGCGCGCGTGGATATTCCCATCATCGCGGGAGGATTCATCCACGAAAAAGAGGACGTCATCTCCGCGCTTTCCGCGGGTGCGCTCGCGGTCTCTGCCTCCAGCCCGAAGATCTGGTCGCTGTAATCCTCCCCGTTCCGGAATCAGCATCCCGCCGGATCACCGGCGCGGATTCTTGATTTCTTTTCCGTACCTTACGGATATAAAACCAGAAAAACTTCCATTTCTTCCTTTTCCAGAAACAAGCCGATTTCGGAAACGGCAACGGCATACGCCTGCTCCCGCGGATAACCGTAGATCCCGCTGGAAATCAGCGGAAAGGCGACGGATTTCAGCGCAAGCGTTTTTGTCAGCTGCAGAACGTTGCGGTAGCAGGCACGAAGCATCGCTTCCTCGCCGAAATTGCCGCCGCGCCAGACCGGACCTGCGGTATGGATGATATACCGCGCCGGCAGGCGGAATCCTGCCGTGGCCACCGCTTCGCCTACCGCGCACGAACCAATGCGCGCGCAGGCGTCGGAGAGCTCCCGCTCGCCCGCAGCGGCAAAAATCGCCCCGCAGACCCCGCCGCCGCGTTGCAGCGCGGTATTTGCGGCATTGACAATTGCGTCGGCTTTTCGTTTCGTGATATCCCCGTGGACAATGGAAAGGGGCATTATCCCTCACGGCTCCTATAAAAAATCTTCTTCTATTTTACCACAATCCCCGCGGCGCCATCGAATTCGCTGTTATTTTCGGCCGCACACGGTCAAATCGCAGCCTTCGATCGATCTTTGCAAAGAAAACACATCGCACCTCGCGGAACTATGTTAGAATAGATTAACATAATAATTCGACGAGAGGAATCTTCCGCCATATGCCAAGCCTCAGCGCGCGCCTGCTCAAACTTGAGCTGAGGCTCGCAAAACCGCTGGTCCGGTTTACGGGCATCGAGGCGGCACGAACCGCACAGGATCAGCTTGGCCGGATTACGACCCGACTACTGCAGGATAAAGTCGCGTTTCTTCCCGTATCGTTTCCCGATTTTGCTTCCTGCTTCGCCGTTTCCAACGCATGCGAAGGATCCTGCGACCGCGCTGTTCTGTATCTGCACGGCGGCGGTTATACGGCGGGCGGCCTGGATTACGCAAAGGGATTCGGCGCGCTGCTTGCCTCCGAAACGCAGCTGAACGTATTCTGCGTCGCTTACCGGCTCGCTCCGGAGGATAAATACCCGGCGGCGCTGAACGACGCGTATACCGCCTACCAGTATTTGCTGGAAAAGGGTTTTGCGCCGGAACATATTGCCTTTGCGGGCGAAAGCGCCGGCGGCGGACTTGCGCTTTGTCTGGCGCTTCGCCTGCGCGACGAGGGGAAGCCTCTGCCGGCCTGCATTGCATGCATATCCCCGTGGACGGATTTAACCCTCTCCGGCGCTTCCTACCGCAACAACATTCTGCGCGACCCCTCTCTGATTCGCGAAGCGCTGGCATACGACGTAATCGCCTATGCGGCCGGGCACGAATACGAGCCCTATGTGTCGCCTGTGTACGGAGACTTTACCGGGTTTCCTCCCTGCCTGTTTTTTGCCGGGAGCGACGAAATTCTGCTTTCGGACGCCAGAACCGTTCATCACCACCTCCTTCGCGCCGGGGTTGCCAGCGAGCTCATTGTGGAAGACGGTATGTGGCATGTCTATCCTCTTTACGGAATTCCGGAAGGAAAACGCGCTATCGTACGGATGTCCGCATTTATCCGTTCCAGCCTGGCGCTTTGCGCGGAGGCGAAGCATTCATCGTTCTCTCGATCGACAATTGCGACCCGTACATGCGGGTAAAGGACAAGCACCATGCCAAAAACAAAGAAACCAGCGAAATGGATGAAACTCGACAACGCTGCGCTCATCTATCCGGGAACGATGAACCGTTATTGGAACGCGCTCTTTCGCCTCTCGGCAACGCTGACCGAGCCCATCGATGAAGATATTCTCGAAGTTGCGCAAAAACGCACGCTGCGCCGCCTTCCCTGGTTTGCGTATAAACTCAAGCAGGGCATGTTCTGGTTTTATCTGGAGCACAGCGACGATTTGCCTAAGGTTGAACAGGACGTGGGAAATCCCTGCGTACGCATGCGTCTGCGGGGCAAAGAGAGCTTCTGTATGCGCGTGCGTTATTACCAAAATCGTATCGCGGTGGAATTTTTCCACGTTCTGACCGACGGAACGGGCGGACTCGTATTTCTGCAAACGCTCGTTGCCGAATACCTGCGCCTGAAATACGGCGCAAACATTCCGCGCGGCGATAAAATTCTGGACTGTTCCGAGGAGCCCAAGCCCGAAGAAGCGGAGGATAGTTTTGTCGTCCATTCCGGCAAAATTACGCAGTCCCGCAAAGAGGTCAAGGCGTATCACATTCGCGGAACGGACGAACGAAACGGTTTTGTGCATATCGTTACCGGTTCCATGAGTGCCGAAGGTGTTCTCCAAAAGGCGCGCGAGAAAAAGGTTACCGTAACGGAATATCTCACCGCCGTGCTGATTCTATCGATCGACGCAATCCAGCGCAGGCACGTTCCGCAGATCCGCCGGTACCAGCCGGTGAAAATTTCGGTTCCCATCAACCTGAGAAACATCTTTCCGAGTAAAACGCTGCGCAATTTTGCCAACTATGTGAACCCCGGCATCGATCCGCGGCTTGGCGAATATACGTTTGACGAGGTACTCAATATCGTCCATCATACCATGGCGATGGAAGTGACGAAAAAACTGCTCAACGCCAAGATTACAACGAACGTTCAAACGGAACGAAACGCAGTTTTGCGGCTCACCCCGTTGTTTATCAAAAACATGGCAATGAAGGTTGCCTATTCGCAGGTTGGCGACGCGCTCTCCACCACTACGCTGAGCAACCTTGGCGTAACAAAACTGCCCTCCGAGATGGCGCAGTATGTCCGCCGCATGGACTTCATCCTCGGCCCGCCCGCGGATAACCGCGTCAGCACGGCGGCGCTGACCTATAACGACAGGCTCCGGCTGAACTTTACGCGCATCATTGCCGAGCCGGTTTTGGAACGGGAATTTTTCACCCGGCTCGTGAAACTCGGAATCCCGGTGAAAGTGGAAAGTAATCAGCTGGAATAAGACCGCAAGCAAACACCGGAACGCTACACACGATATCGAAGGAGCACAACCATATGAGTTATTGCGTCAACTGCGGCGTAGAACTGCAAAAAAGCGAACCGCGCTGCCCGCTCTGCGGCACGGAGGTGGTTAACCCGAACGAACTGCGCGACGAGAAGCCCGCGCGCCCATACCCCAGCCACGTGGAGCGGCTCGATAAAGCCGTGGATAAACGATACATTGCATCGTTCATCTCGTTGCTCATGCTCATTCCGCTCTTTACCGTCATGCTCGCAAACATCCTCGTTTCCGGAAAGCTGTCCTGGAGCTATTATGTTCTCGGCAGCGAACTGGTCCTCTTTTCCATCTTCCTGCTGCCAATGATCGCGCGTATGCCGAAAATTCTGTATATCTTGATCGACGCGGCGGCAATCGGTGTGCTCCTGCTGTTGGTTCAGGTAATTTCGCAGGGGGACTGGGGCTGGCTGCTGCTGCTGGGGCTGCCGATTACGGGGCTGACCGCAGTCATGTGCTGGTTTTTCGCCGTCATGGCGGAGCCAACGTTCAAACTTCCCATTCTTGTCCGCTTCACGTTTGCGCTCGCCTGCATCGGACTGCTCGTAGTCGCCATTGAGTTTTTTATTGGTCTTTATCTGCACCGGATCGCGTGGCCGACCTGGTCGCTTTACGTACTGTTTCCCTGTCTGGTTCTCGCCTCGTCCCTGCTGCTGCTCAACCGGCGCGCTCGGGTCAAGGAAGAAATCCGGAAACGATTCTATTTCTAACAAATATCCAAGCAAACAGAAACCGCCCTTCGGCGGTTTCTGTTTGCTTACGTAATGCTATTTGGTTTCTTCTTCGTTTTTGGGTTCAGCCGGAGCTTCCGTTTCCTTCGCCTTCGGCGCTTCTTCCTCCGCGTCGAAGACCTCGTCCTCCCCGCCTTTGTTCTTCTTTTTCTTCGGCTCTTCCTCCACCGGAACCGGCAGATCGAGAACGGTTTTCTTCAATACGCCGCATGCAACGAGCACCAGCAGCGCAACGCCGCCGGCAAAAATGAAGATGCTGATGAACTGCGAGGTCGAAAGCGCGCCGACGGATCCCCGCTCATCGCGCCGGAAGAATTCGATGGCAAAGCGCCAGGCCCCGTAGAGCACCATATACCAGCCGGAAACCGTACCAAACGGCTTTTTCTTTTTCAGGAGCACGACCAGCAGGATCGTGAGCAGGAACAGAAAAGCCGCTTCCATCAGCTGCGTTGGCAGCAGCGGAACGCCCGCCGGAGCGACCCCGCCCGCGGGAAACACAATGGAAATCGGCGTTTCGCATTCCATGCCGTAGCAGCACCCGGCAAAAAAGCATCCAACGCGGCCGAACGCCTGCCCGAGCACCAAACCGGGGATGGCAAAGTCCGTAAATGCAAAGAATGGAAATTTCTTCCGGGCCGCATAGATGCCAACGCCGACCAGGCCGCCAAGGAGCGCGCCGTAAAAGACAAACCCTTCGCGGAGGGTATGCAGCATGAACGCGGGATCGGCTAGAATCTGCTTGAGCTCCACGATCCAATAAAGAATCTTGGAACCTAAAAATCCAAACAGAATCGCCCAGATCGCGACGCTGAGCGCATGATCCTCCGAAAAACGCGTATACTTCCGCGTAATCCCAAGCAGAATAAACGCAGCGAGCATCCCGCTGGCGGACATCACGCCATACATTGGAATCGTAAGCCCAAAAACGGTAAATGAAGGTAACATAGCGCTCCTTTATCTTGGCAGATATTTCATGATCTCCGGCAGGGCGCCAACATGCCAAAGCCCCACGGCAGCGGCGATACCGAACGCGATGATAAGAACAGCGGCAAGAATGGACAGAATGCCCGCAATCAGGCCGACAACGCTCGTTACATAACCTGCGGTGTTCATGTTGTTTTCTTTAAACCCATGCGCCTCGGCAAACTTGCGGTTCGACTTGCTCATGCTTAAACCGACGATGGCGAGGACGAGACCGACCAGCGGAAATCCGGTCAGGACCAAACTCACGATACCGAGCACCATCGCGGTGACCGAGGATTTGTTATGGGACTGCTGTTCGGGAGTCAACGGTACGTTATATTGTTCCATTATGACGCCTCCTTTTTCAAAATAAGTCCACGTGGGAATGTCCGGTTGTTTCATACGCCTAGAAACGCGACGCACAATAAGACGGTTACGATTGTACCACGATTTTCGGGAGGCGTAAAGCGGCCCCCGATCGATTGACAAATAGGCGGAATGAGGATATTCTACATATTTAGGAAAGTTTCGGAGGAAGTTGTTTCATGCAGGATCGCTACGACCCACAGGCGATTGAAGCCAAGTGGCAAAAAATCTGGGCGGACAGCCATTGTTTCGAGGCCAAGACCGACCCGACGCAAGCAAAGTTTTTCCCGCTGATCGAGTTTCCCTACCCTTCGGGGCAGGGCTTGCACGTCGGCCACCCGCGTCCGTTTACCGCCATGGACGTCATTGCGCGCAAACGCCGCATGGAGGGCTACAACGTGCTCTACCCCCTCGGCTACGACGCGTTCGGCCTGCCAACGGAAAATTACGCGATCAAGACGGGTATCCACCCGTCCAAGGTGACGCACGACAATATTATCCGCTTCCGCGGCCAGCTGCAGCGGCTCGGTTATTCGTTTGACTATTCGCGCGAGGTCAACACCAGCGATCCGGATTATTATAAATGGACGCAGTGGATCTTCCTCAAGTTCTACGAAAAGGGGCTTGCCTATAAAGCGGAAATCCCGATCAACTTCTGCACCTCGTGTAAGGTTGGCCTTGCCAACGAAGAGGTGGTGGACGGCGTTTGCGAGCGCTGCGGCGGCACGGTCGTGCGCATGGTGCGTTCGCAGTGGATGCTCAAGATCACGGCGTACGCGCAGCGGCTCATCGACGATTTGAGCACCGTCGATTACCTCGAAAAAATCAAGGCACAGCAGATCAACTGGATCGGCCGCAGCGAAGGCGCGCTGGTCAAGTTCGCTCTCGCCGGCTTAAGCGACGAGCTGACCGTTTTTACCACGCGCCCCGATACGCTCTTTGGCGCGACCTATATGGTCGTGTCTCCGGAGCATCCGCTCGTTGAGCAGTACGCCGGTAAAATTACGAATCTCGACGAAGTTCGCGCTTACCAGAAGGCCGCCGCGATCAAGAGCGATTTTGAGCGCAGCGAACTCGTCAAGGACAAGACGGGCGTTCCGCTTGGCGGTATTTACGCGATTAACCCCGTCAACGACGAGAAGATCCCGGTTTGGATCTCCGACTATGTCCTTATGGGCTACGGCACGGGCGCGATTATGGCGGTTCCCGCACACGACGAGCGCGACTATGCGTTTGCCAGGACGTTCGACCTGCCGATTATCGAGGTCGTCGCGGGCGGCGAAATCGAAAAGGAAGCCTATACCGAGTGCGAACACGGGAAGATGGTGAACTCCGGTTTCCTCAACGGCATGGAGGTTTCGGAAGCGATTCCCGCGATCATCGATTTCCTCGTAAAAAAGGGAATCGGCGAGCGCAAAGTGAACTACAAACTCCGCGACTGGGTCTTTTCCCGCCAGCGTGACTGGGGCGAACCCATCCCGCTCGTTTATTGCGAACACTGCGGCTGGGTACCGATTCCCTACGATCAGCTGCCGCTCGAACTGCCGATGCTGGACGACTTTACCCCCACGGACGACGGCAGCAGCTGCCTCGCCCGCGCGAAGGACTGGCTGCAAACCACTTGCCCCAAGTGCGGCGGCCCCGCGACCCGCGAAGCGGACACGATGCCGAACTGGGCGGGTTCCAGCTGGTATTTCCTGCGCTATACGGACGCGCACAACGACAAGGAGTTCGCTTCCCGCGAGGCGCTGGATTATTGGACGCCCGTGGACTGGTATAACGGCGGCATGGAGCATACGACGCTGCATCTGCTCTACAGCCGCTTCTGGCATAAGTTCCTCTTTGATCTCGGCCTTGTACCGACGAGCGAACCTTACATGAAACGTACCAGCCACGGAATGGTGCTTGGCGCAAACGGCGAAAAGATGAGCAAATCCCGCGGCAACGTGGTCAATCCGGACGACTATATCCCGACGTTCGGCGCGGACAGTTTCCGCACCTACATCATGTTTATGGGCGCGTTCGACCAGCCGATCCCCTGGAACGAGCAGGGTACGCGCGGCTGCCGCCGTTTCCTTGAGCGCGTATGGACACTGCAGGATATGCTCAAAGGCACCGGCGATACCAGCGCGGACATACGGAAAAAGGTTCACGCGACGATTAAGAAGGTCGGCGAGGACTACGAACGGATGAAATTCAACACCGCCATCGCCGCAATGATGGCGCTGGTCAACGACTTCTACACGGCGGGCGGCCTCACGAAGAACGAGCTGCATACGCTCGTGCTGTTGCTGGCTCCCGTTGCGCCGCATATCTGCGAAGAAATCAACCAGAATCTCGGTTTTGAACCGCTGCATCACGCGCCTTGGCCGGTTTACGACGAAAACGCGCTGGTGGACAACGAGGTCGAGTACGGCATTCAGGTCAACGGCAAGGTACGCGGACGCGTAACGCTTTCCGCCTCGCTGGATGCGAAAGCAATCGAAACCGCCGCGCTTGCCTGCGCAGAGGTGAAGCCCTTTCTGGAGGGCAAGACCGTCCGCAAGGTGATCGTGGTCAAGAACATCGTCAATATTGTAGTCGCATAACAAGCGAAACAGGCTGACGGCGCGGAAGACCTCCGCGCCGCTTCTTTTCTTTCCGAAGTTCCAAAGAATCGTCATCCCGGAGGGAAACACATGGAGCATACATCCATTCGCCTGGCAACCGCCAAAGACGCGGAGACAATCGCCCAAATTATCAATTCCGCATGGCAAACAGCCTACGCGGGAATCGTCCCGCAGGCTTATCTCGATTCGCTGAAGGAGATCCCCCGCGCACAGCGTTTGACCGAGGGACTGGAGCAATTTCCGGATTTACGGTATTATCTGTTTGAAGAGGATGGCATTCCCGTTGGTACGGCTAGTCTCCACCCAACGCACGATGAAGATTTGACCGGCACCGCCGAGTTCACGTTTTTCTATTTCCTTCCTTCCGTCTGGCGGCGCGGTTATGGAAGGCTGCTTCTCGATCGCCTCAAAGAAGACGCGCGCGGACGCGGTTTTCGAAACATCTGCTGCTGGGTGCTGAAAGAAAACACCCACGCAATCTCGTTTTACGAATCGCAAGGGATGCTTCGAGACGGCAAACGGCAAACGATAACGATCGGCGAACCGCTTGAAGTGGTTCGCTGCTTCTCACAACTCTAGAAACGCGAAAAACTAAGCACCGGCTCGGAATCCTCCGCGCCGGTGTTTTTCGTTTGATTTACATTTCCGATTCTTACAGGAAGAAGTGCGTCACGTACTGATCTACGATGACCAGTATGCCGAGAATGGCGGTATAGATCGCAAAGCCCCAGAGCTTCTTTTTCTTGATCGCCGCAATCATGAGCTTAATCGCAAAATACCCCGTCATCCCCGCAACCAGCATTCCCGCGGCCAGACTCGTCCAATGAACACCGGCCATGCCGGATTCCAGCGCATCCGGAACCTCGACCAGCGCGCCGCCGAGAATTGCGGGGATCGACATGAGAAACGAAAAATCCGCGGCGGTCTTACGGTTGAGTCCCGTATACAGCGCGCCCGCGATTGTGCCGCCGGAACGCGAAACGCTGGGCAGAATTGCGACGCCCTGCATCGCGCCGATGAACAGCGCGTCACCCACGCGCATATCCTTCATCTTCCGCCCTCTCACGTTCTTCCGGCGAAGCAGATCGCTGGAAAACAGCAGCGCGGAGGTAATGAGGAATCCATAGCCCAGGAACGAGCCGTTTTCAGTTGCCGTATAGAACGAGGCGAACGGTTCGACCTTCTTGAACAGAACCGCAATGACAACGGTTGGAATCGTGGCCAGAATCAGCATGCCGACCGTCTTCTGAAAGGGATGCTTTATCAGCTCTATGATGATTTCCCAATAGACAACGAACACCGCGGCCAGAGTCGCCAAATGCAGCATCACGGTAAAAAACATTGCCCCTTCGGTTACGCCAAACATCTCCTGCAGTAAAAGTAGGTGTCCGCTGCTGCTCACCGGAAGGAACTCGCAAAGCCCCTGCACAAGACCGAGCAGCATCGCTATCCAAACGTTCATATGCGTACCTCAAACGAAAAAGTTCTGTTTCATTCTACACGTAAACGGGAAGCAAGGCAAGCGGTGCTGTCGTCCGCCCTCTAGATATCCCCCCGTAAGGCATAGACGCAAATACCCACGCATTCCCGCAGGAAGTTGTTAAGCCGCAGGTACCAAACGTCCTCCGCCGGAATCCCGACGACCTGCATGCCAAGTTCCTTCGCCACCCGTCCCGCGCGGTACACGTGGAAATTCGTCGTGACAAACGCGATGCGGGCGTTTGTTCCCAGCGCCTTATCAATTATCTTTTTGGAATTCACGAAGTTCTCCTTCGTGTTTTTCGCCTGCTCCTCCGCGTAGACGCGCGATGAATCGATCCCGTGCTCCTCCATGTATTTCTTCATGGCGGAACCCTCGGTGACCGATTCGCCGGCGCCCTGCCCGCCGGAGACCACGCAAATGGCTTCGGGGTGCGATTCCAGATACGCAGCCGCGGTGTTGAGCCGGTTTTCGAGCACCCAGGTGACCTTGTCCCCGTGCACCGCCGCGCCAAGCACGATGATCGCGTCCGCATCCGCATGCGCGCCTTCGCCGGAAGCGCGCACCATGAGAAAGCCGCAGACCGCGAAAATTGCAAACGCAGCCGCGTAACAGCCGACGATCAGCCACTTGAGAAACGCGAGAAATCCGTGTCCCATCCAGGGCAGAACGAACGCGACGAACACGAGCTGAACGCCGAAGAACGCGGGCAGAATGACACCGAGGTTAAAGTTTGAGAGCGTCGAGATAATCAGCGTTTCCACAATCAGCACCACGCCGAGGATCAGCAGCAGCTCACGAAATGCGCCAAAAGAGTGCCCGCGTTTACGCCAGAGCGCGCAGCCGAGCATCAGCGCGGCGACGAGCACTACGAATACGGCGAGGATATAGAGTCTCCATCTGGTATACATAAATGAATGTAGTTCCTTTCCGATTGTTTGCCGGTACCGGGCTAGGGCAGACAAACAGGGCGATTGGCAAGATACATCGAGCAGGAAGATCAAAAAAAGGGCGCGAGAACGCGCCCAATCGGTTATACCAATACGTGTTTGAGGAACTGACCCGTATAGCTGCCTTCCACGGCGGCAATCTCCTCCGGCGTTCCGGTGGCGACAACCGTTCCGCCTGCGTTTCCGCCTTCCGGTCCAAGATCAATGACATAGTCCGCGCACTTGATCACGTCCATGTTGTGCTCGATCACCAGCACCGTACTGCCGGTTTCGCAGAGCCGCTGGAGAATCTCCAGCAGACGCTTTACGTCGTCCACATGCAGGCCCGTCGTCGGCTCGTCCAGGATGTAGAGCGTTTTTCCGGTGTCGCGCCGGCTCAGCTCCGTCGCAAGTTTCACACGCTGCGCTTCGCCGCCGGAAAGCTGCGTGCTCGGCTGGCCGATCTTCACATAGCCCAGGCCTACGTCGTAAAGCGTCTGCAGCTTCCGCGCGATCTTGGGCAGCGGTTTAAAGAAGCGAAGCGCCTCCTCCACCGTCATTTCCAGCACGTCGTAGATGTTCTTTCCCTTATAATGCACCTCGAGCGTTTCGCGGTTGTAGCGCTTCCCGCCGCAAACCTCGCAGGGAACGTAGATATCCGGTAAAAAGTGCATTTCAATCTTGATGATACCGTCGCCGTTGCAGGCCTCGCAGCGGCCGCCCTTAACGTTGAAGCTGAAACGACCGTTGCTGTAGCCGCGCATACGCGAGTCCGGCGTGTTGGCAAACACCGCGCGTATCAGGTCGAACAGGCCGCAGTAGGTCGCGGGGTTGCTGCGCGGCGTACGTCCGATGGGGCTCTGGTCGATATCAATAATCTTGTCGAGCGCGGAGACGCCCTCGATTCGGTCATGATCGCCGGGACGGGAATGCGCGCGGTTCAGGTCCCGCAGCAGCGATTTCTTGATGATCTCGTTCACAAGGCTCGACTTGCCGCTGCCGGATACGCCGGTCACGCAGACGAACTTGCCCAGAGGAATTTCCACGTCGATATTTTTCAGGTTATGCGCGCGCGCGCCGCGGACGACAAGTTTCTGTCCGCTGCCCTCGCGCCTCGATTGCGGAACGGGAATGCACATGCGCCCGCTTAGATAGGCTCCCGTAATCGATTTTTCGTTTGCGGCGATTTCCTCCGGCGTTCCAACCGCAACCACTTCCCCGCCGTGTTCACCCGCACCGGGGCCGATATCCACCACATAATCGGCTGATCGAATCGTTTCCTCATCATGCTCCACCACAATCAGGGTGTTGCCGAGATCGCGCATCGTCTTTAGCGTTTTGAGCAGCCGCGCGTTGTCCCGCTGATGCAGGCCGATGCTCGGCTCGTCCAGAATGTAGAGCACACCCATCAGCCCGCTGCCGATCTGCGTTGCGAGCCGGATGCGCTGCGCCTCGCCGCCGGAAAGTGAAACCGCCGAACGGGAAAGCGTCAGGTAGTCGAGGCCGACGTTGACGAGAAAGCCCAGCCGCGCGTCGATCTCTTTTAAAATCTGCTCGGCGATCATCGTTTGGGTTTTTCCCAGTTTGAGATTCTTGAGGAACTCCCGCGCGGACTTCACCGGCAGGTCGGAAAGATCGGCAACATTCATGTCCCCAACCGTAACGGCAAGGCTTTCGCGCTTGAGGCGCTTGCCCTTGCAGTCCGGGCAGGGCGTCTGCGCCATGAAGCGCTCGATTTCCTGTTTGCTGTATTCGGATGTGCTTTCGCGGTAGCGCCGCTCCATGTTGGTTGCAATACCTTCAAACGGCGCGTCGAACGTTCCGCTGCCGAACTCCTTTTTATAGGCGATATGGAGTTTTTCCTTGCCCGTACCGTAAAGGACGGCGTTCTGTACCTCCTCCGGCAGCTCTTCGTAGGGCGTTTTCATGGAAACGCCATAGTGCTTTGTCAGCGCTTCGAAATACATGCTGGCAATCGTGCCCTTTGACCCGCTGTTCCAGCCCATCACGTTTACGCAGCCCTGCGCGAGGGAAAGATGCGTGTCGGGAATCACAAGGTCCGGATCGATCTTGAGCAGCGTACCGAGTCCGGAGCACGTCGGGCACGCGCCAAACGGATTATTGAAGGAAAACATGCGCGGGGTCAGGTCTTCAATGCTGATGCCGCAGTCCGGACAGGCATAATTCTGCGAAAAGAGCATTTCCTCTCCGTCCGAAATCGCAACAATAGCCAGGCCGTTGCCAAGCCGGAACGCCGTTTCAAGCGAGTCCGTCAGCCGCCCTTCCATGCCGGGTTTGATCACGATACGGTCAATCACCGCTTCAATCGAATGCTTAAACTTTTTATCCAGCGCGGGTACGTCCGCTATGTCGTAAACCGTTTTGTCCACGCGGACGCGAACGTAGCCCTCACGCTTGAGTTCGTCGAGCAGCTTCTGATGTTCGCCTTTTCGGCCGCGCACGCAAGGGGCGATGATCTGCGCCTTCGTGTCTTCCGGCAGCGCGCGAACGCGATCCACCACCTGGTCAATCGTCTGCCGCTCAATCGTCTTGCCGCATTCCGGGCAGTGCGGAATTCCGCAGCGCGCGTAGAGTAAACGAAGATAGTCGTGAATCTCCGTTACGGTGCCTACGGTACTGCGCGGATTGTGGCTCGTGCTCTTCTGGTCGATGGAGATTGCGGGAGAAAGGCCGTCGATGCTGTCGATATCCGGCTTTTCCATCTGCCCCAAAAACTGGCGCGCATAGGAGGATAGGCTCTCGACATAGCGTCGCTGACCTTCCGCATAGATGGTATCAAACGCGAGGCTGGACTTTCCGCTGCCGGAGAGCCCCGTAAAGACGACGAATTTATCGCGCGGAACCACGAGGTCTATATTTTTGAGATTATGCTCCCGCGCGCCTTTGATGATGATGTCCTTCATGAAGGAATATCCTTTCCCGATCCCATTCGTGCCTTCCGGCGAATCCGGAAGAGCCGCGGCGAACAAACACTTGTTCGTACTGTCTAAGCGATTATACCAGATTATTAAAATGTATGCGCTATTTTTGCGCGAAATTTCCTAATTTTCACAATTCGTGCGCATTGCGCTAGCCGGCTTGCGTTTCGCAGCAATAAACCGCTTCACCTCGGTTATCCACAGGTTTATCCACAGATGTGGATAACTTTTGTGGATATTCGCATTTGATGCGAACGCTTTCCAGAGAAACCGTGAATTTGTTATAGGCAGCGCTGTCAACAAAGAACAATCATCCACCATTTCGGACGAATTTGTACTCCATTATTAACAATTATCGCCACCAATCTTATTATTAATCGGTTAAACGAAACGGAAAAACCCACGGCCAGGTTTGCCGCGGGTTTATGGGTTTTCCGTTTGCCGAACGGGGAATTAGTCCTTGTCGTCCTCTTCCTCGTCGTCCTCTTCGTCTTCCAGCGCTTCAAAGCGCTCTTCAACGATTTTAGAAAGGGCTTCCATTTTATCCTCGTCCGCGGGGAGAAACTCCTCGTATTCGCCATTGACGACGATCTTCATGATATAGACTTCCGCGCCATGCTCGTCTTCACAGGTTTCGTGTTCGCAGCCGCAGCCGCACGCACAGCCCGCTTCCGGATCGAGCAGCACCGCGTACTCCTGGCCCTCGTAATCGAAATAGTCTACGACCTCAAGTTCAAACTCATTGCCGTCGTCATCCGAAAAAACCACCAGATCACGCTCTTCTTCCATGCGGTTCACCACCTTACCGTTATTGCCTGATTTCAGGTCACTTCATTCTACCTTATTTCCTGCATAAGCACAAGAAAGGAAACGTGAGTTTGTTACGAATTGCGCCTTTTTATGGATACCTCTTCGCGCAAGCGGCGGTATTTTACAAAAGTTTTTGTCAACTGCTATCTATTTATGTTACAATAAAATTAATATTTAGAGCATGGTTACAAAAAATATTTAAGGCATCATAAAATATATTTGTTTTCCGGCTTGTTTTTTCTTTCTGTTTTGTATATTATTGATAGGGAAGAGGGTTCGCAGCATGGATCTGGAATTTTTGCAGCGTCTCGCCAAGGCAATCACCGCCGAATTCGGTGAAAGCAGCGAAGTTGTCGTCCACGATATTTCGGGCGACGATACCGAGCACACAATAGCGGTTATCGAAAACGGGCATGTATCCCATCGTCAGGCCGGGGGCAGCGCTTCCCGCGTCGTGCTCGAAGCAATTCAGCGCAAACGCGACGCTGCTTTGACGGACGAACTCGGCTACCTGACGAAAACGCGGGACGGGCGGGTGCTCAAATCGAGCACGGTCTACCTGCGGAACGACGAAGGCGTCATCGAAGGCGTGCTGTCCATCAACTACGACATTACGGAGCTTCTGATGGCGGAACGGGCGATTGCGAGCGTTCTGCATCACAACAGCGAGCCGACCATGCCGGAACGGATTCCGCAGAACGTCAACGACCTGCTGGACGATTTAATTGAGCAGAGCGTCGTTATCGTTGGCAAACCCGTTGCCATGATGACAAAAGAGGACAAGATCGCGGCGATCCAGTTCCTCTATCAGGCGGGTGCGTTCCTCGTCACCAAGAGCGGCGACAAGGTGTCGAAATACTTCGGCATCAGCAAATATACCCTTTATTCCTATATCGACGCGAAAAAAGATTGACCGTACCGCTTGCCGCGGCTGCGGTCGGGGCATGCAGAAAGGAAGATCAACCAACATGGACGTCAGCAAAGTCAAACAGGCTGCGCAAGCCTATGAAAAGCAGATGACGAAATTCCTGCGCGATCTGATCGCGATCCCGAGCGAAAGCTGCGAGGAGGAAGGCGTCATCAAGCGCACCATCAAAGAGATGGAAGCGCTCGGTTTCGACAAAGCCGAAATCGACCCGGAAGGGAACGCCCTCGGCTGGATAGGCACCGGGGATAAAATCATTGCATTCGATGGGCACATTGACACTGTTGGCATCGGCAACATTGCCAACTGGGAAAAGAACCCCTACGAAGGATACGAAACCGGCGAAGTGATCTACGGGCGCGGCGGTTCCGACCAGGAAGGCGGCGTGGTTTCCGCCGTCTACGGCGCAAAGATTATGAAGGATCTCGGCCTGATTCCGGAAGGCTACAAGATCCTCGTAGCGGCCACCGTTCAGGAAGAGGACTGCGACGGCCTCTGCTGGCAGTACATCCACAACGAGGACAAGATCAAACCGGAGTTCGTCGTTTCCACCGAACCGACGGACGGCGGCATCTACCGCGGTCACCGCGGGCGCATGGAGATTCGTGTGGACGTGAAGGGCATCTCCTGCCACGGCAGCGCGCCGGAACGCGGCGACAACGCGATCTATAAGATGGCGGACATCCTCAAGGACGTGGAAGCCCTCAATGCCAACAGCTGCGAAAGCAAGGACGAGATCAAGGGTCTTGTCAAGATGCTCGACCCGAAGTTTAATCCGGATCATTATGAGGACGCGCGCTTCCTCGGTCGCGGCACCTGCACCGTTTCGCAGATTTTCTTCACCAGCCCCTCGCGCTGCGCTGTTGCGGACAGCTGCTCGATCTCGATCGACCGCCGCATGACCGCCGGCGAAACCTGGGAAAGCTGCATCAAGGAAATCGAAAACCTGCCCGCCTGCAAAAAGCACGGCGCAAAGGTCAGCATGTATCTCTACGACCGTCCCGCCTGGACCGGTCTCGTCTATGAAACCGAGTGCTATTTTCCAACCTGGATCAATAAGGAAACCGCCCCGCACGTGCAGGCGCTCGCGGACGCGCATAAAGCGCTTTACGGCGAACAGCGCATTGGGCCCAAGGACGCGATGCACCTGCGGAACCGTCCCCTGATTGACAAATGGACGTTCTCCACCAACGGCGTGTCCATTCAGGGCCGTTACGGAATCCCCTGCGTCGGCTTTGGCCCCGGTGCGGAGAGCCAGGCGCACGCGCCGAACGAGGTCACCTGGAAGCAGGATCTCGTTACCTGCGCGGCGGTCTATGCGCTCGTTCCCTCCATGTATAAGGGCAAGGGCAACGAAGACGTCTGTCAGTTCCGCGCGGGCGGCACCGATACGACATCCGGCAAATCCGCCTGCTGATTGGAAACGGAGTGCAGGACGGGTGATCCCCGTTCTGCACTTATTTTCTCATTTTGAACGAAGAAAAGAAAACAGGAGTGAAATTTATGGGTAGAGACGACATCAAGCAGTTCACCAAGGCGCTGGAAGGCCTCAATTACAAAAATATGTACGAAGGCGACTTTTTCCTCACCTGGGAAAAAACACGCGACGAACTCGACACGGTGTTCACCGTTGCCAATGCACTTAGAAATCTCCGCGAGCGTAACATTTCCACCAAGATTTTCGATTCCGGCCTCGGCGTTTCCCTCTTCCGGGACAACAGCACGCGCACGCGCTTTTCGTTCGCTTCCGCCTGCAACCTGCTCGGCCTGGAAGTGCAGGATTTAGACGAGGGCAAGAGCCAGATTGCGCATGGCGAAACCGTCCGCGAAACCGCGAACATGATCAGCTTCATGGCGGACGTCATCGGCATTCGGGACGATATGTACATCGGCAAAGGCAACGCCTACATGCACGAGGTCGTGAATTCCGTCAAGCAGGGCCATATCGACGGCGTGCTTGAGCAGAAACCGACGCTGGTCAACCTCCAGTGCGACATCGACCACCCGACGCAGTGCATGGCCGACATGGCGCATTGCATCCGTGAGTTCGGCGGCGTAGAGAACCTCAAGGGCAAAAAGATCGCCATGACCTGGGCTTACTCCCCTTCTTACGGAAAGCCGCTTTCGGTCCCCCAGGGCGTGATCGGTCTCGCAAGCCGGTTCGGCATGGAAATCGCGCTCGCGCATCCCGAAGGCTATGACCTCGTCCCCGAAATCGTCGAATATTCCAAAAAGCAGGCAGGCGCTACGGGAGGCGGATTCGTGCACACCAACTCGATGGACGAAGCCTTCCGGGATGCGGACATCGTCTATCCCAAGAGTTGGGCGCCCTACGACGTCATGCTGAAAAGAGTGCCCCTCCTGCATGCAGGCGATTCCGCGGGCCTCAAGGAACTCGAAAAATCCTGCCTCGCCAACAACGCGAAGTTCACGGACTGGGAATGCACGGAAGAAAAAATGAAG
>JAJFTI010000037.1 GCA_021373115.1 Eubacteriales bacterium | reverse complement strand
CGATCGCCATTGAGACGGGACTCCGCTTCGCCATTCGTGAAGGCGGCCGTACGGTTGCTTCCGGCGTCGTTACGGAGATCCTCAGCAAATAAAGGACGCATTTAAAAGAGAGACTCGCAAAAAACGCGAGTCTCTCTTTTTTTATCGTCTCAATTCGCTCGTTGCATTTCAGCCGAAAGATGTCCGGTTTCTTTCTTCAAAAGAAGGATAAAAAAGCGGCTATTTTGCCTTGCGATCCTTCCGCAGCATTTCCAAACTGCGGTCGTAAGTCTTTTCGCCTTCTTTGGTGAAGAAGCAGCCTGGAAATTCTCCCTCCGCACGATGATAGGAAACACATTCGCAGCACTTCCCGTGGCGTGAGCAGGGGTAGGTGCAGGGGCAGGTCTTCGCATTGACGCAGTCGTTCATTTGGAGCTCCTCCGCGTAGTTTTCGCTTTTTCCGCCGGGATACCATATCTCCGGAATTGTGCAGAACCTGCCGCGTCTTTTTAAGGCGCAGCGCAGGAAGTGTTAAAATCCCGTGCGTGCCTCTTGCGATCTGGACTCGCATTGCAATCCGGAACCGATCGTTTCCTTACTCCCCAACCTTAACCCAGCGATCCTTCTTTGCACTCCTGACAACCGCTTCACAAAGTTCCATTTCGCGAAGGCCGTCCTCAAAATTCGCAAAGTCCCGCCTGGAGGTATCCCCCGCTTCTATCGCGGCGTAAATTGCCTTGAAGTTCTGTTTGAACGTATCGGGAAAGCCTTCTACATGCCCGCCGGGATAACTGGTGGAAGCGCGCGCCAGCGGGCTGAGGATGGAAGGATCCTTCGCGATCTTCTGGTTGTAGGTCTCACGTCGCCCAATCCAGAGTTCGTTGCTGTCCTCGCTGTCCCAATGCAGCGAACATTTGCTGCCCGAAATCGAGAGCAGAATCTGGTTCTTCCGCCCTGCGAACACCTGGCTGATCGTGCAGGTTCCATGAGCGCCGTTGTTGAAGCGGAAAACCACCGTGCAATAGTCCTCGGTATGGATGGGCTTTTCTTCATAGTCTTCCGGGCGGAGCGCCATGCCGGAAAAGGTTTCAATCGGCTTGAGCGGCTTTCTGCGGATTTTATGAAAGGTCTCGAAGTCCGCCAGGAGTTCGACAACACGAAGACCGGTTGCGGATTCCACCATATCGATCCAGTGCGAGCCGATGTCCGCGAACGCACGGCTGTTTCCGCTGAGCTCGGGTTCAAGGCGCCAGCTGTAATCCGTATCAAAGAAGAGCCAGTCCTGCAGATAGCCGCCGTGAATGGTGTGAATCGCGCCGACCTCGCCGCTCTGAATCATCGCTTTTACCTGCATGATTTGCGGATACCAGCGGCAGTTGAAGTTCACGCCGGTTACGATGTTATGCTTTTTCGCATAAGCGGCAAGTTTTTTTGCCTCATCCAGCGTTTTCGTCAGCGGTTTTTCGCAGACGACGGAGATGCCGCGCTCCATGGCATACATCGCCATATCAAAATGCGAAGCGTTGGGCGTGCAGATATGCACGACATCCGGCTTTTCCGTATCGAGCATCGCCTTATAATCGTCATATCCTTTGGGAACAAAATGCGCGTTCGCCTTCGCCTGCGTATTGGAAGTGCCCGACACGGCGACTACCTCCACGTTGCCAAGGCGGCGAAGCGCTTCAATATGCGCCGCGCCGATAAAACCGACGCCAATCACGCACGCTCTGAACTTTTTCATAGGGCAGGCTCCTTCCTTTGATCGGGAAAAATCGAAGTGTCACGGAGATTATATGCCAAACAAGCGTACGGTTTCAAGATAGGAACCGCAAAATGCAAACCATGTGCAAAATTACAGAATTCATTTGTTACGTATAGCGGGTATAACTATTACATATTACTATTCGAATTCCTTCGGTCTAGCTCGCGTTTGCAGCTCGGAATATAACATGTTACACCGTAACTGTTTTTGATTGTAATTCTGGACGCGTGGAGTGCATATAACCAAATAAGAAACGACAAAATCCCCTTTGTTTTCGCAGAATATCATCTAAAATTATTCGTTTCCCCTTGCAAAACGAACTGCCAATGGTATACTGTCTACTATATATGTTGGTGTATTATGCGCTGTAATTCTTCGCAACATCTGCATCGGAGCGATCGAACCATGAGCCAGAACGAGCGGAATCCTTTCGCAATCTCGGCACAGCTGCGTGACCGGATTCTCCTGGACATGCCCTGCGGCCTTTGTGCCGCGCGGCAGGACGAGAAGCTGACTCTCGTATTTGCAAACGAGAGCTTTTATCGCATGTTTGGCTATACCGGAGCAGCCGAGGCTGTTGCGGATGGTTTTACCGGCGCGCTCGACCGCTTGACCGGGAGCGCCTGCGGTACGATCAAACGAAAGGTCATGTCCTTATTATCCAGCAAAGAGGACACAGTGCTCCTGGAAACACAGCAAAAAAAACGGGACGGCAGTATTTTCTGGGCAATGTTGCATCTTAGCCGCGTTAGGAACGATGATCCGGTTTTCGTCTGCGCGTATATGGATATCAGCGAACAGAAAAAGGTTGAAGAGGAATTGCGTTTTCGCGAGGAAGAATACCGAATCGTAGCAATTCAAAACAACAAACTTGTCTTCCGCTATGATATCGCATCCGGTACGGCTTATCTTTCCCAGGAGCTTGCCGCAGTCTTTCAGGAGAGTGTCATTGAGGATGCTCCAAGCCGGCTTGAACGCGCAGGCATCGTTGGCACGTGCAGTCTGGACGCGTTCCACGACTTATACGCAACAATTCGCAGCGGCGTGGTCCCCAGTGGGCACGCGGTTCTGCAGCTTAAACTTGGCAGCGCTACGGCGGCGTATGAATGGTACCACATTACATATTCTCTGATCTACCGGGAGGATCAAACGCCGGCGCAGGCCGTCTTTTCGCTACAAAACGTCTCCGAACAGCATGAGCGGGAAGTCGCCTATAAACGTTGGGAACAAACCTATGCCGCTATGTCGAAGGACAAGACCGCCTATCTGGAATTCGACCTGACACAGAACCGCCTAGAGTTGCAGAAGGGTGGTTTGATTGACCGATTCCCACCGCTCAACGAGCAGACGATGGAGAATGTGATGCGGTACTTCGTCGATCACTGGGTATTTCCGGAAGATCGCGAGCTGTTTCGCAACTATACCGCGCGGGATCGGCTGCTCGCTTCCTATTTTCGCGGCGTCACACCGGAGAAAATTGAATACCGGCATCTGCGCGAAAACGGCCGTTATGATTGGATTCGTTTCAGCATTCAGATGCTGCCGGATCCATATTCCGCGAATGTCCGCGCTTCCTTATTGCTGCGCGATATCGATGCGCGCAAGCGCGAGGAGCTGCTGCTGCAGGATCGTCTGCGAACCGATTCCCTGACCGGCGTACTCAATCGAAGCGCGTTTGCCGCGGAGGCCGACACCGTCTTCACGGAAGGGCAGCCTGCCGCAAAGCATGCGCTCGTCATGCTGGACGTGGATCACTTTAAGCAGATAAACGATTGTTTCGGACACGGATTCGGAGACCGCGTCCTGATTCGCGTAACGGAAACGCTTCGTTCCGCTCTTCGCGCAGACGATTTGATCGGCCGTTTGGGTGGGGACGAGTTTTTGGTGCTGCTGAAAAATGTACCGCAGCAGGAAGTGCTGCAAACCCGGCTAAACTATCTGCGCGAATTGCTGTTTCAGCGCGTCAGCGAGGACAAGATCATTTCCTGCAGTTTCGGCGCTGCGATTTTTCCCTGCGACGGAGCCGGTTATGAGGAGCTGTATCGAAAAACCGATATCGCACTCTATGCAGCAAAAAACGCGGGCAGAAACTGTGTCCGCGTTTACAACGACAGTATGAATCCGCCAATCACGCTCTTTGGCGAAGAGAGAACCTAGAACGGGGACATGCGCGGTACGTCCCCGTTTCAAACCTGCAGCAATGTTACAGCGCCGCGAAGGTAAATCCCATACAGCGCGCAAACATGGCGAGTTCGTCGATGCATTCCCCGTAAACCAGCGCGGAGTGGTGCGTGCCGCCAAGGCGCGAAAAGCGCTCTAAATAGTTCGCAACCGTTCCGTCCGGACGGAACCAGCCGTTCACGCTCTGCCGCATCTGATTCTTCCCACGGACGGGCAAAACCTCGCCCTGCGTGCAGATCAAAGTGTATTTCCCGTTACCGCCAGGCGCAAGGTTCACATACGCCGCTTTTCCCTTTCGGAACGTACCGTAGGCGACGGTTGGATTTTCCGCGTTCGTAAACGGAAAATCCTTCTCCGTCAACCGTGGTTTTCCCGCGCAGACGCGGTAATTGAACTCGCCCATATGGCTTAAGAAAATGCTGTTGCCCTTCCAGTCCGGGCAGAACATTTCAGAAAACGTCGTGTCCGGAAACGCGGAAAGTAACGCCCCGACCAACGCGGCGGTGAGCACGTCCCCTTCGCCCGCATAACCGACGCCATCCATCATGCTCCTGGAGCACTCCGTAAACGGCATGACCGGAAGGGCAGGATTGCTGTCCTTGGTCGCTAAAAAGTTGACGGTTAGCGCGCTGAGTCTCTGTTCTTCCCGCCACTTGCGCAGTGCAATACTGACGCGCGCGGTGCGGTCGTAGATCGCGCGGGTTACGCAGGGTTCCACCATAAACAATGTCTGATCGGCCTTCCACTCCGCGTCCAGCTCTTCCTGTGTAACGGCAGAAATACGCCTCGCGCCTTCCCGCTCGTCGTAAGGAACGACTTCCACACCAATCTCCCGGCTCAAATCATCGAACGGGACACAAAAATCCCCCATGCCCGCGAACGGTCCGCCGACAAGTCCGACTCGGGAAGCGCGCATGCGCTTTGCCATAATTGCGCCGCGGCATGCGCGCGCGGTTCGTGCCAGCACATCCGATTTCTGATAGTGTCCTGCGAAAATTTCATAATCTTTATGATGGCGGCTTAGCAGGTTGCAAAGGTCCTGCACGCCGTGGATACCATGGTTAAAGAGAATTTCGTCCGCGTCCACAGTATGATCAAACGCGAAATCCTCCGTGGTGTCGAGAAGGATCACAGGCAGTTTCGTACCGGCCAGCGCCTCCACGCTCTCCAGTGAAGGAGAATACGCCAGATGCAGCGTTACGATCGCCGCAACACCGTTCGCTTCAAAGTTCGCAATCGCGGCGCGAAATTCCGGCTCGATCCGGCAGATTGGCGCCGTTTCAATCAGAAGGCCCTGTTGTTTAAGGGAAGACGCAATGGTTTCGCAAAAACGCTCGACGCGCGGGCGCATGGAAGGAACCGTATCGTCATAGAGTTTTAAATAGAGCGGCAAAAGGCCGATCCGTTCCTCTTTCATAATGAACCTCATCTTTTCGTATCAGCTGAGAGCCGTTCACCGCCCCCCTGCTGTTTTTCGCTGCGGGAGTTCGCCGGGCCCGCGCGGAGGGAGCGTTGCACTCCCTCGCGCGGACGATCGGCCGTGTTTGTGCTCTTGCGCAGGATACTACGCAAGGATGCTTGCCATAATGGCGTCCATATCCATCTTCTGGTAATCCGACGTCAGGAACTGCTCGGGATCCCATGTAATCGCATCGCCAATGTTATCCGCACTAATGCAAACGGCTGGGTTTTCAATGAACGGTTTTACTTCTTTACCCGCCAGAACGGCTTCCATTGCCAGTACGCCTACATACGCTTCGGTGGTCGGCGCAAATTCAACCGTATACTGCATCCAGCCATCCTGAATCATCTCGAGGCCAAGCGGTTTGCCGTTGTTGCTGATAATCCAAACATCGCCCGGTTTAAACCCGTTTTCCTCCAGCGCCTGTTTTGCGCCGGCAGCCTGTTCCTCATTGTATGCGAAGATAACATCCATTTCCTGGTTCTTTGCAATGAGGTCCTGAACATAGGCCAGCGTTTCGGAGCGGCTCCAGTTGCAGTATTGTTTGCCAACAACCTCTCCCTTGAAATTGGATTCAAAATTGTCCGTAATCAGAGTGCCGATATCCTGTCCGGCAACCGCTTCCGCCAGGATGACCTTTGCATCCGGAAAGACTTCATTGAGGTTATTCGCATGCCACTGTCCGGAAAAAGCCCAGTTGCCGGCAACTACGGTCGTCGGAACACCTTCGCCTTTCGCGGGGCCGCCCGCGACAAACACGATCGGAATACCCGCTTCGTTCGCTTTTTGCGTCGCGGTCTGCGCGGACTCCATATTGGCAGCGATGATCATGATACCATCCACGCCCATCGCGATCAGGTCTTCGACGTTGGAAATTTCCTTTTCAGGGGTATACTCTGAGTTCAGAACGGTGACCTCCCAGCCTCTCTGTGCGCCGGCTTTGCTGATGATTTCTGCCGACACGTTGTAGTAATCGTCCGGACCCGCATTCACAAACCCGATCTTGATGGTTTTTTCTGCGGCGGCGGTTGCTTCTGCGGCTGCGGGAGCTTCGGTAGCCGCTTCCGCCGCGGTTGCCGCAGTTTCTTGCGCAGCTGGCGCGCAGGCGACGATTGCGAAAAGCATCGCGAACGCCAATAAAACTGATAGTGTTTTCTTCATTCTTCCATCCTCCTGTTATTTTTTTATCTCAACGGAGATTACCCGTTCAAGATCCCTAGGCTTTTTTTCTGCTGTTATAATTGGAAAGCAAAACGGCTATGACGATGATCGTACCGTTAACCAGATACTGGTAGAAGGTTGGAACGCTCATCATGTTCAGGCCGTTGCGTACAATCCCAAGGAAGAGCAATCCAAGAAAGCTGCCGAGCGCGCTGCCCTCTCCTCCCGTTAGTGTGATACCGCCGATTGCGCAAGCCGCGATCACGGTCATCTCATAACCATCCGCCATTGTCGGTACCGCGCTGCCCAACCGGGAAAGCATCGCAGCGGCAGCCAACCCGATGAATAAGCCGTTAATTGCATAAACAATGACCTTAAGGCGTTTTACCGGAATGCCGGAAATATATGCCGCCTGCTCGTTGCTGCCAAGCGAGTAAACACTTCTGCCAAATTTCGTGAACTGAAGCACGAGCGCCACAATGAGAAACAAGAACAAAAAGATCCATACGGGAATAATCACTCCGAGCAGCTGCGTTTGCCCAAGCCATTGAAACGACCGGATTGGAATATCCGACCCTCCGGCCGTAATCAAAGCAAGCGCTTTGTATACGCTCATAAACCCAAGCGTAATGATAAAAGGCTGCGCCGTCGTATTGGCAATGATCAGGCCGGAGATTGCGCAAAGAAGCGTCGAAATGGCCAAAACAATCAGCACGCTCCATCCTTCCGGTATGCCTTTGTTGATCAGTACCGCGAGCAGGCATCCTAAAAACGACAGTTGATTGCCAACCGCCAGATCAATCCCGCCTGCGATCATAACAATTGTCATACTTGCGACAATAATACCGGTAATCGCGTTCTGCATGAAAACATTACGTATATTGCGCCAGGTCAAAAAAGACGGCGAAACGCAGGTAATTGCAACAACCAGCATCATGATTAAGGCAAATAACAGTGTCGTCTGGGAAAATTTCAGCTTTATCAAGCGTTTGTTTTCTGTTTTCATCTCAGCCTCCAACAATAACCCGAATGATATTTTCTTCAGAGATATTTTCCTGCAAAAGCTCGCCCGCCAAGCTGCCGTCCTTCATGATCAGAATTCGGTCGCTCATGCATACGAGCTCGGGCATATCCGAGGATACCAGGATTACGGAACCGCCGTTTTTAGCAATTTCGACAATCAGTTGATACAGATCCTCTTTGGCGGCAATATCAATTCCACGCGTCGGCTCATCCATAATGAAGATATCTCCGTTTGTGAGCAGCCATTTTGCGAGAATCGCTTTTTGCTGATTTCCGCCGGACAGGTTCAGAACAAGCTGATCCGGTGATTTCGCCTTAATGCTCAGACGCTCCATTTCCGCCCGGGTTATCCGCTCCTCCTCTTTCATGTTGAGGAACATCTGCGGAAATTTGGAATACTTGCAAATCATGATGTTTTCTTTTAGGCTGCGTTTCATCAGCAGCCCGGTGATTGCTCTGTCCTCCGTCACCATACAGAAGCCTTTTTTCATCATCTGCAGAGGCGACTTTGGCTGGAATGTTTTACCTTTGTATGTCACGGTACCGCTCAGCAGCCGATCGGCTCCAAAGATCAGCCGCAGGAGTTCTGTTCGCTTGGAGCCAACCATTCCGCCAATACCAAGAACTTCACCGCGTTTGAGTGAAAACGATATCCCATTTACGTCGGATCCACGGAGGTTTTCCACCTCCAGAACAACGCCGCCAACCGGTACGCGTTCACGATCATAGAATTGATTTGTCGAGCGGCCGACCATTTCGTGAATCAGCGTGTTGAACGCAAGCCCCTCTTTGCTATCGTGATGCGCAACGCTCTTTCCATCTTTAAAAACCGAGATCCTGTCCGCAATTTCAAACACTTCCTCAATACGGTGCGAAATATAGATGATTCCCACCCCGCGCTGTTTCAGCGTCCGGATAATTTTAAACAGGTTATCGACTTCTTTTCTGCCGAAGGAGGCCGTTGGCTCGTCGAAGATCATGATTCTGGATTCATTTGCAAGAGCTTTGGCAATTTGAACGGCTTGCTTGCCCGCAATGCCGAGATCGCGAACCTTCGCATCGATGTCGATATCCACTTCCAGCAGGTCGAGTATCTCCTTTGCGCGGGCACGTATTTCTTTCCACTTGACAACTCCATTCCTGTTAATGAGGCTGTCGCCAAGAAAAATGTTTTCGGCAACGCTCAGCGTCGGCGCCAATAAGGTCTCCTGATAGATGGTTTGAATGCCCAAATCACGAGATATGTGAGGAGTAAACCGCTCGTAACGCACGCCGTCCAATAGAATCTCGCCGCCATCCGGCGAATATACACCGGCTAGGATTTTAATCAACGTGGACTTTCCCGCGCCGTTTCCGCCTACAATACAGTGCACCTCTCCTGTCTCCAGGTCAAAGTTCACTTCTTCAAGCGCCTGCACACCGGGGAACGCCTTGCTGATATTTTTCAGTTGCAGTATCTTTTCCCTCATAAAACGGCTCCTAATGGGCTAAAATTCATTAAACACTTTTACGATTTTTCCTGTTTTCATGGATTCATAAGCGGCGGAACACGTTGCGATCGTCTTTGCGCCTTCCCGTACGCTCGGCTGCGGCTCGAAATCCTGGATGAGGCATCTGCCGAAGTTCTCCAGATAGCGAATCGCAGTGCGCCCGTGTCCAAACGCGCCTTCCGTTTCTGGCGGATAGTTGCTTTCGAACGCACTCTTAATTTCGTATTTATCGAACACCGCTTTGACTTTTCCGCCCAGAAAATCGCTGAATTCCGCAACGGCGCTTCCCTTCGTTCCATAGAGGGATACACCCATCATCGGCATTGGCGGGTGAACGATGCCATAAAGTCCCATCGCGCGCGCCACAACGCCGTTTTTGAATTTGAGATTCACAAGATAATTTGAGAAATCGCCATACGGCTTGCCGCTCCGCGATTTCAGGAGTTCCGTTTCCTGTCCGATTGCATGCACTTCTTCTACGTCCCCAAAAAACCATCGCAGCGCATCGACGGGATGTGAAAGGCCGCCATAGATGAGATCCTGCGGCATATCGCCTCTCCAGGGTGTTGCGATAAAGAGATCCCGCATGTCGTGTACATAATGGGCTTCTCCGAGGAATAAATCGCCGAGTTCTCCATCGTCATACATCTTACGAATGGCAGCAAACTGCGCTTCGTAACGCATCGTCTGGCCAACCATGAACTTGACGCCGGTTTTGTCCACCAAACGGACAAGCTCTTTCGACTGTTCGAGCGATACGACCATCGGTTTCGTGCAGATGACATGCTTGCCGGCTTCCAGCGCGGCTTTTGCGTGCTCATAATGCAGGGGATCCGGTGAAAACACGCCGATGATATCGACCTGCGGATCTTCGATCAGCTGCAAATAATCGTCCGTGCAATTTTTAAGAGCGTATTTTTGTTTTAATCCGGCCATAACATCTTTTTGTGACGAAACCCCGCATATGTGTGTTACTTCAATCGGTATATCGGCACGCGTGTTCACTGGTAACATATTGATTCCCATACCCAAACCAATAACACCCATCCTGTAAGTCTTAGCCATTTGAATTCCTCTCTTTCAATCTGCATTTTGGATTTTCTCTTTCAGGAAAAGAACCGATGTATCATTTCAGAATCGCCGAATCCATTCGTTCAATCAATCCATCAGGCATTCGCTCGTAATAATCGCAAGTTCGGAATACTGTATCTTTTCGGGGATTTCGTTATAATACAGGTAGTTAAACATCACCCGCGCGGCATGGTAGGAAAAGAGTTCCGGCCGCTGCTCGATCATCACCTTGAGGTAGCCTTCCTTCATCAGCCGCTCGCCCATCTCGGAAAGGTCGAACCCGACCACAACGATGTCCTTCCGCTTGAGATCGCGCAGCACTTCACCCGCGATATAGGAGTCCGCATCCGTACAGAAGAGCCCGCGCAGGTCGTCGTCCACAATCGACGCCTTGACCATTTCGTAGTAAAGGTTCGAGTTGTCCGGAATGTTCAGCTCAAAGGGATGAATATCCGGATAGTACTCCTTTACCATGTCGAGGAACCCGCGCTTGCGCTCCTTCGTCTGCATGTGTTCGTGTACCTGATTGATCATGAACACATTTCCTTTTTTCCCAATGTAATTTGCGAGGATCTGGCAGCCGATACGACCCGCCTTGTAGGCGTTTGGCCCGACATAGCAGAGTTTCTTTTCCGTCATTGCGTCCGCACCGAACGTAACAACCGGCCGCCCGCTGCAGGTAAACTCTTCCAGAAGTGAATTCAGCTTTGTCGCGCTCTGCGGCTGAATAATCAGTCCGTTGACCGACCCGTCCGCAATCACCGCACGAATCGCTTCCTCCTGCTCGGAAATACTTTTCGTAAAGCACTTGCGCATCTCAAGCTGAAATCCATATTCACGGTAATCGTCCGCAAATCGCTGAAACCCCTTTCCCACCTCCGGGAAATACGCTTTTGTCGTTTCGGAATAGATCACGGCAACCTTCCGGTCCTTCACTTTGGCAAGCGCGCTGGCAACATGGTTTTTCTGGTAATCCAGTTCGCGCGCCGCATGAAGCACCGCGCTGCGTGTGCGTTCATAAACCGGTTCTCCGGCCATCACCTTTTTGACCGTGCGGAGCGCATAGCCGGATCGATCCGCAACGTCTTTGAGCGTTACGCGCTTTTCCTTCTCCATCTTTCGCCGTCCCTCGATTGATTTTAGTGTTTTCATTCTACCTCTAGACGTGCCGGCTTCTATGCGGCGCTGGTAATCACTCGATCGGTTCGTTCGCTTTCGGCTGGTCAAACATGCACCACGTGCACTTTTTGTAATTGTTTAAAAAGAATATTCATAAAGTGTTTCCTGATGCACCCATTATATGCACCTAAAAAAGCGCTGTCAACAGCCAATTTACGGAAAATAGCATGTTGACATCCGAATTTCGGGCACGTACAATAAGAAACAAGCAGAAAATCCAAGACAAACATGCACTTTATGCACTTTTTTCAATTGTTCGCAGAACAGAAAGGCATGGTAAACCATGTACGCCTATTTTCACAGAACTCCGCTGGACGAAGCGTTTTACGCGGAACACCTCAAAGAGCGTATACCGCCGGTCCTTATCGACGCCCATGCGCACTATAATCTACCGGAACACGTAACGAACGTTTCCCCGGAAGCCATTGCGGGGGACTGGGCACTGGAATGCGGGCTTTTGATGAGTTATGAGGATTCCCGCGTCTATTACCAAACGCTCTTTCCCGATACGGATGTTCACCAAATTGTGCTGCCCTGGCCGCTGCGGGATGCGGATACGGTTGAAAACAATCGTTATGTAGCCGAGATTGCCCGGTTGCCGCATGTTCGCGGGTTGATGACGGTTCGTCCCGAATTCAGCATTTCCGAAATTGAAAAAACCTTTGCGCAGGGGAATTTTTCCGGGTTCAAACCATATCCCTATATGGCAAGCGCAGTCAAAGGCGCGGAAGTCAGCATTTTCGACTTCATGCCGCGCGAACAGTTCGCCCTGGCCAACCGTCTACACGCGCCGGTACTCATGCACCTGCCGCGCGCGGGCCGACTGCCTGCGCCGGAGAATGTAAAGGAGGTGCGTGAAATTCTGGATTCTTATCCGAACATTAAACTCGTAATCGCGCACTTCGGGCGTTGTTTTAACGTAGAATATTTTGAAACCGCGCTGGAATCCTTTGGAACGGATATTCACCGCGTCTGGTTCGACACCGCCGCGGTGCTCAATCCCGCGGTTTACCGGCTTGCGTTCGCTTCGCTCGATTACCACCGCATTCTTTTCGGCACCGATTTTCCAATTTTGCTCTGGCACGGCAAGCGGGAATGGAGCGGCGGCACCTATCACAACCTCTGCCGCGAAAACTTCAGCTGGAACAGGCATACGCATCCCGAGGACGAACCGAACTATACATTCTTTGTCTATGAACAGCTGAATACCATCCTGAATGTGATTGGCGGGCAGGAAACGGTACGGCAGGCGGTCTTTTTCGAAAATGCAAAAAGCGTTTATTTCGATTATACGAAAGGCGGTGAGCGCGTATGAACAGCGGCTTGCTCAAACAGCTTGGAAACATCGATCAGCTCGCCGGCGTCCGGCTCGAACGAATCGAAGGCGGCAACGGGGGCGGCAGCCGCCTGATCCACGTTTGGAACGCGGCGGGTTTGTCTTTTTCCATTCAGCCGGATAAATGCCTCGACCTGTACGATTGCTCGTTTCAGGGGGTGAATCTTGCCTTTCATTCTAAAAACGGACTCTCGGCAAACAGCCGCTTCCTGCCGGAAGCAAGCGAGTTCTTCCACTACTGGTCGGGCGGCATGCTTGCAACCTGCGGCCTTGGCAATGCAGGCGGCGCCGACACGGGCGATCCGCTCGATCCGCAGCCAATTCACGGACGTATTGGGTACGCCGCGGCGGATGCGCTTTCAATGGACACGTTCTGGGACGGGGAAGATTATGTGCTCAGCGTCTCCGGCCGCATGTGGGAAAGCCGCCTTTACGGGCGAACGCTCGAACTGCACCGTCAGATTCGAACAGCACTGTTCTCAACCGAAATTGAAATCACCGACACGGTAACGAACCTGACCGACGCGCCTGAGCCGGTATTCCTTCTTTATCATTTTAATTTCGGCTATCCGCTTCTGGACGCTGAAAGCCGTTTTTTCGGCCCGCGCGCAGACACAATCGAGTACAGCAGCGTGGGCGACCCTTCGTATTGCAGCATGCATGCCCCCGTTGACGGAGCCGCGCAGCAGACGTTCCTGCATCGCCCGCTGCATTCCGGCGAAACCAGGACGGGACTGTTTCACCCAAAACGAAATATAGCGGCCTATCTGCGCTACGATACGCAATTGCTTCCATATCTCGTGGAATGGAAATGCCTCAAGTCGCACGACTACGTGCTCGCCGTTGAACCGGCCAATTGCCCCGCGAACAACCGGCAGACCGACCTCGGCACACAGTCCGTTCCAATTCTCGGCGCGTATGAAAGCCTCCGGTATACCGTAACACTCGGAGTTGCTTCCGGCGCGGAAGCAGCCTCGCTTTACGAAAACAGTCGCTGATGAAAGCAATTCAAAAGGGAGGGCAGCCTATGTATGTCATCGGTCTGGATATCGGCACAACCGGTACCAAGGCACTGCTTGTTGACTGCGCAACAGGCGCCGTCGCAGGCAAGGGATACCAAGGTTACAAGCTGATCACGAATGGCGCCCGCGTGGAACAGGACGCAAACGATTGGATTGCCGCAAGCATATCCAGCATCCGCGAAGCCATGGCCGGAAACGAAAAAATCTCCGTATCCGGCATTTCCGTCTCCTCGCAGGGGGCGAGTATGGTGATGACCGGGCAGGACGGGGCGCCTGTCGGCAACGCAATTACCTGGATGGACACGCGTGCCGGTGCGGAAGCCGCCGAGTTGGAGGCGCGTCTTGGCAACGACTATGTTTACCATATGTGCGGCTGGCGTATCTTTCCCTCCCTGGATGCGGCAAAAATTCTTTACCTGAAGCGCACAGGGCTGGAACAGCCGGGTATCCGCTATCTTTCCACAATTGAAATCGTCAACCAGTTTCTGACGGGACGCGCGATTATCGATCCGACCAACGCGGCAATTCGCCAGCTGCTGAATATCCGCACCGCGAACTGGGATGCGCGCATGCTCGAAGCGCTGAACCTAAGCCCGATGCAGCTGCCGGAAATCGAACCGACCGGTGCGCTCGTGGGCGGGCTTTCGCGCGCGGCGGCGCAGGCAACCGGGCTTGCGGAAGGTATCCCCGTTTATAGCGGCGCGCACGATCAGTATTGTGCTTCCATCGGCGCCGCGGCGATTCAGGCGGGGGACATGCTCCTCTCCGCCGGGACAACCTGGGTTGTGCTGGGTCTCGGAACACAGCCTCTGTTTACACCATCCTTCATTGCACCTTCAATTCACCCTGTGCCCGGCCTCTTTGGCGCAATCGCCTCGCTCTCCGGCAGCGGCGTTTCTCTGGAATGGTACCGGAATAAATTCCTGCCGGAAACCGATTATGCCGTAATCGACGACGAAGCGGCGCGGCGTGAACCGGGCGACCTTTTCTACTATCCATATCCGCTCGGCGCGGCTTATCCCATTTGGAATCCAGACGCGCGCGCGGCGTTTACCGGTTCCACGCTGGAGCACGACCGCTACGACTATGCCCGCGCTATCATGGAAGGCGTAGCGTTCGGTGTCCGGCGCACCCTAATCGATTTTTCACAGAACGGATGCTCTATCCACGCGCTTAAGGTGCTTGGCGGCGCGGCAAAAAGCCCGCTCTGGACGCGGCTGATCTGCGATATTGCCAATATCCGTGTCGAACTCCTGCGCGAGCCGGACGCTTGCGCGCTAGGCGCCGCCGTGATCGCCGCCTGCGGCGCGGGGGCATATCCGGACTATCACGCCGCGACAAACGCAATGGTGCAGCACGCAGCTACCCTTGAACCGGATCCGGAGCGCACGAAGTATTTTGCGGAAAAATTCGACCGCTACTCGCGCCAATGGGCGCAAATGGCGCAATATTACGCGTAAAATCAACCGAAAGCACCCCCGAAGTGTACGCAAGACACATCGGGGGTGCTTTTATGCGGTTTTATGGATTTTTCTTGCAGGCGCGCGTTTCATGCGTTCTGCAACGACAGGCCGGTTTACTTCATCGCAGGCGATAATTTCGTTTCTACAAACACCGGATAGGTATCCACAAGAACATACGCCCGCGCCGCAGCCGATACGTCCTCACCCTTATCAAACGAAACCGTAACGGAGCGCACCGTCCCGTCGTCGTTCGCTTCCACCGCGGTGTTTTTCGTGTAGTAGAGCGAGAGCGGGAGTCCATCCTTGTCCGTCGGCAGAATGCTGACAACGTGCTCGTCCGCGCGGATCGCACTGCCCGTAAACATGGCGGTTACGGCGTCTTTGCCCAACTTGACTTCAACGGTTCCCACACCATCCGGCATCGTCGTGTTCTCCCGGGCGGAGATGTTGCAGGCGCCGCGCGCGAACATTTGCCCGGTCCTGAACTCGCTCATGCCCGTCAATTTTAGCCCCGGCCCGTAATAAGCGATCTCGTCACAGTTGGCAACCGCCGTAATCGTCGCAGGCTGGTCAAACTCCCCGTTTGCGTTCAGCGCGGTATTGATCCGGTAGGACGCAAACGGCATATCCCAGGTGCCGATAAAGTTGATTTTAAACCCGCTGTAGTTCGAAAACGTTACGAGTCCGTCCTTGTAATCCATCAGCAGAGGATAACGCGTCTTGACATCCGGATTGATCGACACATCCCCATTCTCGTTCTGCCTGCCCTCAATGACCCAGACGACCGCCTGCCCGTTTGCATTGCGGTAAAGCACGCCGCCTATGTAGTGCAGCGAGTCGAATCCAATCTGGTTATACGAGGGCAGCATGGACGGCGTCGGCATGGAAAGCCGTGAAAGTTCGATCACGCTCTGCGCACCGTCCTGCGCCGTGACAAACGGATTTTTCGCGCCCGATCCTTCGACAATCTGGAAGGTGAAGCTCTTTTTGATCGTACCCGCCCTGGTTCCGCCGAAAAATTTGAGGCCAAAGCGGCTTAGGTTTGTCTTATAATCGGCCGTCACCGTAACGGTGATGTTTCCATCCGCGTCCGGCGCCCAATATTCCTTCGGAATAATATTGACGAACTTATTCGTCGCGCCAACCTCCACGCGGTACCCCTCGTTGCCGGGCACCGTTACCAGTACGGAGTTGCGCACCAGCGCAGAGAGAACGTTGTCCCCGTCTTTGCGCACCATCAGCGAGAGCGTGATCGGGTCGTTTGCGGCAATACTTGCCTCCGGCGTCTGCTCCAGCGCGCCAAAAGACGTGGTAAACACGAGATCCGCGCCGTCGCTCGGCATATCCTCCCCACCCGTAAAGCTGCGGGGGTCCTGTTTGCCGGCCGCGGTCAGCGGGTAGTCGTACGGAACGAAGAATACCTCGCCGCTCTCGCCGGCAATATATATGCCGTCGTTTCCCAGCGCGGGGGAACCGTTGAGATCGTTCCGGTTCGCCTGAATGCACCGATAGCTCCAGCGCAGCGTTCCATCGGGATTGATACAGTAGAGCTTGCCTTCGCCGTTGCCGAAGTATACGTTGTCGTTGCCATCCACCGCCGGCGACGAGCGGATGGGTTCGAGTGTATCGAACTCCCAAATCGCCTTGCCGGTGTTCGGGTCAATCGCGTAGAGCGTTCCGTCCGTGCTCGCCTGCAGGATGGTGCCGTCCGAGAGCTGCGCGGGGCTGGCGTAGATATGATCGTTCGTGCCGAATGCCCAGAGCTGCTTTCCGCTGTCCTGCGCCATGGCGCGCAGATACCCGTCGAACCCGCCGACGAGCACCGCGCCGTTTTCCGAATCGTTTGTCAGCATGGTGGTCGCGGCCACCGTGCCTAAAAAGTCGCCGCGTATCCAGCGTTTCGTTCCGTCAACATTGTAGCTGAATACGTTCTGCAGCAGCTGGTGGCAGGTGGCAAAGAAGATATTTCCCGTCTTGGTGTTGACGGCGGGCAGCGACCAGATCAGGTCGTTCGCCGTAAAGACAGATTTCGCCGCGCCGGTGTCCGGGTCGAGACAGTAGACGAGACAATTGTCGTTCGGCACGAGCAGCGTTCCGTCCGGCAGCATACCGACGTTACCCTCAAACCAGTTCACGTTCCAGGTCTTGATGCCGTATTTCTCCATGAGCTGCTCCGCCGTATCCGCGGTGAACTTCCAGAGCAGTTCGCCGGTTTCGCGGTTGAAGCAATAGGTGTTCGCGTCGCCGGAGGCAACAATCACGCGGCCCTTGTTATCCAGCAGTGCGGAGGAGTCGATGATTTCGCCGGTCTGATACGACCACTTGATTGAGCCATCCGGATGAAAGCAGTAGAAGTTTGTGTCCGCCGAGCCGATGTAGCAGTTGCCGTTTCCATCGATGACCGGCGAGGAGAAAATGCCCCTGTCCGTCTGGTAAACCCATGGCTGCTTGTCGTTCTCTTTGGGTACGACAGGCGTCCTGCCGTTTTGCAGGTCGTTGGCCCGGAACTTCGCCCACGGACTCTCGGAATCGAGCGGCAGAAAGTAAACGAAGCTGCCTTCCGGCGTCGTGAGGGTTGTCGGCGCGGGCGAAAAATTGCACTTCCCAAAGGGGACAAAGTAGACGACTGCCACCGCCGCCAATAGAACAAGGATCGCCAGAAACACAAATAACCCAATGTGCTTCTTCTTCTTTCCGGGGTATGCGAGGATGTCTCCGGCGGCGCCGGACGGAGGATTCTTGGTTGGTTTCATAATTAGAACCCCTTCCTGCAAATTCCGAACAACAGCATTTGAACCAGTTGTTCCAGCTTTTGTTTAAACGAGTACTCCGAGTCGATCTCTTCTTCCTCCAAAAACCGCTCGACCGACGCGGCAAATACCCTGCTGAAAAGCTCGTTGTCTACTTCGCCGATCACGCCTTCCGCCTTGCACCGGTCAATCACCGAAAACGTACGTTCCCAGCCCCGGCTGAGCCGTTCGTTCAGTATGAAAAACGCGTTCGGGTAGGTTGTTCGCAGTTCCTTAAGATGATAGGACTTAATTGGAAAGGCGGGGATGGCCGAGAGCAGACGCTTCAGTTTTTCCAGACTGGAAAGCGAACTATCACGGTGAATCGCGTCCTGTTCAACCGCGAGCAGCTCAAAGTACCGCTCAATCATCCGCGTAACGAGCTCCTCCTTCGAGCGCACCATCTCGTAGAGCGTCTTCTTGCTGATGGCGAGCCGGTCGGAAAGATCGTCCATCGTAAATTTGAGTCCCTGCTCCCAATAGAGCTTCAGTGTTTCGTTGTAAAGCTCCGCTTCGTTCGTCATATAAACTCCGTAAACTAATTTCGTATTATGAGTTTATTGTATGCCAGCTGCAACCGGAATTCAACCGTTTTTTCGAAATAGGCCCGGTTCTCCATAAAAAAGCGACGCCGCTTAACACGACGCCGCTTTTTCGCTGTTCGTTTTGGTTCGGTTATCCGGCGAACCCGCGGGATGCGTTGAACACATGCATCAGCGTATTCCAATCCACGCAAAGGAACGCCGCGTACCAGTAGGCCAACGCAAACGCACCGATGCGCAGAAACGGCGTCCGCTCGCGAAAGATGCGCACTCCTCCGACGACCGCGAGAAATACGAAGTACGCCATCAGCCAGAGCGGCAGCACACGGCGGATCGTCAGCCCGTACGCGCCAACATAGAGCAGCATCCGCCAGCAGGCGGAGGTGAGCACAATCAGGCTTGCGGCAAGCAGCAGCGCCTGGAACACGCGAATCGCGCGCTTTGGCTCGCTTTTCGCCAGGCTGATGCCCAGCACGGTGAAGTTGATGATCGTAACCGCAAGGAACTGGCCAAAGCCCTCCCGCGCGTACTCGCTAAAGGTTAGATCAACCGGCAACACGCCGCCAAAGAGATAGCCAAACTGCACGTAGGTAAACAGCGCGTAGGCCAGCAGCAGCATTCCAATCACCACGCCCGGCCCCGCGAACTTCCAGCTCTGCGAAACCGGAGTCAGATCCGCGTCCCGCTTGCCCCAGGTTAGGTTATAAAACAGCGAATAGAAAAGCATGCTCGCCGCAAATACGACGATGATCCGCCAGAACCATTCCCAGATATTGAACCGGTCAAACAGGCCTCCCAGCAGTTTTGCCGTTCCGGCGTCCGCGCTGGCCAGCAGCGCCAGCACGATTGCCATGAGCGGCAAACCGACGGCCACCCCCAGCCAGCCATGCCGTGCACTCCCGTGCTCCTTGGTTCGAAATACACCCGCATACGCCTTAAAGTACGCGCCGATGGCCGAAAAGGGTTTTACGAACGCGCCACGCAGCACACCGAGAACCGCTTTTCCTTCGCGTTTGTAGGAAATTTCCTGCGTGGTGAACACGCCAATCGTCATCATCAGCGCGGGAATGGCGAGCATCGTAAAATCCAGTAATTCATAGTTCATGTAGTCGAACATCAGGATTCCGCAGAGCACAAGCGTCGGCAAAATCAGCGCGAGCACCGTTTTGTTGGCGATTACACGCTGGAAGTTCAGCGCAACGAATACCGCCAGCGCAACAAGCCAGAAGATGGAATACAGAAAATAGTAATTCTGCTCCATCCAGAGTTCGCAGGCCACGCCAATGAGAATTGCGCCAAGCAGCAGCCAGAGCTGCGGTTTTGCCGGCGCAAGCCGCTTGTATTCCGGTTCAGATGCGTTATTCAGCGTCGGATTCGATTCCATTTGGTTCATCTCCTTTCACATAAACGAGGATGTCTCCCGCCTCACAGTTGAGAATTTCGCAGAGACTGCTCAACGTGGAAAAGCGGATTGCCCGGCATTTGTTGTTCTTGAGAATCGAAAGATTCGCCAGTGAGAGATCCATCCGTTTTGCCAGCTCGTTGAGGCTGATCTTCCGCTTCGCCATCATGACGTCCAGATTGACTTGAATCATAGCACCGCCTCCGTCAGACCGTTAAATCGTTTTCCATCTTGTACGCAACCGCCTGCGCAAACACACGGCTGAGCACAATGGAAAAGAGTCCGCACATGGCGACCGGCGCCGCCGCGATGACCGCGAGCGGAACGGGGTGCAGCAGCATCGTACTCAGCCCCAGCAGCGCGACAGTAAGCGCGGTAAATCCCATCCGCTTGAGCGCGTTCACGTTCTTCTGCACGAACGGGTCGCGGTCCAGCGTGTTCATCATGCAGAAAAGCGTAAACGCGATGTACTCCCCGCCGAGGATGCAAAGGGAGGCTATGATGCCGGAAAGCACGGCGAAATATTCCGGTTTGCCTTCCCGCGCAAAGAAGTCCGTCACAAGCGGCATTTCAAGCGCGTAGATGTCAACGATCAACGCGATGCCCGTGAGCATGCCAATCACAATACACGCCTGCACAAACCGGTTGAATATGGAAGTTGTCTTCATGGTTAAAAATCACTCCTTATTGAATCTGTATAAAAAATAGACTGACGCTGGAATTAACGTCAGTCTACATCCGTATTTATCGTTTGTCAATAAATATTTGTTGTTATACGATGTTATTTGTTCAACGAGTACGGAATACCGTGCATTTTCCCGTCCCACTGAGCAGATCGGCAATACGCTGGTGCGCGCTGGCGATGTACACCGTGGTTCCCTCGCGAATCGGCTGCTTGATGAAGTCCAGCTTCGCCCGCGCGCCGTTTGCACCCGCGCGGCTTGCGCCGACGCAGCTGCCGGACAGCGCGTCGATCTGCGCGATGACCTCCTCCGCGTCCTTTCCCTCCACAACGGGAACAAGCGTAGCCGGATCGCTCGGATCGCGATAGATGCCGTCCGCGCTGGTTAAAATCACCAGGTACTTCGCATGCACCAGCGAGCAGATGACGGAAGCCGTCTCGTCGTTGTCGATGCACTCGACCACGTTTTCCCCCTGTTTGCGCAGGGTGGCAAGCTCCATCTTGCGAATTTCCTCAATACTCACGGGGTCGTTGTAGTTGATGATCGGAATCGCGTTCTGCTTCGCCGCGCGCAGCAGGAACGAGCGGATGTGCTTGCGCTTTTCCTCGTCGTTGAAGTGTGTGTGCTCGACGAGCAGCTGGCGGACGCTGTAGCGATCCGGAATGTAGCGGCGGTATTCCATCATGAGAATCGTCTGCCCCTGCGCAGCATAATCCGCCTTGATCTCCTCGCGATCGCCGGTCAGCTCGCTGCCGTTGCGGCGGATGTAGTCCAGGCGGCCGATCTCGGTTGCGCCGCTGCTGACCCAGATCATGCCGGGGCGCAGCTCCGAGCCAAGGCGGGAGAAGATGTTGTAATCGATGTCGTTATCCGCCTTGCGAATCAGCGCCATGGAGCCGATCTTGCCGACGAGCTCATAATCAAATTTCATAATGGCTTTCTCTTCTTTTCTTGAAAGAAAAGAAGCAAAAGAACGCTTTTCACCGTTCTGTTCGAAGAAAAGAAGGTGAGTTCTCAGGACTGCACGAGATACGCGTGGATGAAGTTCTCGATTTCGCCGTCCATTACCGCCTGAATGTTGCCGTTCTCCGCCCCCGTGCGGTGATCCTTCACCAGCGTGTAGGGCTGGAAAACATAGCTGCGAATCTGGCTGCCCCATTCAATCTTCTTCATTTCGCCCTTGATCTGCGCCATGTGCTCCTCGCGCTCACGCTCCTGCAACTCGAGCAGTTTACCGCGCAGCATGCGCATGGCCGTTTCGCGGTTCTGAATCTGGCTGCGCTCGTTCTGGCACTGCACAACAATATTGGTCGGAAGGTGCGTAATGCGAATCGCCGAACTGGTTTTATTCACGTGCTGGCCGCCCGCGCCGCTGCTGCGGTAGGTATCCACGCGCAGATCGTCCGGGTCGATCTTGAGATCGCCCGTGTCGTCGTCAAAGATTGGCGTTACATCGAGCGAAGAAAACGACGTATGCCGTCTTCCGCTGGAATCGAACGGAGAGATGCGAACAAGGCGATGCACGCCTTTTTCCGCCTTCAGGTACCCATAGGCATTCTCCCCGTCCACCTCGAAAGTAACGGATTTCACGCCGGCGTCGTCGCCATCCAGTATGTCCAGTTCGCGCACGGTCCAGCCCCTGCGCTCGCAGTAGCGGGTGTACATGCGGTAAAGCATTTCCGTCCAGTCCTGCGCCTCCGTACCGCCCGCGCCCGCGTGCAGTGAGAGAACGGCGTTGGAAGCGTCGTAGGGGCCTTTGAGCATCTGCTCCAATCGAAGCGCGGATAGGTTCTCCAAAACACCGGCGTCCTCGGTTTTAATTTCGCCAACGAGGCTGTCGTCCTGTTCCTCTTCCGCCATTTCGATGAGGGTTTTTAAATCTTCAAACCGCGCCCGAAGTTTGGTGAACCGCTCCAGCTTTTGCTTGAGCTGCTTCATTTGGCGGTTTATTTTATTGGCGCTCTCCACATCGTTCCAAAACTCCGGCGCACCCATCTGCTCATCCAGCGCATGAATCTCGGATTCCAGCTGTTCCGGATTGAGCGCCGTACGGCATTCATCCAGCTGCTCCTGATAGGAGCCCAGGTTCATCTTGTATTCGTCCAGTGGGATCATGTTCGATTCGACTCCTTCCGATCGTACTGTTTTGTTCGTTCAGTGCGGTCTTCCCTGCGCTATCCGCCGGAAAGCGGATGACTTTGCGCTCTTGTGAGTCATTTTTCCTTTCCGTGACAGTTCTTATACTTCTTTCCGCTGCCGCAGGGGCAAAGATCGTTGCGTCCGACCTTTTTGTCGCTGCGCGAATAGGTCGCGCTGCTTTCGCCCTTCGGCTCAATCGGCTTGGCAAGCTGGACGCGCTCCAGCTGACTGACGATATCCTTGAGCGTATAGAGACGCCGTACGGTTTGCTCGCGGATCTCTGCCACCATCGCGTCGAACATCTCGAACCCTTCGCTCGTGTATGAATAGACCGGGTCCTTCTGCGCATAGGAGCGAAGTCCGATGCCCTGCTTGAGATCGTCCATCGCGTCGATGTGCTCGATCCAATGCTCGTCCACGGTGCGAAGCAGAATCACGCGCTCGTTCTCGCGCATGTCGATTCCGGCTTCCGTTACCTTCTTTTCAATGCCCTGATACACGCCGTCCGCAAAGTCGCAGAGCCTCTGCCGAATCTCTTCGGGCGAGAATGTTTTCATTTCCTGCTCGGAAAAAAGCAGTTTGGGCGGCTGCAGCGTCAGCTTGCAGGTCTCCTGCGAAAGCGCGGTGAAGTCCCAGGTTTCGCGGGGCGCATGCGGATTGCAGAGGGAATCGACAAACCCGTCGATCGTCGCCTGCACCATGGTTCGAATGCTCTCGGAGAGATCCTCGCCCATAAGAACGCGTCTGCGCTGCCCGTAGATAATCTCGCGCTGCTTGTTCATCACGTCGTCGTAGCGCAGAACGTTTTTGCGCGTTTCAAAGTTCATGGCTTCCACACGCTTCTGCGCGCTTTCGATCTGGCGTGTAAGCATGCGCATTTCAAGGCGCAGCTCCTGCTGCTGTTCTTCGGTCGCAAAACGATTCATCGTATTGGCAACCCGGTCTCCGCCGAACCGGCGCATCAGCTCGTCCTCAAACGAAACGTAGAACTGCGTCATGCCCGGATCGCCCTGCCGGCCCGCGCGGCCGCGCAGCTGATTGTCGATCCGTCGGCTCTCGTGCCGCTCGGTACCCAGAATGAACAGGCCGCCAAGCTGAACGACCTCGTCGTGCTCCTTAGAGGTGTTCTCCTTATGCGCGAAGTAGAGCTCCTTATATTTTGCCCGCGCGGCGAGAATATCCGCGTCCGCCGTCTCCGCATGGCCGACCGCCTCCTCAACGAGCCAGTCCTCCATGCCGTCGTTTCGCATATCGCGGCGCGCGAGATACTCCGGATTTCCGCCGAGCAGAATATCGGTGCCGCGGCCCGCCATGTTGGTTGCAATCGTCACCTGGTTCTTCTTGCCCGCCTGGGCAACGATCTCGGCCTCTTTGGCATGCTGCTTGGCGTTTAGCACAACATGCGCAATCCCCGCCCGCCTGAGCCGCTCGCTCAGGTACTCGCTGCGTTCCACGCTGATGGTGCCAACGAGCACCGGCTGGCCGGTCGCGTGAATCTGCTTGATCGAATCCACAATGCTGTCGAACTTTGCCTTTTCGGTCATGAAGATCGCGTCGTCCAGGTCCGTGCGCCGGAGCGTCTGGTTGGTTGGAATCTCCACAACGTCCAGGTCGTAGATGCTCATGAACTCGCTTTCTTCGGTCTTGGCGGTACCCGTCATGCCGGCGAGTTTTTTATACATACGAAAGTAATTCTGGAGCGTGATGGTCGCGAGGGTCTGATTCTCTTTTTCGACCTTCACGCCCTCCTTTGCTTCCAGCGCCTGATGCAGGCCTTCGCTGTAGCGGCGCCCGATCATGAGACGGCCGGTAAACTCGTCTACGATGAGCACCTCGCCGTCCTGCACCACGTAATCCTTATCCAGCTGAAACAGAGCGTTTGCGCGCAGTGCCTGAACAATATGGTGGTTTACCTCCATATTGGCCGGATCGCCGAGGTTTTCCACGCCGAAGCGCTCCTCCGCCTTTCGGATGCCCTCCGCGGTCAGCTGGACGGTGCGCTTCTTGATGTCGCACTGATAGTCGCCGTCCTCCGGCGTTTCTTCGCCGAGGATACGGTCCGAGCTGGACTGTTGCGTCAGATCGGAACCGCGCGTCAGGCTTTTCACAAAACGGTTCGCCTCGATATAAAGTTCGCTCGACTCCTCGCCTTCCCCGCTGATGATCAGCGGGGTGCGCGCTTCGTCGATCAGGATGGAGTCAACCTCGTCGATAATGGCATAGGCCATTTCCCGCTGCACCATATTTTCCCGGCGGACGACCATGTTATCCCGAAGATAATCGAATCCAAACTCGTTATTGGTTCCGTAGGTAATATCGCAGCGATATGCGTCCTGTTTTTCTGCCCGCTCCATGCCGTTGATCACACAGCCGACCGTCATTCCGAGGAAACGGTAGATTTTACCCATCCACTGCGCGTCGCGTTTGGCGAGGTAATCGTTGACCGTAACGATATGCACGCCTTCGCCGGAGAGCGCGTTTAAATAGGCCGGAAGCGTTGCTACCAGCGTTTTGCCTTCGCCTGTTTTCATCTCCGCGATACGTCCCTGATGCAGCACCATACCGCCGAGCAGCTGTACGTCGAAATGACGCATGTCCACCGTTCGCACCGCCGCCTCGCGGACAACCGCGAAAGCCTCCGCCATGATGTCGTCCAGGGTAGCGCCGTTTTTCAGCCGCTCCCGGAAGAGCTGCGTCTGCGCGCGGAGCTGTTCGTCCGTCATCGCCTGCATCTGCGGTTCCAGCTCGTTGATGCGCTTAACATAAGGCTGCAGTTTCTTCAGCCGGCTTGTGCTTGTATTGCCAAGCAATGTATCCAAAAATCCCATACGGAAGCTCCTTTAATCGATACTTTTCCGTGGGCGAGTGCGATTTTTTCTTTGAATCCCTGCTTGATTCAAGACATTCGTCCGCATAATACCCTAATTTTGCAGTATAGCAGAAATCATATGGTTCCGCAAGAAAAAGCCCCCGATTGGAGCAGAACTCCTCGGGAGCTTCACAAATGATCCGGTTCTATGGCATTTCCGTGGCAGGGCTTACCCTTCCTGCCCGGATGGAACGCTTTCTTCGGTGAACAGTCCGCTCACCGCAAGCAGAGCCATGGGGCTCGCCAGCGCAAGCGCGCGCGTCAGAACCGACGCGGCGGGTTCCATGAGCGGCGGCAGCAGAAAAATCAGTGTTCCGGCGGTTACGCAAAGGGACGCCAGAACCAATAGTCGCAGCGGCCCTTTTTTCCGCCGTACGGTTAAGGCAGCCGTAAGCGCGCAGGCGAGCGCCTGCAGCGCAATGCCGGCATAATCCTGCCAGAACATGAGTTTCGGGTCGAAAATCCACCAGCCAACCGCGTACGAAACAGAGCAGAGCGCGGAAAGCGCCGCCAGTCCGGAGGAAATGCGAAATGCGGCGATCCGCCGCCCCGGCAGCAGCAGGAGTGCGGCAAACGCCGCCATCGACAGCGCCGAGCTTGCATACGCAAGCGGATACAGCACTTGAAATCCGGGGATAAGAGCCTCGGCCCCGCCAAGAATACCGCTCTTGAGAAGGTTCAGCACGATCAGCGCGGCAACGGCAAACAGCAGCAGCACTGTGCCAACCCAGTCTGTTTTTGAACGGCGACGTTCGCCCTGACCGGTCTGTTCCAATGTGATTCACCACCTTATGGATGGGTTCCGAACAAACGGAATCCGGATTGACTTCTGTTCAGGAGAGCAGCTTCGATTCGCGCGTGGGCGTATCGCCTGTGTTTTGCGGCTTGCCCGTAAGCTGGCGGGTTCGAGCCGCCGCATATTCCTGCGCGGTTCCGTCCCGCAGCTCTGAAACGGCCACGATGCTGGGCGTGGAAAACACATCTTTTTTGCAGAGCGAAGCACCAAGCAGCGCCCCAAAGCAAAGAACCGCCAGAACGGGATAGGTCACAAGCCAGCGCATCACCGCGGGAAGCCGCACGCTTTCACGCGGAAATTTTCTCTGTGCCCAGCCGGTAACATACGCCGCGGAAAGGGCAATCAGCAGCAGATAAACGAAATACGCCACGTTTCGGAGCCGAAGCGGGCCGGGACTCGTCGCCGCATAGACCGAAGGCGTAAACTGGGATGCGAACACGCAGAACAGAAACGCGACAACGAGCAGCGGACAGCGAAAACTCCAGTTCGTCTTCTTTAAAACCGGCCCGACAAACAAAGCGACCAGCGCAATTATTACAACACAGGCCAGATCGAACCAGCCGACCGCCATTGCCCCGCCAAGCGCAAGCGAGAAGATCACTGCCCGGAACGGACCACTCGGTGTGTAGCCGGAAGCGATTACGCTCGCCTGACGAACGGCATTGCCAGGCGCGGAAACGCTCACATACATGCCGGCGCAAAACACGAGCAGCATCAGCCCGAACGCGGCCAGCAAGCGGACATCTTTGCGATATATGCTATATGCCGCCGCGCAGACGAGCAACTCAAAGCAGACCATGGCGGTTGCATAATTCCCGCCGGAAAGAATTCCGCAAAGCAGGACGCCAACCGCGGCGAAAACCGCCCGTACCCATGCGCTTTTCGAGCCGATTATCCGGAGGACCAGCGTTGCAAGAACAAGCAGCAGACTGTGAAAGAACGTATAATATACCGCGCCGTTATACCAAAAAAACGCCTCGCGCGGTGAAATACAAAGCTGGATCGAAAAAAAGGTAATTACGGAGCCAATCAGCAGCCAAACGCGCTTCGACGCCCCCAATATGCTGCAAAGCAACGTATAGGTCAGCAGCAGGGTGGAAACGACCAATGCCGTCAGCATGAAATACGGGGTGAACTGATAATAAGCAAGCCCGAAGACACCCGGCTGCAGCGCCATAAGAAAAATCGCGCTGAACGTCCCCTGCCAAGACTGGTATTTTTCCGCAACAACGCCAACCGCAGCCGAAAGCGCGGTGGAGATGGAATCGTCTTTTTCAAGCGCGGATGCAACGGGGCTGCCGTAAATCACGTCGTCCCCCAACGGAAGATTAAAGCGCGCAATGAGCGCCATTGGAACCAGCGAACATAACAGCACGACGATTGCGAGAATACTAAGCAGCGTTAAAAGCGAAGATTCGCGCCGTTCCGCAGAGAGCGATAAATTCTTGCGCAATGCGGTTCCATCCTTCCTTCGGCCGGTCGATTTACCACCCGACCCGCCTACATCATAGCAAGCCGGTCTATCGATTACAAGGATTCAGCAACGGCATGCTCCATTTTTGCGCGCCGCACCACCCCGATGGAATATAACACCAAAGCAAGGCCAAAGAAAACGAACGCGACAATCCGGTCGCTGGTAAGCACCTCTTTCAGCGCCAGCACGCCAATCAGCATTTGAAGCGTCGGACTGACGTATTGCAAAAATCCAACCGTGGTGAACGGCAGGCGGTTAACGCCAAAAGTAAACAGGATGAGCGGGGTAGCCGTCACCGCGCCGGAAAGCACCAAAAGCGTAAGGGATAATCCGTTCAGCGCGCCGACGGCCGCATGGCTGACGGGGGCAAACAGAATGAACGCCAGCGCAAACGGCCCGACGAGCAGGGTTTCCACGGCAATGCTGGTCAGCCCCCCGACACCGGCGAGCTTTTTCAGCGTTCCATACAGCCCGAAACTCAGCGCAAGTACGATTGCGATCCAGGGAAACGCGCCATAAGCGATGGTTGCAACAAGAACGCCAATGCTGGCAAGCGCCAGCGCGATCCACTCGATTGCTCCGCAGGTTTCACGAAACATCACGATTCCAATGGCAAATACGACAAGCGGATTCAGATAATATCCAAGGCTGGCGTCGAGCAGATGGCCGGAATTGACCGACCAGATGTAAACGCCCCAGTTGATCGTTATTGCGACTGCGGCCGGAATCATGAAACGCATCTTCCGTCCGTCCCGCAAAACCGCCTTGACTTCGGGAAACTGCTTTTTTACCAGCAGGAGTCCTACGGTAAATACCGCGGACCAGAGAATGCGGTTTGCTAAAATAAAAATAGCGTCCACACCGTTGAGCAGATGCCAGTAGAGTGGAAGCAACCCCCAGAGAGTGTAGCACGCAAGGGTACTAAGAAGTCCTGCATTGTGATCTTTCATTGTTTTTTACGCTCCATTCCGATCATTCTAACATAGTCAAAACGAAGAGCGAATCGTTTTTTCAAGAAACTCACAATTCACTTGTATTCCATGTTTCTCCATGTCTTTTTTGCTTGCCGCTTTTTTACGGCGCTTCGCCATTCTTTGGCTGACCGGCAAAAAAATCCCCTGAGTTACCTCAGGGGAAATCGAGCATCCCTGCCATAGCGCTGTATTTACGGATTATGGCAAGGCGCGTTTCTGAATCATCAGCGGCGCTTAGCAGCCGGCTTTCGCAACAGAGTGACGAAATTTCGATTTTAAAAGATACGCAATAATGTATAACCGGTTCAGCATTGTATTCATCTCCTTCGCGCCGTCATTGCTTTTGCTTCGTTCGAACGATTTCTATGAGCCTTTGAATCGCATATTTAGTTTCTCTTATGGTGGTATCATACAATATATATGTGAACAGATTTTTATCTTAAAATGAAAAAAGTATAATATTCCTTTGAACAGGTTGTTTCGAATTTTTGCACAGTTTGAAAACAACGTCCGTTTTTGGCGAAATCCGGCAATTCTTGAATCCCGGTTCGGAAACGCCTTACGGCTGGATGTTCTTTGGCCGCCTGAGCCGATTCGGCGCTTATTTCGCCGGAACCAGCTCAATCCTCTGTTCGATCGTTTGATCCTGCGCGGACTCGAACACGCTTGTGATCGCTAAAGGTTCCGCGGAATGCGCGAAAAACGCCCGTGTAATACACGGGCGAATTCTATCGAACCTTCTGTTCCATATCGCGCGTCAGATTTTCATCCGACTGAAACACACCAGAATCATCTCCCTGGGTAGTCCAGTTTCACGGTGCAGGGATCAATCCGCCTGGTTGCGATACGTTTCCCCGACGACAAATCCCTTCCCGGAAAGATTCAGCAGCTCCCAAACGGTAACGAGCTGATATCCCTTCTCCAGCAGCTGCGGCACAATAAGTTCCACCGCCGGAACCATACGTTCTTTTGTGTCGTGCAGCAGAATGATATCCCCGTTCTGCAGTTCCTTGCCGTTTACGATTTGTTTCTGTACGTTCTCGGCGATTTTTTCCGGATCCTGCTCGTAGACGTTGCCGCTCTGCGCCCAAAGCGCGATTGCCATGTTCTGCTCTTTCGCGATTCGCGTGACCTCCCAGCTCATGGCGCCGCCCGGCGGACGCAGGGAGCGAACGGTGTAGCCGGTATTGTCATACACGAACTCGTTGGTTCTTACGATTTCGTAGCGCAGTTCGTTGACCGTCAGTTTCGGCAAAGTCGCATGGTCCAGCGTGTGGTTGCCAATTTCGCAGCCAAGCGAAATCGCGCGCTTGACAAGCGCAACCGCCTCCGGTTTTTTCAGTCGCGCACCAACCACAAAGAAGGTCGCGCGCACATGGTACCGTTCGAGGATATCGAGAATTTGATCCGTCACGCCCGCAACGGGCCCGTCGTCAAACGTCAGGGCAACCATGGGCTTGTCGGGGTCGATATACATTCTCGCAATCGCCGCGTCAATCTCTTCTGCATTCTGAAACGAACCGTTTTTTCGCAGCAACAGGCGAAGCATACGATTCCGTTCTATATACCAGTCCGCATCCACGGTTGGAATGGGGCTTGGCGCCGGTGTTTCCTCGGGTGTCGGGGACGGCAGCGGAGTGGGAGTGTTCATTTCTTCCCCGCCGAGGGGTTCGCCGGAAATAAAGCGGCGAACATACTCGTCTACTTCCGTGCGGTGTCTCGCGTACCATTCGCCGCAGGCTACCAAGAGCAGCAGCACGACGCAAAGCGCCGCAATTACACGTTTCATTCCAAAGCTCCCTTATCTGGTCAGTATTATACCATACCATCCGGTAGACAAATGTTGATATCCTGTAAATTTCGTTGCGTTTTCCTCCTGCACGACTGAGAGATATCTTGACTTTTAACTTCTATCTCAGTAAGGTTAAAGGGATCTAAACGCAACAGGATCCAGCCCGTTTTGATCAGCGTATCCTATGTTCCCTCTATCGCAAATGTGAAAAAGGAGATGCTTTTTTTGAAACGCATTCTTTCGCTTTGTATCGCAGCGCTGCTTCTGCTCAGTCTGGCCGCCTGCGCGAACGCCGCCGCTCCCGCACAGGAGAGCGCGAAGCCAGTTTCGGAAGCCACCGCCGCGCCAACGGCAACGCCGGAACCAACCTCGGAACCGACCCCGTCTCCAACACCGGAGCCCGCGTTCATCGAAACGCCGCTCACGCAGGCGTTGTTTTCGCGCAACAATGTTGCGGCGGACGTAACCGGAATCCGTTTTTCCGCCAACTATGAAGCGTATGCCGATCTTTCGATAACGAACTCCTCCGCCGTTCCCGTCACAATCTCTCAGGACGGGATTTTTATCAACAATTGGTCCGTTGACGGCGTTGTGGAAAACGGGGAAGCCATTGCGCCGGGCGAAACGCGCGCTGCCTCGGTCGTCGTGAACTGGGTGGACGATCCAAACGCCGTATACATGAACATTTCGCAGGTTTCTTCGTTCCTTTGTAATCTGGTTGTCTCCAATGCGGACACCGGCGAAGAAATCTACGAACACCGCGCGCTCAGCGTTGCCATACCGGATGCGGCGGCGCCCGCCGATCCGACGCAAGGCGCGGAAGCTCTCTACGAAGATGAGAATTTTGCGGTCTATCTGCAGGGAATCGACGACACGCTGCAGCATGTTCGCGTCATTCTCTATAAGCAGCCCGATGCAAAATGGAAAAGCGCAACGGTCGATCCCGTCTACGCGGGTTATACGAACCTGGTCAACAATACCTACCCGTTGGAACAGGGTACTTACCGGCTGTTCTATCTGGACGCGAGCGACGTAATGGCGGCGCAGAATATTACCGACTTGCACGAAATGCAACTCTACGTCTCGCTGAACTACTTTGACGGCAGACTGGATCGGCCGAAAATTATAACCATAACGGATCCGAACGTCGCCGAGACAAAACTCAACGCGCCCGATCCCGGCCCGATTGTTTACCAGAGCAAGCTGGCCTATTGCGTGCTGCGGAACATGGGTGTCATTCAGTTTCAGGGTCATGAGGCGATCTTGCTCGACTATGAAAACGTCACGCAGAATTATATCAAGCTGCTCGATCTAACGGCGTTTCCTATTTCTCCGTTGATCAACATCGACGGAACGGACTATACGCTCGGTCTCTATTGCACCTACAGTTTCCCGAACACACACGGATACATCATGCTTTGGCCGGAAGACGCCCCGGAAGGCACGCTTTCCAACGCGGGCAGCGCGACCGTTCGCATCAATATTACACGCATCCACGCAGGGCATTTTGATCCGATTCAGGACACGGGTATGTTTACCATCGACCTGAAAGCGAAATAACCCACGCGTTTCTTCCGCGGCGGAACGATTGTTCCGCCGCTTTTTTTCGCGCCATTTTGCTGACAAAATGTGTCGGGATTTCTTCATACCGGAACAATTGAAACTTCATATTTCTTTTTTATAATGAAAGCAATTCTCGAAAGGAGTGATCCGATATGGACCAAAACAACGATTGGTTCGAACGCTATTCCTCTAGTACCCCGCCGGATAACAGCGCGTATGCATCCAAGCGGAGCGAAAAACACGGCGTACGCATCTCCACGCTGATTGTGTTTACCATGGTTGCCGTTTTACTCGGCGGACTGCTTGGCGGTCTGTATACACGCCAGTATGTTGGCGAACAAATCGCCGCTCTGCAAACGCAGACGCAGGCGCTGGAAGCAAAAGCGGCGCTGAGCGAATCCGGTTCGCAAAGCGCGGTTGCCAATGCAGGCATAAACAGCTTTTCCACCGCAACCTACAGCAAGGCACAAATCATTGAGCTCACCGCACCTTCGGTTGTCGGTATCGATACATACTATACCGCAACCAACAGCCTCGGCAGCCTCTTTGGCAACGGCAATAACACCAACGGCGCGGATGGCAACAGCCAGCAGGTGCAGGCCGGCAGCGGCAGCGGTATTATCCTCACCAGCGACGGCTATATTGTAACCTGCAAGCACGTGATCGATGGCGCGGAAACCATCAAGGTCATCCTGAACGACGACAAGGAATACGATGCAAAACTCGTTGGTTCGGATTCGCGCAGCGATCTTGCCGTGCTCAAGGTCGAAGCAACCGGCCTCGCTCCCGCCACGCTCGGCGATTCGGATATGCTTACCGTCGGCGAGGACGTCATTGCCATCGGCAATCCGCTTGGCGAACTGCGCGGAACGGCAACCAGCGGTATCGTCAGCGCGCTGAGCCGTGAAGTAACCGTTGAGAACATGACCATGTCGCTGATTCAGACGGACGCAGCCATTAGTCCGGGGAACTCCGGCGGCGGACTTTTCAACGCGAGCGGTTCTCTGGTCGGCATTGTAAACGCCAAAGCCAGCAGCAGCAATTCCGAAGGTTTGGGATTCGCGATTCCGGTAAGCAGCGTGAAAACGATCATCACGAACCTCATCGATCACGGCTACGTGCTTGGCAGAGCGTACCTTGGCGTGTATACGCAGGACGTCACCCTTTCCTCCGGCAACAACGACTGGGGTGGTAACAGCCTCTTTGGCGGTATGTTCAACACCGGCAATAGCTGCGTGCAGATTGCGCAAATCGTTTCCGGCAGCGCGGCTGAGAAAGCCGGCTTGAAGGTCGGCGACTTGATTCTAAAAGTAGACGATACGGAAATTTCCTCGAATTCCGCGCTCGCCTCCGTCATTGCAAATTACAATGCAAACGATACGGCAACGCTTACCATCCAGCGCGACGGAAAAGAGCAGACCGTCTCCGTTACATTCGGCGAGTATAAACCGACGGACGAGCAATAATTCTCCGGTCATCACGTCCAAAAACGGACGATGGCATAACCGTTCGATGCGCAAGCTGTGCATCGAACGCCCCCGTTACCATCCTAAATTGCACGAAACCGTCCACCCCCCCCGGACGGTTTCGTGTACGGGGGTAGAATAATAGGATAAAAAGAGAGACTCGCGTTTTTTGCGAGTCTCTCTTTTAAATGCGTCCTTTATTTGCTGAGGATCTCCGTAACGACGCCGGAAGCAACCGTACGGCCGCCTTCACGAATGGCGAAGCGGAGTCCCGTCTCAATGGCGATCG